>LBYD01000002.1 GCA_000995965.1 Candidatus Moranbacteria bacterium GW2011_GWC2_40_12
TAATTTGTTAATTTGACGATTCGTTAGTTTAGAGTTTTTAATCAATCTAGCGGTCATAGAATTAGCATAAATCCCTATGCTGTTCTAGACAAGCTCCAATAATTATTATTAGCATAAATATATGGCAAAATATGTCGACGGTTTCGTTCTTCCCGTCCCGAAAAAGAACGTTGCGAGCTATCAAAAAATGGCCGAGATGGGCAAAAAAATTTGGCTCAAATATGGAGCGCTCGATTATATCGAAGCGGTCGGTGATGATCTGAATCCCAAGTCGATGGGGGTGAAGGTTCTTACTTTCCCGAAGATGGCGAAAGTCAAAGCGGGCGAAACGGTCGTGTTCTCGTTCATCGTGTATAAATCCCGGTCTCACCGCGACGAGGTGAACGCTAAAGTGATAAAAGAAATGATGAGCGATCCCAAAAACAAGGATATGGCGATGCCATTTGACATGAAGCGAATGGCCTACGGCGGCTTCAAAGCCATTGTCGAAAAATAGAGGCCAAAAAAAAGTTTTCACCGGCTTCGCGGCCGAAAATTATCAGCGTTTTTTAATTTCTTAAGCAAAAAATATGAAAATGAATCCCGTAGTCCATTTTGAAATGCCGGCCGATGACAGAAAGCGCATGTCCGATTTCTATTCCAAGGCATTCGGATGGAAAACCCAGCAGCTTGGCCCCGAAATGGGAGATTATGTTCTTGCAACGACCGCCGAGACTGACGAAAAAGGCATGCTGCGAAAGCCCGGCGCCATCAATGGCGGCTTTTATCAAAGAACCGATGACAAAATGTCCCAGTGTCCCTCGGTGGTGATCAGCGTGGACAACCTGAAAGAGCATATCCAGAAAGTGGAAGAAGCCGGCGGGAAAATTCTCGGCAAGCAGATGGATATACCCGGCGTCGGGCTCTATATATCTTTTTCCGATACTGAAGGAAACCGCGTTGGCATGCTCGAGCCAGCCCCGATGATGTGATAAGCTAAAAAAATTATCTAATTTTATGCAAAAAATCACGCCCAATTTGTGGTTTGACGCGCGTTTTGCTTTTCAGACAGTATCTTGAAAACCGCTCGAAAGAGCGGTTTTCCTGTTTTCCGCCCCGTCCTTGCCCAAAAAAACAGGAGTGATTGAATTAAGAGAACCTTGGCGATGCGTTAAGGCTTTTTTCTTGAAAAAAAGCGGGTTTCGGGATAGGATGAAGATATGGTCCGGGGTTGATATGGAGAGCGCAAACATGAAATTACGTAATTAATTACGTAATTATTCAAAACAAATATATGGCAAACAAAAAAGCTGAAGAAAGAGGAATCCGCAAGCTAACCAAGATCGGTAAAAAATCGGTCGGCCTCACGTTGCCGATCGAACTCGTGCGGGAATTGAAGTGGCGGGAGAAGCAGAAGGTGGTCGTCAAAAGAGTTAAAGGCGGGTTGGTGATCAGGGATTGGAGAAAATAAGAAATAAAATAAGCTTGCCCCATTAAATTGCAATCAGCCATATTAAACTTGGGATTGGGGAAAACAGTGAAAACGGTACGATTTTTCGATTAAATTCACGGTTATGTTGACAAAATCGTGAAAAAATGTATAATGATTGTATATGGCGAAAACTCTTAATGTCTACAAAAAAATAAGCTCTCTTCGCGAGAGATACTATAAAGCATCTTTAGGCAAGGAGGCGTTGCTTCAACTCATTGCCGAAACCGAAATTGCTGAGCAAGTATATAATTCAAACGCCATCGAAAACAGCACCCTCACTCTCGAAGAAACCGAGAAAATACTTCTGCAAATTGATTTGGACAGATACATCAATGAGAGGGAAATTTTTGAAACCAAAAACCTGGCGCGAGTTGTTTCGTATATCAATAAAAAAGCCAAGGAGCAAGAGCTCACTCTCGATGTTATTTTATTGCTGCACAAGATGCTGATTTCCAATATTCGTGACGATATTGCCGGAAGATTCAGGAAAGATAATGAATTTGTCCGAGTGGGAAATTATATAGCCCCCAATCCAAAAGAAATTATCGGCCAGCTTGAAGAAATGCTGTCGGAATATAATGCCGCAAGCCATGAAAATATAATCAAGAGGATTGCAAAATTTCATCTTGATTTCGAACACGCTCACCCATTTTGTGACGGTAATGGCCGTATTGGACGCGTCCTCAACAATTATTTGCTGATTCGGGAAGGATTTGTGCCAATCAACATAAAATTCATTGATCGAAAAAAATATTATGAAGCATTCCGGGAATATGATGCAAAAGGGACAGCTGCCACGATGGAAGAGATTGTGGGAAAGGCGCTGACGAACAGTTATTATAGGCGGTTGGCTTATTTGGAAGGTAAAAAAATTATTACTCTGGCTGATTACGCGAAACAGAACAAGCTCTCGCATTCAAATCTGATCAACAAGGCGGGTCGGCAAACCATAGAAGCCTTTTTGGAAAAAGGCGTCTGGAAAATAGGCGCGGATTTCAAATAACTCGGCTAGCCTAACATTGCCGATTGGAATGGATGATCCGATCTTCGAGGAATTGAGAAAATTACGTAATTCTTGTCCGCCTATGGAGGAAATTACGTAATTATTCGAAATCATCAAATATGAAATTATGGCGAAAGAAGAAATGAAAATAGGAGAAATTGTGGTATTTCAATCAAAGACCGGGGCAATTGAGCTCAAGGGCGATTTTCGGCATGAAACAATTTGGGCGACCCAAGCTGATATTGTTAAATTATATGGAAAAGACCAATCTGTGATTTCCAGGCATATTGCAAGCATATTCAAAGATAAGGAAGTTGACTCCAAAAGCAATATGCAAAAAATGCATACTGCTAATTCTGATAAGCCGGTGGTTTTCTACGGTCTGGATATTATCCTAGCTGTCGGATACAGAACGAATTCAAAGCGGGCGATAGAATTTCGCCAATGGGCAACCAAAATAATCAAGCAGCATTTGATCAAGGGTTATACGCTCAACGAAAAGCGCCTATTGCAAACTCAAGACCAGTTTAGAGAACTTCAAGAAACTATCTCATTTCTCCGCGAGAAATCCGGACACAAGCTTCTCGCCGGGCAGGAAAAAGAAATCTTGGATCTACTGGAAAGCTATTCCAAAACCTTGAGCTTGCTCGAAAAATACGACAAAGAAAAGCTCAAGCTCGCGAAAAAGGGGAAAGCGACATTCGCGATTGATGACGCAGGGGCAAAAATTATAATTGGAGAAGTCAAAAAGAAACTGCTAGCCAAAAAAGAGGCAAGTTGTTTTTTTGGTCAGGAGAACGGCGACAAGTTCAAAGCGGTTCTTGGAAACATATATCAGACGTTTGCCAAAAAAGAGCTCTACCCGTCGCTCGAAGAAAAAGCGGCGCATCTTTTGTATTTCCTGATCAAAGACCATCCTTTCGTGGATGGCAACAAACGCATCGGCTCGTTTTTGTTCGTGTATTTTCTGGACCGGAACAGATACCTGCTCAAAAAAAGCGGCGAGAGAAAAATCAATGACAACGCCCTCACTGCTCTCTCACTTCTCATCGCCGTCAGTGATCCAAAAGAAAAGGACAAAATGATCAAGATTGTCACCAACCTTCTGGCCGGGTAGAATTAAGAATTACGTAATTAATTACTTACCTCGAAAATATGGCGAATAAAAGATCCGACGAAACAAATATTCGTAAACTGACAAAGATAGGTAAAAAATCCGTCGGTCTCACCCTGCCGATTGAACTCGTGAGGGAATTAAAATGGAAGGAAAGGCAGAGAGTGACAGTGAAAAGAATCAAAGGCGGATTACAAATCCGCGACTATCGGAGTAAGAAATAAATCGCTGCCAATAACCACTATTGCACTGATAGTGATATAGTGATAATATATTACTATATACTTCTTTATATAAAAAAATGACTGGAAACAAAAAAATATTATCCAACATCAAAGAAAAACCTTTTTTTCAAAAAGACAAGTTTGTTTTATATAATTCCGATTGTCTGAAAATACTAGAACAGCTTCCTGAAAATTCAGTTGATATGATTTTCGCCGATCCGCCATATTTTCTTTCGAATGGCGGGTTTACTTGTAAAAGCGGAAGGATGGTTAGTGTAGATAAAGGGAAGTGGGATGCTACAAATGGCCTCAAGGAAGATTTTGATTTTCACCTGAATTGGACAAAAGCCTGCCATCGAGTATTAAAGCCCGGTGGTACGATTTGGATTAGTGGAACTTATCATTCCATTTATCAGTGTGGCTTCGCACTTCAAGTAAATAAATTTCATATCCTAAATGATATAGCGTGGTTCAAGCCGAATGCTTCACCAAATTTAAGTTGTAGATTTTTTACTGCAAGCCATGAAACGATCATCTGGGCAAGAAAGGATAAGAAAGGGAAGCATAAATTCAATTATGATTTAATGAAGAACAGCGAATGGCCGGGTGATTTTATAAAAAAACCAAATCTACAAATGAGAAGCGTCTGGGCGATATATCCGCCGAAAAAAGAGGAGAAGAAATTTGGGAAACATCCGACTCAAAAACCGATTGATCTTCTGGTCAGAATTATTATGGCCAGCACGGAAAAGGGGGACTTGGTCCTTGATCCTTTCACGGGCTCGTCTACAACTGGATTAGCGGCTGCCTTGAATGACAGGAAATTTATTGGGATTGATATGGAAAAAAAATATTTGAATCTATCGATAAAGAGGTTTAAGCAAATATTACATAAAGATTTATGAAGATAGTCACAAGGGCAAATGCGATAAAAAACTTGAAGAAGTATATTGGAAAGAATTTGCGAAAGCTCGCCCTCCAGCACGGAGTAACAACTTTCGAAACAGGAAAGCAAAATAAAGGATGGAAAGGATTAATTCTTGAAAGATTAGCCGGACTAGAAACTAATGTTTCAAAAGCTCCGAATGGCTTATCGTATGAATTGAAATCTGTCAGCTTTCATTATGTTAAGGACGAGCTTGTACCAAAAGAGACAATGGCAATAACAATGATTAATCCTGAGGAGTTAAACAAGCACTCATTTTTTGAAAGCCATTGCTGGAATAAACTAAAATCAATCGTATTTTGTGCTGTGATGTGGCATGGACAAAATGCAGAAAAGGCAGAATTACTAAAAGTTGCAAGTCTCGATTTCGCCGAAGATGATGAACTTATAAAAGAAATTATGGGTGATTATGATTTTATACGAGAGAAACTTATCAAACATGGTTTTGAAAGCCTCACAGGTAAGGATGGGAAATGGATACAAGCCAGAACAAAAGGAACTGGCGGTATAAATCCGCGAACTGGAAAAAGGCGACCAATTACTAGGGCATTTTATGCGAGGACAAGTTTGGTAAATAAAATTTTTGAAACAGCGTCCTGAATATTCAATGACGAAGCAATATCATGAACACTAAAATACTAGATGCAACTCCAGAAAAAAGAATATTTCTATCCATTATTTCAGAATACGATCTAAAAAGATCTTTATGCGAATTAGTTGATAATGCAATTGATCTTTGGTCTAAACAAAAAAGGTCTGATTTAGAAATTGAAATTCTAGCTGACGAGAGACAACGGACTCTTTGCATAAAAGACAATGCAGGAGGAATTGAAGAATTAAAATTGGATCATATTGTTAGTCCTGGGAAAACAACAAATGAAATAAGTGATGATGTTATAGGATATTTTGGTGTCGGCAGCAAGCGAGCTGTCGTCGCTCTTGCTGAAAATATTGCAATTCATTCAAGATTCGAGAAAGCAAAGACCTTTACTGTAGAATTTGACCAGCACTGGATAACTCAAGATCCTGATTGGCATTTGCCCTATATCGAGGCTAAAAATGAATTAGATCCATACACAACCTTAATCGAATTAAATAAATTAAGAATTCAATTATCTTCCAATGAAATCGCGGATCTTAAAAAGCAGCTTTCGGAAGTATATGCAAAGTATTTGGATCGAGGTGCTGTCATCAAGGTTAACGGTGATAAGTTAAATGCAATAAAATTTGATGATCAGTGGTCATATCCTCCCAATCTTTTTCCGACAAAGTTTTCTGCACTAATCCCAATCGAAGATCGCAAAGTTGACATTGAAATTTTGTCCGGCTTAATTAATCATCCAGGTGATCCAGATGATTCTTACGGCGTTTTCGTTTATTGCAATAATAGATTAATTGCACGTGCGTTAACTGATTTCTCTATAGGCTTTTCATCCGGCTTAATTGGAAATCCACATTATAATATCTCCCTCGTTAGAACTATTGTAAATATCAAAGGTCAATCGCGAGACATGCCTTGGGACAGCAGTAAATCCGGCATTAATTTAAAACATCCTATCTTTCAAGCAATCCGACAAAGTATTATCGATGTCACAAAAAGATATGCGCAGGTCTCCCGAAGCTTGCAAGGTCGTTGGAATGATGAAATTTTCCCATACAAAACTGGCCACGTTAGTGCTGAAAAGTTAGAAACTATTGCCAGTATTCCCAAGAGCTACCTTCCTACGCCTCCAGCCAGTAAACAGAAGTGGCATCAAAAGATTGCAGACGCAAACACTGCCATTATTGTGCAAAAACCGTGGGTATCCGGATTACTCGAAAGTATAATGGCGGTTGATATTATTTCTAAATTACCGCTGAGTCAAAAAAATAGAATCAGCTTGATAATCTTAGATAGTTCAATTGAAATAGCCTACAAAGAATTTTTAGTAAATGAAAAAAATATAGGCAAGCAAACTTTTAAAAATATCGTGGAAAATAGAGCGGATGTGGAGAAAGAAATTAGAAAGCACATAAACATAGATCGAGCGATAATTCAAAAAATAAATCACTTCTATAAATTAAGATGTGATTTAATACATCAACAAGCAACACCAAATATCACGGATCTACAAATAGAGGATTACCGGTCCATTATTGAAGGATTACTTCACGATATGTTTGGATTAGATTTTAGCTCTTAACAGAATCGCTATTGAGAAATTTACCGATTTTACTTAACTCAAAATATAATCTATAGATCTTCGCAAAGGTCGCACCTTAATCCTCCTAACATTGAATATTGGAAAAGGGCATGTTTCAAAGAATTGCCAAATGTTATGTAAGCAAGATAATCGAATTAAGTCGAATGATCCATTCCAAGGTTAAGCTTGGGGGTATAAAAAATGAACTTGAACAGCTCTCGAATCCAAGCACTCTATTGCTCGCTTGACACATTATTGCCAAAGCTGATGAGTGGGTAGATAAAAGTAGAATATAGCATGGGAACAAAACAGGATACATTACAGGATATTATTGATAGCGAAAAAGAACTATTTTTACAGGCTCCCAGCAAATATAGAGAATTTTTTGACTTCGCATTGGAATCCTTTGTTTTTATGGAAAGCTTTGTCAAATCAATAAATCTCGAAGCATTTATATTTTCCGCTTTTTTATCACAAATAAGAAAGCATCACACACTCGCGTTTCTTTCTTCGGTTCGGCTACATCACATACAAACCATGATGAACTTAAGACAGATGTTGGAAGCAGGTGCATTTGCAGTTTATGCCGTTGTAAATCATAATCCAAATGATTTTAAAAGTGGAAAACGAGATAAAATTTACAAATGGCTAACCTTTCCTAAAGTTCGACTTCAGAAAAAAATAATTACGTAATTAATTACGTATTTCCGGCGGGGAAAAATTAATCGAAACTGATCATATGGAAAAATTAAAAGAAACACTTGCAGAAAAAACATACCCCGAGCAATTAGAGGAAAAAATGCGAGCTACCGGGATCGTTGACAGGCTCATGGATGAATTCGACCGATTCGTCGCCGAGAGGAGAATGGCCAATGAAGGCGAGGATGCGATGCTCAAGAAGATTAAGATTTTTTTTCACAAAAATCAGGGCTTGGTCGAAGATATTTGCAAAGACAGTCTCTTCGACCAATGGGGTTGCCTGTCCCTCACGACTTTGGCTTCAATGATGGCCGGACGAAGAGGCTATCAGGTAGCAATAGGAAAGCCAAAGGACATGGCGGAGCGTTTCATCAACACAGTTTTGATCAAAAATAACGGAGAAATTTTTCAATTAGTAAGATCCGAACTAGACAGCACGGAATTCAAAAAAATGGACGTTGAAGATGTTTATCACCGTTTTATGCGGTATCGGCCCTTGACCAACCTCGGCCGCGGCAGTTGCGATAAATTGGAAGAAATTTATCCCGACGAATTATTGAGATTGGTGACAAAAAAAATGAACAAGCCTGATCGTTCCAAGAGATAGTTAACCGTTCCTAAGGTCGAACTTTAGGAACTAGAAGAATTACGTAATTAATTACGTAACACCGGCGGGGAAAAATAATTTACAAAAAATAATATGAACACATCCAACTGGTATTCCCAACTATTGAAACCATCATGGGCGCCGCCGAGCTGGCTCTTTGGACCGGTGTGGACGGTTTTGTATGCGATTATTGCCGTATCTTTTGGCACGGTGTTTTGGAAAACTTTCACCGGCAAACTCGCCTGGATAGTCGCCCTGCCGTTTGCGCTCAATCTGATTTTCAATTTCGCTTTCACTCCTTTGCAATTCGGCCTCAAAAACAATCTTTTGGCGGCGATTGACATCTTGCTGGTTCTCGGCACGCTCATTTGGGCGCTTCTTGCCCTTTGGCACGCATCACCCGGACTTCGCTGGGTCGTCTTTGCCAATATCCCCTATCTTCTTTGGGTCACCTTCGCGACCGGTCTACAACTCACAATTACTTATTTAAACCGGTAAACCCCATATTTAATCCCGGCGGGGGACAAATAAATCAAAAATATGCCAATTGAAAAACAAGAAAAATTAGATCAGGAGGAAAAATTGCCGGCAATTTATGACAAATCCATAAAGGTTCTGACTGATGGCGGGCTGGACAATGATTCGGCGCGCGAATTGATTGTCGGATGTTATGAAAAGTTTCAAAAACAAGTAACTCCGGGTATGATAATCAGCGCATGGCTTGAATATATCCAACAAAATCCTGTTGAAGGAAAAGATCTTGACGATGAAGACGATAACCTAATCATTGCCCAACTGGCGAAAATCATCCAAGAAAAATTCTCGAGCAAAGCTGGCAAGGCACCAAAAATTATTTATAAAGGTGGCGGTATCAACATCACAGAAAGTTCGAATAACTAATAATTAATCTGGCTGTTTCTATAGCTAAACTTGAGGAATAAATGCAAATAAGTATTTAATTCCGTAATTCCGGCGGGGAATTGGAAAGTAATAAATAATCACACAAAAACCATATGCAAAAACAATTAATCAAACTCGCATTCTTTCTCGCTTTGGGCGAGGCAATGTATATCGGACTCGTGGCGCTGCTCATGGGCAGCGCCGAGCGGTTTTTTAGCAACACTCCCGACAACAAAATTCTTGCCCCGATCACCTTCCTTCTCCTCTTCGTTCTATCGGCGGCAGTGTCCGGCGCGCTCGTCTTGGGAAAGCCGGTGCTCATGTACGTGGAAGGTAAAAAGAAAGAGGCTTTGGAGCTTTTTGGCTTCATCCTTTTCTGGCTGTTTATATTCTTCGTGCTGATGGTGATCAGTTTGGTGGTTTTTCGGCAATGAATCGGGGGAAAGAAATTTCGGCAGAGAGGTAAATATAATTACGTAATTAATTACATAATTCCTAACTCATCCCAATATTCAATGTTGGAATGAGTTTAATGCCATAATTTATGATTAAAAAGATAGTATTGGGAGGAGGCTGTTTTTGGGGTTTGCAGGAACTCCTAAGAAAACAGCCCGGAGTGGCGAAAACATCTGCGGGTTATGCCGGCGGGAAAGTGAAAAATCCAACTTATGAAAATCACGAGGGACACGCGGAAGCGGTGGAGATTGAATATGACACAGAAAAGACTTCTTTCAAAAAACTGCTCGATTTTTTCTTCCAGATCCATGATCCGACAACTCTGAACCGGCAAGGCAATGACCGCGGAACGTCTTATCGTTCGGTTATTTTTTATGGCAGCAGCGAGGAAAAAAAAGAAGCCAAAAATTTTATTGATATTGTGAATAAATCCGGCCGCTGGAAACATCCCGTTATTACGACTCTGGAACCCTTGAAAAAATTTTATCCGGCGGAAGAATACCATCAGGATTATCTGCAAAAAAATCCCGGCGGATACACTTGCCACGCCATCCGGTTCGGCAGTTATTTGTAAGGAGGGAGCATCCCAACATTGAATGTTGGGATGGGTTTGAAAGCTTCTTTGGAGGCTTCCAAGCCCAGTCCCCCACCAGCCCGAGCGAGCTGGTTTTTTTGAACCCGGATAGGGCGGGAGGGCTTTTTTGTGATATGATTGAATAATAAAAGGAAATAAAATAGTATTAACAGATATGCATGCCGTTTTTGCGGATTAAAGAGCGGCTCTGTTGATGAATTATCAAAGGTTTCATAACATATCAATCTCATGCGCAGGCTTCGGATAACTTTGATCCTGATCGCGCTTCCGCTTTTGACCGGAATATTTTTTGCAGTGTCGAAAAAAAAGCCGGAGACAATTCCCCTGCCTCCGGCTCAATCCTATAATTCCACCGCTTCATCCCAGACCCAAAGCCCGGCTCCGTCCGAACCGGAGACCGCTCTTCCTGCCGAAGTGAATCTCGCCATTCCGTTCACTTCCCAAGCCCCGCACCAAAATTGGGACTTGCCCTATCAGCAATTTTGCGAAGAAGCATCAGTTTTGATGGCGGCCAGTTTCGTCAAAGGGGAAAATATTCTCGGCCCTGACGACTCGGATAAAAAAATGCTCGCCATCAAAGATTTCGAAGAAAAAAAATTCGGCTATTATGAAGATACGACCGCTGAAGAAACAGCCGTCATTCTGCGGGAAAATTTTGAACTTGCCAATGTGGAAGTTGTTTTCGATCCCACATCCGAAAAAATCAAAAAAGCCCTGGCGGGGAGCAAGGCTGTGATTTTGCCTCTGGCCGGAAGAGAGATTGGAAACCCCAACTACCGCCAGCCCGGGCCGCTTTATCATATGCTGGTCGTGAAAGGCTATACGAAAAACGGCAACCTGATCACCAACGACCCGGGAACTAGGAAAGGCGCTGATTATGTTTATAAACCGGATGTGCTTCTGAACGCCATTCACGACTGGAACGGAGGAAACGTGGACGCGGGAAAAAAAGTTATGATCATCGTCGGCTAGGAATTTTTCATCAGGCAAAAATCTTTCGCACGCGAAGCGGCAGAAGTATTCCAAGAATCAGAAGTTCGGCCGCGCTTCCCAGAAAAAAAGCAAAGGGCAAAGCGGACAGGCCATAGGACTGGCTCAAAAAATATCCCCCGGGAATGGCAATGATGATTCCCAAGATGCTCACCGCGACTGGAATGGTCGTGTTTTTTGTCGCGTAGAAAGCTCTTGCCAATAGATGGACGAGGGCTTCGGTCGGAATGCTCAAGCAAAACATCCCCAGCGCGGCGGCGGTCCGGTCCACGTCGCCGGATTGAAATTCCCCGCCGCCGAGGAATATTCTGATGAGAGGCGCGCGAATAATATAAATCGCTATGGCAGCCAGAAAGCTCCCGAAAAAAATCAAAAGCGATGATCTTTTGAGTATTTTCCAAAATTTGTCCTTCGTTTTTTCATTGGCCGCGCCTGCCAAAAGAGGAAAACTGGTCGTCGCGATGGTTATGCCGATGAGACTGATGGGAACACTTTGAAAGTTGCGGGCAAAACTGATCACCGCCACCGAACCAGCCGCCAAGGTGGAAGCAATGGCCGTGAAACCCCAAAAAGTCGCCAGTTCAATCGGGTGCCCGAACATTTTCGGAATCATAAGCCGGATAGTTTTGCGAAATTCCGGCGTGCGGAAGGCAAAAAACGCCTGGAAGCGAAATCCGCTCCGCCAGACGTCGGCTATTCTCGCCAAAAGATGCAAAGCCGCTCCAAAAAGTGTCCCGATTGCCACGCCCATTATCCCAAAGCGGGGAGCAAGAAGCAGTGTGCCGGCGATTATGCCGAGATTATAGAGAACCGGCGAAAGGCCGTAGAAAAGAAATCTTCTTTTTGTGATCAGCATCGCGCCGAGCGCATTCGAAGCCGCGAAAAAAATGGGAGAAAAAGCGAGAACACGAAGAATTTTCACTACCAGTTGCCGGTCTTCCGCGCCAAAACCGGGGGCGACGATTGCGCTGATGGATCCCGCGAAAATGATGATGGCTGCCGCAGCCAAAAGCATTGTTCCCGTTGCGGATGTGATTATCGAATTCACGTATTCCTCCGCTCTTTTTTTGTCGGAACTCAAAAGTCCGTTCAGGATCGGAACAAAAGCCGCGGCAATCCCGCTCGCGATGAGAATATTGAACAATAGGTCGGGAAAAAGAAACGCCGCGTTATAGGCATCGAGAGATCGCGACGCCCCGAACGTCTGGGCGAAAAAATGGTCCCGCGCCAGCCCTAAAACGTATGAGGCAAAACTTGTTGCCGCAAGCACAACACTCCCTTTCGGAACAATTTTGAGCATTTTTTTCATAAAATCATTATGCCATCGAGAAATATCATTTTTCCACCACGATCATTGATGTTTTTCTTTCTGGAAATTTTTCGTGAAGCCCGGTGGGATAATCTTCCAGAGATTTCTCGAGAATTTCGTATCCATAGCGATAACTCTTCCCGCGGCTGGTTCCGGGATCATGGGTAATGAATTCCCGCGCGGCGTCATCATACCCGATGATCACGATCTTGTGGTTGGTCGGCCCGGGAGGCTCATAATTTGGATTGCCTATTGTTGCCCCGTTTATCGGAACGATCACCGGTTTGCCGGCGGCCAATTCTTTTTTTATGTCTTCGGTCCCGATGTCTTCGACAAGACGCGCTTTGAAATATTTGAAATATTCGTTGAGCAGATGGAGCGTGTCGGCATTCGACAAATCATGAAAATGCCCGTGCGCTTCGAGATGATAGTCCGACATGTTTTGTATTTCCCTTGCAGCCGCTTCGGGAGAAATGCTCTCGCCCCTGGCCCAGGCCATCACCATAAGAAGAGAAGCCTCCTCGCATCCGTTTTGTTCCCGGACGTCCTGCCAATTCCCCAGGGGTGCTTGAGAAGTGAACGGGACTTCGAGCATGATTTTTTCCGGCAGTGCCAATTCGGCCTTTTCAGCTTTTTCGCCGATTCGGCTTTGGAGATTATCCTTTCTTGCGATTGGGACGGAATACTTTTTTGAAAAATAAAAACCGGCTCCGGCAAGTATCAATACAAAAGGGAACGCGGCGGCAAAAATGTATTTTTTCTTCTTCATTGTTTTTGAGTGAAAATGATACTATTATTATGATATCATGAAATTCATCGAGAAACACAAATATGACCTGTTCATCTTTTTGATCTTCCTGGCATTTGCTGTTTTCCTGATAGAATTCAGGGATAAATTCGGCGTGTTGAGCGACCGGGACAGTTTTGAGCGGCTCATCCGGAGTTTTGGAATTTTCGCGCCTCTCGCCATCATTGCCGCGATAATAATCGAAGTGGTTCTGGCTCCCATACCCGGATTCATTCCGGCCATTACTGCCGGTTTCATCTTCGGCGCTTTTTATGGTTCTTTATATACTTATACGGGAAATGTTTTGGGATCTTTTCTTGTTTTCTGGCTCTCCCGAAAATTCGGCCGCGTGATTGCGGAAAAGTTGTTCGGAGAGGAAAAGCTCATAAAATACGAAAAAATGATTTCCCGCCGCGAAAATTTCCTGCTTTTTCTCTATGTCTTTCCTGTCTTTCCCCTCGATATCATGAGTGGGGCTTTCGGCCTTTCCAGCATCAGCTTCAAAAAATTTGCCCTTGGCGTTTCAGTCGGATTCATATTCCATGTCCTGATTCTGAACTTGTTCGGCGACTGGCTTGCCCGTTTGTATTTCATGATCTGAAAAAATTTGGCACTGAATATTTATCAGAATAATTATGAAAAAACTTATTATATTGGCGATAATTGCGATTTTGACTGGAGTTATTTTTTGGATTGGAATTTTTGCTTGGAGAAATTTCCGCGGATCAAGACCGGCCTTTTTGGAGCCAAACCAAAATATCACGGACTTGATCCCTTCACCATCTGAATCGCCAAGCAGCCAGCCGGAAAATACTTTGCCGGCCGAAAACGCAACGAATATGCCTCTCAAGCTCCCGGACGGTTTTCGCATTTCCATTTTTGCGAAAAATCTTCCCGGCGCGCGCGTCATGGCCCTCGACACTCTTGGAAACATGTGGCTAAGCCGCCCGAACGCGAATGTCGTGACACTGCTTGAAATTCAAGACGGTAAAGTGGTGAGTCAAAATGACACGCTGGTCGGACTCAACCATCCGCACGGGTTGGCTTTCGATCCGGATCAGCCACTCCTTCTTTTCATCGGAGAAGAAGATAAAATTACCAAAGTTCCGCTTTATACCGAAGGCGAATATGAGAAAATCGCCGATCTTCCCGCTGGCGGCGGACATTCAACCCGAACCCTTCTGTTCGGCCCTGATAAGAGGCTTTATGTTTCCTCCGGATCGTCATGCAATGTTTGCGTCGAGAAAGATCCTAGAAGAGCGGCAATATATTCACTGAACCGTGACGGCACCGACTTCAGGGAATTTGCTTCGGGCCTTCGAAACTCTGTTTTTATGACGATCAATCCGCGGACTGAGGAAATCTGGGCGACTGAAATGGGGCGGGATTTTCTCGGGGATAATTTGCCGCCGGATGAAATCAATGTTATCCGCGAGGGAAAAAAGTATGGCTGGCCGTATTGCTATGGAAAACAGATTCATGACGCCAATTTTGATCCGTCAGGTTCACGATTTGATTTTTGCAAAACTACGGAACCGTCGCTTATCGACATCCCCGCCCATTCTGCGCCCCTCGGACTCGCCTTTTTGAAAAATTCCGAATGGCCCGCGGACTATCGCGACAATCTTCTTGTCGCCTATCACGGATCCTGGAACCGGAGCGTCCCGACCGGATACAAAATAGTCCGACATAAATTCGATGAACAGGGAAACTATTCGGGGGTCGAGGATTTCGCCACTGGATGGCTGGCACGGGGAAATGCTCTCGGCCGCCCGGTTGATATCCTCGAAAATCCGGACGGAAAAATATATATTTCCGATGACAAAGCCGGGGTGATCTATCTCGTCGAATGGATCGGGGGATAATTTTTGAAATGTGAAATAAATCGCCAAACAAGAAGTATTAATCAATATAACCTTTATTTTTAAACATATGAAAACTCTCTCTTGCAAAGATTTGGGCATGGATGACGGCTTTGTCGCCAAAGGCGTGAGTGAAGACGAGGTAATGGACAAAATGATGATGCACGTCAAGGAAATGCACCCGGATATGATGAAAGGAAAGTCGGAAGAGGAAATGATGGAAATGAAAAAAATGATGAAGGAAAAGATGAAAGACGAAATGTAGGCTTTGCGATTATGTCGCAAAGCGCAACCCGGAATCAATCCTCGGCGCAAATTTTATAAAATCGAAAAAGTTAGGCGAAGCCGCTTCGCGCTCGAGGCAAATTAAGCAAACAATGCATATTTGGGATTGGTGCCGGGGTGGCCATCTGGAATCTATCGCAAAAGCGGTCCGCAAGGGGTCCGTTTTTGCGAAACAGAAATTATGCTCAAGAAAATTAAAAAAAGTGAAGACGAGTGGAAAAAAATATTGACAACGGAACAATTCCGGGTGATGCGCCAGCATGGAACCGAGGCGCCATTCACGTGCTCTTGGAATAAAAATGAAAACGGCGTATATCATTGCGCCGCCTGCGGGCTTCCCCTTTTTCGCCATGAGCATAAGTTTGATTCCGGCACGGGCTGGCCAAGCTATTTTCAGCCGGTCGCGCCCGACCATGTGGAATTTCAAGTGGACAGTTCCCATGGCATGATTCGGGAAGAGGTGCGCTGCGCCCGTTGCGATTCGCATCTCGGACACGTCTTTGAAGGCGGCCCGCCCCCGACACGAAAAAGGTATTGCATCAACTCGATTGCCTTGAAATTTATTCCCGAAATAGATGAGGAACCGGGAGATGGAGAATAAACCATAATTTTGAGAGACTTTTTTTGCGAAGGTTGTTTTTGGTGCTAAACTGAAAAAAGATTCGGTGAATTAATGGAGAGATTGGAAAAATGACAAAGCGTCTCGCGTTGATTTTGGCACTTTTTGTTTTAGCGGCCTCTTTTCTTGGAGGTATGGTTTGGCTGGGCGGGAAAAAAAACAAAAAAGTGATTTTGCCGCCGCCTGAGGAAATTGAGGCGCCTCCACCTTCCGAAGAAATTTCCATTCCGTCCCTTCCCGGAATCGGAGAAGAAAAAACTCCCCCTCCCCCTGTTTCCATGTCTCGGCTCAAGAAGGAAGGCTGCGTCGCCGATGGAATCCTTTCGCAATACAATCCCGAGAGCGACCAGTTTATCAGCCTCGTAAACCGCTCCAATTGCTATTATCTCCACCGGGCCGTTGAAACTTGGCGCCAGCCGCCACGTTTTGAAGTTATAAACAACGTGATGAACCGGATAACCAAAAAAGATGTTGTCTATGGAATGTTCATCGCCGAAGCTTTGGATACGAAGGATAATTACAAAAACGCCTCAAGCGGCCGCTATTTCCGCTTCCGAAAAATGTGCCACAGGGATTCCTTGAACCGCTGGGGCGAACACACCTGCGTTCCGACTTTTTCAAGTTCCGAATATCGCGATTATTTGAAATACATCACCCGCCGGGCGATGGACCTGGGCATTCAGAGCTTCACTTTCGGACAAATACAAATGCAGGAAAGCTCAAACCGAAAATACGCTCCCCGAGTCGTCAACAGCATCCGCGAGTATGCGAAGAAAAAAGGGATTGACGTGGTGGTTGGCGCCCAGACCGGATCAATCACCGACCCGAAATATCTGAAGCTTTTTGACTATATTGAAGGCGGAGTGGGAATTGATTCAAACGGCGACATTGAAGACGGGCCATGCCTCTCTTCCAGAGGGTCCTGCTGGGCGCTTCTTTGGCACAAAAATTTCACGTCAAATGCGAAGAATGTCCTTCTCCATCTCGACTGGACCGGTATCAAGTCTGATGACCTCGATATCTTTGCCCGCATGAGCACGGAAAAAAGAGCCGAAACGCTCCGAAAGCTCCACAAAAAATTCACTTCGCAAAATATGGGATTTCTTATGCCCTATTTCGGCGTCCTCGACACAAGTAATGGCGGCTGCTTCGGCCCCAAGAAAAGATATTATTCCCCCGACAATGCCTACGGCTGTCGGGACGAAGACGCCATCAACGCGATTCTCGGGGGGAAGTAACCGTCTTTTTGGGCTGGATTCAGTATTTTTTGCCAATATTTCCAATATTGCTTCAACTAAAATAACCCTACACCCGTAAACCAGTTTACGGGTGTAAATCTTCTTAATTTGAGGAAAGGTGTTATTTTTATCCCGCTTGACCAAGTCCCGGATATTTGGTTACCATAGGGGCACTTAACAAAAGCGTAAACCGACGCAAAAACATATTTTGGAGGATATCCGTTTATGGCTAAAAAGGCAATCATGTCAGACGCGATGTTCACGGTCGTTCGTGCTCCTTTTGGAAGATGGGTGCTCTATCGGGAACTCATATTCAATCTCACCGGCGTCCAGGCCGATCCGGCGATCATTGAACTGATTTACAAGAAAGAGCGCCAAGCCGCCGAAAGCAAGGGACAGGTGGCATTCCTTAAGTCCGGCGATTACCGCCGGCATTGGGGCGCGATCAACGCCAATCTTCTCCGACAACTTGATCCATCAATCAGCCAATTGGAAGCCCAAGAAATAGGTGAGCAAATTTTTTCGGAGGTGATGTTCAATCCGACAAATTATTTGCTGCAACACGAGCTTGAAGATTTCATCTTGGCCGCCCGGGAAAAGGATTACGCGCTGTATCTTGCCACCAATCAGGAGGTTGCCGGGATAAAACGGATTCTGGAATATTTCCAAATCAGACCTTATTTCAAGAACATTTTCGTCTCCGATGTGATTGGGTTCAAAAAACCTGATCCGCGCTTCTTCGAGCATTGCATCAAGGCAACCAAATGTTCTCCTGGCCACATCGCTTTTTTAGGAAACAATCCCCGGAACGATATGGAGGGCGCCGCGGCCGGCGGAATTTCACATCGGTTCCTTTTTGATCCGGATGGGGAGCATTTGGATACCGAATGCGCTGTCAGCTATATTCAGATCAGGAGCCTATTGGAACTTTTCAGCCACTTCTAGCACATCGCGCATTTGGGCGGACCTTCGGGACCGCCCTTTCATTTTATAAATTTCAATTGCCCTTTTGCCTAATTTTTGATAGAGTATATGAAGTCAATTGAGGATCTTTTCCAATTCAAAAAGTTGACGGACTGAAATGCCAAAAGGAGATAAAAAAGTTATGGTGGCCTTGGTTGTCATTATTTTTGTCTTTTTTATCATTCTCGGCCTTGTGTATCTTCTCGCAAGTCTTTATAACAAAGACCGGAATATCGTGGGCGGGGCGATTTTGATGTTGCTCTCGTGCGTCATTCTCCTCGCGCTTTTCCTCATTTCCGTCTATAACCGCTAATCGCTTTTAATCAGTAACCCCCTCGCGGGGTATTTTTTTCATTTTCCCAACTTAGCATTTTGCCACGGCCGTGGGAAAATGCTGAATGCGCGTTCTTGGCTTCGCTAAGGTTCGACATTAGTGAAGCTCTAGTGTTTCAAATAAAATACCAAAATTTTACTTTTAACTTGACATAAATAAATTGAGGTACTAGAATTTCCTATCAACTTTTTAATGTTGATATTTACAGAAAACCCAATTTTGCCACGAGGGAGGGCATCGTATCATGGAAAAGGATTATTTGCTGAACAGAGCATCGCTTTTCGCCATCGCGAATCGGGAGAATCGGCCTTTGGGCTTCGGCTGTCCCGAAAGCGGTCTGTACATTTTCACCTACGTATTCACGACCAAAGAATCAGCTCAAAGGTACCTGGATAGTCGTGATACGAAGATCAAAGGGATCTGCTCCATCGTCGGTCCCTTCGGCAATTTCAAGGCGTTAATGGCGCACTTTGACTTCCGGGGAAGTGGGCACGGTTTTCGGTTTTTCGATGAAAAAGGACATGCTGTCCTCGAACACCATGCTTGAGGCGCAACAAATCACCATTCGGAAAAAAGGTGCGACCAGTCGAGGACGGTCCTCGACTTAATCATTTTTGAATGTAACAAAAAATCCAAGTCTAAATAATCAGGAGGGAAAAGCAGCGTCAGGGTCAAATTCCAGCGCGGCCATGGAATCGCGATTGTTGAGATGCCCATCGCGGAAATCTCTTCGGGTGCGATTGCGAAACTGAGAAAGAAAATCTGATCTGCGACCATTTGAAAACGATCCTCAATTGAATCAGACTGCCACTGCCCAGGAGGAATGGCTCATGCCCGATAATGATTGGCCACCGATCCTTGAAGGAATCTTGGCGGAATTGAACTCGCCTGCCTGCACATCGCATTACGTCGAGTTTGTCGCCTGCCTGTATGGCAAGCACCGGTCATTTTGTCCACCCGAGATTATCCCGAATATGATCGATTCCCTGCAAAAATCGATGATTATCGCGCCCTTCCTGGAGGGTCTTGTCGATACGGCTGTTGGGAATCTCAAAATTCAGCTCAGGAAACATACGGGACCTGAACCGCCGGCTGAATGCCCGGATTGCGGCGGAAAACTGGAAAAGGCCACCGGGCACAGGGAAGTCATAAAAGGCGACCTTAAGTGCGTCGGCGATTGCAAGAAGTTCTTTTTCTTCGTCATTGGCCAATTGAGGCCTGGCCACAATGATTAAGAGTTAGCTTCAAGCCTGGAGCAAACGGTTGCGGGAAATGCGCTTTCATAGGCGCTCCCCGCAACCGCTTTTTTATTTCGTTTCCGAGCTAATCTATCCCAACATTCAATGTTGGGATTTCATTTTTTGCTCCGAGCGTCTTTGATAAGCAATCCGCCCTTGACCCGTTGGATGGCCAGCTTCTGCCGCTCCCGCCAGCCGAGATCGCGGATGTGTTCTTTGGGCAGGACTACATACATACTCCCCCGCCCGGTTTTGGTGAGTTTTCTCACAACTTTTTCTTTTTTCGCCATCGCTTTGCTTCTATATTTTTATTAAGTAACGTAGATCGCTACGTTACCCATTTTATACCGCATAGCGTAAATCGGACAAATGAAAATTGGGGTTGCTTTCCTCCTCGCGGTTTTTTTGTTTTGGAGTATAATAGAAATGACCCAAAAAACAGGAGGGAGGATCTGTTTTTTTGGTTAATCCCAAAATATATGCCCACCAAAACAACGCGCTACCGGAAATATTCTTTCCCCATCGCCTACGCCGGGATTTGCCCCGAAAAAGACGGTTTTTTTGCTGCTGTCCAAAACGGGAAAAAAGTTTCTGCGATTGAATTTGTGAAGTGCCCGACCAAAAAAATTGACCAGAAAATTTTCTCCTGGCTCCAGAAATTTGCCGCTAGAAATGAAATAAAAATCGTCGGCTGCGGACTGGCGATTGAAGAAGCTTCCAAAAAAATTGACGAGCTTACTTCCGACCTTTGGCTCAAGCAGGACATCGTGCCCTATGTTTTCAACATCCAGTCAAAGAACTCGAAAAAGAAAGCGCGAAGCGCCGCCGCCGAAGTGGCAAAAAGATTCGGGCATGACCACATCGTTGATGTTTCTTTCGATCCGGAGCGGCGAGTCCGCACGGTGCGCCTGGCAAGCCTCGACGATTTCCGAAGAACAATCGGACGGGATGATTTTCAGGAACTTCGAAATTTGGCTGAAAAATTCAAGGCGCAGGAAGGAAGACTCTATTTTTTCAGCTCTACTCCCCGCGGAGGCGGAGTGGCCATCATGCGCCATGCTATAATCAGGCTTTTTCGCCTTCTCGGAATTGACGCCAATTGGTATGTTTTGAGCTCAAAAAGAGAGGTTTTCGGAGTCACAAAGAGAAAAATTCACAATGTCCTTCAAAATGTGGCTCCGCCCGACACAAAATTTGCCTCGCGGGACAAAAAAATTCTTTCCGAGTGGTCGAAAAAGAACGCAAGGAATTTCGAACCGATATTCAAAAGAGCCAAAGTGATTGCCATTGATGATTACCAGCCCTCGGGAATGATTCCCTGTATCAAAAAAATAAATCCGAAAGCCAAAATTATCTACCGCTCCCATATCCAGATTGAGGCCAGCCTGATAAAGAAAAAAGACACTATCCAAAGCGAAGTCTGGGGGCATCTTTGGAAAAATATCCGCTTCGCCGATGTTTTTGTGAGCCACCCGATTGAAAAATTCATTCCCTCGAACGTCCCCCGCCAGAAAACCGTCCTTATGGCCCCCTCGACCGACAAGTTGGACGGCCTCAACAAAAAACTTTCACCAAGCCAGCTGAAATTCTATATCAATCTTTTCAATAAACAGTCTTTAGGCTCTCCGCTCGACATGAAAAGACCCTACGTCATCCAGATCGCCCGCTTTGACCCGTCAAAAGGAATTCAGGACGTCATTGAATCATACCGCAAACTCCGCAAAAAACTCGATGCCGCAAAAATTCCCAAAAAAAATATCCCCCAGCTCGTGATCGCCGGACACGGCTCGGTTGACGACCCGGAGGGAGATTTCATTTTCACTTCCACTCTGAATCTTCTTGAGATGGATACCTACAAAGATATTTCCCCTGACATCAAAGTTGCCAAAGTCCCTCATAGCGATCAGATTTTGAACGCGCTCCTCAGCGAAAGCCTCATCGTCCTTCAGCTTTCCCATAAAGAAGGTTTTGAGTTCAAAGTGACGGAAGCGCTTCACAAGGGAAAGCCGGTGGTGGCCTACCGTACAGGAGGAATTCCGCTCCAAGTTGAACATGGCATCAGCGGGTATCTTGTTAAAACCGGAAACACCAACCAGGTTGCCCGATATTTGTTCAAGCTTCTAATAGACAAAAAGAAATATCTTGAAATGTCCCGAAACGCCAAAGATCATCTCAAAAAAGATTTTTTTACCGCATCAAGCGCCGCCAAGTGGCTTTTTCTTGCAACTGAGCTTTTGGAAAAAGGAAAAATCAAAGGCAACCGGAAATTGGTCCGGGATCTGATGGCTAAGGCAAAAAAATGAGATTATAAGTAGTTTAGTTTGCTTTTTTCACTCTTAAAATAAAAATTGTGCGACCGGTCGAGGACGGTTCTCGACTGAGTCATTAGGCCAGATTTCATATTTTCCCGCGGGCGGGAAACGGTGCAAACAAAAAAAAGCGGCGCACCCTTCCTTTGCAGGCCGGGTACGCCGATCGTAAAATGTTCATTGCCTAGTGGCCGAAGAAGCCGCGGCCTTTGCTGTCGGGGATCATATAGAGAACGATGCCTTTGTCCTGGCAATATTTGATCACCTTTTTGTCCCTGACAGACCCGCTGGTGGTGAATACGGCTTTCACTCCCGCTCTCTCGAGGGCGATCACACCATCGGTCTCCGGGAAGAAGCTGTCACTCGCGGCTACGGCGCCCTGGATGTCGTGTTTGCAGCTTCTGGCCCTGGTGATGGCAAGCCGAGCGCCGTAAACCCGGGCCTGCTGGCCGACGCCGTCCCCGATGAGCATCTCGTCCTTGACCAACGTCACCGTATTGCTGTTGGAAGTGTGGCACACGGCTATGGCGAGGAGCAAATCGCTTTCCTGTACTGGAGTGGCCTGGCCATATTTTTTGAGTTCCGGATCATTGAAGTCAGGAACGTACAAATAATTCGGCTGGGTTGAGAACCCTCCTCTCAAATACCGAAACCGGGTAGCCGTGTCCAAGCTGCGCCGGTTTAGCTTCTCCAGGGCGGGATTCACCATCAGCCGGCACTTATCGCCCTTTCGCTTCAGCTGATCGATAGTATCGTCGTCAAAGGATGGAGCGACAATGCCGTCCAAAAGCCTCCGCGCGCCTTCCGGCATGCCGTGGGTCAAAATGGTTTCGGCAATCTCGGCGGTTACCGGAAAATTGAGCATCAAAAACCCGCCGAAGATGGCCAGAGGATCTCCATCGACCACCCTCCAGATAACCGCCTCGGGACTGCCACTAAAAGCAGCTCCGCACGGGTTGCCGTGTTTCACGGCGACGGCTACGCGCGGCACTATGCCACGGTTCACGTCAAAGGAGGCCGCGATGTGGGTGATGGTCTGGACCAGCCTGTCAATGTCGCACCAATTGTTGGAACTGGGAGCGGTCCCGGCGACTAGTTCAAAACTGTCCACCGCCATGGGATCGCCTGATCCGGTCGTATATACAACGGCCGGAGTCTGGGAAGCGTTCTCGCCATATTTGCACATCGCGAACTGCTTGCCGAAAACGCCGTCGTATCCGCCACTGCTGTGGTATTGGGCGGAGGCCATGACGTATTTGGCAACGGTGAATTCAGCCTTGGCGACCAGCTTGGTGATGAATGCCTCCCGGTCAGGTTCGCCGTCTTTCAGCCAACGGATCACCCTCTGGCGGTCAAACGCGTCGCAGACAACGATCCGCCGGCCTTTGGCAGCCGAACGGAGCAGGGTCGGCCCCCCGATATCGGTTTTTTCGATGACCGACTCCGGGGTGCTTTCAGGACGGGCAATTTCCGATTGGAGAGGATACATGTCGTTGACCACCATGTCGATAAAGGGAATGGCTTCCGCTTCCAGCTCGGCTAAATCTTCCGCGATGGGCCTGGCCAGAAGTCCGGCGTGAATTTCCCGGGAAAGCGTAACCACGCGGTGACCAAGGATCGGTTTCCCGACCATCGTGGCAACGTCAGTCACCCCAATTCCAGCCTCTCTGAGAACCTTGGCCGTTCCGCCGGACGAAAGAATCGTCCAGCCGAGAGCCACGAGCTCCCGGGCGAATTCCACGATCCCGGCCTTGTCGAAGACCGAAATCAACGCATACTTTGCTTTCTTCATAAGCCTTCTCCTTGAATTAGAATGGCCTGCTTCTATTTTACTCCTAAACCTCCTTTAGTCGAATTTAACTGATTTTTAAAATTGCATCTGCCTGAAAAAGCAGTCCCTTATAGTAGCAGATGTTTATATTTAACCGCAAGCATGATGTCCCTCCTCCCCCAGCACGCGGATGGAATAAAAAAAGCGCTCGAAGGACTCATACCAACATTCAATGTTGGGATTTCACTTCTTGCTCCGGGCGTCTTTGATGAGCAGTCCTCCCTTCACACGTTGGACGACCAGCTTCTGCCGCTCCCGCCAACCCAAGTCTCGAATATGCTCTTTCGGCAGCACGACATACATGCTCCCCCGTCCCGTTTTGGTAAGTTTCCGGATAATCTCTTCTTTTTTCGCCATTGTTTTGATTTTATATTTTTACCAAGTAACGTAGATATCTACGTTACCCGCGTTACCCATATTATCCCGCAAAGCCGAAAATCGGGCAAATGAAATAACTCTTGATTATCCCCTCCCTCGCGGGGGTTTTTGTTTTGGGGTATAATTAAATCACAAATTTGCTGCGGAAGAACCGCCGCAGAATAATACTTCAAATAAACAGATGAAAACAAAAAAAATCATTCTAGTTTTCTCGGCGATTGCGGCGGCAGTTTTTTTGTGCGGCGCTGATACAAAAAGTGCCGAAGCTAAAAAAACAAAGCGCAACTACAAAACTGCCAGTTTATTCAACGTTTCCGGCGACCAAACCAATGCCGACACAACAGCCGATTACACGTTGTATGGATCACAATACCGGAACTTGTATCGGAAAATTTCCGTTCCGGGGCTCAAGATTTCCGATCCATTGCCTTTCCGAATATATGGACAAAGCAAAGCAGGAGCGCCGTATCCCGAAGGAAGTTGGGTAGCGAGTTCAAGTTATTCCATTGCCGACGGATATTTGTATCTTAAATATGGATACGGATACGGCGGCCCAAATTGGTCTTATTATATTGGAAGCACCGGAGATTACCGGCTCTTCACTTATTATGGCGGAAAAAGCACGAAAAAAACCAAACGCCAATGCGCCCAAATTTTTGGTTTTTCGGTTTCCGGAGACGCCTCCAATGCCGACGCTTCAATTGTCTCCTCAAGCAGCAACCCGAACACGACCTTTCACTACCGAAAAATAGCCCTAAAGAATTTGAAATTGACAAACGTCCCCGACTACCAGATATACAAAAAGGACACGTATGATCCCGGATTGGGCAGTGAGTCATGGTCGCCGACGAGCATCTATTTCTTTTCCGGCGGATATGGCTGGATTCTATATGGTTATTCCGGGAACGGACAATTCTATTCATCAAACACCGGGGATTTCCGTCTCTGTTTTCCCGAAAAAATCTCCAAAAAGAAAAGTTTCGCGAAACGCTATATTTTCTCCGTTTCCGGAGACGCGACGAATGCTGACGTTTCCCTTAATTCCGGGATGTTTACCCTCTATTATCGCAAAGTTTCTGTGCCAGGACTCAAAACCGACAATGAAATGAATATGCGCCTAATGAAAAAAAATAATTTCTTTTCAGGATTTTCTGAAGAATCTTGGGGAGGCGCGGCTTATTATACGGATAACGGAGCGATTTATATCATGTATGGGAGCGAAGTTAATGCTACCGGCGTTTTCACTGATACTGGAATCGGCAACTACCGTTTGTTTACTTATAAGTAAAATTTCAAAAAAATGGCCAAAAACAAAAAAACAAACAGCCAAAACAACATCAAAAAACAGGTTTCGGCGCCAGAAGCGGAAAAGCAATTGCCCTCAAATAATAAAAGCGAGACAAAAAAGAGCAGGGGTTGCCTCACCTGCGGAATTGTCGCGGCGGTGGTTGCTGTTCTTGTCATCATCGGATTTATCGCACTCAGTATTTTGAGATTTTGGCTTCCGCCCACTTTTCTTTTCGGAATTATCAGCCAGCTAAAGGGAGTTGAAAATATCAGCCAGCTGTCTGACCTCGGTTCGAAAACATATTTATCCGGAAAAAAACAGCCGGTCGCAAACACGGCCAAAGCAGTCAAAAAAATGATAACCGCGAAAGACGGTGGAAGCATCGAGGTGACGACTGAAAGCGGACTCACGACGACAATCATCATTCCTCCCGGCTCGCTTGAAGAAGACACGGAAATAGAACTCGCCCCAAATGAAAATATTCCTGACGGAACCGAAGATCCCGGCTCTACGGAAGACCCGGGAGTGACCGTCGGTCCGCCGGGAACCACATTCGATCCCGCGGCAACAATTGTTTTCAGCTACATCCCGACGCAATTGACCGGAAGCGTTGTTCCGGGCGCCGGTAGCGGATTCTCCCGACCTGCGACCGGAGAAAATGAAAACAGAAATTCAGAAAGGCGCTTTCCGGACGACGCGGAGATAGTTGTGACAAGCGCCGGCGCTTCGAACCCTGCTCCAACCGAACACGCGGATGACGGTTCGTCAATTTCCGGGCCAATCGGCGGATCAGGCGCGGCCGAGCCGGACAACCCGACCCCCGAAGAATCAGAAGATATGGCCGAAACCGCCGCCGCCGCTTCCGGTGGGACCTGTTCTCCTGAATTTTTGCAGGCGATGGCCGGCGCGTCCCAGGCTGGCGGTCCAGGTTCGCAAGCCGCCCAGGCCGCCATTCGCGATTGCCTCAACACGGAGTGGCTCAACAATCTTTGCGTGAATGATCCGGTGAAACTGCGGCGAACTCATTTCGAACAGCGCCTGGTGATCGCCCGCCGCTTTAATTCTCAAGCTGCAGTCGCTATTGAAAGCCTTATGAACCAGTGCCAGGCTAAATACCGTTTCCGCGGCGAAGGAATCAATCCTGAATCAACCGCGGACGTGACAATATTCTCCTCCTTTGACGCAACCGTTTGCGGATATGTTGACGACGAGTGGACCGCCCATGAAATTTATCGGCTTAGCGGCGGCTATAATACAGTCCATTCCATTGAAGGAACGGGCGAATTCAGCCTTCCGTCCGGCGGAGGATCTTTTGCCGGTACCGCCCATGGAGAAAATCAAATGGCTGTCGTTGGACAGGGAGTGGCCATTCCCAATTTCGACGCAGGCTTTCATGGATATTTCGACGGAATAAAAACTATCCAAAACCTTTATCTGGCCCCGGCCGGCGTGGTTGTTTCCAGCGCCCCAATTGAGCTTCAGGGAAAAGACTGTGTCCCGCTGGCTCCCCTTCCTAGATAAACATCGTCTCCAAATATCCGACGTTTGGAGGATAATGTTGAGAGAGTATAAAGCAATTTGTTTTTAATAAAAAATGAAGGCCCCCCGGATCTGCCGGAAGGCCTCTTTTTTCAAAGTTTGTCGCCGATTGGCTCATCGGCGGATGATGGAGTATGCAATGAGCGAAAATTCACCGTTCCAAACGAGCGGTAGTCCGTCGAGGACTTTGAGGGACTCTCGATATATCAAGTTCGTGAGCAACGGACCGTTGGGTATCGCTGCAAAATCCATACTTGCGACCACTTTCCGAAAGGCAATTTGCAAGAGGATGTCAAATTGGTCGAGATGCAGCTCACCATGTTTAGCGTAATCCAGGATGGCTTCTCGTTTAGGCGGCACAAGCACTTTGCTCTCGGTCTTGATGGCAACCGGAACATTGTCTCGCGTATGGCCGGTTAGGGTTGCCATCCGAGTGATCCTGTCATTATTGATCCAGATGACCGGAGCAAAGGGGCTCGAAAAAACGAAAGTGCCGTCGAGAGGGACGACCTTCTCGCTAACCACGGCATATTTGGCTCTTAGCTCCGGCCAAGGATATTTCACCGTGATGATCGAAGAAAATATCAGCGGGACGATTCCCAAAACGACAATCAAATAAGCGTGGGCACTCAATGGAAGGACCCAGCTTTCTTGCCAGGACTCCTCCCTACGCAGTCTGCCCAATCTCATGACTTTATTGTAGGCTTTTTCGGCATCAATATTATCAATCAGGATGTATTTGAAGAGCTGAGAGATTGGGAGAATATAGCAATTGAAAAGCCAGAGGTGCAGGATCATAAAAGCAAAGCCCGCTCCGTATCCCGCCCAGACCATGATATTTCCCCGAGCCGCTCCGGTCACTAAATTGACCGCAAACAAGGCCCAGAAATAGAAAATAAGCATGCCCCGACTGGTCCAAAAGTCAGCGACGTTCAAAAAAATATTCCGACCAATTGCCGCATAATTCTTGATGGCGACGACCATGGTGCATTTTCCTCCTTATAGGGGATACTGGATTATTTTTCACCTTTTTGGGCAATATTGGACAATATTGCGTAATTTTAAGTGGATTTAAGGAACATTTCAACTGCCCAGAAACTATCATGTCTGCGATTATCTGTAAAGATTGCCTCAAGGAAGTATAAAAAAGCAGGCCGAGTACCTGCTTTTTTGTATAGCGGAAATTGGATTATTAAATTATATCGAAATCACCGATATTTATTGATCTCATCCCTCAATTTCTTTGCTTCCTCCACTGGGTTTTCGGCGAAGATTATCCCCCGCGAAGAATTGATGATGAGTCCTTTTTTTTCGGAATTCACGCCCGATTTCACTGCCGCTTCCACATCGCCGCCCTGCGCCCCGATACCGGGCATGAGAATAGTCATGTCGCCTATTATTTTCCGGGCTTCTCTGGCTTCCTTGGGAACTGTCGCTCCGACCATAAGTAGGCAGTTGTTATTGAAATTCCAGTCCCCTTGCGTTTTTTCAGCCACAATTTGCCAGAGTGGTTTGCCCTCAATTACTAGATCCTGCAGTTCTCCCGCCCCAGGATTTGAAGACCGGCATAATATTATACATCCTTTATCGGCGCGATTTAAAAAAGGCATGAGGGATTCTTTTCCAAAATAAGGATGCATAGTGATCGCGTCAAAATTGAGCCAGTCAAAAAGTTCCTCAACGTAACCATTGTTTGTGTTCCCAATGTCTCCGCGCTTGGAATCACAAACTCGAAAAATATCCGGATAGTTTTCGACAAGATAATCCTGCGTCATCTTGAGTTCCCGAAGCCCCCGGTCGCCCCGCGCGTCATAAAAAGCGATGTTCGCTTTGAAAGCGGCCGCGTATTCATGAGTCTGGTCAATGATCCACTTGTTGAACTCAAACTGCGGATTTTCCATTTTCTTGAACTTTTCCGGAATTTTTTCAAAGTCGGAATCAATCCCCACGCAAACAAGCGAATTCACTTTGTCCGCCCGCTGGTTGTATTTGTCAACGATTGGCATAGTATAAAAATTACAAATTATTACATCATTGTCTAGCAAAATATATCAGTAAACTAGAATACTGATATATTTTATTTCCCAAATCCATATTTCCCTGCCCAGTCCCAGGGGTCGGAGAGCCAGTCCTCAACTATTTTTTTCACATCCTCGATGATGATCTTCATTTCCACAGCCTGCTGAAAAATAACCGGAAAAGACGTGAGGGTATGCAAATTCACTTTCGCTTTTTCGAAATTTTCTTTGGCTTCCTTGAATTCATAACTCACGATTACCAGGCAATCATCAACAGTCGCGCCTTCCTCCCGCAAAGCTTCGACTCCCGAAAGGCTGCTTCCGCCGGTAGAAACAAGATCCTCGACAAGCAGAATTTTTTTCCCTTTCACTTCTCCGCCTTCAACTCTTTTTCCTTTGCCGTGCCCTTTGGCTTCTTTTCTGATGAAAATAGAAGGTTTTTGCATTTTGAATCCCAAAACCGCGCTATACGGTATTCCACCCACCGCGATTCCGGCAACCATATCAAAATCAATCTTTTTTTCTTTCACGAGATTCTCAAAACCCTCGATCACCACCTGAAATTTTTCCGGATAAGACGGAAAAATGCGATTATCCACATAAACAGGGGAAATCAGACCTGATTTGAAAGTGAGCGGCTCTTTTGGTTTGAACCCCACCGCGCCGATTTCGAGAAGCGCCCGCGCGATTTCTTTTTGAAAATCCATTTTATTAGGAATTAGATATTAGGAATTATAAATTTTCTTGATTATATCTCCTCAAAATTCGCCGTTCGGGGAATCAGCTTGATCGTCGGGACGCTCAAGGTGCTGATGACAAATTTGATCAAGATATTCGCGAGTACGATCTGCAGGACAGTCGAAAGAGGCAAGGCGCCGAGAAAGGCGATGAAGCTGAAAATTAAGCTATCCGCGACCAGTCCGACAGTATTCGATAAAAATACAGCCAAGGTATCGTTAAACTTTTTATATACTCTACTAAATATTTCTGTATCTATCAATTCCGAAATAACTTGCGCGATGATGCTCGCGAGAACTATCCTCCCCACCGGAAGAAGAATCTGATCGTACGCTCTTTGGAATTGCCAAGTCGGATCGGGCGTCATTTTTCCCACCAGCCAAAAGAGGCCGAACATGACGGCGTTCAAGGACGCGGCGATGATGATCACCTGCCGCGCGTCTTTTTTGCCGTGCGTTTTGTGGACAAAATCCCGCAGGGTGAAGGTGAGGGGATAAATCACCGTTCCCCCATCAATTGCGAGATTCAGATATGGCAAAAGAGCTATTTTGGTCGAAAGCACGTTTGCAAAAAACTGGAAGGAAACATAAAGCGAACTCGACAGCAGAAAGATATTTATTTTTCTCCCAGAGACGAACTTTGCCATATTATTTTGGTCCTTTGAGCATTATCGCAAGACCCTTTGCCGAATAGGCGCAACGGGGATTCGGCCATTCATCCGGATCGGGACAGCAGTCCTCGTCCATATGCCTGCCCTTTGTTTTGCTTTTGCGGGGATTGTCTTTTTTGTGGGCGCAAGTGGCGCCGGAGGTATAGCGGACTTTTGGGGCGGCGGCGGCTTTCTGGATGGCTTTTTTTGAAATTTGGGCAATACTTTGCGTTTCAACTTCCGCGAAATCAAGCGTTGAAACAACGTCATAGAATTCAGGAAAATTCCGTAGTATATCGATCTTTTTTCGGTCCTCAAAAATATTCGCGCTTCCTTCCTGGCGGGGAACAATATTGAAGGTATATCCGTTTTTCGTGAGGCTGTAGAAAAAAGTTTCTTCCCAGCAGGGATTATCGACTGAGACGTTTGCCTCTTTGGCCTGATAGGCTTTTTCTCCCAAGGTTATGTCATCGAAATGCGGGCATTTTTCTTCCGAAACATCTTCATTTTTCTTTTTCAAATTGTCCGTCCCGATTGGACCGGGAAATTTTGCGGCGCTATAAACAAAAACATCAAAACCCTTCACGCCGTCCGCGCTCGCAATGCCTTTTTCGTCGAAAGCTATTTTTTGAAGATAGCTTTCTCCTTTGGCGGCGGAGCTTTCGCGCGCGTTTTGCCAATTTTTTGGATACTTCAGGGAAACTCTGTATTTTTGACTCTTATATGTTTTCCAATCGGCGGTCGGATCAGGAGCCGGGGCTAGGTTTACCGTGAGTCCGGAAAGGCGGCGAAATTCGTCTTCATAGGCGCTGTGGCGCTTTTTTTTTGCTTCGTTCAGATTTTCATAGCGGGCAAATTGGGCCAATAGCACGGCCAAAACGAAAGAAACACCTCCAATGGCGATAATCATCGAAAGGGCGGTGATATTTTCCCGTTTTATAAAATTAGGAAGATGTTTCTTTATTATTTTTTTCATTTTTGTATAATGTCTATAACATAACACTTATAAAGATTATAACAAAAAAACACCCGCTTGTTTACTTCGTATCAATTTTCCTTGTATAAAATACATCCTTGTTTTTTGGATATATTTTGGAAAATTTTGTGCGGGGTTGAGCGAGTGCCTTGCATTTTCATTCAATCACCGTTCCGACTTTTTCCCCAAGCAGCGCTTTCTCGAGAGCGCCTTTTTTGTAGGTATCGAAAACGACAATTTTGAGGCCGTTCCGCATGCAAAGCTCCACGGCCGCTTTGTCCATCACTTTTATTTTGTCGTTTTTAAACGCTTCTTTGAAGGAAAGAGCGCTATATTTTTTTGCCTTCGGATTTTTGACCGGATCGTCCGAGTATACCCCGTCCACCTTGGTGGCTTTGAAAACCGCGTCGCATCCGAGCTCGAGCCCCCGCATGGCCGCGCCGGTGTCCGTGGTGATGAAAGGAAGTCCCGTTCCGCCCCCCAATACTACGATTCGCCCTTTTTCCATGTGGCGGATGGCCTTTTTGCGGATGAAATTTTCTGCGATTTGCTTCATTTCAATGGCCGTTTGGAGCCGGACAACCGCACCCTTTTTCTCGAGCGCGTCCTGAAGCGCCATGGCGTTGAAAATTGTCGCCAGCATCCCCATATAGTGGGCCGTCGCTTCGTCCATTCCTCGCTTCGATCCAGCCACTCCGCGAAAAATATTCCCGCCGCCGGTGACAATGGCAATCTGGACTCCCAGCTTGTGCGCCGATACAATTTCGGACGCGAGATAGGAAATGAACTCCGGATCAATTCCGAACTCCCGCTTTCCGCGCATCGCTTCGCCGGAGAGTTTCAGAAGGATGCGTTTGTATTTGGTCTTCTTTTTTCCTTTGGCCATAAATTTTTGCAATGATTGGTTAAAAAACAACTGCGGAAATCCCCACAGTGACTAATAGAATAATACTTTATTGGAAATATAAGTCAAACTTGGGTATTTTCAAATATCGACAACCATATCATCTTTTGCCGCGAAAGTATTTTTAAATATAATCCTCGCCACTTTTTCGGCCCGGCGGCGGTCTTTGCCTGCCGTATATTTATTGGCCGCGAAGTGAGTCAGAAAAAGTTTTTTGCACTGCGCCTTTTTTGCAATTCCGGCCGCTTCTTCGGGATTGGAATGCCCCCACTTCCCCGAGACAAATTTGGGCGCAGCCGCGCATTCATGAATCAAAATGTCGGCATTTCGGGCAAGACGGATTGAATTTCTTGAGACGCCGGTGTCCGAGCAATAGGCTACGGTTTTGCCATCCAAAGTTATTCTGTATCCAAAGGACGGGTCGATATGATAGAGCTTTTTATACTCGGAAGGAAAAGGAATTTCACGGCAATCTTTTGAAAGTTCTTTTATTTTCACGTTCAATTTCATTTCTCGAAAAGGCATCGCGTAGGGATGGTCAATCACTTTCATAAGGTTCTTTTTCAATCCTTTTGGACAAGAAATATTGATTTCATTTTTGAATTTGAATTTGGGAAAGATATGAAAGCCGAAAATATGATCCAGGTGTAAGTGACTCAAAAAAAGAAAAATTGGCTTTTTTGACTTTATGCGGGTTGGGAGCTTGTAGATCCCGTTTCCGGCATCAAAAATGATATAATATTTTTCGCTTTCAAGAAGAGCGCATACGGTGTTTCCTATTTTATTATCGTACCAGCCGTTTGTGCCGAGAAATGTCAGTTTCATAAATTATTTTAATACTAACTTTTTATGCATATGAATAAAAAGTTAGTCTACTGATAAAAATATCATTTTTTATTTTTTCTTTCGTTCGTTTTGTATCCCGTATCTTCCGACCAGACAAGATAGATTTTTTTCTTGAATCCGCCTTTTTTGACGGAGTTTTCTTTTTGCTTTTTCCGAAGGCACGAGGGCTTGATTTTCCAGTGCCGCCGAATTTCTTCGGCCACATCCAAAACATCCGCCAGTTCTTCGATTATTTCAGATTTATTTTTCGCCGAGAATAATCCGCTCGCTTCTTCGCTGACTTTTTTCAATAATTCTTTTTCGAATTCCCTTTTGCCAAGTTTTCGCACCTCATACGCCGCCCCAACCCGCATCATTTTGGCGGGGATTTTGTCTCGGATAAGTTTTCGGTAATATATTTTTTTCATATTCTATTTTATATAAGTCTTTCGACTGGAATCATAAATTCTTTCCCCCGGCAGTGCATTTTTATTTCGCCGTTTTTTTCAACGGTAATATCAAATCCTTTCGCATTCCCAAAAATTTTTCCGTCCAGCACCTCCCCGAATTCTTCAGCGCCAACCTTGCCTTTCGCGAGATAAATTGCCAAAGCGTCCAAATTCCATCCGTGACCGAAGGATACTCTCATTCCTTGCCTATCCGGCGCAAGAAAACGCGTGATCCTCATAAAGTTTGCGATTCCTTCCAGTTGCCTTTTGGCTGTTTCATCCGGCTCCGGGCCTTCAATAGACAAGGGTCCTAAAGCTATTTTCCCTTTTTCCTGGAACCAACACAAAGCCCCTAAATCGGGGTCATCACCGGCTTTCATGTTTATTGCCAAATGAAAGGGTGTTGGAGTCCCGTTCTGCGGATGATAAAAATCGGGGCGCAAGCCGAGATCCTTTAACAGATACGGGTAGGAAAAAATTATTTTTTTATCCGGATGAGAAGCTATCATTTCTTTCAAGTTGCGGAGTACGGTTCTTGCCGGGCTCTTGTTTTGTTTCGCTTCGTCAACAATTTTTTGAATATCTTCTTTCGAAATCAAAACCACATCTTCCCGATTCCTGTATTTTTCTTCGAACAAATCATTATAAATATCCGCGCTTGTTTTGGTGCGATCCTCGTCCGTAACGCTCCCCACAAAAACAACCGCGTTTTCGCGAGAATTTTCGACCAATTTATCGACATCTTCCCATTCACCCTTTATCACCTCGTAATCATCCGCAGAAACCTTAGGATATTTTTTCATTCTCGGCTTGGCGGCTTCAGGCAAGTCAGCGGTATAGCTCTGTTGCGCTTTTGGTTTTTCTTCTCTGTGATGGCGCCTTACTATCACCGAACTCTCCGTTTCGGTTTCGCCTTGAAATCTTTTCGCCTTTTTCCGATCAGTGTATTTTTTTCTCATTTCGTCATTATATTCCACTTTTGGCATAACTTTTTTCCACTTATCTTGATAATAACTTAACTGATCCTTTCGATTCACTCGCATCAACCTCAATTTTGTCGCCGTCTTTCAAAACTTTTGTGGCTATTTTAGTTCCGACAATGCAGGGTGTTTTAAACTCTCGGGCTACAATCGCGGTGTGGGAAATAATTCCGCCTCCATCAGCGACAATAGCGGCCGCTTTTTTCAAAATAGAAGTGAGTTCAGTCGTCACTTCATTTGTTATCATAATATCACCTTCGCTGAATTTTTCTAAATCATGGTTGGAGGTCACTATCTTTGCCGTTCCAACCACCTTTCCCGTCATTGCAGTAAGACCGGAAAATTTCCGGACTCCTTTTGTTTCACTCTGCCTAAGAAGCTTTTCCTTCAGTTGCTTTGCTTTTTTTCCATGGTAGATGGATATTTTTCCATTGTCATATAGCATTGCGAATTCTTTCCGCCGTTCCCAAATGTTTTTCTTGTCACGAGCAGTTAATTTTCGCCGCTTTAACGCGGTGACAATCTCATCAGGAGTAAAATTATGAACATCGACCCAGCTCAAATCAAATCTCTTTTGAATCTCGCCAATGAAAGGACGAGTCAAATGGAGACCATAAATAAGATCAGCCTTGGAATAATCAAGCATCAGTGAAAATTCTCTCATGGCAGCCACCGCTTTCTCTAAAACATCGCTATTCGTGTGGGTTTTGAAAAATTCTTTCTGTTTCCGCATGGCTTCCTTCATTTTGTATCCCGGAAAATCGAACCTAGTCGGGAGATCAGGCTTTTTTTGCTTCGTGATCTCTCTCCAAATATCGTTCATGTAACTTTTTTTACTTTTTACCTCACCGACATATTCTTGATGAAACCAGCCATGGCTGTACTGCAATTTATCCAGAGTTTCTCTGATTTTCTTCCCCCGGCAAATTTTTTCAAAATTTTTTCTGGTGGTTTTCTTTCCTCTGAAAGCAGCGCCTATTTTTTTCCGGACTTCGAGTATTTCCTGCTCCTCTTTTTGCACTTCCGTCAAATTATGCGGAGTTAGAAGAAATGAGATAATTTCTATGATTTTGTGCGGGGTTTTTTCATCCGATCGCAAAACTTTTTTCAACTCTTTCTCAAAAAAATCATGCAGGTCGGATGAGTAAATCGATACCATCATTGGAAGAAACGTAAGCTGATAAATTTTATAATATCTTAAATAATATTGAGCAAGTGTTCCGGAATCTTTCTTTGAAAAATCTTCATTCGCGAATTTTTTTATATCGATGATTGTTCTTTTGAAAGCATTATGAATCCGGTCAAAAAAAATTTTCGTGTATATTCCTTTTTTCAATTCGCTCCTCAATATTTTCAGCATCTTTTGCCTTGTCGGCTCGTGATAACAATGCGCTCCCCGCAAATTTCGGGCATAGATAAACGTTTTGGAAATATTCCATTTTGTCCCTGGAATTTTATAGCGAAAAGAATCAAGCGTCCCGTATTGGTGCAGGAGCATAGAATTTCTTTCGCCAATCACAACATACGGCTTTTTTTTCATATCTCAAGACTACTGATTTTCACGGGAAAAATCAAATTGGCTCCGCGCTTGATTTCTTCCCGCCGGGCGTGCTAGGTTGGAAACAAGAAAAAAAATCATGGTCAAAAAAGGAGGAGCCATGTATAACAAAAAGGTCTTTAGCCTGGGAGAGATTCGCGTTTTAAAACTGCTTCTTCTCCTAGACTCCATTTCCCGCAAATGGGAGGGAGTTTACGGGCAATTAGTTGCGCCTGCGGGCATCGTCGATTTAGGTGTTGCCGCTAAGGGAACAGAGATACTTTTTGAAAACACTCTGCTTCCCCCGATTTTCGGCAAAGTCAAAAACTGCGGAGACTTGGAGGGCCTGCTAATAAACGGCAAGTCGCCACAAAGCCTCAAGTTCTCTGGAGCATCGCAGCGGGGCAACAACCCTCTTTCTCTTGCCCTCGGAATCGCAACCAAGTATGTTGTTTTGGGATATCGCGGAAACTTGCGGTTTTACAGCAAAACCATGGGCAGCCTCGACGCCTTCAGAGAAAGTTGCTCTCTTATGATGAGCGAATGGCGTTATCCGGAAAGCAGTCCGGCAGCAGAGAAAAAAATTGTCCCCGCCGCCGTGGTTCTGGAGTGGCAAGAAAATCACGGGGGGAACATCCACAGGCTGGAACCTATCATTGAAGCCTGTGAGAAGTTAACCCTTCAGGAGATCCAGCTGCAATAACTTCCGGCGGGAGGAGAAAGCACATGGAAAACCAAAGAGTTGGCCGCTTTAAGGGACTGCGGGCAATTCAGGAACTGCTGCGGTAAATGAAAATCCCGGTCGGGCAACGACCCAAAATCCGCATCGAAAGTAAGTATCTTAACCAACAAAACTTCATCACCGAGAATGTTGTCGCCCGCAATCATGTTCTGAAGGACGCCGGCAGGCCTTCCGAGCACTCGATTTTCCATGTGACTGACCTACTTAGGAGCAAAAGCGGGCAGCCTCTGCGAATTCGGTTTGTTTGACCACCCGAGCACGCCGACCCACAGGGGAAAAATCTTTTTCCCCTCGAGGCGATCGAGATACGGGAATCTTAGAGATGCTATTCTGCCTGCCTTTAGCCGCAAAAACTTAGAAGCCTTCCCGAGGGAAGGCTTCTTATTTTCCAAGACTTAGTCTTGGAAAAGCTATTTTTCCACAATCTCGACCGTTTCAATTTTCACCGGGCTAACCGGTTTAGATTTTTCCATAGAACTGTTCAAGGTAACTTCGGCGTTTGCGATTTTGTCGACGACATCCATGCCGCTTGAAATGTGCCCGAAGATGACGTAATTATTTGGAAGATCATAATCTTCATGCATTATGAAAAACTGGCTGCCATTCGTGTTCGGTCCGGAGTTAGCCATCGCGACCGTGCCCCGGGTATATATCCCCTCCAGATTTTCATCTTCGAATTGGTATCCCGGCCCGCCCGTTCCGTCTCCGTTTGGATCGCCGCCCTGAATCATGAAACCTTCAATGACGCGGTGGAAAATTGTACCGTTGTAAAATCCGTCCCGGGAGAGAGAAATAAAATTGTTGGCTGTTTTAGGAGTTTTTTTCGCATCGAGTTCAATGGTGATTTCTCCTTCGCTTGTTTTGAGAACGGCGGAATAATTTTTTGATTCGTCAATTTGCATAGATGAGGGTTGTTTAGGATTAAAATTATTTTTTTCCTGGGCTGTTTGAGGTTCTTGAGACTGCTGGCTGCTGCTATTTCCGCTGGGAACGCTGACGGAAAGCCTTTTCTCCGCGTCTGGATCTTCTGGCTGGCGGTCCTGATAGCCTTTTACGTTATATCCCTCCGCGCTCCGGAGAACAGCTTGCTGCTGGCTGTCCTTGTATAGGCATCCGGAAAGAAGAAAAGTGCTGCAAATCATTGTCCCTCCGAAAACAAATTTCAGGAATTGTTTCATTCTTAGATTATGGGTTAATGATTATTTTGAGGCATCGATAATATTTTTTCCCAAACCCATGCCTTGAAATTCAACCTTTCCATTTCAGCATAAACCATTTTTCGCGCCTCTTCAAGGGTATTCGTCCGCAGTATCCCCCGCCCGCCTAGCTGAATAATAAGGATTTTATTATGAAAATATTTTATTTATTTCAGCAATAAAATGACAGGATTTTCGCGCAACACCGAAAACTAAAAGGAAATTTCTGTCAAATGCCGAAAACAGATCCGCCTTGCCGATTTTTTATTTTTTTTCTAAAATTGATAATAGAAAACCACCGGCTGAACTAAGCCGGTATAATTTAAAAATTTGGAGGAACCATGGCTGGGGAAATCGAAAATGAGGTTTATCCGTGCCTTAAGTGCATCAGCGACATTCTCGAGAAACCCGAAAATCGCGGAATGTCACCCTCTCAGCTTAAAATCAGTGGAAACCGCGTGAGATTAAACGGTCATGCTTACACAGTGGGACAATTGATTCCATGCCGGGATGGTTTGGATAAAACTGCCATCCTGGGCTTTAATAACATCGACAAATGCGGGCATTTCTTGACACTAATAGAGATGCAAAGCCTGCTGGTTGATTTAAATCTTCCCTCATTGAATCTCAGGCATCCCGCCTAAAATAATCCCAGAATAATCTTCCTCCAAAAAAAAGGCGGAATCCTAATTGTAGGTCCGCCTTTTCTCTTTGCATGAGTTTTTTCACTCCAACTTTCGCCTTTATTTCAAATTTTTATACACGAGTACGACTTCATCGCACAAATATCGGCCTCTGGAATCCAATTTGTTTTTTCGGCAGCGCTTGCAATCCTGCCCGACTTTTTGGCTGAACATCTGTATTCCCGCGGGAAAAAATCCCGCCGGAGCAAAAATCTTGTCAGCTATTTCTTTGGTTGAAAGAACGAATATTTTTTTCGCGGTCTTCGTTTCTTTGAGCTGGCCAAGAACTTTTTCAAGAAGATTTTTTGCCAGCCCTTTTTTTTGGTGCGGACTATCCACAATGAGAGATATGATCTCTCTATCATTATCCCAAATTTTGAAACCGCAACAGCCGATCACTTTAGCTTTTTTGTTTTCCGCGACAAAAAAATTTCCCGCTAAACGGAAAATTTCTTCCGGACTGCGGGAAAGTGTCGTTGGGAACTTTTTGGTCAGTTTGCTTATGCCGGCGCTGTCCCCTTTCACCGCCTTTCTTATCTTGATCATAAATTATCAGAAATAAATCCGAATAAATAAAAACTTGAATACCTGTATTTTAAAGATATAGCAGTCACGAACATTTTGCGGGCGGCACCCTTTTTTCTCCAGGAATTTTTTACATATCTTCTTAGCGCAGTTTGAGCATTCGCGAAAGCTGCTCGGGAGTATAGTAGCAGTGCGGATTGGGCCATTCGTCCGGATCGGGACAGCATTCCATATCCATATGCGGCTTGTCGTTTTTTTTGCTTTCGTGCGGCTTGTCGTTTTTCTTTTCGCAAACCCTTTTTCCATCCACTCTCTTGGTAGAGGCTTGGGGCACCGGCGCGGCTCGAAGCCGCGCCGCCTCCGCGGCGCGCGCCCTTGAAATTTTTTTCGCCCTCGCTGTTCTGATCGCCAAGCTTTTCACTGAATCAGCCGCGCCTGACATTGTATTAGAAACTTTCATTTCTTCTGCGAAATAATTATTTTTTGAAACTTCAGCATCTTCGCTTTTCTGACTTTCTGCCGCAAGAACTTTTTCAGCGATTATTCCATCAGACTTGCTGCCCGGCGCACTCTGCTTCGCGCCTAGCCTATAATCAAACAAGATTTTCCCGCTAGAAAAAAAAGAGATTCCAAAAGCTGCGGCACAAAGCAAAACCAGCAGCATCGTTTCGGCGCTTTCCGGATCGAATTCAACTTTTTGGAACAAATCCAGCCTTATTTTTCCCAATTTTTTCAGTTGCATATTTTCGGCGATTTTGGATAAATTATATCAAAAAAACAGTCACTTGTGCAAAACATTCTCTTTTTAAAATATTTTCACTACAATAGAAAATTCGCTACAATATATAGCAGCGAATAAAAAATTGGAGAAATATCCTGTTGAATTTTATTTCCTATAAATCCGCAAACTGTTCGCCACGACTGAAACGGAACTCGCCGCCATAGCGAGGGCAGCAATGATGGGATTCAGAAACCCGGCCATCGCCAGCGGAATGGCAAGAATATTATAGCCGAAAGCCCAAAAAAGATTCTGCCGAATTGTTTTGAAAGTCAGCTTTGACAAATTTATCGCTTCAACCACCTTATTCAAATTATTTTGCACTAAAATAATCTGCCCGGCTTCTTTGGCAATGTCTTGGGCCGAACCCATCGCGATTCCGAGATCAGCTTGGACAAGACTTGGCGCGTCATTGATTCCATCCCCCACAAAAACAACTTTTTCACCTTTTTCTTGAAGCCGCTTTATTTCAATCGCTTTTTCTGAAGGCAGGACTTCGGCCAAAATATTTTTGATTCCAAGTTCCTGCGCGATATATTTGGCCGTTTTTTGGTTGTCCCCTGTGATCATCGCAATTTTGAGCCCTAATCCAATCAATTTGTTGATCACTTCTTTGGCCTCGTTCCGCAATTCGTCAGAAACGACAATTGCCCCAATTATCTTTTCTCCATGGGCGACGAAAAGCGTTGTCCCGACAATATTCTCGTCTCCGGCCGTCATTTTCTTCGTCCACTGTAAATCCAAATTATTTTCCTGGAGAAATTTTGTATTTCCCAAAAATAATTTTGTATTGTGTTCACGGCACTTACCTCTTATTCCCCGTCCCCTTTCTTCTTTAAAATCAATAACCTCGGCGAGTTCAATCTTTTTTTCCTTTGTATATTCATTAATCGCTCTTGAAAGAGGATGCTCCGAGTTTTTTGCAAGACTCGCGGCAATTTTCAGGATTTTTTCTTCTGAAAAATCATGCGCAGGATTGGCAACAATTTTTTCAACCTCCGGCTTTCCCTTTGTCAGGGTGCCTGTTTTGTCAAAAACAACCGTTGAAATATCTTTCACCCGCTCAAAACTTTCCCCGTTTTTGAAAAGAATTCCGCTCCGCGCGCCACGTCCCGTCCCAACCATGATCGCCGCCGGCGTCGCAAGCCCCAGCGCGCAGGGACAGGCAATCACAAGCACTGCCACAGCATTGATAATCGCCTCGGTAGAATCACCAACGGCGAGGAGCCAGGCTATAAACGTCAATACTGCCAGAATTATGACAACAGGCACGAAAAAACCCGATATCTTGTCCGCTAATTTCTGAATGGGCGCTTTTGAGCCTTGGGCCTCCTCGACGGTTTTTATAATTTGCGCGAGAACCGTGTTTTCTCCAATTTGCGTGACTTTTATTTTGAGAATGCCGTCCTGATTGAGCGTTGCCCCAAAGACCGAGGAATATTTTTTCTTCTCAATCGGTAGCGCTTCTCCCGTCAGCATTGATTCATCAACTTCCGATTCCCCCTCAACAACAACACCGTCCAAAGGAATCTTTTCTCCGGGGCGGACCGCGATCGTGTCACCGACTTTTATCTCAAAAATATTAACTTCTTTTTCTTTGCCATCGAATAAAAGCCGCGCTTTTTTCACTCCCAGCTCCAAAAGTTTTCGCATCGCTTCTCCCGCTTGTCCGGTACTCTTCGCCTCGAAATATTTTCCAAGCAAAATGAAGGTGATTATGAGTGCGGCCGACTCAAGATAACCTTCTCTCCCGTTGAAAATGGCCCATAAACTGAAAAAATAGGCTGCGAGGGTTCCGAGCGATATCAGGGTATCCATATTGGCCTGAAATTTTTTTACCTGTAAAAACGCCATCCGATGAAATCTCCGGCCAAACCAAAAAACAACAATCGTCGCCAGAACGAGATGCGACCACATCACAAGATCAACGCCAAGCATATTTTTTCCAGCCCGGATTTGGTAAGCCATTTCCAAAACAAGCGGCATACTAAAAATGGCCGACCAAAGAAATGCCTGCCAATTTTTTTTGATGTCCTCTCCGCCATGCTCATGACCAGCGTCTTCCCTGTCCATCATATGTTCATGCTCCATATTATGAGCTCCGTGTTTCAAAACATCTGGCTCATCCACCTTGTATCCATTCGCTATTATCACCTGTTTCACTGCTTCCTCGCTCAAAATATCCGGGTCGTATTCGACGTAGGCTTTTTTCACCGCGAAGTTCACCGACGCGTCCAAAATGCCTTTTGTTTTCAAAAGTTCTTTTTCGTTGTTTATGGCGCAAGAAACGCAGGACATGCCCGATATTCCAATTGTTATTTTTTTAGTATTCATAAGAATATGATTTGACTATGATATTTATAATACATTACTATTATTATAAGGAGGACAACAAGGGATGGTTAAAGAAAAAACCACAAAGATCGAGCCAGGAAGAGATCCTTTTTCCAGCTATAATTTATACTTGGTAGAGCTGGAAATTATTGAATTGTTCCAGCCCCTGGCATTGGACTTAAATTTCCTATTTGCGCATCCTGCCAAGGCCAGAACGGACTCTCTTTCTGACTAATGGCCGGACAACTTATCTTTTTTCCATCCTTAGCCCCGCTCATTGAGCGGGTCATTTTCTAGAAAAAACTATTCGACTATAAATTTCCCCCTCACCATTCCCATTCCGCAGCTGAAAGGTATTTCACGAGTGTCGGTTGGCATGAAACTGATTATATTCTCGCCGGAATTGATATTTTTCGCAATGTCGAGGCTGGGAATGATAATCTTATTCGTGCAGCCGCTTACTTGATCGCCCATTACAACCCAACTTACTGGAACATTTCCTTTGATTTTCAAAGCGCTTGGCTCAAAGCCGCGGTTGGTCACAGACATCCGGACAATTTGCTCATTTTGGATGAAAATCCTGTTTGAATTTTTCTTTGCCACGCTTTGCTCCCCATTCGTGGTGCCGCTGATTACATTCGTCCTCACACCCTTGAGCGCAAGGCCGGAGTTGAACATGAAAATCGCAAAAAGAATGACCAATATTCCTGCCGCTTTGTTCACAAAACTTATTTTTTTGGAGTTCGCCCATGATGCCGTTGCGCCAAGCATGAGAAGCACGGGCATCGTCCCTATTGAAAAAATGGAAAGAATAAAAGCCCCGGTCCAAAAACTTCCCGAAGCGAGAGCAAAAATCTGCATGCTTTGCGTGAAACCGCAGGGAAGAAAAAAAGTGATCCCGCCGAGAAGATAGGGAGCGGCTTTATGCTCCGTGTCTTCGAGTCTGCCCCACCAGCGAAGCAAAAATTTCGGAGTTTTGATACCGAGCAAGGAAATCGAGGGTGCAATTCCCAAAATATTGAGCCCCAACCATCCCATTACGACTGCAATCAATATTGTGTAGATTGAAACAAAATTGCCGCTCAAATTTATTTTTCCGCCGATAGCGCCCAAGAGTCCGCCCAAAGCAAAAAATGTCAAAACTCTGCCAACGTGAAATTTTATATTTGGCAAGAATGCTCCCTTGAAAAAATTGTCTCCTGATCCCGCTTTATACTTTTCCGAAAAAGCAATAACCATTCCTCCTACCACTGCCAGACACGAAGAAAGCGAGGCGGCCACGCCGATCAAAAAAGAAACCCCCAAAGTCAATTTTTGGTCTTGGGCGCCAATGCCGCTGACAAGGCCAGCCGACTGAACCGTGCGGAACAAAAAAACTGAAATCGCTACGACAATGCCGGCTTTTATCCAGTCTTCCGGTTTTGAATTCGATTTTTCCATAATGTTAACCAATGCGTATTCATACGCTTTCCTCATCTATATTAATTCTGGTATAATAAAAAAGGTAAAAAACAAAAAGGGGCGAAGGGAGGTGACTTATGGATCCAACATACAATTACCCATATTCAGGCGACGTGCCGGCAGCGGCGGCTGGTGGAGCTGCCCTTTTTGCGGGCGGAATGTTTTTGTTCATACTGTTCTTTGTTCTTGTTATTTATGTCCTGATGGCGATTTCCCTTATGAAAATTGCCAACCGGACCAACACTCCCAACGCCTGGTTCGCCTGGATTCCGATCCTGAACCTCGTTTTGATGCTTCAGATCGCGGGGCGCCCGATGTGGTGGCTGGTTTTTTTCCTCGTCCCCATTATCAATATTGCCGGAATTGTTCTGCAGTTCGTGATCTGGGTGGATATTGCCAAAAAACTCGGAAAAACGGCAATTTGGGGAGTTCTCGCCGTTCTTATCCCGATTATTTTTATGCCTTATCTTGCTTTTTCCAAAAGCGACGGTGCGGTATGACAGAAAAATAAAGTACCATAATAGCGTATTTAATATAGTCCCGACACAACGTCGGGGCTATATTTTTTGTCTATTACTGCTATAATAGCGTCATGGCTGCAAAGAAAAATTTCGCAATAATTTTCATTGTTCTTGCTTTGGCTGTTCTCGCTGGCCTGGGATATTTTCTTGTCTTTCCCAAAAACGCGCAAACTTTTGAAAATAAAACTCCCCTCGTCCGATCAGCCCCCGAACTCAATTCTTTTCGGGGAGTATTGGCGGATGTCTTGAGGAATACGGAAGCAAAAGCCGGGGAAATCAGAGAAAAAATTGCCGAAGCAATCCCGAACCCCTTTGTAAGCGAAAAAAAAGAAGCTGCGGATGAGAACAAGTTTGTTTTTGCCGTTCTGGGCGACACGCAATATTTCACCGCCGGAAATTCGCGAGGAAATTTCCAAAAGACTGTTGCCCAAATAAACAAAATAAATCCCGACCTTGTGATTTCCGTCGGCGACCTCATTGGCAACTGCAAAGGGAAAAAAGAAGACGCGCAAGATTATGCCGATTGGAAAAATGCGCTCGGAGCGCTCTTCACGAAAACCTACGCCGTGCAGGGAAACCACGACCGGGTGGAAAACGTCGACAAATGCGACCGGTTCTGGACAGATATTTTCAATTTTCCGATCGATGGACCAGATGGATTCGCCGAATTCGCCTATTCTCTCGACATCAAAAACTCCCATTTCGTTTTTTTGGATACTAACAAGCCCGACGCGCACGAAATAAATTCCATCCAGCGCAATTGGCTCGAACAAGACCTCGCCAAAAACAAGAAAGAAAATACTTTCGTAGTTTTTCACGAGCCGGCTTATCCGGTGAGCGATAAAAAAGGAGAAGGTCTTGACGCCGATCCTTCGGAACGAAACAGCCTTTGGGAAATCATCGATAAATATAATGTGACTGGAGTTTTTAACGGACACGAACATATCGTCAGCCGCCGGAAAATTGATTCCAAAGTTTCCTCCGTGGCCAAAAACAGCGTCTACCAATTCGTTTTCGGAAACACCGATTCTTTCGATCACGACCTTCCCTCCGCCGGCGTCGCAGAATACGCGAACCAGGGCCAGGGACGTTTTGGCCTCGTAAAAGTGAACGGCAAAGAAACAACCGTCGAAACGCACGGCCCGGACGGAACCTTGCTCAACACGTTTACATTCTCAAAATAGTCCTATAAAATACGGGCATGATTGCTCAATTTGCCTATTCGATATACTTTGGATTGCCTGTAGTAGCCTATGCCGGCATAATTACCCTTCTTCTTTTGCTGACGACGGCCACGCTTGGCTATCTTTCGCTTTACAGGAATATTCAAAATGGCTTCAAACTTCATTTTTTCTTCGCGCGAATAACCATAGCTTTCGCGCTTATTCACGCTATTCTGGCGATTTCGGCCTACTTAAAGTTCTGACCCCGCAGAACAAATCCTGAAATAAACGTTCATATTCTTTGTATTATTCTTTTAGAGGGAAGACTTTCTTGCTATTTCAAATAATTTTTTTATCATAATAATTAAGAAAAAAATATGGAGGAACAGGTGGAGAAAAACGAAACTCCCGGGGAGTCGTCCAGCAACACGAATTACTGGATCATTGTCATCGTCGCGCTGATTATGATTATTGGCATAATCTGGTATGCCGGCGCCAAGAAAAAAGTCGATCTTAATGAAGCGCCATCCTCGATACCCTCTCAAAATTCGCAGTCGACAAGCCAGTCAACGAGCGAAGTTCAAAAACAAACCGAAGCCGTTATTGAATACACTGATTCCGGCTTTTCGCCCCAGAGCGTAACCGTCAAGATTAGCGACACCGTGGCATTCACCAACAACAGTTCCGGCGAAATGTGGGTCGCTTCCGCTCCGCACCCGGTTCACACAGATTATCCGGAATTAGATGCCAAAAGGGCATACACCAAAGGTGAAACTTATTCCTTTACTTTCGAGAAAACAGGAACTTGGAAATTCCACAACCATCTCAACCCCACCAAGTTTGGTTCAGTAACTGTTCAATAAAAGAAAAAAAATATGCCAAAAGTCCCAAACACCCCCAAAAACACAGGCAGATGTTTTTGCCTGAAGTGCCCCACTTTTCTCCAGTCGGATTGCCCGAAGGAGAAACAGGAAATATTATACTGCGCCAAGGGAAAATCTTCTTGCGATCTCGAGGAAAAAGGATGTCTTTGCGGCGCCTGCCCTGTGCATGAAGAGTATAACCTGGATGGCGGATATTTCTGCTTTCGCGGCGCGGCTGAATAGAAATAAAAAATATCCGAGAGATAAAAATATATCAGTATACTAGTATACTGATATATTTTTATGGGAGTTTTATTTATTTTTTTACTTTTCTCCCAGCCACTTCACCCCGCAAATTTCCCCCAGATCCTTATTCATCGCGACTAAATCCTCACTCGATAATTCATTCACGTCATTTTTTCCCAAAATTCTCGCAATTTCTGCTATTTCTTCGGTTGATATTTTGACAAAGTTTGAAAGTTTTCGAACGCCTTCTTTGATTTTCAATTGACTGGTCAACTCCGGCCGATGAGTCGTCACTCCTGTCGGGCAAAGTCCCGTGTGGCAAACGCGATACTGCTGGCAATTGATGGCGATGAGAGCGGCTGTCCCGATATAAACCGCATCCGCGCCCAGCGCCAGACATTTGGCAAAATCTGCTGAAATGCGGAGTCCGCCGGCCGCAATGAGAGAAATATTATTTTTTACTCCTAAATCTTTTAGCATTTTATATGCCCGGGGAACAGCGGCAAAAACCGGAATTCCGACATTATCTTTCACGAATGCGTCCGTGGCTCCCGTTCCTCCGCCGAATCCGTCAATCGCGATGAAATCGACTCCGGCCTCGGCCAAAACTTTCACATCCTTCTCAACATTTCCGCAGCCGATTTTCGCGCCGACAGGAACGCCGCCCGTCATTTCGCGAAGCCACGCAACTTTATTTTTTATTTCCTCCAAAGTTTCCATATCATGATGATGCGCTGGTGAATAAGCCGGCTCACCAGTCTTGAGTCCCCGCAGATTCGCGACTTCCTCCGTCATTTTTTTGGCCGGCAGATAGCTTCCCTTCCCGGGATAGGCGCCTTGTCCGAAGCGGATTTCCACCGCCGCCACTTTTTTGATCACATCTTCATTCAATCCGAATCGCCCGGTCGCGTATTGTCCGATCAGAAATTCTTTCGATTCATATTCTTCATCGAGTATCCCCCCTTCTCCTGAATTGAAACCGATTTTCAGATATTTGGCCGCTTGCGAAATGACAAGATGCACATTTTTCGAAGTGGATCCGAAACTCATTCCCGAAATCATTATCGGGGAAGAAACTTTCATCGGCTTTTTGGCTTTCGGACCGATGGTAACTTCTGTGTTCACTTTTTCTTCCCGGTCGAGCGGAATTTTCGCCACTTGTGCGGGCATGAAATGCAAATTACCAAGTGAAAAATTGCAACCCGGTTTTTTGAGCGAACCCATCGGACGGACAATTCTCTCCCCTGTTTCAGCCAGCGTTTTGATGTCAACGACGGTTTGATAAAATTCATCGCTCTCATTTGATTTCTTTTTCCGCATCACAACTTTTCCACCAAAGGCGGATCCGCCTCGGCCGGAAGCTAGTTCTATTGTGTCCCGCGTGCAATAATATATTTCTTTGAGATTATTTTCCGACCAAACCAAACATCCCGGGCAAAGACAACTCTTAGCGCTGACATCACACTGACTGTGCCCTATTTCTTCAGAGCAATACAAAACTTCCCCATTGCAATCATGCGGATAAGAAGGACAATTGGGACAAAGGCATTTTTGACGGTTTTCCTTGGAATTTTTGACCGGCATAAAATAAGTATACTCTCAATCCTTTATACCAATACTATATACAAAAAAATGAAGGGTCTCAAGGAGTTCCGACTCTTCGCGTACTAAGGGGAAGCTTAGACGCGCGAAAGAAAATAGAACTTCTCAAGACCCGTATGGCGGGGCCGAGCTTTGATATTTTCTCAGCTGGCTTCTTTCCAACCTTTTTTGCGGTTGACTCAAAGCGATTCTGGGCCCCGTGTAATGAACTACTACACCGGATAAGGCATTTTTCTTTTGGAAAATGAATTCAGAAATCCCGCCGAAATCCGCTAGACAAGGACGCAGTATCCTATCATTTAACCCTATAATCTCTCACGACAATCCCGCCTCTAATTCTCTTAACCGAAACCCGTTGTTTTTCTCGCCAGCCGAGTTCACGGATGATCTCAATTGGAATCGTCACCGCGAGGCTAGTTTTTCCGACCCTCGTTATTTTTCTCGTGTTTTTGTCTTTTAGTTTCATATACTTATCGAAGTAAGTATTAAAGTAAGTATTTTCTGCCCCTATCCTAACCCAAACCGCCGATTTTGTCGAGAAAAAACAGGACTAGATCCTGTTCTTATTTCATATGGATACTGGCTTTGTTATTCCAAGTCTTTTTTCATCTTCTCGAAATCCTCTTTGGTTATCTCGCCCTTGGCGTAACGCTGCTTGAGAATATCCAAAGCGCTTTTTTCCTTTTGCTTATGTTCACCAAGATCATGCCCGCAAGCGTGGCCGGAAAAGCCGCGGATCAAAGCGAAAACCGCGAAAAATATCAGCGCCCAAAAGATGATCATGAAAACGAAGCCGAAACCAAAGCCCAACCCCCCCATATGCCCGTAATAATTTCCCCACATATGTTTTTCTTACTATTTATCCTCTGAAATATTTATTACGCTTTGGGCATTTCTTTGTTTCGGTTGCCATATTTATCAAGAAAAAAAGCCCCAGGGAAACTTCTCGTTGGTGAGAAGCTCCCCAGAGCAAGCTTAGGCCTCTCCAGTCTGCCCGGCAGCAGCCAAATTTCTGACAGTATCGGCCGCCCAGGCAACCCACCCCTGGGACCAAACATGCAAATTTTCCTGCTTTTTGTCCATACTGGCCTTTTCCTCGCAATAGAGGCAGTTAGGCCCGCCGTCGATCTCGACCACGTCATAAGTGCCTTTGTAAAGATCGAGAGTAACGTGACCAGTAATGAAGCGCGCCGCGCTGGCAATCGCGGCTTGGAGCATCGCCGAGACGGGATGGAAAAACTTCCCGCCATAAACCGCTTTGGCAAACATGCGGGAAGTGATGTCAAGATAGAGGCGACTCTCGTCGTCAATGATCACCCCAACCATTATCAGATATGCGATGAAAACCAGGGTCACTCCCGGAGATTCGTAGATTCCCCTGCTTTTGAGGCCAAGCACGCGGTTTTCAATCTGGTCGAGACCGATCCCAATGGCATTTTCTCCGGCAATGGCGTTGAGAGTCAGAAAAATCTCCTCCAGATTCATTTCTACGTCGTTTACTGCCACGGGCCGCCCCGCCTTGAAAATGATCTTCACTCGCGTTTTTTTGTCCGGGGCATCGAAGGGGCTATTACCCATGACAAACTTCACGGCACTCGTGGCCGTAGTGAGTTTTTCCAGAATTCCCGCCTCATGGGTCAGCCCGGCGAAATTGGCGTCGGTGGAATAGGGCTGTTCCAAGGTAGCGGAAATTACCAGGCCAAAGTTCTCGCAATAATGGATCATTTCCGGGCGACCGCCGAGTTCGTCAATGAAGCTCTGGTCCCGCCAAGGGACATACATCTCCAGATCGGGAGCGAGAGCCGCGAGGGCCAGCTCGAACCTGATCTGATCATTGCCTTTGCCCGTGGAGCCATGGGATACCGCATCGGCACCCACTTTGCGAATAGTTGGCAAAGCTACTGCCACAGCTGCCATGCGGGCAATGGAGGTCGTCAGCATATAACGGCCATCGTAGCAGGCCAGGCCTTGGATAACCTTCAGCATATACTCTGCCAGCTTGGCTTTGCCGTCAATGAGATACGCCTCAACCGCTCCTGCGGCCTTCATGCGCCGTGGAATATCCGAAAGGTCATTTTCATCCGGCTGGGCAAAATCCACCGTGATGGCGATGACCCGAATGCCTTTTTCGGTCATCCACTTGATTATGGCAGTACTGTCCAGCCCGCCCGATACCAAAACCGCAATGGTCTTTCCGACAAAATCTTTCCAAGTTTTAAACATGACTGCCTCCTTTAGACAAGCTATCACCCCTCTCTGGGATGGCTTTCCGCAACTCTCTTTGTTGCTGAAATTCCAGTTAACGCTTTCTCCTGGGAAGTTTTTCGGAAACCCGATCACTTGAACGCGACGAAGATTCCCGAAATCTTTTTCTTTATCAGCTTTCCTTACTTCGGTGGTGATGACGAATAGATCATCAAAGCCAATGTAGGCAACCTCGACCAAAGTATCCCCGTTCACATGACAAAGGACCGAACCCAGATCAAGAACGGGAATAATCACCACGGCAGTAATTCCCTTTTTGGCTAAGAAATCCTGGACTTTTATCTGGTTTTTTTCCAGGATATTCCGGGCCAACTGCTTCTCTCTGAAGGTCTTGTTTCTTCTTCCCAGTGGACCGAAATCGCGTGGAATTCCGCGACGTTTGAATTCCCGATTTATCTGCAAGCCTCCTCCGACGCAAATCACCACGTAATGTGTTTGAGATAGATCCCCGAGCTATTTGATAACATCCCGGCGAGTAACTAAATCGCCCGAGACTTTTACGAAAGCGGTTTTACGCATATTTGCAACCCCCTTATTCCCAGCCCGAAGCTGTATTTTATTGGTAAAGAAGTGGATACAAAATAGCGCAGATGCAAATATTTATCAAGAAAAAGGGGGCTTTGAGCCTGGATGTTTATTTTTGCGCATTGGCTAATAAGTGCACCAGGGATTCGGGTATTCGTCGGGATCAAGACAGCATTCCATATCGAGATGCTTCCCTTTGTTCTGCCGGCTCTTTCGCGGCTTGTCATTTTTCTTGGCGCAGACCAATTTGCCGCCCACAACTTTGAAAGACACTGGTTTTGGCGCGGTTATTTTGGGTTTGAGGGGCGCGGGTTTCGGTCTCACAATATCAATGAGCCCCAAAGTGGAGGCCGCGGCATAATACTGCGGGAAATTATCGTTGATAGCCAACCTGGGATCAGCTCCTTGCTGGGATTCTGCGCTGAGGACTGGAACAATATTATAAATATATCGTTCTTTCACAATACTAAAAAACAAAGCGGGACCATAGCAGTCATCTGTTGGAGGAATATATATTTCTTCGGCGGGAAAATCATCAACGTCGAACGCGTGGCCTTCGATATTTTGGCATCGCGCATCATTTTTCAGATCTTGATTTTTTAGAGTTGGATATTCTTCGGTATTCGATATCTCCTTCGTTTTCGGAACGTCATAAACAGCCACATCAAACCCAAGATAGGGATTCTCTCCAGCATCATTTTTTCTGAATTGATAGCGGGCCTCCCATTTCGATCCGGCCGATTTTCTCTGGCTTTTTGGCGCGATCCATTCACCGGGATATTTCACAGAAAAACCCCAAAACTGGTTGCTGAAATCCTTCCAGCCGCCCAAGTCAGTTGAATTTATTATCTTTTCAGCCTCCGCCGAAATATCCGTTTCTGTCATGATCGGATCCGGACTGCTGTCTCCGGCGACGACTCCCTCAGTCTCATCGGCGATTTTCACGGCGGCGGCCGGCATCCTTTCTCCGGCTGGGGCGCTTCGAAAATTTCGGGGCATATTTGAATATAAAAATGCCGCCGCAAAAAAAATGGCAGCTGACACGACGACGATGTCCCTTTTTATGTTCGTCCGGCATGTCATTCCTCTGCAAAATATCGAGTTCCACTCCCTGAATGATTTTTTGAAATTTTCGATGGTCATAATTTATGAATTAGGGTTAGTCATTTTCTGTTATTACATCGGCATCGGAAAAATATCTCACAGGTCACTCAATGTCCAGCGCAACCAAGAGCGCAGTGACCAATCCGAAAAAGGATATTTTTAAACAACCGGCGCTTTATGCTATATACTTTATACTATATACTTTATGTATGCTATACATTTGGCAACATATTCCCCAATATATCAACCCGATCGCCTTCAACATCGGACCGATTCAAATTGCCTGGTATGGGATTATGTATTTGGTTGCCTTCGCAGTAGTTTATTATTTCGTCCGCTATCGGATTCAGAGGGATAATTTGGGAATTTCACTTGAAACCGTCCAGGATTTTTTTCCGTGGGCGATTGTCGGGCTTCTTCTGGGCGCGCGGCTGGGAGATGTTTTCATTTATGATTGGAGTTATTTCCAAAATCATCTCTCGCAGATTTTTCTCCCGTTTGATATTCATAACAATTGGCAATATATCGGGATTTACGGGATGAGCTATTTTGGGGGACTCGTTGGACTGATTATCACTTTCGTAATATTCTCATTTTTAAGGTTCGGCCTTAAAAAACGGAGTATTGCAAAAATACTGGAGTTCTCTGATCTTTTCGCACCTGCTGTTCCGCTCGGTTTCACTTTCGGCCGCTTGGGAAATTTCGCGAACGGGGAACTCTGGGGCCGAGTGACGAATAAGTTTTGGGGAATGTATTTCCCCGCTGATTTTTCCGGCCAACTCCGCCACCCATCGCAGCTTTATGAAGCGTTTCTTGAGGGAATTTTGCTCTTTGCGGTGTTGTGGAGTATTAGAAAAATAAAATTTCCGACAGGATATCTCACTGCCCTTTATTTGATCGGCTACGGCCTCGCCCGCTTCACAGCCGAATTCTTCCGCGAGCCTGACAACGGCTGGATTTTTTGGCAACTGACATTTGGGCAATGGTTGTCAGTTTTCCTGTTCATAACAGGAACATCCCTGCTTTTTCGCAGAAAATCTTCCAGCTTCCGGCTGCCACTTCACTAAAAATACACTTTGTGCTATACAAATAAAACTCCGCTTACTGCTGTATCAGTTTATGGCGAATAATAAATTTGTAAAGCAATTCCCTGTGACACGATTGAGAGTCGGCATATTGCAGATCGGCCTGATTTTGGCCGCGTTGTATATTGTAGCCAATTTCAATTATCTTCTTTTTCACGTTTTGGCCGAATTTTTCGGCGCGGCCATCAGCCTGGCGATTTTTCTTCTGACCTGGAATGCCAGAAAATTCGTGAAAAACAACTACTATCTTTTTTTCGGGATGGCCTTTTTGGCATCGGGAATGATTAGCCTGATTCACGCTCTCACCTACCGGGGCATGGGTATCGTGGCAGGAACAGCGGCTGATTCCAACATCGCCACCCAGCTTTGGCTGGCCAATCAGTATATTTTGGCAGTCACTTTCCTCATCGCCCCGTTTCTTCTGGAGAAAAAAATGCGGCCGCAAACCATTATTTTGGGATATCTGGCCTTCTTCGCGCTTTTCTTGGTGATGATCTTTTACTGGAAGATTTTTCCTGTCGCTTACTTGGAAGGAACCGGACTCACCCCTTTCAAAAAAATCAGCGAATATGTTGTTGCGGCTGTGTATATTTTTTCGCTCTATTTTTTCTGGAGACAGAGAAATCGCTTGGAGAAACGCGTTTTGCAGCTGATATCTTTCACGCTCGCGCTCTTTTTTGTTTCCACAATCTTTTTCACGCTCTATGTCGGGGTGTATAGTTTTCCAAACGAACTTGGCCACCTTTTGCGGGTCTTGGCTTTTTATGTGAGTTATCTGGCTTTGGTTGAATTCGGACTCATGAGGCCTTATCATTCAATGTTCAAGGAATTGAATGAAAAGGGAAAGGTGCTGAAGAAAGCCAAAGAGGAATGGGAGCGGACTTTCGACAGCGTTCCGGACCTTATTGCGATACTTGATACCAAACACGGGATAAAAAGAGTGAACAAAGCGATGGCAGAACGCCTCGGCACAAACCCGGAAAAATGCATCGGCCTGAGCTGCTTCAGTTGCGTGCATAGTTGCGACAAGCCCATTGACGCTTGCCCTCATACTCTGACCATGAAAGACGGCAAAGAGCACGTCTCCGAAATAGAGGAAAACGGTCTGGGAGGAACTTTTCTCGTCAGCACTACTCCGCTTTTCGAGGATGGCGGCAAGCTTATCGGTTCCGTGCACGTCGCCCGCGATATCACGGAGCGCAAAAAGGCGGAAAAAAAGATGGAAGACCTTGCCAGGTTTCCGCTCGAGAATCCCAATCCCGTGATAAGAGTTTCGTCCGAGGGAAAAATCCTCTTTAAGAACCCGGCCGCAGACGCCGTTCTGAAAAGATTCCGCGAGAGCGAAAAAGATATCCTTCCGGAAGAATGGAACAAGCATTTTGAGCCAGCTATCAGGGCAGGATTGAAAAAAAGTTTCGAGATAGACTTGGAAAAAAATAGTTTCTTTGTGCTAATTGCTCCGATCTCCGGCGCCGATTACGCCAATATTTATTTTACTGACATAACAAAACGAAAAGAGGCGGAGGTGGCTCTCGGCCACGAGAAAGAGAGGCTCGCACAAATCCTCGACAAAATGGAAGATGGAGTATATATCGTTGACCGAAATCATAATATATCATACATAAATCCGGCTCTCAAAAAACATTTCGGGAAAAATATCGAAAGGCGAAAATGTTTCGAATATCTGCACAACCGAAAATCGCCCTGCCCCTGGTGCATGAATGAAGAGGTTTTCTCCGGAAAATCCGTCCGGTGGGAATGCTATTTTGAAAATTTGAAAAAAACATTTGATATAATCGAAACGCCTATGACAACTCCGGAGGGTACGCTCATCAAGCTCCAGATCATGCGGGATATCACCGAAAGGAAAATGCTGGAAAAAAACAAAGATGACTTCATTTCACTTGCTTCCCATCAACTCCGAACACCTCTTTCCTCCATCAGCCTCTCATCTGAATTGCTTCTTCGGGGCACTTCCGGAGATATTCAATCGGACCAGAGAGAATATCTTGAGGAAATTCACAAAGCGACCAAAAGGATGACAATCCTTGTGAATAATCTTCTGAATGTTTCCCGGATCGAAATGGGAACTTTTTCGGTGGAGTCTGAACCGCTCGATATTCTTTCTTCTGTTCAGGCGAAACTGAAAGAATTTGAACCTATCATTTTGGAAAAGAAACTTTATTTCAAAAAAAATATCGGAGAAAACATTCCGCCTTTATCTTTCAACACAAACAGTTTTGAAATAGTTTTTGACAATCTGCTTTCCAATGCCATTCGGTATACTCCTACCGGCGGGAAAATTGCCCTTGCCATCGAGAATAAGAGAGATTCTGTCTTCATTGAAATTTCCGATACCGGCTGCGGAATTGCCGCCGGACTAAAAGATAAGATTTTTGAAAAAACTTATCGCGCCGAAAACGCGAGAGAAATGAGCTCTGAGGGAGCCGGGCTGGGACTTTATATGGTGAAATCAATCGCCGACCTCACCGGCTCCAAAGTTTGGTTTGATTCAAACGAAATGGGAGGAACGACTTTCTATTTTTCGATTCCGATTGGCCAAGAACTGCGCCAGGCATAAAAAAGCGCCCCGTTTTGCGAGGCGCTTTTGAATCGCAGAAGATATCGCCTAATTATCATTCATCCTGTACCCAACGCCCCTGACAGTCTCGATTTTTTTCGCCTCTTTGTCGCCAATTTTTTTCCGCAAATTGGTTATATGGACATCAACCACATTGGCGAATGAATCGAAAGCAAAATCCCAGATATTCGAGAGTATTTGTTCCCGCGTGACAGTGACTCCCTTATTTCGCATAAGATATTCCAACAGGCTGAATTCTTTTAAGGTTAATTTTACGTCTTTTCCTTTTTTGGAAACTTGTTTTCTGGTGGGATCAAGAATGATGTCCCCCGCTTGAAGAACGAGCGGAAGAGCAATCTTTGGGCGGCGCAGAATTGCCCGGATCCTGGCCAGAAGCACTTCAAATGAAAAGGGCTTGGAAAGATAGTCGTCCGCGCCCGCGTCAAGACCGTTGGCTATGTCTTTGGCGCTGTCGCGAGCCGTAAGCATCAGAATCGGAACGCTGATTTTTTGGGCTCTTGCTTCCCGGCAGATTTCGTCTCCGTTTTTTTTGGGAAGCATCCAGTCAAGAATGAAGAGATCATAATCTTTGTGGTTCATAGAAATTCTTCGAAAACCGGCTTCGCCGTCCAGAACATAATCAACGGCGAAACCCTCTGCCTCAAGGCCTTTTTTTATGAGTTTCGCCAAATTTTCCTGGTCTTCAACGACAAGTATCCGCATAACTGTATATTATAGCGGTCTTTTCAGACTGGCAAGCCCATCCTATCCGGAAAAAAATATCTCTTAATGAAGGCTTAATCTTGATATTGTAGAATTCCGGGCAGACAAAGCCAACCCGGCGGATTGGAATTAGCGATATATTTTTGAACTAGCTCGCCAATCAGATTGAAAACATGATTATTGGTCCAGCCAATTTTTTATTTAATAACGCGGAGTGAGCGAAGGATGGAAAGAAAATATCATCCGTCGATCCTCCGCAGAAACCTATGAAAAAAACACATTTTTTGACATTTGTTGCGATTCTTGCCTTTATATTTGCGGCGGAAACAGGCAATAATTCCGGATGGACGGCGACCGTGAACGCCCAAGGGCTTGTTTTTACCTCAATAAAAATGGATCCTTCCTGGACAGCCATCGCAGACGGGCAAAGCATGCAATTCAGCGCGACGGCACTCGACCAGTCAGGCAATCCGATGGTCACTCAGCCGACTTTCTTTTGGTCAGTCGATAATCCGACCCAGGGCGCAGTCAATCAAAACGGATTGTTTACTCCGCTGTCAAACGGCCAGATGACGATTTACGCCAAAGCAGACAATAAAATGGGAACAGCGCATATCACAGTAACTCCGGCAACGGAACCCACAATCAAATCAGTTGAGGTATCTCCTCTCAATGCCAATATTGGCCTCGGCGGCACTTTGCAGTTCACAGCCACTGCTTTTGATCAGAACTGGACGGCCTTAGACACGCAGCCGCTTTTCTCCTGGTCTTTGAACAATTCGGCCATAGGCTCAATTGACCCTGCGAGCGGCTTGTTCACTGCGCTGGCCCCGGGAATGGTCATGCTAACAGCCTCTTCAATCAAAGGAGCCGCAACTTGGATGGGAACCGCAAACGTCACCATTCAGAACGCTCCGCCAGTATTGGCAAAAATAAATGTAGCTCCCCCCAATCCATTGATAAGCTCAGGAACAACGCGACAATTTTCAACTGAAACCCTTGACCAATACGGAAATCCGATAAACGTTTTTGTGACTTGGTCCTCTGATAATCAGTCCGTGGGAACCGTTGACCCGATAAGCGGTTTACTCACGGGGATTGCGCCGGGAACGGCAAACGTCACGGCCGCGAGCGGATCAATTTCGGGAAGCGCGCCTTTCACGGTCCAGAATGCTCCGCCGGTTGTGACGACTCTGAATGTTTCACCCTCCAATCCAAGCATCAGTGTCGGTTCGGCACAGCAGTTTTCAGCAATTTCTTTGGACCAATACGGAGACCCGATTACTGCAAATATCAGCTGGACGCAAGGCAATAAGGCAGTCGGAAAAATAGACCAGAACGGACTCTTTTTTGGTGAGAATCCCGGCACAACGACTATCACAGCTTCGAGCGGAACAGTATCGGCAAAAATAGAAATAAGCGTGAGCCCTCTTGTCATGCCTCTGGCAGGAACGAATGACAGCGGCGACCTTTCTCTTCAGGAACTCGGGATAGTGAGCGTCGCGAAAGACAAAATCACGATTCTTGCCAAAACCTCGACGGATTCGGATGCGAACTTCCTTTTAGGCACGAATAAAAACAATGTCCGCAAGAATAAGAAAAAAATCGCCCGTGGAACCGATGGCGCGACCGGCAGTGAACATACTTTCGTTTTTTCCGGCCTGCGAAAAAACAAGAATCATTATTGGAAGCTTGTCTTCGAAAAACCGGATGGGTCGCAGAAAATGGAAACAGCCATTTTCCGGACAAAAACGCTTAAGAAATAGGGAGAAAGATAAAAAAATTGAATATTCCGGACAGCAGCCCCGCAAATAACGGGGTTGCTTTTTTGATTTCTGGACAGCGATTATCAGTTTTGTTGATTAACGAAATTTCTTGCCTTTCTTAATCAAATCTTAATCTGCTTTTTATATACTAAAGCCAAGATTAATCTTTAAGTTCAAAAAAATGAAAACGAAAATGACAAACAAGGAGGATAGAATTTGCCCCTGCGACCTCGCGGAATTCTGCGAAAAAAGAACTGACGAAGAAATCATCGAATATGCAAAGGAAAACAAAGATTGCTATGCCTCTCTTGTCAAGCGCTACGAAGAAAAGCTGGCACGATACGTGAAGCGTATCAGCGGCCTCACCAAAGAATCTGTCGAAGATATTTTACAATCAGTTTTTTTGAAGACATATGTCAATATCAACTCTTTTGACGACAGAAACAAATTTTCCACCTGGATTTACCGGATCACGCACAATGAGACCGTGAATTATTGGAGAAAAAATATAAAATCCGGAGTGCCTGTATCCCTCGACGAAAATGAATTTTTGAAAAACACTATCGCGGACTCAAAAAATGTCGAGTGGGAGGTATCCAAAAAATTGGACGGCCTCAAGGTCGCCGAAGCCCTGGGAAGATTGCAGAAAAATCAGCGCGAAGCCATCGATTTGAGATATAATGGGCAATTCAGTTATCAGGAAATCGCCTTGCGGCTCGCAAAGCCAATAGGCACCGTCGGGACGCTCATTAATCGCGGAAAAAAGATACTCCGTGAGGAGCTTCAGAAAATCAACCTATCACCGGGAATGACGAACTGAAAATATAAAATAGCGGAACTATAAAATGAAAGGAGGTGAAAAAAAATGAACGGACAGCAAAATAAAAAAACAGCCAACTGGCTTATTGTCATCGCCGGAATGTGGCTGATTATAGCGCCTTTCGTTCTGGGCTTCAGCGGGACGTTTTTGAGCCTGAATGACGTCGTCATGGGAATCATCATCGCTTTTGTATCCCTGATCGCTATCGGGGTATCCGAAGAAGGAAAATGGCTGAATTGGATCAACGTCCTTTTGGGTGCCTGGATATTTATAACTCCTTTTTTCCTGATGTCGGTTGGAAACGCGGGAATGTGGAACAATCTGATAATCGGAATAATCACTGTTGCTTTGGGAGCTTGGGGAGCAGTCACAATGCCTTCCTCTTCTTCCTCTTCACCGCAGTATCCGAAAGCTGTTTAGTCCTTTTTATAGGGGGACAGCAAAAAGCCTTCGACACAAGGCTTTTTGTTTTTGCGGCGAAAATATAAATTTCTGAAGATGATTATTATAAAAAAGGGCCGCCCGCGCTTGGCACGGAACGACCCTTGCAAATATCTCCGGTTTTAGGGCATTAACAGTATTGCCCTCTGAAATCCACTTGTTCTTCCAGTTCACCCAATTTCTTTTCTCTTTGCCGAACCTCCCCAATCTTGAAAGCAGGATAATACGGTTCGGGTCCAATTGGATCGACCACGGAAACAACCATGACCCCCTGATTGAAAACGCGGTCCATTTCGGCCTCCTCGATATTTCCCATCTGCTGAGTGTAGTGAAAAATTGGAGGCCGCTTGATCTTATACTTCCAGATCGTCACTTTGAGATCATTTGGCAGAATGCGCGGAATATTCTCCACCATTCCGCCCCCCGTTATGTGGGCGTGGCCCGCAAATCGGACTCCTCTCTTCCGAGCCTCTTCCATTTCCGGAATCCAGATAGGGGTGGGTACCAGAAGCGCTTCGGCCAGGGAGTTGCCGCCAAGTTCGCTAAGCGGTTTCATCAGGTTGTTGATGACTCTTGCCTTGCTGCCATGGAGATTAAAAACTTTCCGGATCATCCCGAGAAAACCATCTTCTTGGATGCGGAGCCGGTGCACTTTTCGAAGAAGCGAGAAGCCGTTTGAGCCGGGACCGTGTGAAGGCCAGCCGTAAACATGCATTCCCTCTTCCATGGGAACGTATTCCAGTTCGGGATCCGGAAATCCGATGACGGATACATCCAGATCAAACATCCATGGATACCGAAACACGTCCGGAAGCTCGGCAGTCTCACCCCCGATGGGTATGCAACCCGAAGTCAGACAGGCCTCGATGATACTCTCGATGATTTGAATATGCTTTTCCGGGTCAAGCTGTCCAACTCGAAGCGTGTCCAGGAGGAAGGCAGGACGCGCTCCGGACACATACATGTCCACGGCGCTCATGGCCACGCCATTATGGCCGATACCGGTCAGCATATTTGCCAGTGCCGCTAGAATCGCCACTGTTCCAACCCCGTCAACGGATCCGCTAACTTTTCGCGCTCCGGGCGGGATGGGCATACCACCGGCAAATCCTCCGATCTGATCTGCTGCCTCTGGCCAGTTTGCCCGAACCAGAGTCTTGATCATTTGAGCAAACTGGTTGCCCTTGTCAATGTTTACTCCTGCGCTTGCATAAGTTGCTCCAGACTGATTGGACATACCTATCACCTCGCAAATTTTTTTTGAAATTTTAAAGAGAATCCCTCCATGGGATCTCCGCGATTCCCTACTTTCAGGCTACTGGATATCCAATTTTTAGGCAAGAAAAATCCCCGCCGAAGCTTCCTGCCCGGCGGGGATAAATTGTTTCACAAACTCGCGTGTTTCACGCCTCCTTGCTTTGTTTCACGCGGTTTTTGTTGTTTCATGCAGCCATAACTTTTTGGGTTTTTGCCCTGACGCATGCGTCATAGAGATTTTGCAACGGCTTCATCCAAGGCGATGCCTCTAGTTTCTTGAACTCTTCCGGCAACCAGGGCCATTGCCGCAACAGAAACGCCCGGTCAAACAGGTGCGGCATCATGACGTTGTGCCGGCCAGTCACGTCGCAGAAGCCGATCCAGCCATCCAATGATCCATTCGGATTAAAAGGATATTTCATAGTCGGTTTCCCGTTGTTGTCGACAAAAACCAGCGTAATGAGGTTGTTATCGCGGATATACTTCTCCGTGGCCTCGTCAGCCAACCAGACTTGTCCTTCTTTATGGGAAACCCAGGCCCCCAGCCGAGAACCCTCCATATCACGGAACAAAACCGAGGGGCTTTTTTGAATCTCAAGAGTCGAAAACCTCGACTCAAACTCGCGAGATTCGTTTCGCACAAAAATGAGCGGCGGAAATCCTTTGACTTGAGGGAGGCCAAGAACTTCCATCCAGGCCCCGCTTTGAGCTCCGTTGCAGGTTCCGACAAAGAAAGTATCGTCACGAGCAAAGAAATCCTCCGCTTGCCTGCTCATTCCAGAGTTCCATTTGAACATCATGGCAACCCCTTTTCCTGCTCCAAACACGTCTTCGTTGGCAAATCCGGGAGCGGGCGCAAGCACTTGGAAGAAGTCCAGGCTTGTTTTGCCGGAACGGAGATCGTTCACGTGGACGTCATAGACCGCAAATCCAGCTGCCCGAAATCCAGCGGCAAGTTCACGGTCGCCCGTCGAAACTTTTGCCCGAAGGATCGCCACTCTGGGTTTATCTTCCAAGTTGCGCAAGGCCGTTGGCGAAGCTACCGGGTCAAAAGTCAATTTGTAGGGCGGAGCGCTTTGCCGGCGCAGATTCCTTCTCTCCGCCCGAGCGCATTTGGGATTTATGCGGTGTTTTTCAATTTGGTAGCTGGTTTCGCGCCACTGGTAACGCAAGTCGACCACCGATTCGTTGAAAATTTCACCGCGGTCGTCATAGCGGATAATGAAACGTTTTTCGACAGTGGTATTGCCGATGACGACATAAGGAACGCCAAAGTGATTGAGGATAGCCATTATCAGGGCTTCGTTTTCGGGGAGGTATTCAATAACTTTTCTTGCCTCCTGGGAAAACAAATCGGCCCAGACGTCGTGATGATCCAGATCAATCTCGGCGCCGCAGTCACCGGCCATGAGCATTTCGAGCAGGTTCACGAAAAGTCCGCCGTCGCCGACGCAGTCGTGGCTGGCTTCGATCAGCCCTTCGGAAATCATCATCTGCTCGGCCAAAACGGCACCTTTCAGTTTTCGCCAGTCGACATCGGGGCATTCGTCACCAAGTTGGCCCAGAGTCTGGAGAAATGCCGAACCGCCTAGGCGGCGGAGGCCATTTGCTACATCGATCAGCATAAGACGGCTTTCCCCGGGACGCTTGATATCGGGCGTCACGAATTTCGTCTTATCCGGAACAACAACATTGCCGGTCAAGACGAGAGTTTCCGGCGATTTGATGAGTTGCTTCATCAGCCAAACGTAGAGCGACGAGGAGTCTTTCCCGCCGTAGCCGGCGATTTTGAGCGCGATCAATATGTCTTTGAGCGCCTCCATGGCAAAATACATCTTTGCCACACCGCCGGGAATTCCCTTGGCCGGCCACATCCAGTTTATGCACATCTTGATGTCTTCGAAGTCGGAGAACAGCACGCCGGAAAAGTTCAGCAGCATTTCCGCGACTGTCATTCTGGCGCCAGCCCGGGGATCAAGCATCATCATATTGGGACATTCGCCAACGGCGCTCGCCGTTCCAAAGCTGTCTCCATAGTCCATGGCTGAAATGGCAGCATCAGAAACAGGCAAATGCAGCTTGCCACAGGTTTGGTCAAGAATGCGCAGTCCCGTGACGCTCCGGTCGGCCCGATGGATATGGAATTCCTTGGAACAGACCGAGATAAGCCGGAGAACGTTTTTGGCCGCTTCTTTGAGAGAAAGCCCGGATGGAATCCTCACTGGGTTGCCAAGATAAGCGGGTTTTCTGTCACGAATTGTTTCTTGGGGAACGGCATCCCGGAGAGCCTTGATGGGAAGATCGATCGGATTACGGCCGGTCTTTTCATCCGTGAAAACGATCCGTCCGCTGTCGGTCACTTCGCCGACAACTTCAAGCGGACAACCTTCCCTCGCGGCGATCTTGAGACAAAGCGGCAGATGATCAGGATGGATAAGCATGCCGTATCTTTCCTGGTATTCGCACACCAGGATCTCAAGCACGGTCATGGTCTTGTCGCCCACCTGTACCTGCCGGATTTTCACGATACCGCCGGCCTTTTCCACTAATTCCGTGAAGAGATTGAGAATACTGGCCGCGCCCTGGTCATGAATGGATATGAGCGGATTGCCGAGCCCCTTTTCGACGCAGGTCCGAATGAACCGCCAGGTCAAATGACCCATTCCGGCACAACCTCTTTGAACGGCATAAAACAGATCTTTATCCTTGTCATCAATTCCGCTTGAAGATCCGGAGCCGCCCCCGAAACCGATCTTGTGGGCTTTGCCGCCGATAGCAATGAGAAGCAGGCCTTTTTTCGCCCGACCCTTTTTCACATGCTCATCGCGGACCGTTCCAACGGTTTCCGCCAGCATGATTGGCTTGTAGTAGGAGTAGAATTCTCCGTTTGGCATCATCATACCGAAAGCACGGGTAATCCCCTGATACACCGGAACTCCGTATTTGTTTCCGTAGTCCCAAGTCCCGCCCGGCGCTTCGATCATAATCTTGAAAGGCGAAGCCATGTTTTTTGCCCGGAACCGCGGAGCCATTTTTTCCCACGGCATTACGTAACCAGGAATCCAAAGGTTTCCGGTGCAGAAACCGGCGATAGCATAGAGATGGTTTCCGCCCCGACCTTTCGCCAGGTCGTCGCGGTAGTCTCCGCCAATCCCGGTTTCAGCTCCCGGCCAGGGAGAAATCCCGGTCGGAAAACAATGGGTCTCGCCATTGCAGGATGGATGAATAAAAACCGGTACTTCAATGAGTTCCGACATTTCGCCCGGATTTTTTGGCTGAAGTACCCAGGCCGGACCGCCCAGAATGGCGCTGGCGTTGTCATGAAAAGCAATGATGCAGTTCCTGGGATTAGCTTCGTAAGGCATTTTGGCCATCTGCATCAAGGTGTGCGGCATCAGTTTCCCGTCTATTTCAACCAAAGAATTGAAGGTGATATGGACGGAATGATCGGAGCAGGCCAGTTCCTTGATGGCATAAATTTCTTCTTCCGAAGGATCCCGGAGCAACTCGCGGGCAAAGAGTGCATAAAAGTGGCGCATGGTTGATTCGCTCATGCCCACTTTATACTTCTGATTGGCGGCCCGGATAAGATCCAAGTCGCTCCCCCTGACAGGGACGTTAATGAATAGGTTTTGCGCTTCAGGCACATCGAAGGAATTCAAGGGTGAGGGATATACTTCCTGCAGCAACCGGTCGAAATTTTTTTCCTTCAGAAACTTTTCCGTCGGTTTCTTCTCGGGCTTTATCAAACGGCGGGAAACTTCCACCCTTGTGATATTTTCGTAGCCGCAGTCTTGAAGCAGATCAACCCCCATTGAGCTGAAACTGGTTTCCCTTCCACGCCTCGGCCCGATTTCAATCACATTCGGCCCTAAATATTTCGGCTCGAGCCGAACTTCCTGCGTTGGATTTTCCTGGAAGCATACTTTGATTCGGTCGAGCTCTTGCCCGGTTAATGGTTTAGTGGCACCAATATTGAAACAAAGTTCCTCATCAAAACCCAAGGGCACATAAAAATGGTGCACAACGCCCTGTTGGGGAGCATAAAGTCCCATCTCCACACCTTCCTTTCCCTTTCGGGTCGAATTTCGTTTACGCCGCTGGCATCAGCAGGCGTTTCAGTTCTTCGGATTCATATTCCACCCGGCCATTGACCAGCCTCACCTGTTCGTGGACGACGTAATTCAGCACGCGAGATTGCCAGTAATGCTCATCACGATTCACCCGCTTGGCCAGAGTTTCTACTGTGTCTCCGTCATAAATCTGAACAGGCCAGACGAAGAAAATGGGTCCGCGGTCATAGACTTCATCCGCAAAGTGCATGGTGACAGCGCTGTGAGTGATTTCCCCGCGATGATAGGCCGCCATGACCGCCTCATGAACGAAGTGGCCGTAAAACTTCGGCCCGCTGAATTGCGGCAATGGTCCCGGGTGAATATTGATCGTTCTTGCTGTTTCCAAACCAATGACTAATTTCAGCCACCCAGAGAGCATCACGAAGTCTGCTTTGTATTTCCAGACATATCTCTCGTACCCATCAGACATGTAGGGGCCAGGCCAGTATTCAAATGGTATCCCCAGCTTCTCGGCCTTTGCCTCAACGCCCCCCCTCCCGATGATTGGAAACCACCGCGACAATAACGGCATCCAGACTCGGCGGAACAGACCGCGTCGCATTTACCATAGTCTTAAGTCCCGACCCGCCGCCAGTTTTCGTCCCGGAAGCAAACACCAAAATGTTTGGAAAATCCTTACTCATGGTAGTAATCTCCTTTATAATCCTTTCGGAATTTGAATTCAGTCGTTGTATCTTTTCAGCGAGTTCGCTGTTAATCAGAAATTTACGCAATTATTCAGTTTTCAAAGACCATATCACAAAAAAGACCAGCCCTCCTCTATAGCCAGTCCTCCTTTACATTCAGGCTATCAAATACAAGCTATTATAGCAATCATTGACAAAAACCCGGAGAAGTGCTAAAATTTGCTTCAGTTATCGAATTAGGCGTAAGTATCCAAGTATTCATTATATAAGGCATACATAAAGTCGTTCGCCTAAGTTAGAGCTATTTTGACCCTAAAAAGTCAAGATTATTAACAAGTTAGGCGAAATCAGACAATGGACTATCAAAACAGACCGCAGAGACAGATGCATGATGTATCTTCTCTCGGACTCAAGTGCACAGAATGCGGCGTGGACATAACGGAACTTCCGTTTGAGCCCACCAAACGCGATGACGACACTTATGGCCGACTCTACTGCCAACCCTGCAATCGCAACCGAAGAAAGAGCTTCGGAGGCGGAGGCGGAGGATTCGGCGGCGGCGGTCGAAGAGACCGGTACTAAACCGAACTCAAAACAACCTCGATCAAAAGTCGGGGTTGTTTTTTGTTTGCTTAAATTGCGAGGAAAAGATTACAATAAAATTCAGATGAGCAGAAAATCAAGGAAAATTAATATAATTCTTGTTATGTTTGCCGCGATCGCCGGGCTGTATTGCATTTTACGCGATAATAAAAACAATATTCCTCAAAAAGAATTCTCTACTCCTCTTTCTAAAGTCCAAATAGAAGGCCCAAAACCAGCAGAACAGAGCAAACAACCGGAAAAAATACAGCCAACCGAAGAAGAAAAGCCCGCGCCTCAAATCCCCGAAAAATTTCTGCTCGAAATCCCTTTTTATTCCCAGGCTCCGCTTTCAAAGTGGGACGCTTTTCATGAAGATATGTGCGAGGAAGCCTCGATTCTGAACGCCGCTTATTATCTCCTAGGCAAAAAACCTTCAAAAGAAGAATACGCAAAAGAACTCCAAAAAATACAAAACGCCGAAATAAAAGAAGTTGGCGAGTGGAAAAGCACGACCATCGCCCAGATCAAGAAAGTGTCCGATATATATTTTAAAGGGAAAATAAAGTCAAACATAATTGATAACCCGTCGATTGAGGATATCGAATCTGAAATCGCCGAAGGAAATCCGGTTGTCGTTCCGCTTGCCGGCCGCGACATAGGAAATCCCAACTTCACTCCTCCGGGGCCGATTTACCACATGCTGACCATCAAGGGATACGACGCCCAAAACTTCATCACCAACGACGTCGGCACTCGCAAAGGAAACTCATATATCTATAAAAAAGAAGTGATTATGGAGAATATGCATGATTGGAGTGAGAAAGACATACATTCTGGGGAGAAGATGATTTTGGTATTGTATAAATAGAAATTTTCCTATATTATATAAGGAGCTTTATACTTGAAAATACGCTATGTATTGTTTGGTTGATTTCCGAAACCGTCCCCAATACAAATATACTTTTTCGAAACAAGAAAAAGCACGCGAGTGCCTGAAAAGAATAAAAAACAACCCGCTGGGTGTGACGGTTTTTTTCGCCGACGGCCGGAGGGAGTATTTTGAGACAGGTATTCCTCAGGGTTTTTTTGCACCGTCAAAAAAAATTATTCAAATTAAGAAGGGTTGTCATGTGAAATATCAAATTCGCGCAATGAATAACCTCGACGGAGTCCTGAAAAAGCAGTCCCCGTTTGAAACCGCCAGCACTGCCAATTGGCAAAACAAGTCAGCCCTCTCCCTTTTCATGCTCGGCAACCGAAAAATTTACGCTGGATTGGCTGTCGCCTCGCTTCTCATGTTCGCTTCCTCTTTCTATTTCCAAAAGCAATCAACCCAAAGCGCCGCCGCTGTGACAGAAAGTGCCAGCCAAATCGAAGGGCAAGTCGCCGGCGCCGCGGACGCGAAGATAAATGAAGAAGAAGGCGGCGAATCTTTGAAACTGGCTGATGACGAAATTATTATGAACCTCCTCGGCAAAATCGAAGAAAAAAAACAGGGAGAGTTTGAAGCCGAAATTCTGCGCTATATCAAAGGACGGCCGATGGAAGCCATGGCACCCTATATCGCCCAGCAGCCGAGGATGGTCGCCGCTTTCATTGTTGGAATCGCGATGAAAGAAAGCAAATTCGGAGTTTATGCTCCTCACAGCAATGGACGCGATTGCCTGAACTACTGGGGATACCGCGGACCGGAAAACACAACCGCTTCCGGTTATTCTTGTTTCGATTCGCCCGAGCACGCCGTCCAAGTGATCGGGAAAAAGATATCGAAACTCGTGGCGCAGGGAATTTCCAATCCGTCCGAGATGATTTCCTGGAAATGCGGTTCGACTTGCGCGGGCCACGGCGCCGAAAGCGTCCGCAAGTGGATCGCCGATGTGGGAGTGAACTTCTATAAAATAAACTCGAAAGAAAATTCGTGAAATAGGCTTATATAAGCCTATAAAATCCTGCCACAAAATGCCCCTTGACGCCACTGCCCGCTTCTGCTAGCATAACCCAAGTCAACAATAAATGGAGTAGCTATTAGTGCTATTCTTTTTTTGTTGGTTTACCCCGTATATTGTGCAATAGCAAAATATCTTCGGGGCTGCCCGGCAATGTTTCACGGCTGTGAAACATTTTGCAGGGGCTCGGTCCGTTGGATCCGGCTCGCCGGATCATTCAATTGGGCCTGCAGTCTAAAAGCGGCTCAAAAGTCGATTTAGACGAAGATAATTTTTGAAAATTATCCGATGGGTGAATGGAGTAAATCCGCTTTTTATGGGGGGGTTTATACCAAAACTCAAAAAACAGAAAATTGCATAAGTTGCGATATAAAATATACTTTTAAATATCGCCAATTCACCGCCCAGCTTGAGAAATTCAGAAACTTTGGGGAAACCGGCTGGGAAAAAACAAAGTATTTTTCAAAGGTCTATAAAAGAAAACTTCAAAGCCACATCTCAAAGAAGCAGGAAGTCTACCTGCCGGTTTTGATCGCGATCACGCTTCTCGCGCTGGTTTTTGTCTCGAAAACCGCTTTTTCAAAAAACATTGATCCAACCAACAATCTTCCAGTTGAGGATATTTATAAAGTAAAGCTGATTGGAACAAACCTCGAAAACAAAACCGGAAAAATCTGCTCGGGTGAAAATGAGGAATATCAGAAAAATCTGGCCAAGAGCGCTTCGGCGCCGGCCGCAAGCGACCTCAAAGAGGATGTTGAAAAAATCGTGAAGAACACTCCGATGGCCGCCATGATTGATCCAATTTCCGAAAAAGACCGGACCGTGGCCGCTTTCATCGTTGGAATCGCCATGAAAGAAAGTAAGTTTGGAGTCTATTCTCCAAAACTTGCCGGACGGGACTGCTACAACTACTGGGGATTCAAGGGAGGCGGAAAAACCGTCGCCGGAGGATACAGCTGTTTTGCTTCTCCGGAGCAGGCCGTTGACGCGGTCGGCGGAAAAATTGAAAAAATGGTCGCGAAAGGTGTCCGGACTCCCGCTCAAGCCATCTCCTGGAAATGCGGATCATCCTGCGCCGGACACGGCGCGGCCAATGTTCAGAAATGGATTTCCGACGTTGCCATAAACTTCTATAAAATCAATTCGTAATATATCGACAGAAAAACGGCCCGCAAGGGCCGTTTTTCCTATCCGAAATATGAAGTTATGCATTATGAGTTCTGCGCTCTATGATTAATAATCCTTGAGTTTGTCGACTAATCCGCTTTCGCGGATTTTGTCGAGGGCCTTGGCTTCAATCTGCCGGATGCGCTCGCGCGTGACGCCGAATTCATGGCCCACTTCTTCCAGCGTGTGTGTCACTCCGTCTTCAAGCCCGAAACGGATTTTGAGAATTTTCTGCTCGCGGGGCGTCAAGTCTTTCAGTACCAGCTCCACATGGTCAGCTAGTAGTTTTCTGGCTGCGCTTTGATGCGGCATGACCGTTTCTGTGTCCTCAATGAAATCGCCGAGAATGCTATCATCTTCACTATCGCCAACGGGAGTTTCAATGGAAACTGTTTCCTGCGAAATCTTCATGATGTGGCGCACTTTTTCGACTTCAATCCCCATTTCTGCCGCGATTTCTTCCGGAAGCGGATCGCGTCCCAGATCCTGGACAAGACGCCGCGTAGCTTGAGTATATTTATTGATAGTCTCAACCATATGCACAGGTATTCGGATAGTTCGAGACTGGTCGGCAAGAGCTCTAGTGATGGCTTGACGTATCCACCAAGTGGCATAGGTCGAAAACTTATATCCTTTTCGATAATCAAATTTTTCCACCGCCCGGAAAAGTCCGATGTTGCCCTCCTGGATAAGGTCAAGGAGCGATAGATTCGTGCTGCGTCCGACATATTTCTTTGCGATAGAAACCACGAGCCGCAAATTAGCTTCGGTGAGCTTTTGTTTGGCGGCTAAATCCCCTCTTTCGTTTCTTTTTGCCAGTTGCACTTCTTCCTCACCCTTAAGAAGCGGAACCCGGCCGATTTCCCGAAGATACATCTGGACAGAATCGGAAGAAATATCGCCAAGATCCAGCGGGACATCCATATCTTCAACTTTTTTATCCTTGTCGTCCTCATGTTCAGCCTCTTCTTTGATCACTTCATCGGAGCTCACTATTTTCACGCCGGACTTTTCCAGTTTTTCATAAAGTTTCTCGAGCTGGGCCACATTTTTCTCTACCTCCGGAATAATCTGAAGAATTTCATCCTCCGTAACGAATCCTCTCTGTTTTCCGAGTTTCACGAACTCGATCAAGCTTCCTTTTCCCGTTGGCTCTTCTTCCTTTCCCTTTTTGGCCGGTTTCTTGGAAGAAGCAGCCTTGGAAACACGGCTCCGCTGCTGCGCGAGCTTCTTTTGTTTCTTTTTCTTCGCGGCTCTTTTTTTCAGCTTTCCCATCGACATTATTTTCTTTCCAGATTTTTTCTTGGCGAATCTCTTTTTTACCATCTTTTTTTTCTTCTTCTTTGGCATACCCAGTGGTGAAAATTTGACTCTAAGCTGCTGACAGTCAAATTCCTAATCAATATTTAATAAATCAAAAAAATTTTTATCACATTATTTTGCGAAAGTCAGTCAAACTCCTGCTGCCGGACACAACAAAAATGATAAATGACAAACTATTCTCCAGGCTGGCTCGACAAATCTTGGAATTCCTGAAGCAGAGCTTTTGCTGTTTTTTTATCGCCGGCTTTCTCTGCTTCCTTTATTTTTTTTGAAAATTCAGCCCTGCTTTCCCTAATCATCATATTTCTTTGCCTTTTCAGGGCTTCTTTGAGATCCTCCTCTGGAAAAGTAATCCCGTTCTCATCTCTCTCTACTTCAACTTCAAAGACAGCCTCATCAATCAGCCTCTGAGCTTCGAAATCAAAAACTAAGCTTTTTATTTTTTCAGAATTTTTCTCTTGTCCCTCTTTTTTCAGCTTTTCGATTATCCTTCTTTCTGTCTCGCCTGAAAAGTTGTTCGGATTGATAGTCTCCCTTTGTTTATCCGTCTCTCCGGGAAAAACGAATAAGAGTCCAATTATTCTTCTTTCCACCGCTTTTTCTTTTCCCGCACTCTGCAAAATAGCGTTCTCTTTTCCCCTGATAGCCGGCTTTGGTTCGCTCCTTGCCTTTTTCAAAATTTCCACAAGCGCTGATTCTCCAACGCCAAGCTTTTCGGCGAGCGTTTTGATCCAGTGCCCCTTTTCAACGGGGTTGGCGATATCTTTTATGACATTCAAAAGTTCTTTGGCAATTTTTTTCTTATCGGACGACTTTTTTGGATCGTGACGCGAGAAGGCGTCTTCAAAAAAATACTCAACAACTTCCCGAGCCCCTTCAACTGACATTTTCCAAACTGCTTTGTCTTCCCGGACAATATCTGCCGCGTCCTTCTCTTTGGGTAGCAGCACTATTCTAACATTCAAATCATTCTCGAGGCAAACGCGGGCACTTTTTCTGGCCGCCGCCTGTCCAGCTGGGTCCATGTCAAAAGCCATCTTGATGTTTTCCGTGTAGCGTTTGATAACTTTTATCTGCTCCGGGCCGAAAGCCGTTCCGGAAACCGCTATCGTGTTTTGGAATCCCGCTTGCTGTGAAGCGATCACGTCCATGTTGCCTTCAACTAATACGACTTCATCCCTCTTTTTAATTTCAGTCTTGGCAAAATTGAGCCCATAAAGCACCTTACTTTTGTCATACAGCTCCGTCTGCGGCGTGTTTATGTATTTGGCCGTTTTCTCATCCCCGCCGGGAGCCACCCGCGCCGCAAACCCAACGACGCGTCCCATGATATCCTGAACCGGGAACACGATTCGATCCCTGAACCTGTCGTAATATTTCGTGTCCTGCGCCTGGTATTTTGAATTTGGTATTTTCTTTTCAAAACCTTTTTCAACCAATAAGCCGGTTTTTGCAATGTCAGCAACGCTGAAATTTTTCTTTTTCAAAAACTCTAGCAGATTCCTCCAGCCTTCCGGCGCGTACCCCAGGCGGAATTTTTTTATTGTTTCATCCTCAAGACCGCGTCCGCGCAAGTATCCCAATATTTTTTCCTTCCCTCTCCCTTCCCAAAGATTTTTTTCGTACCATTTCGCCGCCAGTTCCAGAATATTGTACAGCTTCGGCTTCACGCTTTCTTTTTCTTTGTCTCCTTTCTCAAATCTTTTGAGCTCAATTCCCGCTTTTTGGGCCAGCTGCTCAAGCGCTTCCCTGAATTCAAGCCCCTCCATCTCCATCACGAAAGTGAAAATATCCCCGCCTTTCCCGCAACCGAAACAATGAAAGCTCCGGCGTTCCTCACTCACCATGAATGAAGGCGTTTTTTCATTATGAAAAGGGCAGAGAGCTCTCCAGGCGCTCCCTGCTTTTTGCAGCCGGACATATTCTCCGACCAGATCAACGACACTTATTCTGTTTTTTATATCTTCGACGTCGGACATTGAGTTCGCGTGGCGCACAACGCAAAACCAATAACGCATTAGAAAAATTCCATACATTCTGCGTTCTGCGTTCCAAGTTATACGTTATACGAGGAAACACGTTTTCGCTTTGATTCCCTTGAGCTTGTTCAGCTCTTTCGCGAGCGCATCAATTTCCTTGGCCGTTCCCTCCGCCGCGACAACAATCAGTGCCAGACAATTTTGAACGCAGTGCCGCTGGACATTCACTCCCAGCCGGGCCATGATGAGCCGGCCATTATTCGTCAGAATCCGGTTGACGCTTGCCGAAAGGCCCTTCCGGTCGCTCACAAAGATCGTGATGGTCGCAAGATGCATTTTTTTCTTTTTTTCAGGCATACTATCACTCTAAACGATAAGCGAAAAATACTCAAATTTATTTCTTTTTTCCAAATTTCCCCGATTTCCCGAATCTCCTACCTTCCAAACAACATTTTTTTGAATTCTTTCCGGTATTTCCCGTCAAACCGGACCCGGAGGAGTGAATTTTTGAGTTCTCCCTCATAAAAATCAGGATCTTCGGAAAGTTTCAGGAATTCTTTGAACTTGATCAGCCTCGTTTCCATTTTTTCTCCCGCGTCCGGACACGGTTCTTGAATTTTCACGCAATCTCGAGCGACAAAATAATATATCGTCCAAACAATTTTATTATAGGGTTTTATTTCCTTCCAGAGTATCCATTCTTTGGAAGCGTATCCGGTTTCTTCCAGAAATTCTCTTTTTGCAGCTTGGATTGGAGACTCTCTTCCATCAACTCTGCCACCAGCTAAAGTATTTTTACTTTTCTTCCAATCCGGCTGCTTCTGTCGGAGAATTATTATCCTTTTTCCAACAACTCCAACAATATTCACCGTATCCGGCCGCTTTATTTTTTCAAAAGTTGCCAGGCTTCCGTCGAACATTTTCTGCTTCCATTGCCAGACGTCGAAAATGACGCCCCTGAAAACACGTTTGGCATTTTTTGGCAGTGTTTTATCAATGCTTGGCATAATAATTTTAGCTTTTCCACAATCCGTGCAAGTTGCAGTATTCCCGCGCAACAATATTTTCCGCTTCGACGCAAAATTCCGCTTCGGGAGCGTCGCCTGGTTTCAGGAATTTTCGATAGACCTTCCCGTCTGCCAAAATCTCAATCCATTCGATATGGTGCTCCGGAATCATTGGGTGAGGAACTGACCCGATTTTGACTTTCACGCCTTTTTCCGTTTTCTCAATCACCGGCACATGTTTTTCCGTGAGGCCTTCCTCCTCGGTCTTTTCCGCCAGAAGTTCCATCGGCTCGCCGCAACAGACAAGTTCGCCGACACCCGTGTGCAAAACTTCCACGATATTCCCGCACTCTGCGCATTTATAAATTTGGTTTAGTTCGGTCATATATATTTTCCTAATTATTATCTTTTATTTTTCTCAATCCTTCAAGGAATAATACTAAATCTGCCCTTAATATGTTTCAGCTGGCTCGATTCCGGCGCAACACGAAATACAGAAAAAAGAACGCGACGGCCGCGTATCCGGCACTCAAGAAAAACGGGAGAGTTATATTCGCTTCAAAGGCCCATCCGGCAACAATTGGTCCCGAAATCATGGAAAGCGACACGATCGAAGACGATATGCCGAGGATTTCTCCTTTTGCTCCGTCCTCCGCTTCGCCAGCGATGCGGCTGACCATAACCGCGCGAAGAAGGGACTGGCTGAAAGACAGAACAACGACCCCGAGGATGAAAATTAAAAGTAATTTCACGCTTACAATCAAAAATCCGGCGAGGCAGGCGAGAAGGCCTCCGAGAATAAGGCTGTTCTCTTCAAATTTTTTCAGCCAAAATTTTCGCAGCATGACTGCCTGATTGAACGCAATGATTACGCCCATGCCCGTGAGAAAAAGACCGGCTTCAAATGCGCCCAGGCCGAATTCGGCGCTGATATAAAGAGCAAATACAGCCTGCAATCCGGACATGGAAGCCAAAAATAGGAACCAGGAAATGAAATAGGGCCGAAGTGAAACATTTTGAAAAGCTTTCACGATCGGGCGAAAGGGATTGAGGCTGATTTTGACTTTTCGAAGAACCGCATTTGATTCGGGAAGAAAGAAAAAAGCAACGATAGCGTTTGCAAGCGCCAAAAATCCCGTGAACCAGAAAGGAAGCGCGTGGGAAATCGAGCTCAAGACGCCTCCGATAAGCGGACCGACAATGAAGCCGATTCCGATGACCGCCCCAATGAGTCCAATGTTCGCCGTTCGCTCTTTGTCTGTTTTGGAAATATCAACCAAATAGCTTTGCGCTGTGGAGACGTTCCCCGCGGCCAGTCCGTCAATTATTCTCCCAAGAAAAAGAATCGGCAGAGTCCGCGCGCCCGCGAACACGAACCAGCCGGCTGAAGTGCTAAGGATACTCGCGATGAAGACCGGCCTTCTCCCGAACCGGTCCGAAAGAGCGCCCAGCACCGGCGCGCTCAAAAAAGAACACAGCGCGAAAATTGAAAAAAGCAGGGTAATAGTTTTAGGCGTTGCGCCGAAAGACTCGACATAAAAAGGAAGGACCGGCGCCACAACACCGAACCCGACAATATCAACAAAAACCGCCGCGAGGATTATGAATTTTTCTTTGGAAATTTTTATCACGTTTTGTAATTTTCTTTCCCCGTATTATTTTTCATTTTATAAAAGCTAAAAAAATTTCTTCTATTCCAGTCCCCCGATCTCCCTTTCCAGCTTCTTGAGAAAATTTTCTGAAAATTTCATGCGCTTTCGAGCGATTTCCTTCGTTTTTTTTGTGTAAAGCGATTTCAGAATGTGTTTACCCTTCGTTTCCCATGAGAGTTGGGGGCTGTGTTTGGTTTTGTCCCTGAGACGCCCTTTGAGACTGCCTCCCAAATTTTCTTGGGCGTATTTCTCGATGTCCATTTTTCGGAAAATGTGAGCGTTGTTTTTTCCCACCCAAACGAATTGTCTCGCAATTCCGATTGCCCCGATCGTATCCAATTTATCGGAATCGAATACGATTTGCGCTTCTTTAGTTTTTGGCTTGTTTTCGGTCCGGTAGCGATGCGTTATGATGCAGTCGCAAATATGCCGAATTTTCTCTTCCGAAAATCCCAGTTTTTGAAGAAACGGCCCGGCGATCTTCGCGCTTTCAATCGCGTGATCAAATTTGCCCGACTTGCTTTTCATTTCCTTGGACCCGCCGATGTCGTGGAGCAGAATCGCAATCTTCACTACTTCAAGATCAATTTTCTCGTCTTTCGAAATTTTCAGCGCGTTATTATACACCCGGTTCACGTGATCCATATTATGAGCCGAGCATTTATCCCGCGCCATATACCCCTCGGCGAATTTTTTGATTTTTCCAAGCTTGTTCATAAATTATATTCTCACCGAAGCCATTCAAGGTCTCACCTCGAATGGCTACAGGCTTTCGATCACCTTTTTAAATTTCAGAACTTTTTCCCTGTCATTCCTGTCGAAAAGAAACGGTTCGACATCGCGCGCCAAAATCTGAAAATCCAATCCCTCGCATTTTTGCAAAAGTTTTTTCTTGAGTGCCGGAATTGTCGCGATGCCGGTTTTTGCTTTGAGATATTTGAAATTGGGCTTTGTTTTAGAAAGCAGAAAAACAACGTCGAAAAAATCCCTTCCCAAGCTGCGTTTTCGGTTGAAGATCGCGAAAATTTTCTGGCTCAAAATGACATCCGGCGGAGTCACCCTGATTTCGCGAAAAACGTCGAACTTATTGAGAAGATGTATGTCCGGCTCGTATTTCATTCCATGCGCGGCAGTGTCAATCTGGATCAATATTTTTTCTTCTTTCGCGACAGCCAACCCATACTTTTGCAGAATTTCAGGAAATCTCACATAGCAGCGGAAAGCGCCTTTGGAAACAATTCTCGTCTCGACCAAAAACCCTTCTTCTTCGAGTTCCTTTTTGACGCTGGAAGCGATGGCTGAAAATTCCGGCAATTTCAGCCCGAAGTTGTCAAAATCAAGATCTTCCGAAAACCGGGTGTTATTGTGCACGATGCGAAGCACCGTTCCGCCCAAAAAGGAAAGTTTTCTGCCGAGTTTGTGGCGAAATACGATGCCCAGAATCTTGTATTGCAGATATTCCTTATACAAGAACCTGGGAACGCCCCGCAATTCCGGGGGATATTCTTCGAGAATGTTTTTGATGTCAAGCATACACCCTTCTTAAGATGTTAATCTTTTTCTTCAACTGCCAGGAATTCGCAATAGTGAGATATTTCGCCATTTTTTGGCTTTTCAATATTTTTTTTATGATTTCGCGGTTGAGACGCATCTCGCGGAAGTCATCTGCCGTTTTGAGATCCTCTCGCAGATACAGAAAATCCAGAATGGCTTTTTCCGGATCGGCGATGAGAAATGAATATTCTTTCGCCTTTGCCAGAGAATAACCGAAGAATAATTCTTTTTTGACCTTCTTATAGAGAAAATTCGTCGCGACTGCGTTGAGGTGCGCGCTCACGGTGCGCGTTTTGAGAGTTGAAACGGAAAGAATGCTGAAAACTCCTTCCGGAATAAGGCCGTGATAGGAAAGAGCGGTTTCGAGGCTCACATAGGAGGGCTCGTGGATTTTGTTGGCGATGAAGAAAAGTTTTCGCTCGTCAAGAGGCTGATCCGCGAAAATATAGAAATTACTGGCAATCTTCTTGAGGTATCCTTTCCCCTGCCATTCGCTGATTCGGCGCCGGTCGAATTTCGGGAACACGGTGAAGACGTCCCGCATGTCCACGAGAGGAAAACCGCCGAATTGCTTCTGAAAATTCAGGTAATTCATAATTCCATATTATGTTATTTTTAACATATATTGGAATTATATCACCTTGTCGGCCTTTTGTCAAACTCCGCGTGCCGCCGCAAAATCCAGCCCTATTTCCCCGCCGCGGGGAGATTTATCCCGTACCACAGAAAGAAGTTTGCAGTATCCGACAGAGATTACAATTTTGCGTTTTTTATCCATCACCCTACAGACTCATGCTACATTTCCTGTGGTATAAGACGAACCAATGCCACCGTTCCGATTAGTAAAAGATGATTTTACATGAGTTCATTAAGTTTATCTAATGTTTGTCTAAAAGTTTATCTAAAATATTCACACAAACAGTGACTTTTAGCTAAACTTTGCTCCATTTAGGGTATCTGGTTGTTCCCGTATTTACAATAGTTCTATCCTTTTTTGACATAGCATAGACGATATTCCTTATCTTATTCTTCTTCTGTTGTTCGTCTAAAATTCTAGGTAGTATATCTACAATTAATTTTTCGATATCATTTTTTGACGCTGTCTTATATTTTTCCAAATATTCAAGAATCATTTTTTTGTAATGATCGTCTTTAAATCCCCTCATCTTAATGTATTCACTTTTCTCTCCAGTTCGAGAAGCAACCATTGAAGAAATGTACAAATTAGGACTCCGCCCCTCAATTAGTCCGCGATTCCTAAGTTTTTTGTTTTCAATCGAGGAAAGTTCCTTTCTTTTTTGAACCTTGTCTAAAGCTATTATAGTTTTCAGGTCCAGATCTGGAATCTGGACAAGTTTTCTTGCATATTTGACATCTAGGACTTTTCCAATAATTACAAGCTTCACTTTATTTCCGGTCAAATCATATTCAGGGAGAGGGAAGAATCTATTTTTCTGAGATATAAACATCTTCTTTATCCCGCTCCCTATTGTATCAATCATATTTACATTAACCATCGCATCTGTGAGAAATTTATTTCTATAATACTCAGACGGGGAATCAGATTCTATTACATTCTCAATAGTCCCTGGAATAAAAGATCCGAGATTTGAAAAAACTAGATTATCATCTTCGTTTTCTACAACATTTATTTTTCCGCCTAATTCATAATCTTGGTGCGCAATACAATTATTGATAGCTTCTCGAATGGTTGCCGGATCATATCTATCAATTTCATCCGGGAATAGTGTTCTGTCGGAAATATACCTATAGCGCAAGTTTCTGATTTTCTTATAAACATTGTCTACAGCTAAAATTAGAGGACAGCTGAAATGTTCATAATCTTTCTCAACTCCGTCTTTATTCTTTAAGATCCATGATATTTTTGCATTTGCGGGATTAATGAAGTGTTCTGATTCTGATTTTCCTAACAACACAATAGCAGTTCTGGTTATTTCGCTGTTTATTGTAATTTTTGCCTTATTCAAGAAAATTTCGTCACTCCAATTTCCAATTTCTTTTCCTGCAAGTTTAGGATTTTTGCGAGAGAAACCCTCTCTTGCTTTTTGAATCGCGATGGGATCTAAATCTTTAATTTTTGCGCCGTCACAAATTTGTGAACTCCAATCTTCTAATTTTGCCTGCGATCGAATCCTTTCTATTTTTTCGATACTTAATGGAACAAGACTTTCATTGTCTCTTGCATAATAGTGTCCCTGCCAAGCAGTCGGTATTCCTCTTGGCGCTGGTGGAATTTCAAAAATAATGACCCTCTTTCCATTTTTCTTAGCCTCATAAATTTCCACAAAAAAAATTCCGTTTATGGTTTGCTGAGCTATTTCATGTTTCAGGCTATTTAATTTAGAAAGATCCTTTCTATAGCTAGTTCCAATAATTTGCTTGTTGTTTTTGATACCAAAAATAAGCCAAGCAGAGTTTTTATTTTTTAAATTTGTCTCATTGCTAAGTGCGCTAAAGCATTTACCAAGCTCCTTGAAATCAAAATTGGTTTTTGCTTCTTTCCATTCGACTACCTCATTTTCAGCCGGAAGAGAAAGAAGTAAATCGAGCTGTTTGATTATATTTTTCATAAAATATAGTTTATCTTTTCCTAACATTCAATGTTTGGAAAATTCATTTTAATTAAATCCACCGCTTTTATTGCATTGTCTTTGACGCTATCCAGTCCATCCAGCACCAAATCCGCCTTATTTTTATGTTTATTATTTTTCGCTTGGTCTCTTGCTTCAACTTCATCCCAATTTTCCAGGACAAATGTCTTCCAAAAATAATCCGTGCGTCCTCTCTCCGTGATTCTTCTCTTCCTTTCCTCTTCGTCCAGAGTAATTAATATTCGTAGATCAGCAGAGGGATAGGGATAAGTCGTGTCCATGATGTTCATCTGCCTCATCGTGAATTTTTTGTCGCTGCCGTCAACGCTCAAGCGGACAAATTTATCATAATCAAAGAGTGGCGTGGCAACTTCTTCTCCTAACGGACGGCTCATGATCTTTTCAATCAATTCCCAATCGTAATTGTCGCAAGTGAAATAGTCGAGAAAAAAACATCCGCGTGCTTTGATTTCAAATAATGGTCTCCGGGAATTTTCCCGCAATTTTCTACGCCCATTTTTTCAATCAGCGCGTTTCGCAAAGTCGATTTCCCCACCGCCGGAAGGCCAAAGATATTTATCAATAATTTAGTGTCCGATTTTTTCTTCACTGGATTATTTGTCCTGCCCTAATGCTTAATTCAGAAAAGTGTTTGGCGTTCCGGTCAATGAAAGACCGGAACGCCCCTTTTTCATGGTCTCGACTTAACGGTAAATCCTGCTCTTGTCTGGCTCGCACACATTGCAGACATCAATTTCTGCTTTGAGGCGAGATCCGCTAAGGCTCCCTCCGCATTTGCTGCACGTCTTCCCCTTCTTATGGGTTTTAGTCCCCTTATCCTGCTTCGGCCTCCTTCCACGTCTTGCCAAAAACCGGCCTCCTCTGCTGTTTTCCTGGGGTTAATATTTTGAGGAACTACATCAAATTTTCACTACTTTTATACTACACAATCCCGAGAGGATTGCCAATAAAAATGACTAGGATAGACCTAGGCATTTCGAAAATACTGGGTTTTTATTTTTAACCGAAGAAAACCAACTTTATCCCGAAAATTATTGCGACGATGATAAACACCGCCCGGACCCATTTGTCTCCTTTTTTGATTGCGATATGAGCGCCAAGATATCCGCCGATCAGGGACCCAGCGATAAAGATAATGCCATAGTAATAATTTATCAAGTGGTGGAAAGCAAATATAATGACCGAAAACAAGACATTGAAAAAAACAGCCACTTTGTCAGTCGCGTTAGCCTGAATGTATGTAAATCCAAGAATCATAACAAAGAGATAAGCAACCAATATCCCTCCGCCCATTCCCAGAAAACCGTCATAAACTGACAAGAAAAAATATAGTATCATTCCTAGAAATAGCATTTTGGATTGTGCCCGATTTTTTTCCAAAATTCCGATATCTTTTTTCCACAAAACGATTGGAAGAAGAGCCAGAATAACCAGTCCGATTACTTTCAAAAGCAACGCTTTGTCGATATCGACCAGCAAATTCGCACCGATAACCCCTCCGATAGTGCTAACAATCACCAGAGGAATAACGTATCTATAGACAATCTTTCCGGACCGAAAAAATTTTACCAGGGTTCCGGTAACTCCTCCCAGGGTTCCGAGCCTATTCGTCGCCACCGCAACATCCGGTGAAAGCCCGAGAAAAATAAAAATGGGAATAGAAAGCAGTCCTCCGCCGCCGGAAGTCACCCCGCCAATGAAACTCGCGACAATTCCCGTAAGGAATACGGCTATGGCAATTACAATACTCATAAATTATTTAGGCTTTCGTAATTCTTGAAATGTTTCCATTTAGCGTTATCGGCTGCATCGCCAAGATTTCTTCCTTATATGACGCGTCCGGAATTCCGTTATACAAATATATGGGTTTTCCGAGAACGTGGGCGAATCCCATTTCAAGAAACGTGTTCCCTCCGATATAGTTCTCAATCCCGTTTTTTTCGAGATTCAAAATGAGGAGTGCATCCGATTCTCCAATTATTTTATAATAAAGCTTGATAACATCCTCCCTAATTTTGCGGCGGAACGCCCCGTCTTTGCTTTTTTGTTTTTCCCTTTTGAATTCTTCCAGCGTCAGCTCACCGCGGAGAATACGCTGGCTGGTGATTGGGATATCCACTTCATGCCCCTGATTCATGAGCAGATCAGCGACTTCTTTTATCTTCGGCGTGAAATCAATACTCCCGCAGATGACAATTTTCATAATTTTTCGATTAATCTATTTTTAATACCGATAAAAATCGGGTTTGAAGGGGCCATTTTCGGGGATTCCGAGATATTCTGATTGTTCTTTCGTGAGTTTGGTGAGCTTCACTCCGAGTTTTCCGAGATGGAGCCGCGCCACTTCTTCATCCAGTTCTTTGGGAAGAACGTGGACACCGACTGGATATTTTTTTGTCCAAAGTTCGAGTTGAGCCAGTGTTTGATTTGAAAAACTTGAACTCATCACGAAACTGGGGTGGCCGGTCGCATTTCCGAGATTCATGAGCCGCCCTTCGGAGAGAAGATATATTTCATGGCCGCCCGGAAAAACATATTTGTCGACTTGCGGCTTGATGTTCACTTTTCGGATGCCCCTGGCCGCGTTCAGTTTTTCCACTTCGATTTCATTGTCAAAGTGCCCGATGTTCGAAACAATCGCCTGATTTTTCATTTTTTTCATGTGTGCGAGGGTGATCACATTCCGATTTCCGGTGGCGGTGACATATATGTCGGCTTTGCCAAGCGTATCTTCGACCGTCGCCACTTCATAACCTTCCATCGCCGCCTGGAGGGCGCAAATCGGGTCAATTTCCGTGATGATGACGCGTGACCCTTGCCCGCGAAGCGCTTGGGCGCAACCCTTTCCTACTTCGCCGTATCCGCACACTACCGCCGTTTTTCCTCCGAGCATCACGTCGAGCGCGCGGTTCAAACCGTCCACGACCGAATGGCGGCAGCCATAGATGTTGTCGAATTTACTTTTGGTCACCGAGTCGTTCACGTTGATCGCCGGGAATAATAATTTCCCCCTCTCAAATCTTTGATAAAGGCGATGCACACCGGTGGTCGTTTCTTCGGAAACGCCTTTGATTTTTTTCGCGGCGTTTGTCCAGCGCTGCGTATTTTTTTGATATTCTTTTTTCAGAATTTTCACGATCTCCCGAAAATCAGGTTCGGCCTTTTGGTAATTTTTTTCAAGAAGCTTCGGGTCTTTTTCCATTTCAACACCGAGATGAACGAGAAGCGTCGCGTCCCCGCCGTCGTCCACAATGAGATCCGGGCCTTCCCCGTTCCCAAAGTTCAGCGCCTGCTCCGTGCACCACCAGTATTCCTCGAGTGTCTCGCCTTTCCAGGCAAAAACCGGCGTTCCGGCCTTGGCAACAGCCGCCGCCGCGTGATCTTGAGTGGAAAAAATATTACAGCTCGCCCAGCGGACTTGGGCCCCCAAGTCTTTGAGGGTCTCAATCAGTACCGCCGTCTGAATCGTCATATGAAGCGAGCCGGTTATTTTCGCCCCCGCGAGCGGTTTTTTGGATGCGTATTTTTTCCGAATCGCCATCAGCCCCACCATTTCTTCTTCGGCGATTTTGATTTCTTTGCGCCCCCATTCAGCTAGTTTAAAGTCTTTTACTTTGTAATCCATAGGATATTGAAATTGGTTGTCGGAAAATCGTAATTGGTAATAGATACTGGAAAGTGGAATGTGGAACTTAATTTTTTATTTTCCAGTTTCTATTACTATTTTCAAATTTCAATCAACTAATTTCTGTGCTACAAATTAATTTCTTCCCTGTATGAAGCTTTGTATCTCTTCCTAAACTCTGCAAGCGAAAAAGAGTGCTCCTGCGTTCCATATTTCTCAATCGCGAAACTCGCCGCGACGCTTCCGAGGCGCCCGCATTGGCGAAGATTATATCCTTTGTCGAGACCGAACAAAAATCCCGCCCGATAGGCGTCTCCCGCTCCGGTCGGGTCTTCTATTTTTTTCACTCGGCAGGCCTCAACCAGAATTTCCTGCCTGTCGCGTGTCTCAATGCGCGAACCTTTTTCGCCATATGTTATCACAAGCGTTTCTAGGTGCTTAAATATTTCTTTTTTGCCCCAGCCGGTCTTCTTTCGGATCATTTTTATTTCATAATCGTTGCCAATGAGAACGTCTGCCTGGCTAATAGATTTTTTCAATTCGCTGTCCGAGAAAGCCGGGATCTGCTGACCGGGATCAAAAACTGCCTTGATGCCAAATCCCGCGCATTGAGACAAATGTCTGAGCATTACGTTCTTTTGAGTCGGAGAAATGATGGCCCATTTTGGATTTTTATTCCCCTTTTTGAAAAATATATTCGGCGCTGAGCCGAGAGCGCCGTTATAGAACGCTGTTATTTGGTTGTCATCGAGATCAGTAGTGATATAGCACGAAGCGGTGAATAGTTTTTTGTCTTTTTGTATTCGCTTGGTGCTAACTTTAATATTATTTAGATATTTCAGATACTCCCCTCCATCTTGTCCGACTGAAGAAACAATTATCGGATCCGCGCCCAGTAATTTGATGTTATACGCGATGTTCCCCGCCGTCCCGCCTTTGCTTTTTCCCAATTTTTCCACCGTGAAACAGACATTCAAGATATGAATATTGTCCGGCAGGATATGATTTTTAAACCGGTCCGGAAAGTCCATGATGTGGTCATAGACCAGGGAACCGGAAACAATGATTGGCATGATATTAACTATTACAGGCAGGAAGCCTGGGGCGAAGTGAGAACGCTAGCTTCTCTATATTGCTATAATACACAGGAGTTGAAAGTTTGCCAATAATAAAGGACTCGGTGTAATTTCCACGCGAGTCCCTCGTTAGGTCGAAAATCCGGTAGACCTACTCGTCTTTGATGACGAGCTTGAAACCATGCATAAGCATTCCGGCAGGTTCGACGGTGATTTTTTTCTTGTCGGTAAAGAAAGTTTGCATAAGACCGTTAAAATCCTCGGGGCTTGGCTCGAACTCAAACTTTTTCATCCTGCCCATAAAGGTTGGGCCTTCAAAGATGAGCCGTTGGCCTTCGGCGCTAATGGTAGCCTCTTTCTTAACCAAGGCCCGGGGAAACCGTTGGACAAAATCCTCCGAATAGGTTTCCGCGCCAGCAACAAGACTTATGCCGATTATCTTTCCGTCTGGATTTTTAAGAACTTCTACCTCGATTTCGAGTGGCATAGATGCCTCCTTATTATATTAAGTTAAACATGTACAATCCTAAAACCAATGGTGTCGGGATGCAATGGCTGACGAATCATAAATTGACCGCCACCGAGATAGAATTTTTCCAGCTCCTCGTAAACTTTCAGTTTGAGATGAAAAGCAACTTTTGCAGGCTGGAAAGGACAAGCCAAGTTGACTAAAACCAACGCATCGCCGGCCAGAAAGAAATTGGCCTTGTTAACACTGAACGCCAGACCAAAGTCTTTGCAGAAGAATTCTGCTTCGCCCTGCTTTTGGGCAATAACCGTGAATCCGGTGATTTTACCCTCGGCATCCCTGTCCAAGATAAAGTCCAGTTTGAATTCATACATACAGTTATATCCTCCTTATAAAATTGGGAAATAACGGCAATTTTGCTTTCAAGATAGAATAAGATAAGCGGAGCTTGGTGTCAAATGCGGATCACTGCGAAGAAAATTCCATTTTCTTCTTACGGGCCACCGAGCAAACAAACTGCCCGCGGTCAAGGTGGAGATTCATAAAAAATACACCCCGTTAGGGGGCGTATTTATATCTTCGGAGAGGGAGGGATTCGAACCCTCGATACCTTGCGGTATACCCGCTTTCCAAGCGAGCGCACTAGGCCACTATGCGACCTCTCCAAAATTTTCTAATAATTTTTTAAACTCATTACCGCCTTTGTAGGATTTTATTTTTCTTTCTCTGGCCAACGCCTCTTTTCTATCCTTAAATTCTTCGAGATATACGACACTGAACGGACCCCGATTTTTTGTTGATCTGTTTTTTCCTGTATTATGAAATGCTAAGCGTGTTTTTATATCATTAGTATACCCAATGTAATAACGTCGATCTTTTTCACCTTTAATTACGTAAACGTTATGCATAACTTCCAACCCCGCCAGGGCGGGGACTAGGCCACTATGCGACCTCTCCAGTTTTTCTTATTTGTCCTTTCTCGCCGCCCAGTTGAAAGAAAGAAAATATTTCTGCCATAATTGATCGGAAGAAGAATACTCATTTGATCCAAAAAAATAATCGGCAAGCATTTCGCGCATTCGGGTCAGCTCCTTGAGCCTTCTTCTGTTCTTGGGATCGGAAATTGTCAGTTCCGCCAGCTCCAAGGCGCGTTCGGCCGCGAGATTGCTGAATTCCGCATTTTTCCCGCGCCAATTTATGGCTCGCCCCGCCTCGCTCCCCACATTCGCCAGCTGTTCGGCAAGCGAAAAATTGTTCCAGCGGCCAGCGGATAAATTTTTGTGAATTCGGTTCATTTTTCAACCAATTTGTTTACTGTTTCGATGATTTTTTTTCTGACTTCCGGATCTTCCACATCCCTGCTCCGGTTATTTTGGGATGGACGGATATTGATCATAGAATCAAATTCTACGAATCCTTCTCCCCCTATTCCCGGATATAAATTTATTCCCCAGAGATTTTTCTGCTCCGATCCTTTTTCCAGAAGAGCGGCCTCAAGATCGGCATGGAGCTCTGCGTCAACAGCCATAATCTTGCCTTTGGTATCGACAACCGCTTTCACAAAATTTCCGAACAATTTCTGCGCCATTTCATCCAGTTCTCTCAAAGTTATACCGTTTTTTATTATTTGCATATTATTTATCTTTTTGTTTAGTAATTTCAGACTAACTGAAAATTAACCATAAATCAAGAAAAATAGTCCGTTCCGGAACATTGGAGCGAACTATAGTAATTGTGATTCCAAAATCGAAATCCTATTTCTCCATCTTCCCGATCTCAATCATTGTTTTGATGACCGTGTCGGGATTGAGGGATATCAGCGTTCTTCAAAAACAACTTCCTTTCTGCTTATTTCTTTTGTTATTATTTCATTCAAATCCCATTCAAGATTATCGTTTTTCAGAAAAACAAACATCGAACCCTCCCAGGAGCGGGTGATTTCATCCGCAGTATGTAAAAAGGTATTGTCCATCAATACTTTTGTTGACTTGCCCTCTTTCCAGGAACAGAAAAACGGTTTTGAAAAAGAAAGTTTCCAGCCAACTTGATTGTTATCTTTTCCTAATTTTATTTCGGTCACTGAATCCAAGTCTGCATTGCACTTGAAATCAATTTTACCACTGTCATGATGTGGCAACGAAACCGTTGTTAATATGCTATTTTTACTGTCCCTATGCCCTGGCAAACTAATAATCTCACTTTTATTTTTTGGAACCGCGCCTGCAAAGGAATCATAAAAGCATCCTGCCGGGCAATCTTGCGCAGCGCCATAAGAAATTTCAACCACATAAAATTCTTCGTCGTTGATTTTGCTTTTTGAAGATTTGCATAAATGAATAAGGCTCGGAGGAAATTTTCTTTCTTTTATTACAAACTGGGCTATTTCCGGACAGGCGGATAAATTCACGTACGAAGGAGAATCGCCAGTCTTTATTGGTAATTCATTTTTTTTTGTTAATAAAAAATATCCCGCCACGCCTAATAAAAGCAAAATTACCAAGATTGACGAAAGTAATAATTTATTTTTCATATAGATAGTTTATTTCTCCATCTTCCCGATTTCAATCATTGTTTTGATGACCGTGTCGGGATTGAGGGATATCGAATCGATTTTTTCTTCAACAAGAAATTTGGCAAAATCAAGAAAGTCAGAAGGCGCCTGGCCGCAAATTCCGACTTTGCGGCGGGCGCGGTGGGCTTTTGCAATCACCTGCCGGATAAGTTCCTTCACGGCATCGTTCCTTTCGTCGTAAACGTGCGCCACTTTGGCGCTGTCGCGATCAACTCCGAGAGTAAGTTGCGTCAAATCGTTCGAACCGATGGAAAAACCGTCGAATATTTTGGAAAACTCCGAAGCCAAAATTACGTTGGAAGGAATTTCACACATCACATAGACCTGAAGCCCATTTTTGCCACGTTCCAGGCCGTGTATTTTCATCTCCGAGAGCACTTTTTTTCCTTCTTCAACCGTCCGGCAGAATGGAATCATAGCTTTGAGGTTAGTGAGCCCCATCGCTTCGCGAACTTTTTTGAAGGCCAGGCACTCGAGTCGGAATCCTTCTTTATAGTCCGCGTCGTAGTATCTAGATGCTCCCCGCCAGCCAATCATCGGATTCTCTTCGGCCGGCTCAAAACTTTTTCCGCCAATCAAAGTCGCGTATTCATTCGTTTTGAAGTCTGACATCCGCACAATCACGTCTTTTGGCCAAAATGCCGCGCAAATTCGCCCGATACCTTCTGCCAACTTATCTACAAAAAATTCTTCTTTGTTCTTGTAGCCCTGCGTGAGGTCATTGATTTTCTTTTTTTCTTCTTTATCTTTCACCTTTTCAAAATGGATGAGCGCCATCGGGTGAATTTTGATATATTCCGTGATGATGAATTCTTCTCTCGCCAGCCCGACGCCATCATTTGGAATAAAAGTGAGATCAAATGCCTGGTCCGGATTCCCCACATTCATCATGATTTTCGTCCGCCGGCTGGCGGATGATTTTTTGATGTTCTTGAGATTTGTCGTTTTGATCTCAAATTTCAAAAGGCCGTCGTATATTTTTCCTTCTTCCCCTTCGGCGCAACATACAGTCACGGGCCGGGTGTCTTTGATGGCGCTTGTCGCGTTTCCGGTTCCAACAATGCACGGAATTCCCAGTTCCCGCGATACAATCGCCGCGTGTGATGTCCGCCCGCCGGAATTGGTGACGATAGCCGAGGCTATTTTCATAATTGGCTCCCAATCCGGATCCGTCATTTCCGTGACAAGCACTTCGCCTTTTTTGAAATCGGCGATTTTGGCCACGTCTTTGATCACATTGGCTTTCCCGGCGCCAATTTTACTTCCCACGGCCGCTCCCACGCACAAAATTTTGCTTTTTTCTTTCAAGATATATTCCTCCAGCACATTTTTCTTTTTTTGCGATTGGACAGTTTCGGGACGAGCCTGGACGATATATAAATTTTTGTCGCGCCCGTCCTTCGCCCATTCGATATCCATTGGTTTTTTGTAATGTTCTTCAATCAGTGCTCCCCATCGGGCAAGCTGCAGCGCCTCCTGGTCAGAAAGGCAAAAATTATGCCGGTCTTCCTGCGAAACAATTGCGTTTTGAGTAGTTGATGTTCCTCCGATGCTATAGACTAGCTTGTTCTCTTTGCTCCCAAGTTTTTTTCCAATGATGGGCTTGAATCCTTTTTTGAGCATGGGCTTGTGAATAATGAACTCATCAGGATTCACCTTTCCTTTGACGATGTTTTCACCCAAGCCCCAAGATCCGTTAATGATGATAGCATCTGAAAAACCCGATTCCGTATCGATCGTGAACATAACCCCGCTTGAAGCCTCATCGGAACGCACCATTTTTTGCACTCCAACTGAAAGAGCGATGCTGAGCTGATCAAACCCCTTGTCAACACGATAGGATATGGCCCGATCGGTGAAAAGAGAGGAAAAACATTTTTTGATAGATTCTAGAAGCTGATATTCTCCAGTCACATTGAGATATGACTCCTGTTGGCCGGCAAAAGAGGCATCGACGAGGTCTTCCGCCGTGGCACTGGAGCGAACGGCCACATCAACGCCGCCCGCGAAGTGGTTGGTATGGTCATTTTTGCTCCAAGAGATGTGAAAACTCTTGTGGGGATTGTATTCCTTGGAAAGCTTGGCGTAGTTTTCCACAATCGCGTTTCGGAGATCAATTGGAAATTCAGCCGCAAGAATTGCCTGGCGGACCCTGTAGCCATGCTCGGCCAAATTCCGCATATTGCCCGTATCAAGTCCTTTGAGAATTTTTTTTATCTCGCTATCCAGGCTATTTTGGGTAATGAAATAGCGATAGGCTTCGGCCGTCACCGAAAATCCGTCCGGAACCCGGATGCCTTTCTTTTTGAGATTTGAATACATCTCGCCCAGTGATGCATTTTTCCCGCCGACTAGTTCAATGTCTTTGATTCCGGATTCGCGAAACCACACAATAAAATTTTTTTTTCCGCCCGAGGCTGAAAAGCCATTGGCAAGCATCTTTATTTTTTTTATCATTTTTATTTTTTATTATAACTTTACAGGCTGATTATACCACAAAAAAAGAATGTTAGAAACATTCTTTTCCATGCTGAATAACAGCTTCTAACGCTAATGGATTTCTTCCACCTTTACCAGGCTCATATGCTCTTTTTTCATATGCGGACGGCCTGCCACAATCACAATTTTATCCTTTTTTTTGATCAGTTTGTTTTTTTTGAGGGTTGCGATTGATTTATCGAGAAGCTCGTCCAAATCCCGACAATCCGGGAGAACGAAACTCTCCGCTCCCCAGACCAATGTCAGCTGATTATGCGTTTTTTCTCTGTTGGTCATCACAAATATTCTCTCTTCCGGCCGATGCCGGGCGACGATTCTGGCTGTATATCCTGAAACACTGGCCGCGACAATAGCTTTTGCTCCACTGTCCTTCACCAGCTCATGGGCCGACTGGGCAATTGCCGATGAGACGGACATTTTCTCATCACCCAAAAATCCGTGCTCAAGATCGTCGAAAGGCGATTCTTCTGTTTTTTCAATTATTTTTCGCATCATTTTGACTGCTTCAATAGGATATTTCCCGCTAGCCGTTTCCCCGGAAAGCATCACTGCGTCCGCATGGTCGATAACGGCGTTTGAGACATCCGTTACCTCCGCTCGCGTTGGTCTGGGATTCCGGATCATGGAATCAAGCATTTGAGTCGCTACTATAGCCGGCTTCCCGGCCCGCAAAGACTTTGCCACCATTTCTTTTTGCAGAATGGGAAGTTCTTCCTGAGGCATTTCAATCCCCAAATCTCCGCGAGCGACCATGATTGCGTCGGATACAGCGAGAATTTCGTTGAAATTTTTTACTGCTTCCCTTCTTTCTATTTTCGCGACTATCTGGGGAATCTTTTTTTCGTCGGTTATTTTTTTCCTTATCAGATCCTGAAGGTTTTTTATCTCTTTCGCATTCCGGACAAATGACATGGCAATGAAGTCCGCGTCTTGAGAAAGGGCGAAGTCCAAAACTTCTTTGTCCTGGCTGGTGAGAGCCCCAAGCTTTGCTGAAATTCCGGGAATATTGACCCCCTTCCTCATCTTAATGACCCCATCGTTTTCAGCGCGGCAATACAAACGCTTTTTGTCCTTTTTGAAAACAGAAAGTTTTATCAAGCCGTCCTCAATCAGAATTTCATTTCCGACTTTGACAAGCTTAGTCATTTCGGGAAGATCAAGAAATATTATTTTCTGTTTGCCGCTTTTCTTCACGAGCCTGCTGTTCCTGCCCGCCACCATCACAGTTTCGCCCTTTCTGATTCTTTCTTCCCGGTTCCCAATTGTCCTTATTCTCGGTCCTTGGAGATCCACCATTATTCCAATCGGCCTTTTTGTTTTCCAACTCACCTCGCGAATGTTCCTGATCGCTTTTTTATGCCACGAAAAATCACCGTGTGAAAAATTTAGCCGGGCGACATCCATTCCCTCTTTCAGCATTTGAGCTAGCACCGTTTTTTTTTCCGAAACCGGTCCGATAGTGGCGATAATTTTTGTTCGCTTTCCGCCCGAGGCGGATCCGCCTCTGGCGGACATTTTTTCTCTTGTCATTTTCACATTCAGTCACTTATTAGGATACATTTCTCATCTCAATTATAAACCAAAACAGACAACTGGAAAAGTGCTGTCTGCTTGGAAAAATACTATTGCGCAATAGCAATTAATTTATCAGCTTGAACCCGCCAATAAGCGGCAATGGCTTCATCTCAGCTTTCGATGCGCTGATTATTCCCATAATCGCAGCCACTATCAGAAAGATTGTTCCCAGGGGAAGAATAATGAACCAGCCAATAAAAGGAATAATGCCGCCGACGATATTCACGACAACCGCAGCAAGAAGAAGATTCAGTTGCTGGTTGGCATGGAATTTCGCAAACGGGCTGTTTTTCGCGTCAGTCACGAGCGGAATGAAAAACAGGATCGGGATGATATATCCCACGATCGCCATGGCTTTATTTTTTTCCGCATCTTGCGGATCAGCTTTTTTTGTTTCCTCGGTCATATAGTCACCTCCTTGTCTGGTTAAAAGATTTGTTTCCTGATTTTATAATACCCAATCCGCCAAAAAAACACAAACCGTCATCACAGATCCAGCTCCCTTAGAATTTCTTCCGGGATCGGGTCTCTTTTGGGGCTTACGCCCGGATACCGCCACGCACTGATCAAGCGAATTTTCTGAAGACCAATAGTTTTTTGATTCTCGCTCTCGGATTTTCCTTTGCTTTGATACATTGCCCAAATTTCACGCGTCCAGACTCTTTTTCCGTCTTTCGTGATCAATGAGCTTGGCTGCATCACGGCAACGGTATTTTTAACGATTCCTTCCTCCACTCTCTGCGGATTTTTCACCACGCGCAAAATTCTTTGAGCCGTGAGGCCGTATTGTTTCATTTTGATAACTGCGTGCCGCGTCCATTCATACTTTTCCGTGTTTTTAGGGGCTTTGAATTGCATAATGACTCGGGCTTGGCTTTCGGAAAGCAACTACACATCCATTCCCCGCAAAGCCTTTACCCGTTCCGCAATGGATGGATGGGTCATGAAAAACGAAGATATTTTTTTGCCCTTGAAGGGATTGGCGATGAAGAGATGGGCTGTGGCGCGGTTAGCGCTGCGCAATGGCGTTGGATCCGCGGAAATTTTCTCGAGTGCGCTCGCGAGGCCTTCGGGATAGCGCGTAAGCAAAGCGCCGGATGCGTCGGCGAGATATTCACGTTTGCGGGAAACAGCCAGCTGGATAAGAGTTGCAGCAAATGGAGCAAGGATGGCCAAAACGACCGCTAAAATCAAAAATACAGGGCTCCTGCCCCGGTCTTCGCTGTCTCCTCCAAACCACACCCAGCGTCGCAACCAGTCGGCCATCAGCGCAACAAAGCCGACCAGCACGACAATGACCGTCGAGAGAAGCATATCGCGATTGCCGATGTGCGAAAGTTCGTGGGCAATCACGCCCTCGAGTTCTTTTTTCTCGAGCCTTTCAATCAATCCCGCCGTGAGCGCGATAACCGCGTGCTGGGGATTGCGGCCGGTCGCAAACGCGTTTGGAGACGGGTCCTGTATGACGTATATTTTCGGAACGGGAAGACCGGCTGTGATGCAAAGATTTTCGACAATGTGATATATTTCTTTTGCATTGTCGTGCGTAACTTCCTTGGCGCCGCTCATTGCCAGCACAATTTTATCGCTCCACCAGTATGATGCAACACTTATCAGCGTGCTGAAAACGACTGCCGCGACAAGGATCGCCGAGTTATTCATTGCGCCCGCGAAAACATATCCTACCCCGATAACGAATATCAAAAAACCCGTTATATATATCCAAGTCAGGCGGGTATTTTTATCAGCTTGGGTGTAGATTGTTGCCATAAATTTCAAAAATCCTAAATCCTAAGCACCAAACTCTAAACAAATTCAAATTTTCAAAACCCAAAATTCAAAACGTTTTGGATTTTGATTCTTAGAATTTTGATATTATTTAGGATTTCGATATTAGGATTTAGGATTTCAATTCCTAAAATTCCACTTTTACATTCTCCTTCTCTCCCGCTTCCGCCTCAAAAAATTCGCGGGCGGAAAATCCCAGCATGCCAGCAAACATATTATTCGGAAAGACTTGAATCTTCGTGTTGAAGTCGCGGACATTTCCGTTATAGAACCTTCGGGAAGCCTGGATCTTGTCCTCCGTGTCGGTGAGTTCTCGTTGGAGCTCGAGAAAATTCTGATTTGCTTTGAGATCGGGATAGGCTTCGGCAACCGCGAACAAGCTTTTGAGGGTGTCCGAAAGCATATTTTCGGCTTGCGCCTTATCGGCCGCCGATTGGGCTCCCATCGCCCTTGTCCGGGCTTCCGTCACTTTTTCGAATACTTCTTTTTCGTGAGTGGCATAACCCTTGACTGTCGAAACCAGGTTCGGAATGAGATCGTAGCGCCTTTTGAGCTGGACATCGATGTCGCTCCAAGCTTCATCTACCCGGTTTTTGAGCCGAATAAGCCCATTGTAGATCGCAATCGCCCAAACAATAAGGACGACGATAATCCCCAATATTACCAACGTAATCATGACTATTGCTAATTAATGCTTAATAATCAATTTTAATAAAAATAATGAGCCGAAAGGCTACTGACCATTGTTTGCCGGTTCTTGTTCACTGCTTCTCTCTATCGCCGCTCTTATTAGTACGCGAGAGATCGATATATTTTCCCTTACTCTGTCTCCCTGATTTCCTAAATAACTGGCTGATGAATTTCTGACAACATCGAGATTAGCTTTGCTGTCCTGCGCCCCGGCCACAATTCCTGATTCAATGCCGATCATCCCCTTCAGCTCATTTTTGAATATCCAGCCGAACTGAACCAGTAAGACTAAGATTAGCACCACCGACATCGAGAAAGCAAATTTTGGAAAAAATCCCATCCGTGATTCAACCGGAACAAAATTTGGCGACGGGTCTTCCGTTCTGATTGCCCAATTCGGATTGTTCACAGATTTTTCTATCGGCAACGGCTGATTTTTTCTCTCAAGAGAATATTTTTTTATTTTTGAGATATTCGGAGTCTTTCTTGAGAACGCCGGCTTCGCGTTTCTATTTATTTTCAGGTTTATCGTTTCCATCTTCCTCTCTGCTGCAAAAGATTTTTGGAGAACCGGTCTGGGGTTTGCGATCCCCAGCAATATATTTTTTGTCTCTTCTCTTTTCACACTCAAAACCTCGTTCTTTTTTTGCATCGGTTCCTTCCGCGCAGAAACAGCGCTTGGCAGAGCCTTCACGCCGACTTCTTCTTGATTTTTCTCCAATGGTTTCGCGATCCTAATTTGATGTTCCGCGATTTTCTCAAGAGGCGATGTTCCTTTGGCAACGATTTTTTCTTTTTGGTTGATTTTTTCCGTGTCCGACACCACGGACGAGTCAAGGTTTTTTGCTTCCGCTTTTCTCGCCTCCGCATCAGATAAAAACTCTGAAAACCATTCTACTTTCGTATACCATCGCTTGCCAATCCGGATTGAACCGATGTCGCCGCGGCGCGCCAAAAGTCCCAAATACTCCTGGGCATATTTTTTTTCTTTGGCAATCGCAGAAAGCAAAACAAATTTTTTCTTGAAATCCTCCATGACGAAATAATAACACAAAATAAAATTTCAAGCTACTGCCAGCAACCCGATATTTATCCATCGCCACAACAAAATAGTGCATCAACCAATAAACTGGAAACCGAAATATCGGGTTGCGGCGCGGATTCAACTTCAATTTTCATAAAAAGAAAATTTGCGGAAAATAAGCTATTTTGGTAAAATTCACCCATGGACTGGAAAAATTATATTGTCATCATCGTTCCAATCACTATCGGGCTTTTCACCCAGGCTTTGAAATTTTTTCTTTATTCCCTGAAACACGGCTTCAAATGGGAATATGCCTTCACTCATGGCCACATGCCCAGCGCCCATACAGCCTTTGTTGTTTCAACCCTCACCAGTATTGGTTATTTCGAAGGAACAAACTCAGGCGTCTTTGCGCTGGCTTTCATTTTCGCCTTCATTATTATCGATGATGCCGTCCGCCTCCGGGTATTTCTGGGAGACCAGGGAAGATACCTGAATATGCTGGTCGACCAGCTCCCCGTAAACAAGAAAAAATTCCCTCGCCTGAAGGAAAGAATTGGCCACCGTATTCCGGAGGTGATCATCGGCGGTGCTATCGGACTTATTTTTTCATTTGCTCTGATAAAACTTCTCGAATCACTTTAGGGTCATTCCAGCGTATTCTTTCATCTCCAACGGCCATCGTTTCTTCCGCTCCTTTTCCGGTGACGACCACGACATCTCCGCGCTTTGCAATTTGCAGGGCTTTTTTGATGGCCTCTCTCCGATCAAAAATACGCCAGGAATTTTCGTTTTCTTTTTTATGCTTCAAAACTCCAGCAAAAACTTCGTCAATAATTTTTTGCGGATCTTCATTATATGGATCTTCATTTGTGACAATGCAAAAGTCTGTGTGCCGAGCCACAACTTCACCCATAATCGGCCGCTTGCCACGGTCCCTCTCTCCGCAGGAGCCGAATACCGCGATAACTTTCGTATATTCTCCCTTCAGCATACTTATATAATTATATAACTTTTTGAGGGAATCCGGCGTCACGGCGTAATCGACGATTATTTCGAGGCCGCGATCGTTTTCGATCCGTTCCATCCTTCCCGGGACACCTTTTATCTTCGAAAGCGCTTCGGAAATTTTGGGAAGAGCAATGTTTTGCGAAAGTCCTGCGCACGTCGCCGCGAGAACGTTTTCGATATTAAATTCCCCCGGCAAGTTAAGTTGAAAGTTAGTCTCTAGTATCTGAAACTTAGTATTTTGTATGCCTAGCTCTATATTTTTCGCCTCAATAAACTTGATTTTTTCAGCCAGAGGCTGATCCGCCTTTGGCGGAGATTTTTGATTTTCTAAAAAATATCCATATTTCTCCTTCGCCTCATATTTCAAAAATTCCTCCGCCTTTTCCATCCCCAAATTCACTACTGCCGCCCCATTTTTATTTCTTGAAATCATTGCAAATAATTTTTCCTTCGCTTTTCTGTATTTTGACATTGTTTCATGATAATCGAGGTGCTCACGCGAAATATTTGTAATAACCGCCACGTCAAATTTCACTCCCCAGGCTCGATTTTGGTCCAATGAGTGCGAAGTCACTTCGACAATGATATATTCACATTCCGCCAAAGCCGCTTTTTTCAGGAATTCCTGCAGCTTGAAACTGGAAAAAGTCGTGAATTTCGTGTCGTTTACCCACTCTTTATCGCCGATTTTGAAATTGATCGTTGAAGCCATCGCGACTTTGTGACCGGCCTCTTCAAGGATTTTGGAAATCATCTGGCAAGTCGTCGTCTTCCCGTTCGTTCCCGTCACCCCGATAACTTTCAGTTTCCTCGACGGAAAACCGTACCAAACATTGGCCAGAATCGCCTGAAATAAATGGTATATATTTTTGATAGATTGAGGAATAAATTTCTTCATTTTCCTAGTGAGCTAAGTCGGGCTTAGCTCAGTCATTATAAAAGTCTTTTTATTTTCTGCAATACTTTATACAACCGGTATTTTCCTGGGTTCATCACAATATCCCAGCATCCTGGGAATTGAATTGGTTCAACTCCCGACGCAAAACCGGTTTTGAATTTTGTGACTCCTGCCCAAGATCTGCCGCCTGTATCTTCAACTTTCACACCTCCGAAATCATATCGCTCGCATCCTGCTTTTTTCGCGTCGATAATCTGCTGCCACTGCAAAAGATATGGCGCCATAACTTCGCGGTGAATATTATCCGATGCGCCGTGCAAATAAGTCGCCGTTTTTCCGAAAAATAAAACCAGATTCGCGGCGATAACTTTTCCATTATATTCCGCGATATATAATTTAAGAATATCGCCAGGAATCGTTTCAAACATTTTTCGGTAATAATTTTCCGGATGGGAAGTTATTTTGTCCCGCCCGGCGGTTATTTTAACCAACCGACAAAATTCATCTATATATTTTTCTTGCCGCGAAGAATGAACCACAATATTTTTTTTCTTTGCCAATTTGATGTTGTAGCGAGTTTTCTGCTTCATTCTTGCCAGTAATTCATCTTCATTTTTCGAAATATCTAGGATTAAACTTTCTTTCGGCTGAACATCCACTGGCGCTTTTTTTATTTTAATATCACTCGATAAATTTTCTCTAACCAATTTCAACTCTTCCTCACTGTTTGGTTCTATTCTTACCCATCCAGCATTATTTTTTTGAACGATACCAATTAGATCATTCAGAAATTGTTTGAAAATTGAAAATTGAAAATTGAAAATTTTGATGACCGGTCCGCGCGGCACATAAAAATAATCCCCGACGATAGGCAAACCATGCGTTATGATACTAGCATGAACCAAAATTTCTCCTTCACCATCACTTGCGGAAATATTATGTGTTTTTCGCCCTACGCTTTCCTGAAACTTCCGCCAATGATCCGATTGCAAAAAACTTCCGTCTGGCGAATTAGCTTGAACAAAATTTAGAGACTTGTCATTCATAAATATCATTTCCCCAAATTCTTGAGTGCCGCTTTTATTCTACCCGACATATCTTTTTCATCCTTCGGCACACTTTTCAGGGCTTCGCGGGCCTGGGAAACAGAATATCCCAGAGAAACAAGCGCCTCAATAGCTTCTGAATCAGCTTTGGCCTCCCTTTGGTCTTCGCCGGGAAGCTCCGCAATCCTGTTTTTGAGTTCGAGAATGACTCGCTCGGCTGTCTTCTTTCCCACTCCCGAAACACGGGTGAGGATCGAAGAATCGCCTGATATAACCGCCGCCCGGATCGTTTTCGGTTCCGCAATGGAAAGGATTCCGACCGCCGCTTTTGGCCCAATCCCGGAGATGGAAATGAGGAGCTCGAACATTTCCAGCTCGTCCGGAATCAAAAAACCGTAAAGTGATAAAGTGTCCTCGCGGACATAGGTATGCGTGTACAATTCTATTTCTTTTTTTCCGGCGATTTTTCCCATCGTAAAATCGGTGACGAATATTTTATATCCGACGCCGGAAACGTCCACGACGACGTAGTTATCGCGAAAAAAGGCGATTTTCCCCGTTATTTTGGCTATCATTGATTATAGTATAAAGTATTTTGTATAAAGTATAAAGTATTTCTCCGTGGTAATCCGCTCTTTACAAAAATAGCCGGCTGTGTTAGAAATATAGAGTGTTTTATATAAATTTTTAGATTTTCAATTGTCATTTTGCATTTTGATTTTTGCATTTTGATTTTGAACGAAGTGAATTATGCCGATTAAGCAAAGTGCCAAAAAATATCTGCGCGCTTCGACAAAACGGGCCGCGCAAAACCTCTCGATCAAAAAAGCTTTCAAAGACGCGGTAAAAAAACTCAATGAGCTCGCTAAAGCGGGGAAGATTGAAGATGCCAAAAAAATGTTCCCGACCGTCCAGAAAGCGCTCGACAAAGCCGCCAAAGTCGGCGTCATCGCCAAGCGCGCCGCCGCCCGCAAAAAATCGCGGCTCGTGAAGATGATGAAGAAAGCTGGGAAATAATTCGGCTTTTCTCTTTTGACATATAAAAACTGCTTTGATAAAATAGAAATATCAAACAAAAATCAGAGAAGAAATGAACTCGTCTCCATCTAAAGCAACAATCCTATCTGAAATATCCCGTGACATTGCACAAGTGTTTTTTGCTTCGATGTTCGTTGGCCCCATCATAAGTGATGCTGTCAGCTGGCCGATAGTTTTTTCCGGGTTGGCCCTTTCGTTTTCCTGCTGGCTGCTGAGCTTATCCGTCGTCGTCAAAGAAAAATCTTATGAATAATATTTACCAAATTATGACCAGCCTCTATATTCTCGGCGCCTTGGTTGTCATTGCCTTGGCTTTGGCCATCATTGCTTTCAAGAAAAAAAGTTAATTTCATCTCCTAAAGAAAAAATAATCTTTGCATTATTTTGGTATAAGAAGATCGCGCCCGGATTTTTCCAAGCGCGATTTTTTATTTTTCTAATCTCCGAGATTAGAATTCAATCAGTCCGGATATATTGCTTCTCCGGAGGTTAGCTCCAGCCCGACGAATAACTTTGTCATTCCGTCAGAGATATGTTTCTTGTCTTTTTTCTTCATGCGTTTCCATTTTGCTTGAGCGATCGTCAAGCTCTCCTTGATACGCCCCAGCATATATATAACTACCCTTGCGTCTTCAGGAGCATCATTGGCCAAGAGGACAGCGGCTCGATCAAAACCGTGCTGACAATGGAAAATTGAAAGAAGACCCAAGATGGAATGCATGATGTTTTTGAATCCTCTCCTTCTTTTGTGGATATAAGCCAGGAAAGCAATATCCGCGATGAGCTCCCATTCATATTTCACAGCCCCCGTATGCTTCTTGGAATATTCATTGATAACCCAAATTATTTCAGTCAATGAAGTCTCGGCATCAAAACCTTTGATTTCAACCAGAAGTTCTTCACTTAGCATCTCTTTCTCTCCCCTCACAACCCCAGCTCTTTTTCCAGAGCGGCGATTTGTATTTCAATAGCGTTTTTGGTTTGTGATGCGTCCGCAAGTTTGGCTTTTAAGTCAATCCATTTTCCGATCTTGTCGAGATGTTCGCGCAAATACGTGCCATCATCTTCTTTGTTTGCGATCGTACTAAGATTCTTCAGCAAATCAGCAAACTTCGGATATTTTTCGATGATTTTGCGAGCGTCTTCAATCGCGCATTCGGGCAATAAGTCCAGATCTACCACATGAACATACTTCCGGTACACATATCCGGTCAACGAAATGGAAATCATAAATGCGAAGGTTGCTGCGCCAGACATGGCAAGTGCAATGATCGTTGAATTTATCACGTCCCATCTCATTTTAAACCAAAATATTATTACACCCGGAATGATCAAGTCAACCAGTATGGCTAATCCAGCTCCATATTCCAAGGCTGCTTTATGAATCTTTGGGTGCGCTAAGTACCACCGCGCCACTTTCCTTTGAAACGGAGTGAGTTTTTTCATTGATTCCTCCTAATGATGCAGTTTAGATCCTCTACGAGCCCCTGCTGCTTCGTGAATATGACAAACCCTATCTCAAGCTTTTTCAGCTCCGCCACCCAGGGGTAGAACTCAACCTTCATAAGATAAATCCGAACTCCGTTGTCAGTTATGGTCATACCATCATATAGCCATAGATTCTTTAGATCGGCGGATGAAATATAGGCGACACGATCATTTTCTACTCCCCGCAAAACATTGTTTCCTAAAACAACCTCGTATAGGATTCTCGGGGCCATAGTGTCTCCTTTATTCAATTGTTAAACAACAGCTCTTTATAGGTATATCCCGAATTATTGTCAATATAATTTACTATTTTTATGCAATTTATCGCTTTTATATCCGTATTAATTGATTATTATTTTCTATTGTTGACAATTTTGTTGACAGCATAATTTGTTAATGATACTCTTTTGTCATCCCCGCGAAAGCGGGGATCCAGGGATTTTACACTTAACGATATTCAACTGGATCCCGGATCAAGTCCGGGATGACAAAGCGAAAAAACAATGAAAAACCTATGACTCTCGAAAAACAGCTCGAACAACTTGGATTTCACGAAAAGGAAGCGAAAGTCTATCTCGCCTGCCTTCAGCTCGGGCAGGATACAGCCTATCATATCGCCCAGAAGTGCGGCCTCAAACGCGCAACGGTCTATTTCACGCTCAATCTCCTCGTTGAACGGGGTCTCGTTTCCATTTGGAAAACAAAAAAAGCGACGCTATGGCGCGCCGCCAATCCCAAAAAGTTATTTACTCAAATTAAACGCAAAGAAGAAACGCTCACAGAGATATTTCCCCTGCTCCAGTCAATCTATAACTTCGACGAAGACCGGCCAAATATTCAAGTTTTCGAGGGGCAAGCGGGCGTCCGGCAAATTTATTCTGAAATTATTGACTATCTCGCCAAGGGAAAAGAAATCCTCTGCTGGGGAGACTTATCTCATGCTTGGAATCTTTTGGAAGATATCACCCACAAGTATCTCAAGCAGTCGCAAAACCGCCGCTACAAAATTCGGGAAATTCTGAATGATAGCGAGAAAAACAAAGAATATGTGAAATTAATCCGAAAAAACAAAAATCCGAATCACAAAATTCGGTTTCTCGTGGATGATCAAATATTTTCCGGCAACGACAATGTTGTCTTCGGAGATAAACTTGTCATCTTTTCGACCCAAAACAAACTTTTCGCCACCGTCATCGAAAGCCAGGACATTGCCAGATCCTACAAAATCCTCTTCAACCTCGCCTGGCAGAATGCGGCAAGCTAATCTCTTCCTAATCTCGTTGATTAGGAATCACATAGTTCAATATAATTACGAATAATCTTCACTACAACTAGTTGTAGTGAAATAAAAAAAACACACCAGTAATCTAGTTTACTGGTGTGAATTATTTTTACAAAAAAGCTGCGGCCTATTTCTTCAATTTCAGCCGATAGACATTCGTTTCCCGCGGCTTGAATTTGAGTTTTTGATAAAGTTTGTTCGCCGCGGCGCGCTTGGGATTGCTTGTAAGCTCAATACTAACTATTCCCTTTTTCTTTGCCCGTCCGATGACATGACTCATTATCTTTTTTCCAAGCCCTTTTCCCTGATGCTTCGGATGCACAACAACATCCTCAATTCGCGCCACTGTTTTGTCCATTACCTCCATAAGATGCAAACTTGCCATACCAGAAACTTTTCCAGCAACCTCTATAACATGAATTTCCAGGAATGGATGGCCAACAAGTTTTTGAAGTCTTGTTATATTGATACTTTTACCCTTTCCCGGCGAAAGCACCTCCAGCAACTCATTGATATCCTTCACAATATTTTCGGTGAATACAACCTCTCTTGTAAGCCGAAATATTTTTGATTTACTTTTATTTTTCATAGATTAATTACTATACTGAAGCAATAAACTTGTCCAGCGCCAGTTCTATTTCGATTTTTCCTGTCTTGGCTCCAAAATCAATCTCGCAGAGATCTTTGTACAGCTTCTTGAGCTGATCGAGTGAAAAATTCCTCCCTTGTTCGAGGCTTTTTCGGGCAACAAACGGATGGAGTTTCAACTTTTGGGCGATTTCGCGTTCGGAGACATTTTTTTCGGCGAGTGCTTTCACTTTTAAGAGATTTCGGAATTGATAAAAATACATCGAAAGAAGATAAAAAGGATCTTCCCCGGCGCTCAAGTGGTTATGAAGAAGCCCCGCAGCTGTTTTTTTGTCCTGCCGCGCCAATGAATCAATTGTTTTGAAAATATCAGTATCAATTTTCGATTTCACGAGAAGATTAATGTCTTCTTCGGAAATTTCCCCCTTGCTCCTATATCCGACAAGTTTTTCAATTTCTTTCGAGAGAAGCGAGAGATTGTTCCCGACAAAAATTGAAAGCTTCTCCGTTACCTTTGGGCTGATAGAAACTTTGTCTTCCCCAATCGCCCGAATTTCCCCAATTATCCAATTTGTCAGTTTCGATCCATCCAAGAGACCGAACTCCTGCTTTTTTGTTTTTTCAAGAAGAAATTTCGCCAGTTTCAATTTTTTGTCGATTCTTTCTTTTTCCCAGAAAACGAGAGTGAGGTCTTTTATTTCTCCTTTATCCGCCTTTTTCAGAAAATCGAGAAGCTCCAAGTCTTGCGCCGCTGTTTTGTTTTGAAGAATATTTTTCACAATTGCCAATTTCTTGTTTGAAAACAATCCTCCCGAAGAAAGTTTGATGATAAGATCGCTAATTTTTGCTCCTGGTTCAACAAAGTCAAAAACAAAAAGGGTGCCGCCCTCTTTGTATTTTTCGGTAAATTTGTTTTTTATTTCGGCAAGTTTCCGATTCGAACGAAATCCATCCTCGCCGTAAAGGAATATTATCATGATTCTCAACATTCAATGTTAGGGTTCCCCCAGCATTGAATGTTATTGCACTTCCCACTTCAGCGCTTGACCTGGCTCCAATACCTCCACCCAAATCTGCCCCGGAACAAACTTCACTTCCTGTCCGGATTCATCATACATAAAAAGCTTCGACGCCCATTTCGATTTGTCTTTTTTCCAGCGGCCTTTTGTCTCTTTTCCGTTGAAATAGTAGAACGCGTCACCCTCGCTCACGCTGTCAAATTGCGGGTCTCCAATTTGAACATTGTTGTATTGGCCTTCGATCTGTTCCGAAGAAGCAATAACAACCGCTATATTTTTTGGTGCCAGCCTTTTTCCGTTATTGGCATCCGTATCAGCTACCTTATTCCAGAAACGAAGATAAGAGTTTGTGGCTTTGTCATAGTCATATTCAGCCGCGTACGGTCCGGCAAAACCCACCCGCAGATGTCCTCCATTCGGACGCTGATCCGCCGGCGCTTCCGCTTGATGAGCGTAACCGGAGAATTTATTTTCCATGCGATAATTTCTGGCCTTAGCGCATTCCAGCAGTTTTTCAAACTTTGCAAAACCATTATCAGGAGCTGGAATTCCAGCTTTTCGAAAACCGCATTCGGAGGCTTTATTTCCAAAGCTGCCGTTAAGGTCAAGGTTATCGATAACACCTTTGTTCAAAATGTCACCGGCAAAATGCGATCCGCCCCAATGGGCAAAAATCGCGTCCCAGCCGGCGGCAAGAGCAATGTAGTCATGGCGTGAAGATCGTATTGATCCGACTTCCGGAGGATTGTTGCAGACATAAAGGCCTGTGAGCCGAGTGATGCTGGCTGTGATAGCCGGCATTTCCAGAACAAGGTCCGCATCCGAAAATCCGCTGTCAGGCCGCACCGAAAGGTCAGCCGCTTGCATCACTGCAATTGGCCGGCGATTCCAATTGTCGCACGGCAAATTCGTGAACGGGCTTACTTCTCCGGTATTAAGCGGCGCACCCATATCGACATCCCCTTTCATGGAGTCGAGATCCAAAGGTCCGGCTTTTCTTTTGCCAAACCAGCCAAGAAAATATCCAGCGATTATTATTATAACTACCAGCACGGCGACGCATATGACTTTCGTCTTTGTGCTCATTTCTTTGATTCTGTCGAGCATATTTTTGGGAATTGAGAATTTAGAATCGAGAATTGTGAATGGGAATCAAGAACAAAGAACCCGGGATTCTAGATTCAATATTCCCATTCTAAGTTCAAAATTCGCAATTCTAAATTCTTTAAAGAGTTATTATTTTTGGCAAGCGGGACAAAAAAAAGTCCCTCTCTGCCCCATTTTTTCCCTTAGGACTATTGTATCACATCTCGAACATCTTTTTCCAGCCCGGCGGTAGACTTTGAGTACCTCCTGAAATTTTCCCGGCGCGCCAGCTGTGTCACGATAATCGCTGTCCGATGTTCCTCGCAATTTTGTGGCTTTTTTAAGGATTTTTTTGATTGCATTGTATAGTTTTCGCCTTTCTTCTCCGCTCAATGTGTCGGCTGGCCGGCTTGGCAAAATTCCGGCCTCAAACAAAATTTCGCTTACATATATATTCCCTATCCCGGCGATTTTGCTTTGGTCCATAAGCAGCATCTTTATTTTTGTTTTCCGATTGTCCAGAATTTCATCGAGTTTATTCAGGGTGAACCCCTGACTCATCGCATCGACCCCCAAGCTTCCAATTTCTTTGATTTCATCAATTTTGTCAGTATCCGCCAAAATTATTTTCCCAAACTTCCGCAAATCAGAAAACTCGAGCGTCCGTCCGGACTTCAAAAAGAATACGTGATGAATATATTGATTTACTTTTTCATCAAAATAGTCTTTCTCCTTGACTTTGCGCTTTGAGCTTTGCGTTTTGCGCTTGACCAGCAAATGCCCTGTCATCTTGAGATGTATGTATATCGTCTTCCCTCCCGACAAGTCTATAAATATATTTTTTCCGACCCTTTTTGCTGCTAATATTTCCCTGTCCTTTATCCCTTTCTTGAATTTATCCAACGGCATCTTCACCGATTTTTTCCAATCACTCCAAAAACCGATGACCGTGTCGCCTTTTATTTTTTGGTTTAGATCGTCAACAATTGTTTGAACTTCCGGTAATTCCGGCATATTTATTGTTAAGTGTCTCGTCCGCATTCCTTTCCGGCCGAACGGACAGACCTCTAAAAATTAATTTGGGTATTTATCGATGGTGGCTTTATTTGCCTCATTTCTCTTGAGATATATCACCGCATAATCGTCGCCGTATATTTTCGCCCAGTCCGGATTTTCCTGAATGATTTTGGGAAGATTCATTCCCCAAGGAGTGATGTCATGCGAATAGAAAAACACCGCATTGAAATCATACACCCGATCAATTTTTTCGAAAATATCCGCGTTCTCCTGCATTGGTTTATACACTTCGCCAAAAAAGGAATCGGGATAGGCTTCCGGACGGTTATCCACAAAGACTTTTTCGCTTTTGGGAAGATAAAAAATGAGATATCCGCCAATGTCATAGTTGTTGAAAACCGGCCCTTGGATATTCTCTTTTCGGAAAAATTCGGCCGCTTGAGTCACTCCCGGCAAAAGCCCGGTTCCTATCTTTTCCGAGTGAAAACTCACATATTCGAAGTTGCACCAAAGGCCAACGACAGCCAATATAATATACAATACGGCAATGCCATTTTCTTTCGCGATATTTATTTCGCCTTTTTTTTGCCCGAAAACAGCTTGAAAATTATAAGCCAGAGCCGGAAGAGCGAAAAATCCAAGCAGCGTGAAATTTCGGATGGCCACCCAGCCCAAGACCCCAAAAAATATGGAAAATATAAAATAGACAAGCGATATTTTTTTGCGATTGACAAAAAAAAGCAGGACAAAGCTCAAGGCCAACAAGATCAAAACGGATTTTATGAGGGAAAAATTCGGATTCATCACCCCGTAATTTTCAACAAAACGGACCGACTTGTTTTCCACAATCGTATAGCCATAATTTTTGAAAATTTTGAGCGGATAGAGAAGGCCCCTGATCCCGAAAGGGTTCACCAGCGATGCCAGACAAGTGGAAAAAAGAACAATTGCCAAAATTTTTATCTTTTTTATTTTTTTTGTAAATTCTTCGTCAGTCAATTTTTGAAAAATAATTTGCGCAATTTCAGAAAACCAAAAAGTCCCAATCAAAAATAATCCCAGAAAAAAATAGACATGGGAATTTACCCAGACAATCTGAAGAGGGATAAGAAAAAATAGCCCTCTCCAGTTCATTTTCCCCTCCGAGTATTTCCAGAGTAAAAAGAGAAATATTGCTGAGAAAATAACACTGAAGACTTCCGGCCGGATTTCCGTCCTTTCGGCCATTAGCGGCGCGAGAAAAAAAGCGAAAAGCGCGGCCAAGGTGAAATTTGATTCCCGGCTTGCTATCCGGAAAAAAACCGCAAATGCGGCCAGACTCAAAAGAATATAGAAAAGCGAGAGGCCGCTGAACCCGAAAAATTTCCAAATATAATGAAATGCCACCCCGGATCCCCAGTGATGGTTCACGACCGGAAAATCCGGGTTTGTGAAGGAATAGTAATTTTCATGAAGGGGAGAATTTTTTTCAAACAGATTGAAATCGTTTTCAACCACCCATCTCCCGTTCTCGAGATGCCGCCCTAAATCCGCCGTCGCGAGATTAATCTTCCTCGCATACAAAAACCCGACCCAAAGAAGAAGGAAAATAAAAATCCCGATTTTTATAAAAAATTTCTTGTCTCCACCCATAAAAAAGAAAAATAACTTCTTGATAGCGGGTATACAGTATACTGGATAACCATAAACAGAAAAATTCGCAACTTTTCTCAAGGATATTGGCGTAATTTTCTGTTTTTTTTCTGCTGATCTGCAGCCTTTATACTTCTCCCCAATTGTCTCCGACCTTCACATCCGCGATTAGCGGAACGGAAAGTTTGTAGACACTTTCCATCGCCGACTTGATATCTTTCGCGAATCTTTTGGATTCTTTTTCCGGAACTTCGAATAAAAGTTCATCGTGGATCTGGAGAATCATCCTCGACGCGGGATATTTTTCCGCAATCAGTTTGTCAGCCTCAATCATAGCCAGTTTGATGATGTCAGCCGCCAGGCCCTGGATGGGCATATTCACCGCCATTCTCTCGGCTTGGTTTCGAAGCTGAATATTTGAGGAATTTATTTCCGGGATATAGCGCCTTCTTCCTAATTCCGTTTCGACAAAACCATTTTCCCGCGCCAAAATTTTCACCTCATCCAGAAACTGGGCAACTTGGGGATAGTTGGAAAAATATTTTCGGATAAATTCTTTTGCTTCTTCCTGCGAAACTCCCGCCGATTGCGAAAACCCGAAAGTGCTCATTCCGTAGATGATTCCGAAATTCAGAGCTTTCGCGGAGCGGCGCATCTTGTCGGTTACTTTATCGATTTCAACCTTGCCAATTCTCGCAGCCGTGGCCGTGTGGATATCTTCCTTGTTTAAAAATGTAGTAATCATTCTCACGTCTCCGGATAGATGAGCCGCGATGCGCAGTTCAATCTGTGAATAATCGGCGCTCACCAATCGATAACCCTCTTCGGCTTCGAAAGCAGTGCGGATAATTTGGCCGAGATCGGTCCGAATGGGAATATTCTGAAGGTTCGGCTCCGAGGAAGAAAGCCGGCCGGTCGCCGTCACCGCCTGATTGAATGTGGTATGAATTCTTGAAGCGCTGTCCGTCATTTTCGGCAAAGTATCAAGGTAGGTGGTTTTCAACTTGAAGAGCTCCCGATATTCTTCGATTTTTTCAACGACCGGATGAAGTGTTTTTATTTTTTGAAGTTCAGGTGAAGCCGTTGAAAAACCGGTTTTTCCTTTTTTGATGTCTTTTGTCGGTATCTTCAGGTTCTCAAAAAGAACCTCCCGGAGCTGGACGGAGGAGTTGACGTTGAAATCTTCACCTGCCACTTTTTGAATTTCTTTTTCCAGTTTCTTGACTCGCTGGTCAAGTTTGGCCGATATGCCCCTGAGAACGGTCTTGTTTATTCTTATCCCGACTTTTTCCATTCTTGACAAAATTTCCGCAAGCGGCATTTCCAACCTTTCGAAAAGTTCTTTTAGTGTTTTTTCCTTGCCCTCGGAAATTTGCTGCCGGCTGATTTCTTCAAGTTTTTTCCCGAGCTTTTCCTTGAGAGCGAAATTATATGCCGTTTTTTTGCATATCTTTTCAATCTGCCCTTCATCCTCTTGAAAAACAAGGGAGGCCTGCCCTGTTTTTTTATTATCTTTTGGAACCATTATTCCGAGCTCCTGCATCGCGAGATCTTCCCAAGTGAGATTTGACCCTGAGCTCAAAAGATAGGCCGCGAGCTGGACGTCAAAAGAAATTCCCCGCAAATTTATTCCTGCCTTGTCAAAAATATGCCATTCCCTTTTGAGATCGAAGCCGATTTTTTCAATTTTTTCATTTTCCAGAATTCTTTTGAGACTCTCGCTGATTCTCGGTATGTAATTGGAAGAGCGGGAATCTCCGCTTATCGCAATACCTCGGCTGTCTGTAGCGATTGAAATTATTTTGGGTGTTTCTCCAAGCTCAAAGGCTTCAATTTTTTTCCATTCGACTTTTCCCGTCTCTTCCGGGCCAACAGAATCATTTTTCTGCAGATTTTTCATATGATCTTCATAACCCGGCAGGCGGCGAAGAAGCGAGAAAAACTCAAGCTCCCGCATGAGGTTGATGACCTCGACACGGCTGAAATCTTCAGCAAGGCACTTTTCAATGTCAAAATCAACCGGTACATTTTCAACGAGACGCGCCAAGCGTTTGCTAAAAAATGCCTGGAGCTTGTCTTTTTCCAATTTTTTTCGGATCCCTTCTCTTATATTGGGAAGATTTTTATAAACTTCTTCGATAGTATTGTATTTTTTTAGAAGTTCGGTGGCCGTTTTTTCTCCAACTCCGCGGACACCCGGAAGATTGTCCGAAGGATCCCCCCGAAGCCCCTTGTAGTCAATCATCTGGTCGGGCTTAAGACCGTACCGCTCAAAAATTTCTTTTTCGCCATAAAGAACGGAGTCGCTCATCCCTTTCCGAAGAGCGAAAACTTTCACTTTGTCGTCAACGAGTTGCAGCGTATCCAGGTCTCCGGTCACAATAATCACTTCTACGTCCGGATGGATTTTTTCCGTTTTTCGGGCGAAGGTGGCAATAAGGTCATCGGCTTCATATCCTTTTTTTTCCACAACAGGAATATTGAATGCCTCGACAATTTTTTTCACTAGTGGAATTTGCTCATAGAGGTCATCCGGGGCCTTCACCCTGGTCGCCTTATAGCTCTTGAACTCTTTGTGCCGGAAGGTCGGCTCCTTGAGATCAAAAGTCGCCGCGATGTAATCGGGCTTGAAGCGGTTGAGGACATTGAGCAGGACGGAAGTGAACCCATAAACCGCGTTCACGATTTCCCCCTTTCTTGTGGTCAGCGGAGGAAGAGCGTGGTAAGCGCGGTGAATGATGGCGTTGGAGTCGATGAGGATAAACTTTTTTTTTGGAGATGGCATATTTATCGCCTTTTAATGCAAAATGCAAATATCAAAAATCAAAATGAAAATCCAAAATAAAATATTTTTGAATTTTACATTGTCACTTTGAATTTTGATTTTTAAATTTTGAATTTATAATGATTTTCCTCGCATCCCCGTCGAGATGTTCAAATTCCAGCCAAATGGCACGACTGGGAATTATAGCCTTCATCCTCTCCGCCCACTCGACAATCACAATATTATTTTCCCCGGTGATAATTTCTTTCCAGCCCAATTCTATAATATCCCGTGATTTAACTCGATAACAATCTATGTGATAAACGTTTAAGGTTTGGCCTTGAGGAATTCCCCGACTTGTCGGGGAAGGGAAGGGCCGAACCTTGGAAAAATTTTGACTTTTAATTTTGTAGTGCTTCATCACCACAAACGTCGGGCTCGTGTAAGGACCTTTGATTTTCAGCCCCCGCAAAACTCCCTGCGCGAAAGTCGTTTTCCCGCTTCCAAGCTCACCCGTAAGACAGATTATCTCACCACCGCGCAATTCTTGGGACAACACTTCACCCAGTTTTCGGGTTTCACTAGCGCTTTTCGTAAAAAATGTTTCCAAATTACCAATAGCCAATTACAAATTACGTTTATGTAATTGTCGCATAAATCCTGATTTTGGCAAAGAAAAAAGGCCAGCCTCATCACGGATGCGTCCGCAATGAAAACTGGCCTTAGTTATCCTTCTTTTTTGGTGCCACTCTTACCGCAGCCGGCGGCTTCGGTAAAATTCCAATTCACCCAATTGACGAGCCCTTTGTTCGAGCTTAGAACGGTAATCCCGCTCCAAAGAATCGAACTCCTGCCCGTAAGCTTCTCTCGCTTCTCCGCAGAGAATTGGGGGAGCATGGGCACCGCGCGGAAACCCGTGCTCAAAATCACGCCGAGCAGCCGCCCGCGCCTCATCGCGCATGGCGTTCTTGGCGGCATCGTAATCGCGCTGGGCTTCTTGCAGTCTGCGGTCAAGATAAGCCGACCGTTTGACTACAGAAAGCGGCGCCCGGTTCCAATCAACGTTTGGGCCACTGGAAGACCCGACGTAATTAATTGGATCGAAAACGAGTATGCCGCCCACAGTACCGCAGCCCGCGATCCCTGACTGCAGCAGCGCTACCAGGACTATAACCTCAAAAATTTTCCTCATCGGATTCCTCCTGCCTCGAAATAAGATCAAATAACTCCTGGGCTGACCACTCCTCCTGGATTCTTTCCAGTTCATATCTTGCTTCGATATGCGGGGGCAGAAAAACTTCATCGTAAACAATCTTGACTTCCCGGCCAGTGCGCGGAACTTGCTCACCGGCAAAAGCTGCAGTTGCCCCAAAAAACATAACCATCGCCAAAATGACAAGGAACTTTCTGATCATAGTTATTTTCCTTTTTCTTTTTATTTAACCTGTTATTTTACACCCAAAACCGGCTTTTGTCAACGGTCGGGAAACACTCCCTAAAATAGCCCTATTTTATGCCCCAATTCGATGTTTCACGCCAAAAAAAATTTGCCCAGGCGGAACTGCCTGGGCTTTTTACATTGACTGCCGGTATTCTCTATAAGCAACCGTTTGTCATATACACTTCAGAGCTGCTCAGCGGTATTTTGTGGGCAGGACGCTGAAATGGAATTACGCTCTTCCTTGCCGCGCTCCTGTCGCCTCTCCACCAGAGAGCGCTAAGGCCTTCCTTTGAGTGGCAGTGGCTGCAGTTTATAGATGACGGGTATCCTCTGATCCTCCAGGTGTATTCATTTTGCGCCTGGAAAGACGCAGATGGGCAGCACCCCGCCAAAGCAATGAAAATTATCAAACAAGTTCCGAGCACGATGACTAGAACTTCGGCATTTTTCACGGCAGCCTCCTTTATCTCTTTTTGAATACTATATAGAACAATTCCGCCATAAAGTCAATACAAAAACCGATTGACACCGCTTGCGCCATTTGATATTCTAAAAAACCAATCAATCTTCACATAAAAATTCGTAAAGAATCCCATGCCGCTTTCTATTCAGGACCAAATAAAAAATCAAATCGATGCTTCCCAAAGTATTTTGATACTCACCAAGCCCAAAGCTTCGAGCGATGCAGTCTCGGCAAGCTGGGGCTTTTTTCATTTGCTCAAAAATCTTGGAAAGAATCCAGTGATTCTGGAAAACAACCCTCAAGCCGAAAAACTGAAATTCCTCCCTCTCCCGGAAAAAATGGAAAAGAAAATCACCGGAGCGCGGGATTTTGTTTTGTCTTTCAACACCAAATACAACAAAATCATCAGTTCCCGCGTCGAAGAAAAAGAAGAGGCCTTTGAAATCTATATCACGCCGGAAAAAGAAGCGATTGACCCGCGCGATTTTTCGTTCATCCCCGCCAAGTTCAAATACGACCTTGTTGTCGTGATCGGCTGCCAAAATTTGGATGATCTTGGCGAAATCAAGGAAAAAAACAGCGACCTTTTTTTTGAGCTCCCGGTCGTGAACATCGACAATTCGCCCGCCAACGAAAATTTCGGGCAGTTCAATCTTGTTGATACCACCGCCTCTTCCGTTTCGGAAGCGCTTTGTGAATTTTCGAAAGGCTTCGATGAAAAACATATGAATCCAGCCTCGGCCCAGTGCTTCCTCGCGGGAATAGTTTCCGCCACTTCCAATTTTCAAAGCGAACGGACGACTCCCCAGACCTTCCTCGCCGCTTCGTGGCTCATCGAGAAAGGCGCCAGCCAGCAGGAAATCGTCCGCCATCTCATGAAAACCCAGTCTTTCCCCTTTATGAAGCTCTGGGGGCGGGTTATGGCCCGGCTCAACTGGGACGAAAAACTGAAGCTGGCCTGGTCACTGGTGTCGCTTGAGGATTTTGTCCTGAGCCGGACGACCGAGACGGATTTGCCGCTGATACTCGAAAAGATCAAAGACAATTTTTCCTCGGGAAACACTTTTGCCATCATTTTCAGCGAATCGCTCAAAAAAAATATCGCGCTCCTCAAGACCAATGACCTGCCGTCGCTTCGAAATCTGGAAAAGCTTTTCAACGGAGAAATAAAAAACGGACATCTGTCCGTCGAATTTCTGGGAAAAGATATCTTGGAGGCGGAAAAAGAGATGATGGAGAAATTGAAAACTCTAAAATAGCTCAAAGGAGGCGATAATGAAAGTAACGACCATTGTTCTTTTTGTAACCGAAGAAGGTGATAAAATTCACATCACTGAATATCCTGGGAAGTACACCCAGGAACTCGGAATAACTTCTCGGCTCACTTCCCAAAACCATTTTCTTCCTCCGGAAGAGGCTCTTAGGTTTATCAGGAGGAGAATTGAAGAACATGGAGTAAAGCGCTAACAGTTCCCTTCTTAATGGCCTCGGAATTTTCGAGGCCAATTTTTTTGATATCTTCTATTTTGCAAATATCTCCTTCGCCGCGTCCCAAAATTCTGGCTTCGCGTGCTTTGTTTTGAGCCAATACCACCATTCAGCTCCCCAAAGATAGTTTTCCGGAAAACCCACAAGCTTCGCGTATTCGATATTTTCCCGAAATTGCTTGAGGCTCATTGATTTTTCCTGCTCCTCGAGCGGCAAATCATAAATCAGTTTCGGTCCCCAAGGCTCGGTCTGAAGCTCCGAGACGATAATCGGCTTCCCGGGAAAAAATAAATGCACGATATTGGCCTTTAGCCAGAAAAATCTCGGGGGAAGAGGGTATTTGAAATATCCAATCGGATCTTTGTGGATAATCCGATACATGGTTGTTCCAAAAATATCGGCCCGCTTGGCCGCCCGCACCCAGATGGAAAGCTCCCCGCTGTCCGTCACCATTATTTGATGGCTTGAATCAATTTCGCGCACTTTTGCCACTTCCCTGTCAAGAAATCCCTTTTCCGTCGTCGTGCATTCTCCAAAAGGAAGAAAAGGCTCATTGTCCACTTGCCAGAGATATAAATTGGGAATATTTTTGTAGCGCTCAACCTCTTTTGACATCGCCGAGAGAATTTTTTCCTGTTTTTCCGACTCGGTGAGTTTATCCGCCCAAAACGGCGCATGGCATTCCGGCCAGCGTGGAAGCTTTCGACCGATGACCAAGATCAATTGCGCATTTCTTTTTTGCGCTTCCTCAATCATCCAGTCATAATCCGAAAAATCATACCTCCCCTCCTCCTCTTCAATGTCCTGCCAATAAATAGGGAGTCGGATTCTTTTCGCGCCGAGATCATCGAGAACGGCCAAATACGCTTCCCGCCAGTCAAGCCCCATCTCCGTCGCGAACATTTTTGAAAAGGCCACACCCCACTTGATATCGCCGTTTTTTTCCGCAAGGCCGGCCGGTTTTCGAATAAGAAAAAAGAATCCGGCCACAAGAGCCATAATGATCAACAAAAATACTTTTCTTCTAAGTTTCATTTATTAGATATTAGATTGGAGTAATGTATATAATCTTAATTTTTATGCATATGCATAAAAATTAAGATTCCCCTGAAAAAACTTCATTTGAAAATAACCAGCATTGTCCCGAAAGTTACTGAAAGAATTCCCGCCATTTTTGTGATGATATTGAGAATTGAGAATCTTTCGACAAAAATATTCTTGAGATAAAAAGACAAAAACAGGGCAAACACGAAGGTGAGAAGATATTGCACCGAAACAAACGAGCTTATGACTGCCACACTGCCGAGCATAATGCTGTAGTTCACGAGCAAAGTGCCGGCTCCGGCGGTGGTTTTCGCGACAATCGTTCCGGCAAAATTTTCGAAATTTTCCTTTCTTTTTTTCTTTCTGACCCCGTCAAGCACAGCTTTTCTGAATTCTGGAATGAGAAGCGAGGCGAGAGCCGCGAACAAAATTCCCCCGCGGCTCAAGATGTATCCGCTCACGAAAGCCTGGTGATTATATCCATATTTCAAAAGCACCATTGAGAATGCCGCCAGCACCCCAGCGGCGACTGTCCCGCGCCAGTGGAAAAAAAATCTCCCGGCATAAAATTTGTAGGAAATGAGCGCGCCTCCGATCACGAGAAAAATTATACCGCCGGCTTCGCGCGAAGAAAATGAATCATTGAGAATCATTTTCGCGCAAATCGTCGTGACGACTGTCGAGGTCGCCCCAAAAAGAACATAGACCCTCGGAGCCGAAGAGCGGATCAGCGCGCGGAAAAGAAAGGCGAGAGAGAGAAAAAGCAGGATTCCCGAAAGAAAAGAAATCAGAAACGGAATAACTCCAAACCATTTGAGCCCGAAAGGCGCGAACCCAAGGCTGAAAACGGAAAAAATGCCGACGTAGAAAGTATAAAGAGGCCAGTTTTTCATGCGGGCGGCCAGAATATATTTGCTCATCACCGATTCGACGGCGAGGAGCGCGTATCCCAAAATGGCAATGGTCATCCAATTCATCTTCATTCACTTGGAAACTAAGTTTCCAAGTAGTTATTTTTGCATATTTTCGCGTATTCCAGCGCGCTCGGGCGGACTTTCCTTTCCATAGTTTTATAATCCATTTCCACCAGCCCAAACCGCGGCCAAAAGCCTTTGTCCCATTCAAAATTGTCGAGAAACGACCAGTGAAAATACCCACGGACATCCACGCCTTCTCGAATGGCTTTATGAACGTGGAAGAGATAATTTTTTATAAACCCTGCCCTTTTCCGGTCCTTCGCGTCAGGAATTCCGTTTTCCGTGATGTAAATGGGAAGATTATATTTCTTGAGATCCATGAGAATATAGTACATGCCTTCCGGAACAATCTGCCGTCCCATATCATTTTCTTGATATTTTTCTTCATGCAATAAGGCCGAAAGTGAAAAAGGGACTCTCATATAATGCTGCGCGCCGATGAAATCCAAATGACCAATCGTTTGTTTGATCAAATATTCGTTAGTAAAATGCTTAGCGAGAAACAAAAGGAAACCTGTTTGAAAAATTCCATTTCTATTATCAAAGAAATTCAACCATTCAGTGAACCCCACCATGGCTTGCGGTTTTTTCTTGTGAATCTCCGCATATGCTAATTTATGCGCCTTGATAAGATTTTTATAAACTCGAAAAGCTTCGAAAATGTTATGTTTCTGCGGCGGTCGATAACCCTTAATGTATCCTCCGCCGATTATCAGGATTGGCTCATTGAAAGTCAGCCAAAAAATCACGTCATCGGAAAATTCTTTTACTATCTTCGCAGAATATCTCTTAAAATAGTCCGGAGATTTTTTATTCTCCCACCCCCCCTTTCGCGAAAACCACACAGGAAGAGTGTAATGCCATAGCGTCACAAACGGCTCCATTCCCCGCGCGCGGATGGCTTTCAATACTTTTCGGTAATGTTCGATTTCTTTTTCGTCAAATTTTCCTTCTTCCGGCTCGATCCGCGACCATTCAATGGAAATCCGAAAAGCGTTGAGACCAAGAGATTTGGCGATATCCAAATCTTCTTCGTAGCGGTTATAGTGGTCGCAGGCCCGGCCCGAGATATAATTTTCCGGGTCGAACATTTCTGGGAATTTCTTTTGCTGCCATTTCGCCCATTTGGTTTTGGCTTCGCTCGCGAGGCGTTTCGCGTTTTTCTTTTCCCACTCGCTCCAGTCATTCCGGCTCCCGCCTTCAACCTGATGGGCCGCCGTTGCCGCGCCCCACAAAAAACCATCGGGAAATTTTTTGTTTTTATTTTTCATGCTTTGCCCTAATTTTACTATTTTTGTGAAATAATATCTAGTTGTGCTTTCAAGCAGAATGAAATAAAATACAATTATGCCTGAAGAGACAAATAAAAACAAAACTGCTGGAGAAATACACGGCCATCACGAGGAGGAAGTCAGCCGGATCCTCTCCAAGATGAAACACGAATCCGAAGAACAGCAAGCGGCCAGCCTGGCCGCTACTTTAGGTTTTCCTTATATCGATCTCAATATTTTCCCCATTGATCCGGAGACACTCCAAGTCATTCCGAAAGAAGATGCTCTGAGACTTGAACTGGTTCCCATTCAAAGAGCCGGGAAAAATGTGAGCTTGGCTATTTCAAACATTTCTCACCCGGATCTCAAGAAATATCTTGAGAAACTGGAAAAAGAAGAGGGATACCGGCTGAAAATTTTCATATCTTCAAAAACCGGTTTCCAGAAAACCTTGGAGCGATACAAATTCATCGCTTTGGCCGATAATCTGGAAGACTTGCGCTTGACACTTTCCGGAACAGACCTCGCGGAATTTGAAAAAAATCTGAGAGATGTCATTGACCTCAAAAAAAGAATCACCGAAATACCCACGACGGAGGTGATAAACATCATCATGGCCGGCGCCGTAAAAATGGAGGCTAGTGATATCCATTTTGAACCTCAACAGGACGGCATCCGTTTGCGCTATAGATTGGACGGAATTCTTCAAAACATCACCGATCTTCCTTCGCAGGTATACCACTATATCCTTTCCCGGGTGAAAATTCTTTCCGGAATGAAAATAAATATCCGAGACGTCGCTCAAGATGGGCATTTTTCCATCGAAATTGAGGAGAACGAAATAGACGTCCGTGTTTCAATTCTCCCCGGAAATTTTGGGGAGAATATAGTGATGCGCCTCCTGAATCAACGCTCCATAGCCTTGAAATACGACGACCTTGGCCTTCGAGGACTGGCCTATGACAAGCTCCGGGAGGAAATGAAAAAGCCCAATGGGATAATCCTCAACACCGGCCCCACCGGATCGGGAAAAACGACAACGCTCTATGCCATTGTCAACACCCTCAACTCCCCGGAAGTGAAAATTATCACTGTTGAAGATCCGGTTGAATACAAAATAAAGGGAATTTCCCAGACCCAAGTTTCCAAATCGCGCGGATATACCTTCGCCAATGCTCTTCGGGCCATTGTCCGTCAGGATCCGGATGTTATTTTGGTCGGTGAAATAAGAGATGATGAAACGGCTCAAATTGCTGTCCACGCGTCCCTTACCGGACACCTGGTTCTTTCAACCCTCCACACCAATAGCGCTGTTGAAACGACGCCGAGGCTCACCGATATGGGAATAAAGCCTTCGCTCATTCCCGCGGCGGTGAATGCCATTATCGCCCAGCGCCTGGTTCGAAAACTCTGTCCGGTCTGCAAGGAAAAGTATACTCCCGCCCGGGAAAGCGTGGAAAGCGTGAGGAAAATTCTCTCAGTAATATCTCCCAAGGCAAAACTTTCTGTCCCAAAAAATATTGATTCTTTTTTCCGGGCCAAGGGATGCCCGAAATGCCGCGGACTGGGATATAAGGGCCGGATTGGAATCTTCGAAATTCTGACTCTGAATGAAGAAATTTCCCAAAAAATAACTGAAATGGCCTCGGAATCGGAAATTTTATCTCTCGCCCTTGAAGCCGGAATGGTTACAATGCTTCAAGACGGGATTTTGAAAGCCCTCGAAGGAATAACTTCCCTCGAAGAAGTTCAAAGGGTGACTGGAGAAGGAAAGTTTTTGGAAGAACTCTATGAAAAAATCATTACCCAGCTGCTTCTCCGTTCCGTTTTGATAAGAAAAGACATCGCCCAAAAAATAGAGGGCATAAAAAATGATTTCTCAAAATATCAGGAACTGGTGAACACGGCCAACCCAGAAGAGATACTAAGCCTAATCATTGCTGCCGGAATCAAACTTCAGGCCGGCGACATTCATATCGAGCCGGAAGAAAATATTGTGAAAATCCGCTTCCGAATTGATGGAATTCTTCAAGATGCCGCCCAAATACCCCTATCAGATTACCCGCATGTTATGGGTGATATCAAAATTCTCTCCGGTTTCAAGGCGACTGACGTTGAATCCGGGGTGAAGGACAGCCGGTTTTCCATAAGCCTGGAAGAAGGTGTATTTTCCGAAATTGCAAAGAGGGAAATTGATGTCCGCGTTTCAATAATTTTGGGCGGCTATGGGGAAACGGTCGTTATGCGGCTTCTCGGCCAAGGCGACCAGGAGACTGACATCTTTAAGCTCGGCATCCGCCAGCAGAATCTGGACAGGCTTTTGGAAAAAATAAAAAAGCCCAATGGGATAATCCTCAACACCGGCCCCACCGGATCGGGAAAAACGACAACTCTTTATTCTTTGCTTTCTCTTCTCAACAAGCCGGGTGCAAAAATTATAACCGTTGAAGACCCAATCGAATACCGTCTCAAAGGCATCCTGCAGACTCAAGTGAATGAAAAGAAGGGTTACACTTTCCCAATGGCTCTGCGCGCGCTTCTCCGCCAAAATCCGGATATCATGATGATTGGTGAAATCCGCGATGAAGAAACCGCGAAAATTTCCGTTCAGGCGGCGCTCACCGGTCATCTAGTTCTTTCAACGCTTCACACAAACAACGCGGCCAGCTCCATTCAGCGGCTCATCAATATGAGCGTCAACCCAACTGATATTGCTTCATCGGTAAATGCTTTCATGGCCCAACGCCTGGTGCGTTTTCTTTGCCAATCCTGCAAGAAAAAAGTGCGGCCAAGCCAGAAAGTGAAGAGCCAGATTGAAAGAATGCTTGGAACGATATCGGAAAAAGCGGGAATCGAAGTCCCGAAAAAAGTTGATTATATTTTCGAAGCGCAAGGCTGTCCAGAGTGCAACAACATCGGCTACAAGGGAAGAACTGCGGTCAGTGAAATAATGGATATGACAAAAGAGATGGAAGAGCTTGTCACCCGAGGACCGACTACCTCCGAGGTGGAAGATCTTGCCAGGAAACAAGGAATGCTGACCATGGCCCAAGACGGGATTCTGAAGGTCGTTGAAGGGATCACGACTATGGAAGAAGTGGAAAGAGTAACAGAGGAATAAATATAAAAAAGCCTTTCAATCTGTAGACAAATCCCGCAACTAGGGAATCGCGGGGCAGGAACAGTGCCGAGGAGCGGCTAAGCCGAAACCGGGCCGTCCATGTCTGGGCAAAAAAGTCCCCAGGAAGGAAAGTTACGAGCTCCCCTTATGTCTACAGATTGAAAGGCTTTTAAAGTTCGTTAAATAAGTCCCTTTTTCGCAGGACAGTCCAGTCTATCATAGGCAATATTTTTTGTCAAGAAGTGCTAAATGCCTTATACTACCAATAAAATACGACATTCCGAATACCAATTATGATTACCTCCTCTGCTGAACAAATCGATGATACAAAGCTTGATATAACCTTGCGGCCGCAAGCTTTTTCGGAATACGTCGGTCAAGAGAATACAAAGAAAAACCTGAATATTCTCATAAAAGCCGCTCAAAAACGAAAAGAGCCTATCGAGCACGTCCTCCTTTACGGACCGGCGGGCTTGGGAAAAACGACCTTAGCCCACATCATAGCCAATGAAATGGGAGCTAATATTCGCACTACGTCCGGACCGGCCATTGAAAAAGTAGGAGACCTTGGCTCGATTCTGACAAATTTAAGCGACGGAGATATTCTTTTCATTGACGAGATCCACCGGCTGAACAAACTCATTGAAGAAGTTCTTTACCCGGCAATGGAAGACTTCAAGCTGGATATTATTATCGGAAAAGGGCCCTCGGCAAAAACTCTCCAGCTTGATCTTCCGCGATTCACGCTGATCGGAGCCACAACCCGCCTGGGATCAATATCCTCGCCGCTTCGCAATCGCTTTGGCGTCATTCACCGCCTTGATTTTTATGAGAATGAGGATATTGAGAAAATACTCCACCGCTCGTCGAAAATTCTTGAGATCCCAATCGACAGTGCCGGAGCCGCTTCAATTTCCCGTTCCAGCCGCCGCACGCCTCGAGTGGCCAACCGGCTTTTAAAACGGGTTCGCGATTTCACCCAGGTCGAAAACGAGAAAGAAATAAACGAAAAATTGACTCTCCAGGCTCTCAAAAATCTTGAAATTGACGCGCTTGGCCTCGAGCCCACTGACCGGCATATCCTTGCGACTATCATTGAAAAATTCTCCGGCGGACCGGTTGGCATCCAGACACTAGCTGCCGCTACAATGGAAGAGACTGAAACTATCGAAGATGTTTATGAGCCATTTCTTCTCCAAATCGGATTTCTAGCTCGCACTCCCCGCGGAAGAGTCGCCACGGAACAGGCTTACAAACATTTAGGAATAGAGTATAATAAAGAAAACCAGAATAAGCTATTGTAACCAAAAGTCATGCCGCTAATTTCAATATTTTACTTGATCCTCGTTCTTGTCTATCTCGCCATCGGCGCAGCAATTATTTTTCATATGCTTTACTACCGGATAAATCGAAAAGTGGCTACGGTAATGTTCTTCATATACTCAACCGGGGGCATAATACTTCTTACTTCAAATTTTTTCCTCTTCCGGATAGTCAATTGGTATAATATTTTCTCCGACTCTGGATTCTAATATTTATTACGCTCTCTTGGATAATAAACTTCATCAAAGATATGTTTGAAGAAATAAATTTTCCCGGCCAGCACGAACAAGAGAAAATCATCTTATTTCTTCGCCGCCACTGGTTTATATTTTTGATGCGTATCATCCTTATCCTGATTTCGATCATTGCACTTGTGATGATTTATTTTTTCTTCAGTACAGATGATCCCAACCTCAAAGAAAGCACCTATTATAACCTTCTTCTTTTCGGCGAGAGTCTGGCCACCCTTTTTATTTGGAATTTCTTTTTCATTATGTGGCTCGACTTTTATCTCGACGCCTGGATTGTCACCGACGAGCGAATAATAAACATCGAACAGCGGGGTTTTTTCACAAGAAAAATTTCAGAACTTAAGCTCACCAAAATCCAGGACGTCTCTTCAGAGATTATTGGCGCGATTCCCACCCTATTGAATTATGGAAATATTCACGTTCAAACGGCCGGAGAGAAAGAGCATTTTGTTTTTATCCAGATACCTGATCCTAATTATGTGAAGAGCGTAATTGTCGAACTTCAGGAGAAAGAAAGAGTTTCCGAAGAAAAAGAGCTGGGAAAAATCATCAGAGGAGGGAAATGAGTCCAGATTTTCTATTCAGGCAAATATCATTTGTCAAGATTGGATCTATACTTAAAGCCTCGGCCAATGTTTGGGCTGAACCAAACAAAAATAATATATTTTCTGGCAGCTATTTTTGAGCTGTTTTTGTTTATACGATGATATACAAACATTCGTATTTCAAATTAGACGCCGAAAGCAAAAAGGTCTTTGATGAAAACAATAAAGAGCTGGCGCTAACGGGCAACGCTTATCGTTTGCTTGTTTTCTTGTGTGATAAAAGAAATGCCACCATAACTGACATAAATGACTATTTCGATCCGGCAGGAGCCAAAGACTATACTGGAAATCATATCCGGCAGTATCGATATAAAATACATTCCATTATAGGCTATGGAATAATTGCCTATAAAAACAATATCTATTCAATAAATGGTACGATCTCAAAATATAGAAATAACGCGGATTTAGAGTTGGCCACCATAAAAATACAGGAGTCTGAAAAAAATCAGGCGGAAAAAGAGACAGAAAAAAATGAGTTTGAAACATCTCGACGAAAAAGAAATAAATTGTCCAAAAAAGAAAAACTGGTTATTCCGTCCTTATTAGTCTTTTTGATAATTTTTAGCACGGTTGTTCTGAAAGATAAAAATAAAAATTACGGTATAGCTAAAAAATCAAATCTAGTCAACGAAATAGCGGAAAATTCGAATTTAAAGCCTCAAGGTGACATGCTATTGATTCCGGCCGGGGAATTTTTCATGGGAAGCACCGAGAAACAAGCCATTGAAGCCTGGCGAAAAAATGACGGCGGTTATGATAAGGAGGATTATCTGGCGGAATATCCCCAGCGAAAAATAATGCTTGGAAATTTTTATATCGATAAGAAAGAAGTGTCCAACAGCGACTATAAAATGTTTGTCGATGCACGAAACCATATTGCTCCCGCGCTTTGGAGCGATCAAAATCTCAATTCGCCGAGCCTTCCCGTTGTTGGAGTTGACTGGAATGATGCTGAGGCTTTTTGCCGATGGCTTGGGAAAAGATTGCCCACTGAAGCCGAATGGGAAAAAGCCGCTCGCGGACCAGACGGAAGAATTTGGCCTTGGGGAAATGCATGGGATCCGGCCAAGGATAATCACGGCATGGGCACTGAATATGGCTTTGATGAAAGTGACGGTTACAAATACACCGCGCCTGTCGGCACTGAACTTGGCGTCAGTCCTTATGGAGCTTTGAATATGGCAGGTAATGTCTATGAATGGGTAGCTGATGATTTCAACGCTTATCCGGAAAATGACAAATATTCCCAGCAAGATTTCAATAAAGGATTCAAAGTTTTCAAAGGGGGGGCATATACCGATGGCCAAAGCGATCAACGTCCTGCCTCAAGAATTGGCTACCAAAAGGATTATAAGGATGTTGATATCGGTTTTCGTTGCGCGAAAAATGAGTAATACGTCATAGAAAATTCACTTTAAACAAAACTTTTATTGCCGTAATACGAGTTTATTACGGTCTTTTTTGTTAGGATGCGCGCAGGATTAATTATTAATAAAAATCCTATGAAAAAGTTTCTTATCGCTAGCCTGATAGCTACAAGTGCACTTGGCTTTCTTGCTTTAGAAAATCCCGCTAAAGCCGATTCTGGGCCGCATATTGTTATTAATGAAATCCAACTCTCCGGTGCGCTCAGCAATGACGAATTTATCGAATTGTTCAATCCCGCTGATGATCCGATTGATCTAGAAGGATATAAATTGAGTAAAAAGACCAAAACAGGCAGTTCGGAAAGCATTCTTATCAGCACAACTAAATTTCTGGGAACCATTCAGGCACACGGATATTTTCTGGTTGCCCATCCAAATTACCAAGATGCAATTTTCGCCGATCTCCCTTATTCTGGTTCTACTTACTATATTTCGGGCGACAATACCGTCTTTTTGTATGATAAAGACGGAATACTTTTAGATAAGGTCGGCTTTGGAGCAGTGGATTATGCAAATTCTGAAAGCAAACCGGCGATAAATCCTGATGCTAATCAGAGCCTATGCAGAACAAATTTCATAGACACGGATGACAATGCAGCTGATTTTTCAATATCTAACTCTCCCTCACCTCAAAACAGCAGTTTTGCTGGAAGCAACAATGAAGAACTTTCGGATTTAGATGACGGAGAATCACCGGCAGATATTGAAGATGTTGGAGATATTGAAGATGCTTTTTCGGACGCATCGGGCTCTTGCGTTTCGGAATCACCAGACATAAATCTCAATGAAATTTTTCCATATCCGGCCAGTGGAGAAGAATTTGTCGAAGTCATAAACACCGGAGAAAGCTGTGTGGATGTTTCCGGCTGGAAAATAATGGATGAATCCGGTCATAAAAAGGAATTTCCGGAAAATTCAACAATAGGACCAGGAGAGTATTTTTTTCTTAAGGGAAATTTTTATCTCAACAATGATTCTGATACGGTATATCTTCTGAATCGAGAAGCAGATACAAAAAATGACGCACTGGATAGTATCCGATATGAAAAGACCCGGAAGAACTATTCTTTCAGCTTGGGCGGAGAAAATTGGCGCTGGACATCCGAATTTACTCCTGGAGATGAGAATACTTTTGATTCTTCCGAGAGCGCTGGAAACAAAGATGAAAGTATTGCCGACTCGGGAAAAGCAAGCTTAACGGACTCTGAAAATGTATATATCAATGAAATCCTTGCCAATCCCAAGGACGGGTCGGCCGATGAGTATATAGAAATAGTCAATGGCGAAAGCGGCCCAGTTGATTTGCACGGTTGGATGATTCGCGACGACTCGAAATCAGGGAAATACGTTTTCAAAGAGCATGTGGAGATCGGACCCGGAGGATATCTTGCGCTATATAAATCCGAATCAAAAATCTCGCTAAACAATTCCAAGGAGTCTGTTTATTTATATAACCCCGCAGGAAAAATCGTTTCCAGCGCTTCCTATGAAAAATCCCAAAAAAATGCCTCTTACAATTTCGACGGAAAAAACTGGAAATGGAGCAAATATCTCACTCCCGGCGAGACAAACAAGTTTGATTCCCAGCCGTCGGTGAAAATCAAAAAACCAAAAAAAGCATTCAAAGATCTTTTTACTGAATTTTCCGCCAAGGCCAAAGACAAAGAAACAAAGAAGCTCAAATACATCTGGGATTTCGGTGACGGGAAGAAAAGCTATCTCGCGAAGACTTCCCACAAATATCAGGGCACCGGAAAATACACTGTGACACTGACCGTCAGCGATGATTCCCAAACAATTGAGAAAAGCTTCACAATCTCGGTGAAAAATTATCCCCTGCCCGATCTCGAGATCGTGAAAATTGTGCCTAATCCCACCGGAGCGGATTCGAACAATGAAACAATTGATCTCAAAAACAGTTCTGGAAAGAAAGTTGACCTTCAGGGCTGGAAAATTGCGACGGGAGCGGAAGAAAAAGTGTATAACCATCCGCTAAGCGACGGAATAGCTCTAGGCCCGGGTGAAATAAAAACTATTACCCGCGAAGTGTCCAGATTTTCTCTCAACAACAAAGCCGGGAAAGTGCGCCTTATCTCCCCCGACGACAAAATCGCGGATGAAGTTGAATATTCAAAAGACAAAATCGCCGAAGGCGAGGCTTATGTGAAAACCAACGAGGAATGGCGATGGATCTCTCCGCCGGATAATTCTTCAAAAAAAGAGGACCCTTCCAAAGAAGATTCTAGTGATGTTGAAAATGATGAGAATAACTCGAATGACAATGGAGATATCCTTGGCGCAATAGATGAAAATCAAACGGATTTCGCTCCAAAATTAACCCTGTATACTCCCGAAGATAAATTTATATTTCTCAAATTTTTCGGCCTATTGGGCTACAAACCGCAAGAAGAAAACTTCTGCCCCGTGAATCAATCGCCCATTAACCTTGCTTATTTCTGAAAATAACCTTCAACAAATAATTCGCTCCTATTCGCTTTTAATTCGCTCTTTATTTGCGAGTGTTTAACGTCGTTATCGGCCGCGATTGCGTAATGTAGAAATTCCCCTTTTCGAGCGCCCATTCGATGTCTTGAGGTTTTTTATAATGTTTTTCAACTCTATCGCAAAGTTTGGCTAATTCGACAATTTGCTTACTGGTCAGTTTCTGCTGATTTTGTTTTTTTCTTGAAACCGGCTTCCATTCTACACCTTCGCCTTTCTTTTTTATAATCATCCTTGATTGTTCGGAAAAATTTATATCAATGTTGCTAAATTCTCTTTTGTTCACCACATATGTGTCCGGCGTGATTTGGCCCGACACAATCGCTTCTCCCAGCCCATATCCAGCTTCAATCACCATTTGGTTTTTGTCTTCCGTCACCGGATGCACCGTAAAACAAACTCCGGAAATTTCCGACTGGACCATTTTTTGAACGACTACCGCGACGCTCACCGGATAGGAATCTTTGATTTTTGATGTCCCAGCCCGAATTTTTTGCTGGTGCTTTTTTGAAAATACCCCTTTTTCAAAGGCGTAGAACAAGGCCCTTTGCGTAAAAAGCGACGACCAGCATTTTTTGATGTTTTCAAAAATATTTTTTTCGGTAGTGTTGAGATAGGTTTCGAGCTCGCCCGCCCAGGAAGCAACCGCCGAATCTTCGGCCGTTGCGCTGCTGCGTACCGCAACGTGCGGAGCTTTTAGTTTTTTGAATTCGGCTAAAAATAATTTGGCGAGATCTTTCGGCATGGGAACGTCATGAATCATATCTCGGATTTCATGCGATGCTCTGTCCACCGAACTCATATCCTTATAATTTATTTTTTTTAGTATTGAAACAATATCAACTCCAAGATCCGTTTCTTCCAAAAAACGGTCGAAGGCGTCAATGATAATCACAAATCCCGGCGGGACCGAAATCCCCGCCTGTGTCATTTCTCCCAACGATGCACCTTTCCCGCCGGCAATTCCGACATCTTTTTTTGAGATTTCTTTGAATGTTTTTGTGAACATAATATTGGATTTTTATTTTTTAACTGTCAAAAGCGCTTCGAGATGCTGCCGCTGCGAAACTTCAACATCCCGGAATCCAATTTCTTGGAGCATTTTTACGAGTTCCCCCTCTCGCATGATAACACCAGGCTGCATATCCCCTTCGTAATGCCTAATCCATTCTTTTCTTTTTTCTTCATCCGGAATATTTTGAAACTGTTCGTTCGCGTATTTGATCTCTTTTTGAAATATATCCTCGTCATCCGGCATAATCTTGTCCGCGGTGATGAATTCACCTCCAGGTTTCAAAACCCGATAAATTTCTTTTAGGACCGCTCTTCTATAATCATTTCTGAAATTATGAATCGTGAATCCAGACGCGACTATCGAAACGGAATTATCCGGAATTTTTTTCAAAAATTTCAGCGCGTCATCTTGGCGAAGCTCGATCCTACCTTCCTTAATATATTGTCCCAAATTTTCCTGCGCTTGGCGAATCATCCCCGCGTCGTTGTCAGCACCGATAATTTTGACATTTGCATTGGCTTTGAGAATTTCTTCCGCCGTGAAGCCCTTTCCAGTCCCAATTTCCACGATTTCTGAAAAACCATCCGCATCAAGCTCTGGACTTTCAATATTTTTGACTGCCTTTGCCACTTCGCCTCCAACTAAACTCTGCATCTCGTCATGATGCGGCATGGCATAGCGGATTGTTTCCAGCTCCTGAAGCCTCGCAAACCGCTGATTAGGAATGATATTTTCATTTTCGTCTTTTTCCTCAAGAGTCATAATTATTTTCTTTTCAAAATTTTCACAACCCCCTTATCCGCATCCACCTCCACCAGATCGCCATCTTTGATAACGTCCGTCGCGACGTGAGTTCCAACTAAGCAGGGTATTTTTAGCTCCCGAGAAATAATCGCCGCGTGTGACAGCAGGCCTCCTTCGTTCGTTACCAGAGCACTTGCCTTGCCGGCTATATCCATAACATTCGGCTGGGTCATTTGGGTCACAAGGATCTGCCCTTTTCGGAATTCTTTTCTTAAGCGTCTTGCATTTTCAATATCACCGGATAGTAAAATTTTTGCAACACCTCTAGCAATTCCAGAATTCGCCGAAATGCCTTTTATTTCATTGGTTTTAGCTATTTCATACAGCTCTTTTAGCTCTCTCTTCGCTAGTTTTTCAGCTTGAATGCCTGATTTGTATATGGCCCTGTTGTTTTTCCACAACACAGCGAAGCTTTTTTTTCTGTCCTTCCTTTCCTTTTCGGACAATTTTTTTCCTCTTATTAAAACTGCCTGAATATCTTTGAGAAGATATATTTTCTCTAAATTCACGATGGACTCGCCCGTTCTTTTCCCGATTTCTTCGAACAGGGGGATACAATTATAGTCGCTTCCCGCCCAAAGAGATTTTATTCTCATTCTTGCTAGCGCGAATTTTTGCAATACATCAACTAATTGCTTAATATTATTATACTTTTTTATAATTTTAGCCTGCTCCTGCCTCAACTTTTTCTTCTCTGCAATTATATTTTTTAACTTTTTATTTTTTTTGTCTTGCCTAAACCTTTCATTTATCGTATCTTGCGCTTCTTGTCTTGTTGAGTGAAAAAAAACAAGCCAGGGGTATTTTTCCAGATGACTGTTTATCATTTTCCTTGAAAAAGGTTTTATTAGAATTTTCTGCCAATCAATGAGCTCCTTATTGACTTCGTCTAATTCGACTGGCGTCATGAGCGCCAAAGCGTCTTTTTTTGAAACAGATTTTTCTAATTCCTTAACCAAATAATGCATCCCTTCTGCTTGCGTAACCTTGAATATCCCTATCGCGTATGACCATAATTTCACTGATTTTTCAACATATTTCAGCAAGGCTAGGTTTGACAGCTTTCTAAAATTTGCTTTTCTCAATTCTTTGTAAAAAGAATCGTATTCCCGACAAAATTTCTCTACTATACGAAAATAATTATCAATAGATTTTTTCTTGAGAAATATTTTCCCTTTCTCTGTGTTTGCTTTGAAATCTTTTTTGGAATAATAGTATGAAATATTATTATTCCGGGAAATAGCAAAAGCTCGTTCAATTTTATTCCATGGGACAACCGCCTTGTATTTCGAATAAGAAATAATCTGATTCTGAAGCGTCTGGTGAAACTGAAAAGCGCTCCAAAAATATTTGTATGGAGATTTGCTCTTTTTCATGAGAAAAAATTTAATCAGAATTATTTAATCTCCTTCTCTTCAAAATCTCGGAATTGCGCAATCACTTTTCCATCGTCATCTACTCGGAATCTTATTTCTTCGCAGTTTTTCATCTCAATTTCCTGGTTTCCGTTTTCTTTTTGGAAATATTCGTTCAGGAAGTAGCCAAAAACGTCCACATGGCTATTGCCGACAACCCTAATATTTTTGGAATGATTCAAGTGATTCTGCTGATGGACTTTTGCTCCATGTTCGATCAACTTGATAATTTGCGAAAACTGTTTTTCGAATTTGTCTTTTGCCGTGATTGCGTGAGGAAATAATTGCTGGATCGCTTCCGAATGGCGGTAATAATTTCCCCACCAGGAACCCTGATCGTCCGCATTTATAATTTCCCGGGATTTCATCCATTTTTCTTTGACGTCTATTTCTTCAAGAGCTTCCCAATTGATGTCTGTCCGCAAATACTTGTCGGGATTATAAATCCCGATCAGGAGGGCATCCTTGACACTGAGTCCTAGCGCCCTGATAACTCTGATTTTTTCAAACGGAATATCCTGGACATGCTTTCCCGATCTTTTTTCTTCATCATGCCTTATTATTTCAAACCCTCTCCTTTCCGCTTCCTCAAGATATATTTTTGTCGTGCTCAAAGACCTGTCCTCCTCGCTCGAAAAAAACAAAAAAGCGTCCTTTTGCGGATCGAATTGGTCAAAAAATTTGACCGCCGCCTGCAGGGCAATTTCAATTCCTTGTTCCGTGAGATCAAAGACTTGATCCTTATAGTCAACCGGGCCGGTAGGTGTTTCTGATTTTTCAACGCGAGCATAGTTTTTATATTGGCTCGCCGAATGCCTGATTATATGGGCAGTAAACAAAGACTGTTTCTCGTCTTCCTTTTTTTCCGTTGCCGCATCAGCGATCACAGTTTCCCCTTCAATTTTTTTTAACATAAATTTAAACCTAAAAATTACCTGAAATATTTCAGCTTACAAATTCCGCTCTGCTTTCAAAAACACTAAAAATCAAACTTCTTTTTTTCTTCCTGGCGTAAACGATCGCTTAATCTTGCTCGATAATTTTGCACCAGATTTTTTATTAATTCTGGTCGCGACTCAATGTTGAAACCCAAATTTCTTAGATCATAACCTATGCTGTGTATTGCCCTTTGAATCATTTCTTCGTTGTAGATTATTTTTTCTCCGTCAGATTTCCTTGTTCTATCCTCGATTAATTCTGGTTTTATTTCCACTTCTGCAATATTTCCTTCTTTATCCACATATAATAGTTCGATGTAAGGATGCTTTATAAGCATAGCGGTTAGGCTGCCGAATCCCGGCACAATTCTTGATGTTGCTTCGGGTGGTAATTGCGGTATTTCATTTGCCAACATAACAATCTTTTTATGAAGTCGAATATAGCTCGCCAAATCCTTTGCTCTTCCTTCTTTTTCAAGCTTTTCCTGCATTTGCGGCATTTCCTCTTTTTTTCCGACAAGAATTGCCGCACCGCTGTCGGGGGTTTCGGATTCAAAACCCTCCTCATTGAGACCCTTTTTTACCTCCGGGTCGATTTCCATGTTTGGCATAGATTCTCCTCTTTCCTTATATGGCATGCTGCCAACTTCGGAAAGAAATAATTATGGTTGCTTAAATTGTATACAAAACATCTTTCACGACAAGTCTTTCCCGCCCTTCCACGAATTTATCATATCCAAATTCAAGGTATTTTGAAAGAAACAGGGCTTCTTCTTTCGTTTTTATTTTGTAATCAGGATTATCCTTTTGTATTTTCGAAAATGCCGCGTCGGATACCAGTTTTTCCGCCAGTTCGGACAAAAGGCCGTCCGATTTTGTGTAGTTCATCCCGATTTTCATTCCGGCGCCGTTGGCAAACGGCACTTTCTCGCGATATGCAATATATTTCGGAAGACATTTTGAAGCTATTCTCCTGAGAATCATCTTTGTGAAATCTTTCCCCTTATATTTCCCAACTTTAAAAGAGCCAGGAAGCGACATGGCATATTTCACTATTTGCGTATCGAAGAAAGGGCAACGGGTTTCAACCGCGTGTCTCATTGCCAATTTGTCAATCCTCATAAGATTCCCTTTTGACATGGAATCGAGAAGCATTTTGCATCCAAGATTGATTTTTGATTTATCAATTTCCAAAAATTCATTGTATCCGGCAAAAATTTCGTCAGATCCCTCGCCGGTGAGCACAACTTTGTATCCCAAATTATGTGCGAATTTTGATATCACGTTATTGGCAAAGGAATGCCGGACTATATTTGGATCATACGTTTCGAGATGATATATGACGCCAGGCAATTCTTTTTCATAATCTATATCCGGATCAACTATTTTATATTTCCATTTCTTTTTCCTGCATAAGCCGATAGCCGCCTTATAGTCCGACGAATCTTTGTATCCCAATATCAGAGCTGTCACATCCGGATGGAATCTTGTCGCAAGTTCCATCACAAGACTGCTGTCAACTCCTCCGCTTAAAAATACAGCTATCGGAAATGTTGTTTGCACTCGTTTTTTCACGGCATCTTCTATTAGGATAGACAACTCTTTTGAAGCATCTTCTCTGGTGATTTTCTTTTCCGTTACTGGCAAATGAAAATACTTGTGAAATTTTCCTTTGTAGAAATAATTTCCGGGAGGAAACTCGTGGATCTTTTTTATGCCGGGAAGACTGATTAGCGCTTTTATCTCTGATGCTAGATAAAAATTATTATTGTTGCAAAATGCGTAATAAAGAGGCTTGACACCCAGAGGATCGCGCGCCGCAAAAACTTTCTCTTTTTTCACGTCATAAACAGCGAAAGCAAACATTTCAGAATCAATCTTAATGTACCATTTTCTCTTTGTATTCTTCCCATAAATGAGGCAAAATTTCGGTGTCGTTTTCCGTTTTGATGATATGACCAAGAGACCGAAGTCTTTTTGCGAGCTTCACATGATTGAAAATTTCGCCGTTCTGGGTCGCATAAATTGTTTTTTCTTCGTTTGCTTTCGGCTGTCTCCCGGACTCCTCATCTACGATTGCAAGCCGATTAGCGCCAAGGGCAGCACCTTTAAAAACTTCGTATTCATAAGGGTGATTTCCCCGATGTTTGATCTCTGAAAGAGCTTTTTTGATCTTTTTTCTGTTATCCCTATGTGATCCTATTATGGCTATCCCGCACATATAGCTTTCGAAAATGATTATTTTTTTGTGTTCAATAATCTTACAACCCCTCGAACGGCGTCCACTTCAATTTCGTCTCCTGTCCTGACAATTCTCGTGGCAATTCGAGTGCCAACAACGCAGGGCAGTTTGAATTCACGGCTAATGATCGCTGCGTGGCAGGACATTCCGCCTTCATCCGTCACCACCGCGGTAGCTTTCCGGAACACGGGAATAAATTCTATTGTGGTCATATAAGTGACCAGAATTTCTCCTTTTTTGAATTCCGAAATTCCCGACGCGTCTTCAAGCACTCTGGCAATTCCCCGGATTTTCCCTCTCGAGGCTGCCAATCCTTTGAACTGCGAAATGTTCGCATATTTTTTGAACGGCTCACCGATGTTTTCTTTTCTTATCAACACTTCGATATTTTTTTTGCCGGAAATGATATTCATTTCTCCCTTTTTTATAACAATCCCAAATCCATTCTTTTGCCTGTCAGCAATTTCTTTTTTTGAAATTATTTTTCCGGTCTTCAAAAATTCTCCGACTTCGGGATACGAGCAATATAAGATATCATCTCTGGTTATGCCGGCCCTTCTGGCAACTTCATCCAGCAGATTATTGTAGCTCAAAAGCGCCTTGGTGAAATATCCCTTTGCCCAGTCCCTTTGGGCAATAAGCTCCGAAAGGGCATCAAGCGCGTGCACTACGTCTTTCGGAGGCTTCAGCTCTGTGATAATTTTCTGCCTTTGCTTGTTCAGCTGGGCAAAATTATCCAAGATTTCTCTCAACTTTTCATCTGGTTTTTGTTTAGCGACAATGGCTTGTCTGAAAAGATCAACCCATTTTTCTCTCGACCAGCCCCCACTAACATATTCCGTGTTGATCCACTCATATTTTTGGATATGTTTTTCAAACAATATATTTTCGCGTTTATAACTTCTCAATTTCAGCGAAATATTTTTGTTGTTTTCATTTTCAAATAAGCTTCTAATTTTTTTATTTTTATAAAGTTCCAACGCGACTTGATGGAAATTCTTCTGTTCGGTAAAAGCAACAGTCTCGCCCGTGTTGACGGAAAGCAGTTCTTTGTAGGCTTGAAATTCCCTCTCTTTTTTCAATTCTTTCAGGCGTTTTCTCAAAAATTTGATTATCCGCCAGTTTTCATCAAAGCACGCTTCAATTCCCCAAAGCTGAACGGTTATCAAAGGGCAGGCCATTATCGCTTCGATAAATCCGTCGTAAAGTTTTTTTAATTCATTATTCGACAGCAAGGACAAATTGTCCTGGTCGATTTCCATGCATTTGAAAAATACCGCACCGAATATTTCATTTGTTCTTTTTCCGAAATCCCCGACAAAGTTAGGATTACTGTCGATGCTTCTTTGGACATCTTTGTATTTGTCTTTGCTTGAAAACTGGTTTTTGTCATAGAAAACATAGCAGCCTTTCCCGGGAACACCGACGACTATCTGGCAGTCGAACCAAAAGTTGACCACCGGCGCCCAGCCCCTGCCTTTCATCCCGTGCATGAGAAAACTGAAGTGATGAAGGCTGGCATTTCTCCGATGCGCCCAGAACCAGATTACTTTTTTGCTATTTTTTTTCTTGGCCATGTTTCATTTTTTCTAAATCAATTAAACCCTCAAATTTTTTTCCCGGATAAAATTCTCCTGCCACTTTAATTTTGGGAGGATCGGAATTAATAAAATCTATCTCAAATGATCCTGATTCCCTAATAATTCCACCAGTTTTTTTGAAGAATTCTTCCGACGCCAGTTCCTCTGCGCTCATCCCATCCTCAAAAACCAAATATTTTTTGAGAAATGCCATCACCGGAAAAGAATGCGTCACATCAATCTGGAGATACGGATCGCCGGCAGGCTGTTTGCCTCCGGCTTCTTTTTGCCTGTCCAATAAATTCAGATGATGGCTAAATCCAAAATAGCGCTTCGCAAAAATATCTGCAAGCTCACCGTAGGTCGTTTCAAAGCGCCTGGCCGGAAACGGATCATTTTCTTCATCAAACATTTCGGACAAAACCTTCATATCCATCCTGTTCCTTATTTCCGCTTCTTTTGCTTCGCCATTTAGATCCGGATATTCTTTTTCTATCTCTTCAACAATCATTGGCTGCATTTCTTTCTGCATAGCGACAATCCTGCCAAGATCCGCTGCGTACTTTTTTTCCTTGGCGTCTTCGAGCGGTTGAAATGGCACTTCAAGTTTTTCATCTTTTCTGATATATTCTTTGGTCCGATGGCTCGTGCCACTCAATTCCTCCTGGGCGATATTCGCTGTATCCACAGCTCTTTGCACAGAGCTTGTAGCAACTCGGGCAAGCCCGATCCCATCCTTAGCATCCAATTTATCAAAGCCTTGCCTGACTGAATCATCAAAATACGCAGCTTTGGCATTTTTTTCTCCCGCCGCGCTAAGTTTCGGACCGTGGCGAAAAACAATAACTCTCAAAGTCACTTTTCCCTTGCTATCAAGATTTATTTCTTTTTCTATTGACACTATTTTTTCCTTTTTATTATCTTGATTATACCACGATCCGCGTCCACTTCCACGAGATCGCCATCGTGCAAAACTTTGGTCGCGATTTTCGTGCCGATGATGCAGGGCTTGTTAAGCTCGCGTGAAACAATCGAGGCGTGCGAAGTAATACCTCCCTCATTGGTGACAAAAGCGCCGGCTCGTTCCATAAGAGGAATAAAATCCACCGAGGTCATGGCAGTGACAATAATATCGCCGTCTTTGAATTTTCCAAAATCTTTTTTTTCCAGAATTATTTTAGCTGTCCCCACTATTTTCCCCTTATTTGCTATCATACCTTTGATTTCCCCGCCCACTGATATTTTATCCTCGTCTTTGATGCTATTTATTTCATCAATGAAAGGCACTATTTCTTTCTTCGTCAGGATTTTGTAACCTGGCAATGCATCGGCATAAATAATTCCCGTCCAATCTCTATTTTTAATTATTCGAGCAATTTTTTTGTCATTTTCAAAATGCAACTTGAAAATTTCCTCAGGTGTCAACTTCCAGCAATCCCTCCAATCTTTCGATTCATTATCCAGCGCAATTTCTTTGAATAATGGCCGATAAGCAAGACTGGCCCGGCAGAATACATATTTGCGATATTCATTGAGGATTGTTCCTACTTGCAAAACCTCGGCCAGCTGCGTAATTTCGGCATTCTTTTTCTCTTTGAGTTTTCTCTTCGCTATTTTTATTTTTTCTTTATGGTTTTGCAGTATATTTTCTTTCTCTTTTTTGCAATCATACTTATTGAGCGCCATCAGTTGTTTCATTATGTCCTTTCTCGTCCACGGATCCTCATTGAAATTCACAGGTACAAAATGATACTTCGCATAATATTTTTCGAAAATCTCTGAAGCTTTCGGAAATTTTTTTATATTATTTGTCTTTATCCCGTGTTTTCGTAAATATATGCATAAATCGAGCAAATCAAGCCGAGATTCCACTAGGGGGGTGTGTTTTGGAGGGTAAGTGATTTCCGCAACCAGAAATTCAAGCTCATTCTGGCCAATATTCGGATAATATAATCTTAATTTATCAACCAGCAATCCGTGGACGAGTCTCCCGATAGCCGTGGTTATATATAGCCCCGCCGACAAATTGAGATTGGCCTTTATGTAGTTTTTATATTCCCGCTCGCCCGCCTTTTTTTCCAATGCATCACTTGCTCCCAATAAATTATTGCCGTGTTTTTGGTAAGCTGATTGTAGTTTTCCAAATTTAGCTGGATTCAAACATATTTCGCAAATTTTTTTGTGATAATTGTCTGAATTATCTTGGCTATGATGAGCAAACATGATTGATCCGTTTTTTACGACGAATAAGTGTTCATACGCGGGCAAGCCATATTTTTTCGAACACAGAAAATGCCCAGCCACATCCAAGCAGGATTGGAAAAGAGACATATTTCTCGTCACCGTAAGTTCCCAATTTTTATTTCGAAAGCGAATCATATATTATTTCCTTTTGATTATCCTCACAACCCCCTTATCCGCATCCACTTCCACTAAATCGCCGTCACGCAAAACTTTTGTCGCGATTTTGGTGCCGATGATACAAGGCTTCTTCATTTCTCTTGCGATAATAGCCGCATGACAAGTTATTCCGCCCTCATCTGTTATGAAAGCAGCTGCTTTTTCCATCGCACCTATAAAATCGGGTGTTGTCATGGCCGCGACCAAGATGCACCCTTTTCTGCTTTTTCTAAAATCTGATTTATCCCTAATAATAACTACTCTTCCTCTAACTTTTCCGCGAAAGGCGACATTGCCTTTGACTTCATGGTTTCCAATATTATCTTCTTCGAAATATTTGTTCTTATACTTTTCTATTTCTTCTTGATTGGAGGAAAAAATTATCTTATTGGGAGATTTTGAAAAAATAATATAATTCTTCAATCTTTTGGTGAGTTCCGATTTTCTGACTGATCTAATCGATGAAATTTCATTTAGTCTAAACTGAGCAATTTCCCTAAAAGCATATCCCTTTCTTTTCCCTATTTCTGCGAGCAAAGGCCTGATATTAAACATGGCTAAATTCAAATAATCCGTTCTAAATGTTCGGAAATATACCAATTCCTTTGCGTTTTTAATCAATCGTCTTGCGAATTTATCGGCTTTAATTTGCCTTAAAATTTCCTCTGATTTTTGTTTTAGATTGCGCCTGTTTTTTTCTAGAGTAACTAACTTCTTTGCGCAGTCCTCTTTTACTGATTCTTTCAATCTGACAAACACGTCTTCTTCAGTCCAAGCATCATCCAAACCGCCTCTTGTCATCCAGCCAAACTTCTTGATGTGTCTTTTGATCCTGACTCGATATTTTTTTGGCAAACCAGAGACCAATTGAACGGATATCTTGCCCTTTCTGAACGCAACCGCAATTTTTAGAAGCGCCTCTTGCTCTTTGTTAATAATGTTTTTTTTATATGGCGAAGACAGAATTGCTAAATCTTCGCCGATATCAATTCTTCTTTTTAATAATTCTCTCAATTTTTCCTCTAAAGGAATCTGCAGACAAAAACCGGCAAGCGTGACCGAAAAAGTTTCATAATAATCTGTAAATTCATCAAAAATATAGACTAATTCTTCCAAGCTAAGATCTGTTAAATCTATCTTCTTAATATCTGCTGATTTTTTTATTAAATCTTCTCCTAACTTATATGTATTCGAAAAAAACTTGTCCAGATAATTTTTTTCTTTCGAATCTTTTTCAAGCAGTCTTTCTCCTAGCTTCTTGAAGTCTTTGGAATAAAACCAGCGATCAAGAATCACTCCCGATGGTATAAACAAGCTAGAGATAAAGAATATCTTTTCGACCTTTTTTGGCTTAGAAAAACCTCTGATAAATAATTCGGATGTCAGCACGCCATATTTTCGGGATACGTATTGCTCAAATATTTTTTTCATCTGTATCTTTTTATTATCTTCACAACCCCCTTATCCGCATCAACTTCCACTAGATCACCGTCGTGCAAAACTTTGGTGGCAATTTTCGTGCCAACAATGCAAGGTTTCTGTATTTCTCTTGCTGTTATAGCCGCGTGGGAGAGCGTGCCGCCAGCGTCAGTTATAAATGCCGACGAATTCATAATCAGGGACAAAAACGCCGGCCTTGTCATTCCAGTAACCAGTATTTCTCCTTTTTTAATCGTCTGAAGCGTAGGATCTAAGATGATTCTGACTCGACCTCTAACTTTTCCGCGAAAGGCTGGATGTCCTTTTAGAATTTTGGTAATTTGTTTTCCAATAATTTTATTTTCGTAAAGTTCAGCTTTCTTGCCAGACAGTATTCTGTATTCGCCTCGTTTAAATATCATCGCTATTTTTCTGAATCTTTCTTCAAGTATTTTCATCATAGGGACGACATTTTCTTTGTGATAACAATCTATTTCATCCTCTGTTAATTCATTGATTAAAAAAACAGGATATGAAGTTTTCCGAGAAATCCCAAGGAAATATCTTTGAAAAAATTTTTCTGATTCAACATAAATATGTTCGGAATAAACTCGAGCCTTACTAAATTCTAAAAGCAACTTCCCATAATCTTTTTTCAAAAGAAAATCGCTAGAAAATTTTATTGCCGCATGCCAAGCGACATAATTTTTCATCGCCTCTAATACTGTGAAATAATGTTTTTCTGTTAACTTTTTTTCTTTATGTATTTCCTTTAACATTTTATCTATATAATCGGTTTGCTTTCTAATATTTTTTATCCAAAGAAAAGCTATTTTTCTGTTTGATTCTATTTTTCGAGCTAGCTTATCGCCAAATTTGGTTATTTCTATTTCTGGCACGAAACCGGCGCTTAAGCCTTTAGCGCCTATTACAAGATAATTATCAAAAGAGGTTCCTAGATATTTCCTCATACCTTTAGTATAAAGAAATCCAGGAAATGAAGATGACAACATTCCCCATTTTCCATCCCAAGTCTTTGTCCACTTCTTATCTTTTTCCATCATACTTTATTTATCATCATAAGCGCCGCCTCAGCCGCTTCGCGGCCTTTGTTTTCTTTACCGCGGGAGCGGACTTGGGCTTGCTTCAGATTGTTGCACGTTAGCACTCCAAATCCGATCGGGATATCGAATTTTAGCATCACGTCCATGATGCCTCGCGAGGATTCATTGCAAATATAATAATAGTGATCGGTCTGGCCTTTGATGACACAGCCGATAGCGACAAGCGCGTCGTATTTTTTTGTTTGCGCCAGCCTTTGGCAAGCCAGCGGGATTTCAAAAGACCCTGGAACCCAAACAGTTTTTATATTTCCCGCCTTAACTTTATTTTCCTTGAGCGTTTCCAGCGCGCCATCAAGCATTGATTTCGTGATATTGCTATTGAACTGCGAAACCACAATTCCAATTTTCAATTTTGACCCGTCATTTTTTTTCGAGTGCCCTTTTTTAGCATTTAGCATGTCCGGTATTTTTTAAAATATTAAAAATATATTTCGCGATTGCATCCGTCTCAATATTCACTTTTGCGCCGACTTTGATTTTTCCGAGATTGGTGTTTTCAAGCGTATAGCTCACGAGCGAGACCGTAAACCAGTTTTTCTTTGACTCAACGATTGTGAGGCTGATTCCATCAATGGAAACCGACCCCTTCGGCGCCATAAATTTCATAAATTCTTTCGGAACTTTTATTTTTATCACTATCGATTCTTTCACTTTTTTTATTTCAATAATTTTACCCACACAATCCACGTGCCCCTGCACAATGTGCCCGTCCATGAGATCCCCAACCCGCAAACTTCGCTCAAGATTAACTTCTTTACCTTTTTGAAAATCTCCGACAGTAGTTTTTTTGACTGTTTCCGGCATATATTCGACCGTAAAATTACCACGGCTTATTTTATTGACCGTCGAGCAGACACCATTCACTGAAATACTTTCGCCAAGTTTAATATCCCAGCCTCTTGGAATTTTTATCTCAACAAAAAGACTTCCCTTTTGCCAAGATATTCTGTCGACTTTCGATAATTTTTTGATTATTCCTGTAAACATAAGCGACTCGCGAATTTGAGCAAATTATAGCTAATATAAGCGAACTCTTGGATTTACGATTCGTTTATACTGCAGTTTATTCAACTTGAAATTTATTATTATGCCGAGCTTTAAACCTGTTGCGTCTAGATATCTTAGCACTTGTTTAACGTCATTGTAATGTATAAAATTCACCCGCTTGAACTCCAGCAAAATTTTATTATCTATAACAAAATCTGCAAAAAATTCTCCTATTTCAGAATTATCTTTGGTTTTTACCACCATTTGTCTTTCTTTCTCATAAGGCATTTTGAGCTTTTTTAGTCTTTCCTCAAACAATTTCTGATAATGCTTTTCCTGATAAATATTTCCAAGTTCATTGTGCACTTCCATAGCCAAACCGACTATTTTATAACTTAACTCCGGATAAACCAAACCTTTATTCGCTCCCATTCGCTTTTCATTAGCTCCATATTCGCGAGTTATTCTTTCAATATCTTTTTTTATCTGCCTTTTCAACTCTTCCTCGCTTTTGAATTTCATGATGTTTCTAATCTTCTCCCCAATCTCTATTTCAATTTCTTTTCCGTATAAATCCCCCTTGAATCCGATAAGATGCGCTTCGAGCAATTTCCCATCCTGACTCACAAAAATCCCAGCCAACCACTCATTCGCTCCGATTCGCTTTCCATTCGCTCCTAATTCGCGAGTTATTACTTTCCCCGCATAAACCCCGTTTTCAATTTTTTCATGAAGCTTAATATTAGCCGTTGGAAAATCAAGTTTTTTTCCTTTTCCCTTGCCATGAATTACTGTTCCGCATATTTTCATGATTTTCTTTTCAATATTTTTACGACGCCGTGATTCGCCCGCACTTCCACCAAATCTCCATCATGCAAAACTTTTGTCGCAATTTTTGTTGCCACAATCCCGGGAATTTTGAGCTCGCGTGAAACAATCGCCGCGTGGCAAGTCATTCCGCCTTCATCGGTCACAACTGCAGAGGCTTTCCTCAAAGCGACTATGTAATCAGGAGTTGTCATGGTTGTAACGAGAATATCGCCTTTTTTCATTTTCCCAATTTCTCTGGGACTAAGCACAATTTTTACTCTTCCCGTCACGTTTCCCCGGTTGACAACCAATCCCCTGAGTTCCTGTATATTTTTTTCCACACTTTTCTTCGCATACCGCTGAAATGTTTTTTGAGCAGCTATTCCCGAAAACAAATGGATCATTTCTTCGCCCGGATCCGCGTAGACCAAAAATCCTTTCTTTCTTCTCACGATTTCATCTTCGCTTACTGCCCGTCCGCTTACCAAACTTTCCAGATCCCCGACTGTATAAAAAAATAAGTTGTCGCTCTTTACTCTATACCTTCCGGAAAATTCCTTGAGAAACAAACTTATGACATAATTCGCCTGGAAAATGAATGATTTCCGGAGATCCTGCCACCAAATGCAAAAAGCCAGTTGTCGGCCTATTGTCAGGATTGTTTTTGGCAGTTTATGTCTTTTTGCTGTTTTTTTCTTATTTTTAATCGTCTCTTTTTTTATTTTTTCAATTTCCCTTATCTTCTTTCTCGCCCGCTCCGCAGTTATCCCGCCTAAATTTTTCCCGAAGAAAGAAATAGGCAATATTTGAACATGATGGTAACTGTTGAGCATCCAAAAATATTTCTTCTGGTGCTCCGCCAGCCTTTCACCTCTTTTTTTATTATCTTTTTCAAGCGCTATTGCCAGCAAATCCATACTTTCTTTTTGATAAAAAGAAAGGTCTTCCGGAGCAGTCAAGCTTTCAAGGGCCTGAATAAAATCGCTTTCGTCTCTTATTCTATTTCTCAATTCTTTCACGAGCAGCTGCTCGCCGCCCCAGCCGGCCATTTCCGGCAGAAGCCCATTTCGCCAAAAATTTCTATTATAAATTGAAATGAATTTTGAAAATAGTTTTCTCAAATCAACGTCCGCCAACGAAGAAAGATTCGTTTTTTCGATTTTATTTTTGATCAGGATAAAATTCTTCAAATCTTTTTGCCATTTCGCATAAGCTTTTTTGAATCTCGTTTTGCTCAAAACATATTTTTTGAAAATTTTCTCCCCGTCATCGTGCAATTTTTTGTGGTCGCATACAAAAACCAGTTTTCCTTTTTCATAAAAGATAACGTTGGGAGGCCACCCGGGTTGATAAATCCGGCTGAAAATAAACGTTCCCAAATTCCAAAAATCGGGGAACACCGGCTGGCCATCAGCCGGTCCCCAATAAAATATTTTTCTTTTTGGATCAATCTTGATCTTGATCATTATAATTTTCTTATCAGCCCCTTTTCCGCATCGACTTCAATGGTATCTCCGTCTTTTATGACGGACAAAATTCCTTGCACGCCGACAATGCAGGGAGTCTTGAGCTCCCGCGAAACAATGGCCGCGTGGCAGGTGATGCCTCCTTCTTGCGAAATAATCGCTCCCGCGATTTTCAAAACGGGGAGAAATTCGGGGCGGGGGTTGGGAGCCACCAATATATCGCCCTTTTTCATTTTGTGAAAATCATTTTGGTCCCGGATGATTTTCACTTTTCCCTCGACAATCCCCGCGTAAGCCGGCATGCCACTAAGCCCCGAATATTTGCCAACTTGCTCTTTGAGAAATACATTGAGTCTTTCGGCCTGTTTTCCCTTCATGGCCGAAAATTTTTCGAGGCCGGTTTTGAAATATAGCCAGCCTTTCGGCCGCGATTCAATTTCGCGTATTCTTTGTTTGTTCAGCTTGAACAAGTTTTTCATTTCCCAGTGGAACATATATTCCACTGCGTTTATCTCAAGTCCGGACTTGCGGCTGAATTCTTCCGCAAATTTTCGCAAGGTGTTCCCGGCCATCTGGTTGAAACTTTTTCGCGCGTCACGGAAATTCCCCAGTATCGCCAGAAAATTTATCACGTTAATAAATTCTTTTGAAAGCCTATATTTTTTCGCTATTCTTTTTTTTCTGCTTTCTAAATTGGCAAGCGCTCTTCGCATTTCTTTTTCCTCCCGAAGTTTCTTTTTATCTTGAATAATTTCTTTGATTTTTTTGAGGAAATGCCGCTGGTCCAGATAATGGACTTTCGCAAAATCATTCTGCAGCCAATAATAGTTTGCGACGATACTTCGCAAATATTTGTTTCTCCCGTCTTCTGAAATATTTTTCTTCAACATTATCTCCGCCAGTTTCAGCAGGTCCATCCTTTCCTTTTGCAAAAATGACGGTCCCGGGGGAGTTAGCAAGATTTCCAAATCACTCCCATCAATATTTTTCTTTTCCCTGTCCATGGCCTTCCGCAATATTTCTTCTCCAAAATAGTCGAAGGAATCAAGAAAAATGGCTTCATACCAAACAGCAAGGTAGATATCGGTAAATTTTTTAAATAAAGCTAAAAGTTCGGCGTCTGAATATTTCGACAAATCTTGGCCAAATGTTTTTTTGTTTAAGTTCAAATATGGGTTGACGTATTTTTTGTGCCAGTTGTTGATTAGCTTGGAAATAAATTTTTTATCCCTCTTTTGTCTTTCATAATAATATCTTCCTCCGCTCTCCAAAGAGCGTTTAGAGATATAATCGTCCATAAAATCATTTTTTATATAGACAAAAAGTTCGTATTTCGGCGGAATCTTTTTCCCGAATATTTTCATGAGAGAACATGCGTGCCACGGATAGGAAATATAAAGCGGCTTCACCGCCGCTCCCTGCTGGTACCATTCGATTTTCCCGATTTTTTCCCTTATTTCTTTGCAGTTCATCAATTTATAGCTTGATTATTTTTGCCACGCCCTTTGTCGCATCAACTTCAACAATGTCATTGTCCTCAAATATTTTCGTGGCAATTTTCGTCCCCACGATACACGGGATTTTCAATTCCCGCGAAACAATTGCGGCATGGCAAGTGAGCCCGCCCTCATCCGTAATAATTGCAGCCGCTTTTTTCATTACCGCGATATAGTCTGGGGTAGTCATGCCGCAGATCAACACATCTCTCCTTTTAATCTTCCTCAATGCGTCTTCTAGCCCATTACAGACTTTCGCTGTTCCGGTCACTTTGCCCGGCATAGCTCCGAAGCCTTTAACTTCATTGCCGTTCTCAATATTTTCTTTAATCTCTGATCTGAATTTTTTTACAGCAGCCTTCCCTCTAAAAACCTTTAGTCCGTTGCCGTCTATAAGCGTAAGCGTTGCCTGTTTGCCTTTGATAATTTCTTTACGGTTAAACTTGCCTTTTTGCAGCGCTTCAAAAACCTCGTTGCCCCAAAGCCAGTTCAGGTCCTCTTCATCAATTTTGAGACGCCTGGACATTTCCAGCATAATCAAATAAAGGGCATGGTTTGTCTTTACCTGCATCTCTTTTCGCGCCTCGTGATAGTATGCATATTTATCTAAAAATTCGAGCCAAATCGAAATTTTTTCCAGCTTATATTTTTTTGTTAATCTTGACCGATTGTTTTTTATCTCCCGTTGCTGCGCTCTGATTTCTTTCAATTTTTTCTTTGCCCTGGCTTTATCTGAAATCCTTTTTATTCGAGAAATAAAATATTTTTCCGAGTGCGGCGTCAAATTTTCCCAGCCAAGACCCGTCCACCAATACCGCTTATATAGCCCCGTATAATCTTTTTCGGTTATATTTTTTTTCAGGGCAAGCTTCAGCACGGCTTCTTCCTCTTGGTTCAGATACGTTTTGTATGCGGGAATCGATATTGCCTCGAAGAATTTCTGGAATTCTTCTTCGTTTATTGGTTTTTTCAGATTCTCTTTTATTTTATTTCGAAGAAAATCTTCAAAGTGTACATCAAACGCATCGATGTCCACGTTTAGGAGCCCATGCGCGGGTCCCGCTTCTCTAATCAGAAAAATATAAAGATTGATTAATTCACCATTTGAACAATCGCGAAGATTGTACTCATAAATCTTTTCAGCCGCAATTATTGCTTTTTTAATAAGTTTGTCGAACCGATGAAAGTGTTTTTTTCTTCCAAGGGAAGTGGCGCAAAGCTTCATCGTATGGCGGCCCAAGACGCGGATTCGTTTTTCTCCCCAAGCGAAGATGAGTTTTGGCCCATGATCAAAGAAAATAGACTCTACGACAGGCGCGCCGGTGAGTTTAGCCGAATACTCATGATGCCCCAGTAGCGCAAGCGTAAACCAATTTGGATAAATTGTTCCCCTTGAATAAGTTAACCAATCCATTTGAAGGAATAATCAAGCTGAATTACTAGCCAAATGTTAGCTTAAAAAGGCCTTTTTTACAAGAGATTTCGCAATTGTTTCACGGAAACACACCGAACTTGACATTTAGAGAAAAAGAGGCTATAATTATACGTTATTGTTCTTTGAAAGCGGGTTTCACGCATTTGCCTGCCGATTAGTTAACTCCAATGTGGTCGCAAAAAAATAATCTTGCGTTTACTTTGAGTTAACTAACGGCACCTGGTGCCGATCATTTTGAAGAAGGATGACATGAACGACAAACCCCAAGTAACGATTGAAACGGTTGAGGTTAATATCCACGGCATGCGCCATGGGGACAAGGACGGCGATACCCTGACTGAAAAAGGCAAGGAACAAGTCGCGAAAAGTGCGCGGAAAAACCTGGCCGGTATTTCGATTGACGCCTACTATTCTTCCCTGCGTACTCGCGCCTTCGAGACGGCTGATGTCGTCTATGAAACCATCGGCTCGAAGACCGAGGTCGAAATCGCCCATCGCCGCGCCGCTTTCGATTTCTGTGGCGCACCCGGCATCACCAACACCAAGGCTGTAACGGAGGGCGAAAAAGCCTACCGCGAAGAGCACGGCATCGAGAAAGAAACGGTAGGCACCTGGAGGCAAGGCGCTCCTGCCTGGACGGATTTCCTCCGCGGCCGCGTTTACCAGGGACTCAAAGATGTGGCCACCGAGCAGGCCTTCGACGCCAAGGGCAACGCGGTGAAAAACGTTTTTATCGGTTCCCACAGCCCGACCATCGAGTTGGCCGTGGCCGACCCCAATTTTCCCCGGCTCCGGGAAGCGGACATGGTGCTCTACCGTTTCATCGTCGTGAAGACGAACGGCGAAATTACCTCTGTGAACCTGGAAACCGTCGACTACATCGACCGCGGGTTCTAAACTCGCACCAACCAGGCCGGCTAAACCAAAGCCCGTGCCTGCGAAAGCCCAGTCTTCGGATTGGGCTTTCTTCTTTTTTGAAAAAAAATCGGCACACATCTGAAATATGCCGACATTATTCATTCTATTTTTGGTCATTAATTATTGTTTTTTTCTTAATTTTTCCATCCCTTCTTCCGCGATTTTGCGAAATTCGTCATAAAATAAATTTTCCATCATCTTTTCCAGAAGATCGAGCAGTTTTTTTCGGTTTTTGTAAACAAATGCCATATTAGTTATTCTCTCTTCCGTATATCTGCCAAAGCGTCCATGTCATGAAAAAATTTCTTATTCGGCGTGTCATAAACTTTTTTCCATTCAACGTCCTTGAGCTGATCAAAATCGTTAATGGTGATTATATCCACAACCTCTTTCGTTTTTTTCTTGTCATATCCCACTGAATCCAAAATGTCTTTGGCTATTTTAGCGCCGGCCAGCATATGCACCAGTTTCGCGTTGACGATTTTTTTTGGTCCAGTCACATAGGCAAAATGTTCCGGAAGAAGCAACGCATGACCAATGTCGTGCATCATTGCAACTGGAATGATCACGTCTTTGTCATGCTTTATATTTCCCTGGTAGCTTAATACTAATTTTACAGTTTCTTTCGCATGCACGTCATCACCCGGACGGCCTTTTTTCAAGATCGGCAAAGCCTTTTTCCAGATTTTTTCGTATTTCTCCGGAAGGTTCTCGATTTTCATAAAATTACGCTTTCCTTAAAATTTTAACGATCCCCCTATTGGCATCAACCTCGACTAGATCGCCGTCTTTCAAAATTTTCGTGGCAATTTTTGTTCCGACGATGCAGGGTTTCTTGAGTTCCCGAGAAACAATCGCCGCGTGCGAGATAATTCCTCCTGTGTCCGTCACGATCGCTGCCGCTCTTTTGAGACCCATAATCAAATCCGGATTAGTTGCCGAGGAAACCAATATATCCCCGTCTTTTACTTTGGCTGCATCTTTAGCGACAAGAACTATTTTCACCATTCCTTTAGCTTTTCCTTTATACGCCATCATCCCTTTGAGTTCACCAGTTTTCTCCTGGTCGAACTCTTTGTCGCTTTCTATTTTCAGTTTAGTAATAATTTCTTTTGCCTCCTTGCCTTCAAAAACTTTTATTCCCCCATTTATTGCGATATAACAACAGCGCCTTGTCCTTTCTTTCGCAATCTTTCGGTATTTTTTTGCTTTCCTGTTATTAATCGCATCCTTGATATCTTCGAGCACTAAATATTTAATCTCCTTGGATGTCATCACTAATCTTCTCGCGATCTCATTAATTATTTTATCCATGGCGACATATGATTTCTGATAAATTCCTTTTCGGAAATCCTTGATGAACATCATTTCCGCTGAAACTTGAAACGCATACTTCAAATTTTCTGGCAGTTTTATTTTTTTTTGAATCCTCTGTTTCTCTTTCCTAATATTTTCATAATGATTCAGTATTATATTTTTCTGCTTCTTGGCGTCCCCTGTTTTCAGATTTTCGGCAAGCGCCCCAAGAAGATATTCCGCAGTCATGGCCGGTCCGGCATAGGCATATGTCAGCCAACCAAAATCTTTGAGATGTTTTTGAAATAGCTTATCAACCGACGGATACTTTTCGCTAAAATTTTTGTAATTGTTCTTTTCAATGTCCTGAATGACATTTTTTGATTTTTTGTCGGCCATTATTTTCAGGAGTAAATCCAACCTGGCAATTTCTTCTTCCTGAACTTCACTTTTCTTTTCGCTGGAGCTAAGAACCGTATAGTAATCACTAAACTTTTTCTCCTGCCCAAGTTTTTCAAGATACTTTCTAAACTCTGCTATGAGATAATCGCTCAAATAGGCTTTCTCCATCCCATCCATTGACGAAGGGATCCAACCCCAAACTCTCAAGGTCCGCAGTTTCCCCATATAATCAAGATACAATTGTAATAATTGCTTATCGCTTAATTTTTTTACGTTGGCTATTCTGTCAATGCGTTTGCAGAATTTCATCAGTTCATCGCTATACTGATAAATGTTCTTGATAGATTTTCGGAAGAATGCTTTATCATCGATTAACTTTTTCAAAAAACCTTCTCCGACAGCATTTGCCGATTCGCGATCATAATACATATGAATTCGGTCCTTTTCAAAATAGACGACAGCTTTTTTCACCACTGCCCTGGAAATTTTTCCTATATCTTTGGTAATCGTGAGGTCAGAAATATACCATGGGTAGATATACATATTGTCCCGCTCAAAAAGAAGTTTGAGAGCCATAAATTTTGCTTTTATTTGAAATATTTCCTTAATCCCCCTACTATATAGAGTAAAGGCAAATAGCTAATAAATCAATCATCTACATCTTATGTCCGGACACTCACATTTCGCGGGAATAAAGCATAAAAAAGCCGCCCAGGACGCCAAGCGCGCGGGAGTTTTCACCAAGGTCGCGCGACTGGTGACTCTGGCCGCCAAAGAGGGAGGAGGCGACCCGGTCACGAACTTCAAGCTGCGCCTCGCCATTGACCAGGCGCGGGCGGTGAATATGCCCAAAGACAATATCGACCGGGCGATAAAGCGAGGAACAGGCGAGCTAAGGGACCAAGCCGCGATCGAGGAAGTTGTGTATGAAGCCATGGCGCCGGGGAATATCGCCATGCTTGTGAAAACCGCGACCGACAACAAAAACCGGACTCTTGGAGAAATCCGGAACATCGTGGAAAAATCCGGCGGCAAAATGGCGTCAGCCGGAAGCTTGCAATATCTTTTCAAAAATATAGGGGTGATATACACGACGACAAACAAAGATAATGCAAATGATGTCGAACTCAAGGCCATCGATGCCGGAGCAGCAGACACAGCCTTTCAAGGGGAGATTCTGCAAATTTTCACCGACCCGCGCGATCTCAAAGGGATCAAAGAAGATCTGGAGCAAAAAGGAATTCAAATTGACAATGCCGGGCTGATATTCATGCCCCTTTCCCCAATTCAAATTGACATGGAAACAAAAATTGACTATGAAAAACTTTTAGAAAAATTGGATGAGTTGGATGACGTTCAAGAAATATACGATAACTTGTAAAAACTCGCGAATGCGGAGCTAATGCAATGCGAATAAGTGCGAATTCGCTCAAGTTAGCTTTAATTCGCTCAAATTAGCGAGTGCGTATTATTGGAATCGACCCGGGAACGGCCACGACAGGCTGGGCCGTCGTTGAGGAAGTGAAAAAAAATCCGCGGCTCATTGCTTGCGGGTGCATCAACACGAGCAAATTTAACTCCGACGCGGAGCGGCTGGTTGAAATTGGGCGTGATATCGGTTCGCTCATCAAAAAATACAAGCCCGATGAAGCAGCCATTGAGGATCTTTTCTTTTTCAAAAATTTGAAAACCGCCATCACTGTCGCCCAAGCGCGCGGAGTAATTCTCTACGAAATAAAAAAAAACGGGGTGTCCCTTTCAAATTATACTCCGCTTCAAGTGAAACAAGCCCTCACCGGATACGGCCGGGCTGAAAAAAAACAAATTCAGATCATGGTAAAAAATATTTTGAAGCTCCGCTCGGCTCCAAAACCGGACGACGCCGCCGACGCGGTCGCGATTGCGATATGTCATCTTAACTCGCGAATGAGAGAGCGAATTAATCGCGAATCGGAGCGAACTCGATAACAAGACACACTGTTATTCGCTCGTATTCGTTTCACATTTGCTCAAATTCGCGAGTTTTTTGTTGACAAAACCGCCCAAAAGCGGTATTTTTTAATCAGTATTTTACCTAAATTTAAGCCAAAAACCATATGGACAACGTAAATCCGTTCGTCACCTTGGCGGCCACTAGCGGAGTGCCCCTTGACACCCTGGTTCTAGTGTTGATTCTTCCCATCATCGTCACAATGATCGCTTTCTTCCGCCAAGTGATCGGGATCAAAGCTTTCGGCATCTATACGCCGGCTATCATCACTTTTGCCTTGCTTGCCACCAGCCAGCTGAAATACGGAATCACGATTTTCGCTACTGTCATTGTCGTTGGAACAATCACTCGTTATCTTCTCAAAAAGGCGAGGCTCCTTTATCTTCCTCGCGTAGCCATCATGATCACCGTGGTCGGATTTTCAATCCTGCTTCTTCTTTTTGTGGGAGGAGCCTGGAACCGGACCGGGCTTGCGGGCGTGTCCATCTTCCCGATTCTCATTATGATAACACTGGTTGAAAAGTTCATCGCCGTTCAAATCGAAAAGGGAAACCGGGCCGCTGTCATCCTCTCGCTCGAGACGCTTTTCATTTCGGTTATCGGCTACTATATCGCGAGCTGGCCGCAACTAATCAGAATGATTTTGCACTATCCGTGGATCAGCCTGCTTACCATTCCGATAAACATTTTTTTAGGAAAGTGGACCGGCCTTCGCCTATCAGAATATTTTCGTTTTAGGCAGATTATCAAACCTAAATGATTTCATATTTCAAGGCTCGACGAAATATATTGGGAATGAACGCCCGCAATCTTCGGTTTATCCGCCCGAACAATCTTCGGCGAGCCAAAAAAATCGCCGACGACAAGCTTTTGAGCAAAAAAATTCTTGAGAAGGCCGACCTTCCCGTTCCGAAACTAATCGCGAAAATAGGAAACTTCGAAGAACTTGAAAATTTCGAATGGGGAATTCTTCCGGAAAGCTTTGTCCTGAAGCCCAACCGCGGATTCGGCGGAGAAGGAATTTTGGTCGTTTACGGAAAGAAGAAACATCTCGAAAATACCTGGATCAAGGCCGACGGTTCAATCGTGACGGCGAATGACATAAAGACGCACGTGAGAAATATCTTAGACGGGAGTTTTTCCCTGGCCGGCGTTCCCGACGTTGCTTTTTTTGAGGAAAGACTCAAACTTCTCAAGCTTTTCAAAACTTATGCCTACAAAGGAATTCCGGATATCCGAATAATCGTATACAATAAGGTGCCCGTGATGGCGATGCTGCGCCTTCCGACGCGCGAATCAGACGGAAAAGCCAATCTCCAGCAGGGAGCGATCGGCGTGGGAATTGATATGGCCACAGGCGTGACTACCACGTCTGTCCTCGGAAAAGGAAAAATGATTGACTATATACCGGGAACGCGTCTTCTTCTTTCCGGAATCAAAATTCCCTACTGGAAAGATATGCTCCGAATGGCTGTCCGGGCGCAGGAAATTTCCGGCCTGGGGTTTTTGGGCGCCGACGTTGCCATTGACCGGGACCGGGGACCGGTCTTTTTGGAGCTCAATGCCCGACCGGGGCTTTCCATCCAAATTGCGAACACCGACGGATTGCTGGGGCGCTTGCGCCGGGTCGAAGATCTCAAGATAAAAACTGTCGAAAAAGGCGTGGCAGTTGGGATGAATCTTTTCGGCGGTGAAATCGAAGATGAGATTGAAGGAATTTCAGGAAAGAAAATAATTGGAATAATCGAGAAAGTAAGGCTGATCGGAAAAAAGGAAAAAGAAGTCGAAGTCGAGGCGAAAATCGACACAGGCGCGCAATCATCATCACTGGATATCGACATTGCAACTCAACTGGGTTTTGGAGAAATCGCTGATAAATTTTCAAGCATTGATCTTTCCTCTTATGAAATAGCCCCTGAAAATGAGAGCCGCATCAAGAAAGATATCCTGGAAAAATACAAGGATTTTGTCCCGGGGCTTGAAGATGTCGCTGTTATTTTTTCCGCCAGCGGAAATTCGATCCGCCCGGTAGTAAAAATAGAATTTGAGATGGACAAAGAAAGAATTATCTCAAAGATGAATTTGGTGGATCGGAAAAATCTCAAATATCCGATGATTATCGGAAAACGCGACCTGAAAAAATTTTTAATCGAAGTGAAATAATGAAAAAAGTTTTGATATTATTCAGCAAAAGCGATTGGAAGACCAGTACTCCCCCCAAAGATAAAGCTTACCGTTATTCGTATGAATATTTTTACACGCTTTGCAGAAAAAACAACATTCAAGTGTACCGAGCTTCTTATGAATGGTATGACTTCAAGAAAAAGATTTTCAAATATGCTTGGATTTTTGAAAGTGCCGGAAACAATTGGCAAAGAGTCCGGAACATCAAGCCGGACTTTATTTATGACAAGACAAAGGCACGTCCCGAAATATTTTATAAAAAGGATTTGATAGGTCTAGATTATCCTTTCATAAATCATCTTGAATTCACAAAGATTGTTGACAACAAGTATACCAACAGCCTTATGTTTTTTAGGTGGAGCAAAAAAGCTTGGCTGGCCCATAATCAAAAGGAGATGAAAAAAATTATTAGGAGCATAAAGACCAGCAAAATTGTGCTAAAGCCATTGCGCCAGAGCGGGGGTGAAGGTGTTCAAATATTAAATAAGGCGGATGCGTCGAAGTGCCCTAATTTCAATCAGACGCACCTGTTGCAGGAATTTATCGATTCCTCAGAAGGAGTTCCGGGAGTGGTAAAAGGCATTCATGATCTGAGGCTTATTATGGTTAACAATGAGCTCATATATTCGTTAATCCGGCAACCTGCCAAAGGCAGTTATCTCGCTAATCTGGCTCAAGGAGGAACAGTGACGTTCATACCATTAAATAAGGTTCCCAGATCTGTCTTTCCTATTATTAACCAAGCAAAAAAACTTTTTGAATCATTCCGACCTCGAATTTTTTCCATTGATGTTATGTTCGATAAGAAAAAAAAGCCTTGGGTCGTGGAATTAAATTCAATGCCAGGGCTATATTTTTCTCCAAAAGGAAACCGCTACATGGAAAAGATGTATGCAGCGTTATTAAAAGTTTTTCAGGCTCGCTTAAAAGATTTATCTGGGAAAAAAATATGAAAAAAGTTCTCATTCTATATGGGAAAAAAGGCGTAAAGCGACCTCCCTTTGAAAATGATTCCTACCGGATTTCTTATGAAATCCTTTACGCCCTTTGTGAGAAAAGAGGAATAAAAATGTTCCGTGCTCCTTATCAAGAATATGACCACAAAAAAAAATATTTCAAGCGGGCTTGGTTTTTTGACGCGAAACATAAACGCTGGAGCATAACAAAAAATGTCATACCCCATCTTATTTTCGACAAAACTGCGGCAAACTCTCAAGCCGACTGCGAAAAAGAATCGATCGGGAAAGATTATTTATTTTTCAATGCGCTTGAATTTTCCCAGCTGGTAAGAAATAAACTCGCGATTAGCCTGTTATTTAGCAAATGGAGCAAAAAAAGCTGGCTCATCGAAAACAAACGCGACTTAAAAAAAATATTACTCAAAATTACCACCGGTAAACTGGTCATCAAGCCGCTAAGGGGCGGCGGGGGCAAAAATGTCCAGGTACTCGAAAAAAAGGACGCCCTCAAAAACGCTCGCCTAAAAGGTACCTATTTGATTCAGGATTATATTGACTCTTCAGCCGGCATTTCCGGCATTAGCAAATCCATGCACGATTTACGGTTAGTTATGATTAACGATAAGATTATCTATTCTTTCGTCCGAGAGCCAAAAGCAGGATGTTTTCTCGCAAATTGTTCGCAAGGAGGAACTTTGAAAATTGTCCCTTTGAAAGATATTCCGAGGTCTGTTTACCCGATCATTAGCCATGCAACAAAAATGTTCAATACTTTTTCTCCCCGATTTTATTCAATTGATCTAATGTTTGACAAAACAAAAAGGCCATGGGTAGTCGAGCTCAATGCCATGCCCGGGCTTAACATATGCGCTAAGGAAGAGAAGCCATATATTTTACGGTTGTATAAGGAACTAGCCAAGGTTTTTAAGGCTAAAGCAGAATTATGCTAAAAAAAAGACCAAAAATTATCAAACGCTGGTTCCTTGAAGGACCAAATAGATACGGAGACCATCCCTCCTTCAGAATCGAGGTACCGGCGCGAAAGGTATCACGGAACTTTGTTCTGATGAAATCAAAAAAATTGTCGCTCGACGCGAAAGATATGGTTTTCTCAACGAAATCCGATATTTCTTCCTGGATGTTTTCAGTAAAAACTCTCACGCGTCTCGCGGGCATTGCACTCGAATATCATGAACACTCCGCCATTCAAACAGGAAATGTTTTTGTGGTTTTTAGGGCAGATTCGGCGGAAATAGGAAACACAATCGCTTGCGAAGCCGCAGCATGGATCAATTCCGGTTTCCAAAAAAACGTTTCTCCATTCGTGACAAGATTGAAAATTGCCGCAAAAAAATATAGCACGGGACCAATCACAGGAAGATACCTGCTCCAAGCGAAAAGAAGAGGCATCCCCTCTATCATACTTGCCAAAGAACCAAATTTACTTCAATTTGGATATGGAAGGCGGCTCAAGAAAGCATTGTCAGCTTCCACCAGCAACACCTCGAGAATCGGATCAAAAATCACCTCGAATAAAAACACGCTCAATGTTTTGCTAAATAAAATTGATATTCCGGTTTCATTATCTGAGAAAATTTCCAATCTTTCCGAATTATATTCACTACTCAAAAAATTTAATCTTCCAGTTGTAATAAAACCGGCTGACTCTACCGAAGGAAAAGGTGTTTCACTGAACATCCGGGATATTGGAGCTGCAAAAAAAGCATACCGCCGCGCAAGAAAGTTCAGCCGAAATGTCATAATGGAAAATCAAATCGAAGGCCGATATTACAGGATAACGTTTGTCGGCGGCAAGATGATAGCATGTGCTAAGGCTAGTCCAGCCTGCGTGATCGGCAATGGAAGAAAAAAGCTTTCTCATTTAATCAGGGAAGAAAACGCAAAGCCATATCGCCAAACAAACAACAAAGACGCCGCTTTTTACAAAATTGAACTGACGCATAAACTTAAAACCATTCTTTCTTTCCAGGGAGTTGACTTGAATTCAATTATCCCGAAAATGCGAAAGATATTTCTTTCCTACTCGGGCGTTGACGGCGGAGAATGGATAGAAGACAACGCTTCAGTTCATCCTGAAAATATTGATCTGATCAAACGCGCGCTGTTATTTGCCGAACTAGACATTGCCGGAGTGGATATTATCTCGCCGGATATTTCCAAGCCGCTGGCGTCCAACGGAGGAAAAATAATTGAGATCAATGCTGGCCCCGACACAAACATCCACGCCAACGTTAACCGCGGCAAAAAAATATTCGTTGAAAAAGCAATCTTAGATTACCTGTATCCTTATCCCGAAAAAGGACGTATTCCTATTGTGAGCGTCACCGGAACAAACGGAAAAACGACCACTTCTAAGCTCATTGCCCATCTCATTAATAATCCCTCCCGGTGGACTGTGGGCCTTGCCACTTCGGATAACAAATATATTAACGGCGAGCTTGTGGCGAAAGGTGACAAATCAGGCTTTCTCAGCGCCCGCTCACTTCTTATTAATCCTGAAATTGACGCGGCTGTCCTTGAAACTTGCCATATCTTGGGCATAGACATGCGGGGTTTGGGATATGACTGGAGTGATGCAAGTGTTATAACAAATGTAACTGACGACCATATTGGAACTTTCTGCACTCGAACTGCCGGAGATTTGTTTAGGATAAAGTCGGTCGTGGCAAAACGAACAAAAAAGAAAGGGTATCTTATTCTTAACGCCGACGACAAAAATGCGCCTCGAATGGCAAGACACACAAAAGCTACGATCGCTTATTTTAGCTTGGATTCCCATAATCATCAAATAAAATCACATTCCGCCAAGGGGCTACCCGTCTATTACCTGCGGAATGAAAAACTTTGGGAAGAGCGCGAGGGAAAGAAGACCTTATTGGCTGAGGTAAGTTGTATTCCTATTGCTTTTTCTGGAAAAGCCGAGTTTAATATCCAAAATTGTCTTGGAGCTCTAGCGGCCGTCAGATTGGTTTTTGGATCTCGTTTTCCTATCGAGAAAATTCGAAACAAATTATATTCTTTTGGCCGACATCCTCAATCCAATCCGGGACGCTTCAATCTAATAAGAAAAAAAAATTATCACGTAGTTGTTGACTATGCTCATAATCCCGACGGTTATAAAAAGACCATAGAACTGGCAAGCAAAATCCCCCATAAAAGATTTGTCGGAATAATTAAGTCGGCCGGCGACCGTCCCGAAGGTTTTATTCACGAACTGGGAAAAATTTCCGGAAACAGCTTCGACTATATTTTCATTAAAGAACCATCACCTGAAAAAATTAGGAACAGAGAAAAAGGGGTAGTCTCAAATCTTTTGCAAAAAGGCGTTCTTTCTACCGGATTTCCAAAAAAATTGACACGGATTATCCATGACGAAAAAACCGCTGTCAACAAAGCTCTGCAGCAATCCCGAGGCGGCGATCTTTTGGTTGTATTTGCACATGATATTGATAATGTAATTGAACAAATAAACAAATATCCCTAGTGTTATGGAAAAAAAGGCAAAGCCGAGTGGTACTTTCATTCGCGATATTGAAAACCTCAAAACGCTATTTTCGAGAAACAAAATAAAGATTTTTGGAATCGGGGCTTACCCTTCAACGCGAAGCGAGATCCGCCCCTTGATAGATGATTCCGAAATCATCTGCGCGAATCAGACCGGCGAATTCGCTTCGGTAAGCCAAAAAATAAAAGTGTCCTGCTTTCGGATAAAAAACAGGCTATCCAGTCTATATCCCGTGCAAAATCCAGAAGAAATCCTTTCAAAAAAAAGCGTAATCGCCCATATCAGGAAAAATTCAGCGGGCAAAAGAATCGGGATATACATATACAAACCGTCTTTAAAAATAGAAAAGATTTGTCGGGCAAATGGCTGGATTTTGATCGCAAACCGAATTTCCGTTTTTGACAAACTGGCTGGTAAAGACGAGGCTTGCCGCATTTTCCAAAAAATAGGAAAAAATCGAGATTTTCAAACAGTACCCCTAAACAGTCTTGAGAAAAAATTACCCGGTTTATTTTCAAGATTTGGAGACAAGATTGTTTTGCAATTCCCGCGAGAGGGCGGAGGACGAGGCACTTTCTTTTTCCGCCGCGAAGATTCGAAAAATATAAGTTCGGAAATAGCAAAAAAAAGGAAAGGTTCGGAGATAAAAAATTTTTCAAATAGAGTTTTGGTCAACGCTTATATTAAGGGGCCTTCTTTGAGCATCAGCGGCTGCATAACAAAAAGCAACGGCATTCTTTGCGACAGCCTTCGCTATCAGCTGATCGACATCGCCGAGGCGAAAAAGATCAACTCCGCCGGAGTATTTTGCGGAAACGACTGGACGCTTGCGAAAAATATTCCCGCTTTCCTCGACAAACAAGCAAAAAAAATCGCCGTCCTAGTCGGCAATGTCCTAAAATCTGAAGGAGCACTCGGCATGTTTGGAATAGATTTTATCCGATGCCGAGAAAGCGATACTCTGGTTCCTATTGAAATAAATCCTCGCCTGCTCGGCACGACCCCTGTTTCAGTTTATGTCCATTTACAAAAAGAACAAATCCCTCTTGAGGCTTTCCATCTGCTGGAATTCTTGAACATACCCTACAGAAAATTAAAAACTTTACCCAAGGAAAGTTTTTTATCGGCTCATGGGTGCCATTTGATACTATATAATCAGACTAGCGGCCGCGTTCGCGTCGGCAACGAGTTAAAGGGCGGCGTCTACGCGTTAACGAGGGCTTCGCGGCCCGCGCTCAAATATTTGCGCCCTGGTTTTGAGCTTAGCGATATCAAGAATATGAATGAGTTTATTCTTACGGATGGAATGCCTCTTAAGAAGCTGGTCTACCAAAAAAATAAAAAACTTTTGAGGATTATTTCCAAAAAATCTCTAGTTAAAAAAAGCGCCGCCGAATTAAACTCCTGGGGGAAAAAAGTAGTCAGCCAAGTGCGGAGCAACCTTAAGATTCATCCGCTAAAAAAAATCAATAGGTAACTCTATTTTTCTTATGGAAAAGCCAAGTATTTTCAGTCAATCATATCTGGAGAGACGTGATCCGAAAGCTTACGATAAACAATGGCGCCATTTAATTAACCTTTGTCGTTCCTATAACGATCCTTTTACTTATTTAGGGGGCGAAGAAAAATACCGCAAACAGCAGAAAGATGATTTTTTATCTGGTAAAATTGAAAATCCGGTTCTTGATTATCCGGATATCAATATCGAAGATATAGACAGACGAGAAAAAAAGCTCCTTGAAATAAAAGAATACATACTGAAAAAGGAGAAGAGGGAATTCGTTCGCCAGGCATATAAATGGAGAATAAATGAATTAGTGGCCGGCTTTAGAATGCTAAAGGCCACCGCCTCGGGAAACATGAAAAGATTCCAGCGCTATACCGAATATATCTACGGCAATCCTTCCCGAGATATTTTTTCCTATTCGGTAGAAAAGATTAGAGCCAACCTGGAAAATTATCTTGACTCGGATAATCTGGACCTGCAGAGCGCTGCCCAAAATCTTTTTGACGCGCTTCCGAAAGATCTTCCCGAGGCTAAAGTGATTCATTTGCCTGGCCAAGACGTGATTTCTAACGCGAAAAAAATTATCGATGAAGAATTCAGCAATCTATTCGAAATGCCTTCGGAAAAAAAAGAGCTCGACGCTGAAGATATTTGTCTCATCGCTTCTCAAATTATTAAAGATAAAAAGGCTTTCGACTGGAAAGCGATACTAATCGACGGAGGCAGCGGAAGCAGTCTGTCAGTGGATCAAGAAAGAAAACAATTTAAAATTCCAAAAGCAAAGACTGTTTCGCCTTCCGAATTTACAGGCACCGCTCGTCATGAAGCGGGCCGTCATTTTTTCAGAAGAATTGAGGGTGATCGGAGCCGCTTGCGGCTGTTGGGAATAGGTCTCGACAGATATGACCGAGGGGAAGAAGGAGTCGCCACTGCCACAGAACAAGCGGCAGAAGAACGAATGGATGATTTTGCTGGTCTCGCGAGCCATCTCGCGATCAGTTTGGCCATCGGACTTGACGGCAAACCACGAAACTTTAGGGATACTTATGAATGGATGAAAAAATACTTTACATTTCTCAAAGTTAAAAACGGAAAGAGTTTTTCCTCCGCTGAAACCGAAGCGCGATCGAATGCCTGGGCAATTTGCATTCGAACCTTTCGCGGAACAAATTGTTCCACTCCCGGCGTTTGTTTCACGAAGGATATCGTGTACAGAGAAGGCAACATAGAAACATGGGGAATCCTTGAAGAAAATCCTGAAGAAGCTCATCGTTTTAGTGTGGGGAAATACGACCCAGCCAATATGCGGCATCTCTGGATTCTTGATCAAATGGCTATAGAAGATCAGGATTTAGAATATTTAGAGAAATAGTGTATTATATTGACATAGGCTCAATTTTGATAGAAAATTGAGACTTACCGAATTCGTAATATATCCCAAGCCATAGTAATATCTATTTTATCCTGTGGTACGGGATCAGCAAGAATGAAAAACGAACTCGTGGATAACACGAAAAATGCTTTGAAAAAGCCAAAAAAGAAGCGGAAATGGCTTCGGCGGATTTTCAAAATTTTTGTTTGGTGCTTTGTCGCCGGGCTGCTTTTAGCTATAGGCGTTTTTGCCTATTATGCCAAAGATTTGCCTAGTCCCGGAAAACTCAACAAGAGGCAAGTCGTCGAATCTACCAAGATATACGACCGCACGGGAGAGCACCTTCTCTATGAAATCCACGGCGAGGAAAAACGCACCACTATCCCCCTAAAAGACATGGGCGAAGTCATCAAGGCCGCCACTCTTTCTGCCGAAGACCAGAGCTTTTATCAGCATCACGGAATTTATTTCAAATCTATCGCGCGGGCCGCGATTTATGATCTTATCGGCCGCCAAGTCAGCCAGGGAGGATCGACCATCAGTCAGCAGCTAATCAAAAACACGGTACTTACAAACGAAAAAACTTTCACCCGCAAAGTAAAAGAAGTGATTCTTTCGGTCGAGCTCGAGCAAAGATTTTCCAAAGACGAAATTCTCGAGATGTATCTCAACGAGATTCCTTATGGCTCCAATGCCTATGGGGTTCAGGCGGCTGCTCAGACTTTTTTCGGAAAAGACGCTAAGAGCCTTACTCTGGCTGAAGCAGCCCTTCTTGCTTCCCTTCCGAAAGCTCCAACCTATTACTCCCCTTATGGCTCAAACACAGATGACTTGAGAGGCCGGCAGGAGTACGTCTTGGACCAGATGGCAAAACTTGGCTACATCACCAGAGAAGAGGCAGAAGGCGCCAAAGAAATTGATATAATTTCCGAAGTCAGACCCTTTCAGGAAAGCATCCAAGCGCCCCACTTTGTGATGTATGTGAAAGATCTTTTAGTGAACAAGTACGGCGAACAGCAAGTTGAAGAGGGCGGAATGAAAGTATTTACCACTCTTGATTGGGACAAGCAGCAAATTGCAGACGAGGCGGTAAAAAAGGGAGTCGCGAATAACTCCAAGTATAAAGCCTCAAACGCGGCTCTCGTCGCTATTGATCCAAAGACGGGACAAATCCTGGCCATGGTCGGTTCCCGCGATTATTTTGACAAAACCATTGACGGAAACGTGAATGTTGCTATCCGCGACCGTCAACCTGGATCAAGTTTCAAGCCCTATGTTTACGCAACCGCTTTCAAAAAAGGCTACACCCCGAATACCATGCTTTTTGATGTTGAAACAAATTTTGGGACGAAGGAGAAGCCTTATGCTCCTCAAAATTATTCGAATAATTTCAGCGGTCCGGTGAAAATGAAAGAGGCGCTTGCGAGATCCTTGAATATCCCGGCTGTGAAAACCCTTTACCTGGCCGGCGTGCAAAATTCGGTCAATACGGCCCAATCAATGGGAATCACTACTCTCAAGAACCCAAGCCGCTACGGTCTGGCTTTGGTTCTCGGCGGCGGGGAAGTCAAGCTCGTTGACCACGTGAACGCGTTCGGGACATTCGCGACAGGAGGAGTCAGACATGACAAGACAGCCATTCTCAAAATCACCTACTCTCAGGGAAACCTTCTGGACGAATATAAAAATTCAGCCGGGGAAAAAGTGCTGGATCAGGATATTTGCGCCAAAATTGATTCTATTCTTTCCGATAACAGCCTGCGCTCATCTGTTTTCGGCTCGAACAGCCCTCTCCGATTCGACAGCCGCCCAGTAGCCGTGAAAACCGGGACTACCAATGAATGGCGGGATGCCTGGACAGTTGGATATGCGCCAAATCTCGTAGCCGGCGTTTGGGCGGGAAACAACAACAACGCACCGATGGCACAAGGGTCCGATGGAGTGTATGTCGCCGCGCCAATTTGGCGGGAATTTATGGATAGGGCGTTTTCCAATATGGCCATTGAAAAATTTCCTGAAGTGAAAGACGAAAAAACCGGAAAAGCTATTCTCGACGGGACGGTGCAGGGAGAGGAGAAAGAGGTAACTGTTTGCAAAATCAGTGACGGAAAATATTGCCTTGCCAACGATAATTGTCCAGACAACGAAAAGAGGCGACACAAAAAATTCTTTTCGGCCCATTCCATCTTATATTGGATTGACAAAGACAACCCCCGCGGAGATGCCCCTAAACAGCCTCAAAAGGATCCTCAGTTTTCCGCTTGGGAAAAGGGAGTTCAGAAGTGGGCAGAGAAAAAAGAACTTGATGTTCAAGAAAATGTTGAGGAATGCAAGTCCAGTGATTTTTAAAAAGGGCTATATCCTGAAATCCCTCCCGTATATCTGGGGGGATTTTTATTTTACTTTTATTTCTTCTACGCTTTCGCTTTCCAGAAAGTTATTAATTTCTTTTTTCAGCCCCTCTCTTTTCCTCCAAATTTCACTGGCAATCGCCGGATGGGCAGTTTTGATATATATTTTTTTTTCCTCCAGCCTGAAATCAAGAATATCTACTCGCGCGATACTTGGTATTTTTTTTTCAAGCAGGCCAAAAAAAACGCTTTCGATGGATTTTTCATCAATTTCCCGCGCGTAATTTCTGCGACTCTTTTTTTTTGCCAGCAAGTCAGCTATAGCCTTCATTTTATGTCTAAAGTTCGATTTTTTTCTTTGCCAGCTGACGCTTGCAGTTCATCAAAGTCGAACTTTTTTTCTAGTTTCGAATCGGCATTATGATATGAAGATAATTTTCATCCAATTTTTCTTTTTCCAGCACCTCCCGGAAAATTACCGGCCCGAAACTGTCATTAAAACCGATATAGACCATGTTATTTGAAAAAGAGTTGAGGGCGTCCACAAGATAACGGTTATTAAAAGCTATTATATTTTCTCCCTTGGACTTGCCTTGACAAGGAACTTCGGCAATATTTTCACCGGTTTCAACTGACTGGGATTCGATTTTCATTTTGCCGCTGTCTCCTTTTATGCAAAGTTTCACTTCGCGGCTTTTGCTGTCAGAAAAAATACTGGCTGTCCGAACCGCTTTGACTAAATCATCCCGCCCGACAAATACGCTCGAAGAAAATTCTTTTGGTATGACTTGCTTGTATTCTGGGTATTTTCCATCAATCAGCCGTGAAACAAACACAACTTCATCGATTTCAAAAAAAATCTGGCTTTCACCGATATAAACCTTTATGCGGCCGCTTTCTTCGCTTATGCTCCTCGTCACCTCCTGCAAAGTTTTGGCTGGCACAATGATGGAGGAGTTTTTTGAAATAAATTTTTGGTAATTTGCTCCTATATCATTTTTTTCCAGCTTTATTTTGGCCTCCGCCAAACGAAAGCTATCCGTAGCCGCAAGAACGAGGCCATCTTTCTCAAAACCGAAATAAACTCCTGTCAATTCTTGCCTCGTCTCTGAAATTGCGGCCGAAGCAATCACTTTAGCGGCTTTATTTTGAAAAACCGGCCCATCAATTTCAAAAAGATGCTCTGATTGGGGCTTGGGTATGATTGGAAAATCTTTGGCATCAACCCCTTTTATAACCGCCCGACTTCCTTCGCTTGTCAGATATAGCGTTTGATTTTTTGCTTCAATACTCATTTTTGATCCATCTGGAATATTACTCAAATAACTTCCCGCAATTCTTCCCGGAACAGCGATTTTTCCTTCTTTTTCAATTTTTGCCCGAAGCGAACAAACTACGCCAATTTCAAGATTTGTCGCTGATACTTTTAGCCGGCTTTTTTCCACTTCCAGCAGGATATTTGATAAAATAGGCAGAGTGAGATTTTTGCCTATTATTTTTTCAGCAATTAAAATCCCTTTTTTAAAATTTTCTGACAAAGATTGCAATTTCATTTTAGTAGTTAATAATAATTATTAAAGTTATATTAGTTATTTATTATATTAGGCGAGATGTTGTGGGGGTAAATTGTATTTTCGGCTTAAATAAAAATAATTTAGCGCGGTAAAATTGTGAATAGGGTTGTGGATAATTGTGGATAAGTTGAGTATATTTGTTTCAATTTCAGCACCATGGACTTTCTCCCAAGTTTATCAACTGTTTTTTCCTCTGTTATTTTTGTTAAAACAGGAACTCAGGGACACTTTTCCTCAGTTTATCCGCAGTTTTTAGCCATTATTATATATTTTCGCTTTAATATTTTGAAGCTCCTGCTCCAAAGTTTCGTCTTGTTCAACTTCCCGGCTGATTTTTTCGTAGGCATGCATGGCTGTTGAATGGTCTCTTCCTCCCAGTTGGTCGCCTATTCCCGGAAAAGAGGCTCGGAGCTCTTCTCGCATCAGATACATGGCCACCTGGCGTGGCCTAACAATATCTTTTCTCCTCGACCGATTCACAAGTTCCTGATGGTTAACGTTATAAAAATCAGCTACGGCTTCAAGTACCTGCTTAAACCCAATCCCCTTTTTTCTGCCAGAGTGAATAATGTCAGAGAGAGTTTTTTTCACATAGCCCAATGTGGGCTCGGCGTTTTTTAGCTCACAGGTGACAATTATGCGGCTTAAGGCCCCCTCGAGCTCTCTGATGTTATGCTGGATGTTCGAGGCTATATAGTTGAGGGCTTCATTTTCAATTTCGAAATCTTTTTGGGCGGCTTTATGCTGTAATATGGCAATTCTGGTCTCAAGATCTGGTCGCGATACGTCGGCGATCATTCCTCCTTCAAAACGGGACCGGAGACGATCTTCCAGAGTCGCGATGGCTTTCGGCGGACGGTCGCTTGACAATATAATCTGCTTGTTTAGCTGGTAAAGAGTGTTGAAAATATGGAAAAATTCTTCCTGAGTCTTTTCTTTTCCGGCAATAAACTGAATGTCATCAATAATAAGGAGATCGGTGTTGAGGTATGATTTTTTGAATTCACGGGCCTGCTGGTTTTTCACCATATCAATATAACGGTTAGTGAAAAATTCAGCGGTAGAATAGATTATCCTTTTTTTTGGGTCTTGGGTGAGAATTGAATTGGCGACTGACTGAAGAAGATGGGTTTTCCCAAGTCCGACACCTCCATAAATGAAGAGAGGGTTGTATGTTCGGCCGGAATTTCTCGAGACTGCGAGACAGGCCGCGTGAGCAAGTTCATTGTTCGAACCAACAATGAAATTTTCAAAAGTGTAGCGATGGTTGAGGCCGATATGGCCTCCTTCAGCTTGCTGGAAAGATGTTTCTGTGTTTCGCAGGTCAATAAGGCTTTCTTCGCCCCCGGAAAGAACTGAATCAACTTCTTTTTTCTGAGAGCGAGGCACTCCCTGCATATTTTTTGCTGAAACAACGCAACGGACTTTTCGGATGTTTTCCCGGAAATTTCTAAGAGCTTTCAGGATAAACTGATTATATTTGTTTTCCAGCCATTCCTTGGCAAAGCCGTTGGGGACGCTTACGATCACGGCGTCATCTTTAAATTCAATTATGGAAGTATTTCTAAACCAAGTAGTGAAACTAGCTGGAGAAACAGCCAGTTCAACTTCCCCTAGGACAGCCTGCCAAATTTCATTGTTGGTCATTGTTTAATATATTGAGTTCCCTAATTATAGCACAAAGGAAATCGGGAAGATGTGAGATCTGTTGATAATAATGTTGATAACCTGTTGAAATGGTAGCGGAGAGGGGTGAAAAAATCAAGATATTTAACGAATGCGTTGACCAAAGTGTTTTTTGCTGGTAAACTTTCAAGAGTTAATAAGAACTTATAAGACGAAAAAGATGAAGAGGACATATCAGCCAAAAAAGAAGAAAAGAGTGAGAAGGCATGGTTTTCGAAAAAGAATGCGGACCAAAGATGGTCGGGCAGTTTTGGCGCGGAGGCGCAAAAAAGGCCGGAAGAAATTAAGTGTTTAAAAATGCTGCCAGCCAAATTCAGATTGAAAAATAAGAAGGATTTCAACAATGTTTTTCAGCGAGGAAAGACGGTGTCTGACGAAGCTCTTGTGATGAAACACAAAAAAACCGAGGGCAGTATGCTTCAAATTGGTTTTTCTGTCGGTTTAAAGCTTTCTAAGAAGTCATCAGAAAGAAACCGGGTGAAGAGATGGATGCGGGAGGCAGTCAGACAACTTCTGGGCAAGATAAAAACGGGCCGTCAAATTATTTTTTTGATTAATTCTAAGTTTCCATACGAGCAGATAAACTACGAACTTGTTAGGAAAAAAACAGAAGATCTGCTTATGCGGGCTAAGCTAATTAAATGAGCCAAGTCTTTCATTCTTTAGTATTCCAGCCAATCTATAATGCGCTGATATTGCTATATAATATCATCCCGGGCCATGATTTGGGCGTGGCTATCATCTTGCTGACCGTTGTTGTCCGTCTGTTGCTTTACCCTATCTCGAAAAAGCAGATAGAATCTCAGAAAAAACTTCAAGACCTTCAGCCGGAAATCAAAAAACTGCAAGACAAATATAAGGGTGACAAAGAAAAGCAGGGGCGGGCCCTAATGGATTTCTACAAGGAAAAGAAGGTCAATCCCGCTTCCGGCTGTCTCCCGCTGGTTGTCCAGATAGTTTTTTTCATTGCTCTCTATCAGGCATTTATCGCGGGAATCAATTTCAATTCGGCCTGCAGCGATCTTTATAAATCGGTCGCCTGTCCGGACAGTATTAATGTGAACTTTTTCGGAATATTGGACCTTGCAAAGCCAAATATTGTCCTGGCAATTATCGCCGCGGCCGGACAGTTTATACAGACTAAAATGATGATGACCAAAAATCCCGTTCCGGCAAAGAAGGGCGATTTCTCGTCAATTATGACCCAGCAAATGCTTTATCTTGGCCCTCTGCTCACCCTTTTTATCGGGATGAGATTTCCGGCCGGCTTGGCTCTTTATTGGGTGGTGAATACTCTCTTCGCGATAGTTCAGCAGTATCTGACGATGAAAAAATCGGAATTGGCAACCAGCGATAATAAGTAGCTTTTGATAAAATTATGGCGAAACCGGAAAACATAGAAATGCTCAAGAAGCTTGTCGAAGAAACGCTTGGGAAAATGACTTTTTCCGATTTTTCGCTGGATGTTCGGGATGAAGCAGGATCGGATGGAGAAAATATAGTTTTCAACATAAGCTCTCGGGAGTCAGATCTTCTCATTGGCCAATACGGAGTGAATCTTCGGGCTCTCCAGCACATTATCCGGGCAATAGCCCGGAAAAAAACCGATGAGAAGCTGAAATTTTCGGTGGATGTCAATGATTATAACAGAAGCAAAATCGGAACTCTCGAGGATTTGGCAAAAAATATGGCCCGGCAAGCCACAAATGATAAGCGCCCGGTGGTTTTGAGGCCAATGACCGCCTATGAGCGGAGAATTATCCATTTAGCTCTTGCGGAGAATGACCAAGTGCAGACAGAAAGTATCGGAGAAGGAGAAGAAAGGAAGGTCGTTATCAAACCGGTGGGAAATATCGAGAGCGAATAATGCAAAATTAAAAAATCAAAATGAAAAATGACATTGTAAAATGCTAAAATTTAGAACATTTTTACAGTTTAAATTGCAATTTTGATTTTTGACTTTTGTATTTTACATTATTTATGTCTCTTCCTCGGCGCATTGCTTATAATGCTATTTTCACATCAGCTGCCAAAATTCTTGGCACAATTTTATCGCTGGTCAGCATAGGATTCATCACCCGCTATTTGGGCAGGGAGGGGTTTGGAGATTATTCTACGGTTCTCGCTTTCTTCGCTTTTTTCTCAGCCATTGCCGATCTTGGACTTTATGTCATTTCAACAAGGGAAATATCCAGGCCGGAAAGCGATGAGAAGAAGATTCTCGGAAATGTTTTTGCCATCCGGATCGCCGTTTCTTTTTTCATCCTTCTCGTCTCTCCCCTTCTCATTCTTTTTTTCCCCTACTCCGGGGATGTGAAGGTAGGGGTGGTAATCGCTGCCTCGGCCTATTTTTTCGCTTCGGGATACTCAGTCCTTATTGGTCTTTTCCAGAAGAGGCTGGCCATGGACAAGGTGGCTATCGGGGAATTTGTTGGAAAAATGGTTCAGCTTGCCATAGTCGTGATAGCAGTCAAAAGCAATTTTGGATTTTTGGCGATCACGAGTTCTCTTCTTTTTAATATGCTGGCGAGTTTTTTCGTCGTATATCTTTTTTCGAAAAAATATATCACCTTTTCCCTCCGTTTCGACTGGCAGGCTTGGAAAAAATTCTTGAAGGAATCATATCCTGTCGGGGTCTCAGCGATTATCGTGTTTGCCTATTTTAAGCTGGATACGATCATCCTCTCAATTCTCAAAACAAACGCGGATGTGGGGATTTATAATGCGGCCTATAAAGTGGTCGAAAACGTGGCTTTTTTCCCAGCAATGTTTGTGGGTCTTGTCATGCCGATAATGTCCCGCTACATTTTTCACGAACGGGAGAAATTTGAAAAAGTAGCTGACAAAACCTTCAAAGTTTTTTTAGTTCTGGTTGTGCCTCTTCTGGTCGGCATGATTTTTTTTGCCAAAAATATCATCGGACTAATCGGCGGAGCGGGCTATGAAGATTCAGTGCTGGTTCTCAAAATATTGGCCTTTGCTATGGCGTTTATATTTTTTGGAAGCTTCTTTACGAATGTGATAATCGCCGGAAATCAGCAACGAAAATTGATTGCCATTTTGCTTTTCTGCGCGGTTTTCAATATTACGCTTAACTTGTATATGATACCCCGGTTTTCCTATAAAGGCGCGGCGGTCACATCGAGTCTTACGGAGTTTTTGGTCGCTGTTCTTTCGGGAGCGGCCTGCTGGAGATTGCTAAAGTACACGCCTTCTTTTGAAAAATCTTTTGCCATTATTTTTTCGGGCATTGCGATGGGAGGATTTTTATATATTTTTTCGAATCTCCATTTTTTAGTGCGGGCGGTGGCGGGAGCAGCTCTCTATTTTGTGCTGCTTTGGGTTTTCCGGGCGGTCAGCACCAATGAAGTTCTAAGTCTCATTAGCCGGAAAGGGCCGGAGATGAGGGAATACGAACCGTTGGCTTAGCTAATATTCAATAAAATGCTCCTTACGATTCAAATTGTAAACTACAACAGCCGCGACAATCTTCATGCCTGCCTTCGTTCGATACGAGAAAATATTCCCGAACAAATAAACCTTCAGATCATAGTCATCAACAATGACAAAGAGAAGCTGGAAGTATATTCAGAAGAATCCAGAGTCGAATTAATCGAGAAAAATGAGAATATAGGATTCGGGAAAGCTCATAATATCGGATCTCAGGCGGCAAAAGGAAAGTATGTCTTGTTTCTCAACCCGGACACGAAACTTTTTCCATCAGCGGTAGAAAAACTTCTAAGCGTTTTTTCAAAAGATGAAAAAATCGGCATAGTTGGCCCGGTTCATATGGGAGAAAATGATATTTCGGAAGAAGAATATTTTGGTTGGCAAAGGACGCCGCTTTCGGTAATCAGAGCAAAAATATGGAGGAAAAGACAGCCAATTCCAAACGATGTTTTTGAAACGGATTGGGTAAGCGGCGGGGCACTGATGGCAAAAAAAGATTTATTTTTGGATCTTGGCGGATTTGACGGGAATTATTTCATGTATTTTGAGGATGTGGACCTCTGTCTTCAGGCCAAGAAGAAAGGATGGAAAATAGTCGTCCACCCGGAAGCTAAAATATTTCACAAAAGCGGACAAAGTTTTTCCTGCAATCGAAAGAAAAAAAAATACTACTACGATTCGCAGGCTTACTATATAAAAAAGAATTTCGGGCCTTTTTGGTCCTGGTTTGTGAAAATATTACGTTTTCCCCTGTATGTTCGGAATGTATATTGCAAGAGGTAATGAAAAAATATATTTTTTTAGGCATCGTTGCTCTTCTCCCCCTCCAGTTCGCGCTTAACGCGGGCAGCAGTGTTGACTTGGTTACGACTCGTTTGCTGGTCCCGGCAATTTTATTGCTATGGCTTTTGGACGGATTTTCCAGAAAAAATATTTGGGTGGCAAACAAGGCGGAAACTTGGCTGATTATATTGTTTTTATTTTTGCCCGCGTTTTCTCTGTGGATCGGATTGGATCCGGGGAAGGGCGTGAGGAAAATCCTGTATCTTTTCTCAATTTTTCCGATATACTTTGTGGCGGCGGATTTTGCCCGGGATGAAAAATTTCGTGCCGGGATAGTCAAAGCAATTTGGGCGAGCGGAGCGTTGGCGGCCGCGGTTGGAATCGGGCAATTTCTGCTCCCCTTTTTGGTCGGCCTCGATCCGACGCTTGCCGCTTGGCGAAAAATAACCCCGTTTTTTTTGGGGAGTTCTTTTGGCAAGTTAGTCACGGACAATCCAAGCTGGCTGGTGAATATTTCCGGTGAAACCTGGATGCGGGCTTTTGGCTTTTTCCCCGATCCGCATACGTTTTCTTTCTTTGTGAGCTTGTGTTTTTTCGCCGGTCTGGGATACTTTGCTTGGGAAAGGAATAGGAAATGGAAAATAGTGGCGGGCGTTTCTGTCGCTCTCATGTTTTTTGCGATAGTGCTTTCATTTTCAAGGGGGGCGTATCTTGGCGTGATAATCGGAGGGCTGTTTTTCCTTGCCGTGTTGCTGCACGGATCAAGGAGTGCGGGAAGGGTCGTGGTGATAGGAGCTGTTTCTTTTTTTCTGGCGGCCATTTTTTTTCAGGGGACATTTCAAAACCGGCTCGTGTCCGCGTTTGATCTCAAGGAAGGATCAAACGCTGAGCGAATGAAAAATTGGCAGCAGGCAATAAGTGTGGTCAGGGAATATCCTCTTTTTGGGATCGGATTGGGGAATTATTCATCATATGTAGATCCGGCTTCGGGGGAACGTTCTTCAATTTACGCCCACAATACTTTGCTGGATATTTCTTCGGAAACGGGAATCATAAACGGGTTTGTATTCTTAGCTTTGATATTGGCTAGTTTTTGGCGGAACGCCGACTCAAAAAATATGCTGAATCTCGGGTTAGCTTCAGGGTTGGTATATTTTCTCGTTCATGGCATTTTTGACACGGCGATTTGGTCGCCGCAAGTGATGGTGATCTTGCTGGTTATATTGGCGGTGGGATTACACAAAAATAATGAAAAGTTCAAATATCCCGCCGACGCTAAATCTTTGGCGGGCAAGCAAAATTCAAAATGACAATTCAAAATTTCAAATTGATAAAAGCAAATATTCAGGAGGTTTTAATTTTGGCTGTTTTGTTTCTTCTGCCTTTTTATTTCATAAAGCTTAAATATGGCTGGGTTTCTTTGAATTTGATTGAAATTTTGATAATAGCGCTTTTTTTTGTTTGGTTTTTTAATAAAGATAAAAAATTCTCAATTCTCAATTCTCAATTCTCAATTCCTGCTGGATTAATCCTACTTGGTGTCGCATCCTCAATTCTGGTAAACAAAAACTACTATATTGGGCTTGGCATCCTCAAGGGCTGGTTTATCCTTCCGATAATTTTTGCGGTGATTTTATATAATAATCTCAAAAAAGATGAAAAGCTGCTGGAAAAAATATTCATTGCTCTTTTCGCTTCCGGCGTATTTGTTGCGGCAGAGGGAATATATTTTTGGTTTTCAGGACTTCTGACATACGACGGGCGCCTGCGAATATTTTTTGATTCGCCTAATCAGCTGGCGATGTTTCTTGCGCCGGCGTTTCTGATCGGAATATTACAGCTTGGCAAAAGCTTGGCTTTGATGAATTGTTCCGGCTTAGACGGGACAAGAGAAAAGCCGATCTTTGGAAAAAAGGCCGAGCTTTGGAAAAAAGTTCTTGCAATCGCTGGGATGTTATTTATTTCATTCAGCTTATATCTCACAAAATCATATGGAGCATGGCTCGCGACTGGCTTGACGCTTGTTGCCGTATTTTGGCTTAAATATAGGGAAAAATGGTCAAAAAAATATCTTTCTATAATTATTATATTATGCATAATTCTTATATCTCTGGCTGGCTTTGGGAAATTTGAAAACATAAAAAAACTTGGCGATCGCTCCTCGCTGGCGTCGCGAGAGATGATCTGGAAATCAGCCGGGCTGATGATCGAGAGGAATCCTGTTTTTGGAATCGGGCCGGGAAATTTTCAAAAGACCTATCTCGAATACCAAAAATATTTTCCACCTTATCTCGAGTGGGCGGTGCCCCAGCCGCACAATTTATATCTCGCTTTTTGGCTTGAGTCAGGGCTGTCAGGCCTCATCGGATTTATTTGGCTATTGGTTTTATTTTTCCGCGACAACAAAAAAGCCCGTGAATATAATCTTGAAACGGGCTTGCTGTGCCTCGCGATAATTCTCTATTTTCTTATTCACGGACTTGTTGACACGACATATTGGAGAAACGATATGGCGGTGATTTTTTGGGCGGTGATTGTGGCGAATTTATATATTTCGAAACAATCCGATAAAGTTGATTAGCCAATTATTTTCTATAAATTAAATATCCGATTTCGCCGGATGTTTCCAGCGCGGCTGATGGGGCAACATACTAAAGCATAAGCACACTATACTTTTGTGATACTATTCGTTAAGTATATTTTTATTTTTCCAACATCCACTTCCAAATCGGCATAACCGTTATAGTTTTGCCATTTTCTTTCATAGCAGACTCTTCTTCGTGTGTCAGGATGAGTCCCTTCTCCAGCTTGTAGGTTTCCATCGCTTCTCTCAATCCTGCCAGCTCTCTTTTCTTTGTTTCCGCGGGAGCGATTGTTTGAGCCACTTGTATCGCTTCTTCAATCTTTCCATATTCGCGCACGACAAAGTCGCACTCCCTTTTGCCGCGGTGATAATAAACTTCCTTTTTTCTCCTCTTTAGTTCCAAAAAAACCGCGTTTTCCAAAATCTTCCCGGCGTTGCCGGAGAATTTGAAAGATACGGCATTAACAACGCCCGTGTCAATCGCGTAGACTTTTCTGTCGTTGACTATTTGCTTTTTCACGGAATAATCGAACTTGGGAATCGCGAAAAAAAGATAAGCCTCTTCCATAAAATCAATATAATTTTTCACCGTGGTAACGCTTTTAACTCCCAGAACATCGCGAACTTTGTGAAAACTGATCGGGGAGGAAATATTGGAAAGAAGAAAAAGCGCCGTCTCTCTGAAAGATTTTGTCTCTCTGATCCCGAATCTGACAAGCAGGTCTTTTATGAGAATATCCTGATACAGCTGTTTGAGCTCCTCGATGTTTTCGCTGATAACAATTTCGGGAAAACCGCCGAGCCGAAGATATTCGTTGAATTGCTTCAGTATTGTTATTTTTTCCTTCGTATCCAATGTGTTTTTCGCCGCTAAATTGTGGTATGTCAGAAATTCCGCGAAGCTAAAAGGAAAAAGTTCGAGTTTCAAGTGCCTTCCCGACAATGTGGTCGCGAGCTCGGAACTTAATATCTTAGCATTGCTGCCGGTGATAAAAAGCTTCTTTCCGTCTTCAAAAAGTCTCCGGGCAAACTTTTCCCAGCCAAAAATATTCTGGATCTCGTCGAAAAGAAAGGCCCTTTGTTCTCCGTGGAGTTCGAGAAAAACTTCGTAGAGCTTGTTGAAATCGCGAAAAGTGAAATCCAAGAACCGTTCGTCTTCAAAATTAAGATAATGATAGGATTCGAAAGTTTGCGCGATCTCCTTGAGAAGCGTTGATTTCCCGCTGCGTCTTATGCCGCTGATGACGGAAATTTTCCTGGTTTTCAAAAAATTAGAGGGGATATCCCGCTTAATTATGCTCATCTTTTTCTCAAAAATTTTCCTCTGCTCGATCACAGCCAGCTTTATGATGTTTTTGTCCATTAGCAATGTATGCTATTTAGGATTATTGAACATTTCAAATGTATAATATCTGAATTTATTTGTCAAATATTGTTGTTCGGAGTTGTCTCTTTGGCAAGCCAACTATCACATAATAGTTGTGTAGCGAATAACACAGCTATTAGTATGTTTGCTTCTTGACTTCCCTATACCTTCTCCAAAGCCAGAATCCTAAACTGGCGAGGACAAGAATTATTCCGGCAGCGATGAGAATCCATTTGCCTGGCGCCGTGGAGTTATTTTCCGTGTCAGTTTGCACGATGCCGGCTTTTTCCATCAAAACCGGATCAAGTTTCGTCTCCCCTTTCACGCAATCCCGGGGGCAATTTTCGCTGTCCTCAATCGGTGTGTCGCACTTTCCATTCTCATTGCAGGTGGCTTTGGAAGCGAGATCAATCGTCAAAACCTTTTTCCCGAATGGGTCGTAGATGTCGGCGTATTTCCCGTTGGGGAAATATGGCATATCAATAGTGAGCTCTCCTTCAGTAAGATCGCTACACCCGCCGCTTATCTTTTCAGAGGCCATATCAAAGTGATCTTCACAGAGCGTAGAAGATAAATTATTGGCTACCGGAAAAAATCCCAGAGAATTCCCCACGAAAGATACGATTACTCCATTGGTTATTTTTCCTTTGTAAGAACTGTAATCTTTGCTATATGAACAGCTCCCCAATATAATCTCAAATTTCTTCACCTCAAGCTGCTTTTCATTTTTAAATATACTAACTTTAACTTCTCGTTCTGTTTGATAAGAAGGTGGAGCAATGTTTTCCGAGACCGCAGATACTCGAATGCTATAAATCAGAAAAAACAGTATGCCCATAGTAATGTCTAAAAAAGCTAAGTCTCTTTGTTTCAAAGTCATAAGCGTTACAAAAAATAGCTGTTTCCTCTTGTGTTTAATCTAGTATTCTATAATAATGGTCTCTTTAACTGGTGAGATTAAGTCGCCCAGCTCATTCCACGGACCTTTAGGCCATTGAATAGCCCAGTATTTTAAGATAAATGTGTTTACAGATCCGAATGTTGCGTTAGAATCACTTTTCATAATACTGCTACTGGAAGATCTATAAAATTCGGTTGTTGAGTATAAGCATCCGGGGACACATTCTTGGCTTAAATTCCGATTTTTCCATTTAGGACAATTTTTGTCGGGCGTGCAATTCAAAGTATATCCGAACGAGTTTTGGAAATAATTTCTATAATCTTTCCCTAAATTAGTATATTCGTCATCTAAATGTCCAAAAGAATGACCTATTTGTTCATGGGAGAAAACATTAGGCTGTATTAGCGCATCTTCGCAATATTGCGCAGACCCATTAATTATGGCTCTTGCTTTTTTGCCCGTCCCCGAAAAGATATAGCCGTAGCTTGAATATTTTGCTTCCGGGCAGTTTTCATCTTTTTCGTTCACATCTAATATTTTACTGCTCCAATATATCGCAAATTTTGAATCAAAATATGGAAGATTTTGCTCGGACTCGTTTTCAGCAATCTGCGCTGCAACTGGTGGTTCGATAATATGGGAACCATCCTCTTCCCAGTCAGATTGTGAAAACGGACATAGTTTATTTCTGACATTTGTGTCATTGCTTCGAACAAGAATGAAAATAAACTCTGCAGACGGATTGCCGCCAGAAAAGTGACAGGTGTTGTTTTCGCCACAAGATGTGCAGCCCTCAGTATTAAACGTTGGCTTCCCCGGGACTTGCGCATTCACTTTCGGAATGTTTAAACTATTTCCTAAAAAAGAAAATTTATCTTTCGTTTCCGCGCCGGCGGTTTCCGTATTCGGGCACGAATTTATATAAACCTTCGCCTGATTCGAATTTTTTTCCTGATATTTCGCTTCGACATACGGCGGGCTTTCAGATGATGATCCAAGCGAGGTCGTCACGGCCTGAACGAGGCCTTTCGCCACTTTGATTTGCGTTTCGTCGCTGGCTTTCCATTCAGCTTGCGCCGTTATATTCTCTTCGCTTGTTTCAGTCGAGCCGTCGCTTTTCTGGCAGGTGTATTTTGCGACGGCTTTGAGCTGTTTCGTTTTTCCTTTGTCGTCTTCAGAAAGCGTATCGAGGACAATATAAAATCCGGTTCCGTCTCCTTCCAGCTTGAAATCTTTTTCGTCGCATTGGATTTTGATTGAATCAAGCTTCCTGTCTTTCTGGTCGCATTTGGTTTCGGCCTTTTTCTCCCCGTCTTCGCTCGCAGTCTGGCTTTCGTTGCTGGCTATGTCAGCGCTGCCCTGGCAGTCAAACTGCCACCAGTTGGTGACTTTGTTGTATCCTGTCGCTTTGAGGATCGCGTCGACGACCAGCCAGGAGAAATGATAAAGTAAAAAGCCGGCGAGGACGGTGATAAACGTTTTTTTTGCGAGCTCCATCAAATTCTTGCTTCCGCTTGAGAACATATACAGTATTCCGGCGATGATGATGAAAACAGTCACGACGGCGACAATAATAATCCCGAGATAGTCAAAAATCCTTTTCATGCCCGATATGATGTCGCAGAGATTGCAATTGTCCTTGCAGGGGACAAGTTCGAGCGCATGAGCGCAAAAAGGCGACGCGAAGATAAGCGCGAAAAAAATCAATAAGAAGATTGTTTTCTTACTCTTGATCTGGCTCATGAATCAGATAATTATATAGACAGCTTGTGAAGTTTTCCATCACTCTTTGAGACAAAGAAGAGTGATTTTTCATCCGGGGAAAGGAAAGGGTTGAGGACGTCGTAGGAGCTGCCGATTTTCTCCGGATCAACCAGTCTCTCTTTTTTGCCGCTTGTTATGTCGATTTTCCAAAATGTATCTGAAGTCGTGACTTTTCCCTCTTGCCAGTCGTTGGGAAGAATGGCCGAATCCGGAATATCTCCGGGCATGGCGCAATATAAAGTTTTTGAATCAGACGACCAGGCGCATTTCGCCGCAAAGGTAGGAAAAACCAATGACTGAATCTCGCCTCCCTGCCGGCTCATAAGGAGAAGATCAATCTTATGGCCCCCTTTTTCATCTGAAGCGCTTAAAGCGGCCTGGTCTCCATTGGGGGACCAAAGAAGGTCAACTCCATAACGGTCCTTGAAAAGCTCTTTTTGGTTTTCTCCACCGAACGTCACAGAAGCTACAAAAGCAGCGGTAAAGGCATTGGGGCTGGGCCAGAAAGAAATATCGGATGAGCCTGGGATGGGGGCCATTTCAGCGCTGCGATAGCTCATTTCGGCAACCGTATGCCAGTTTTTGCCATCCGGATCAGCGACATTTACGGTTCGCTTTTTTGTTTTTGGATCATAGTGTTTATAGATAATCTTGTCTCCAAGATTGGACCAGGAAACTGAGTCAATATTTCCTTTGAGCACGGACACTTTTTTCCCGGAAATGTCAAAATAGAGAAATTTCGCCATGCCCGGCGCGGGTTCTGTTTTGATGATCGCCTTGTTTCTTGGCTTGTTCCAAGTGATTTTTTTGATATCTTCAAATTTTTCAGTGGAGAGAACCTTTTCCAATTTTCCGGAAAGGTCGAATTGGTTAAGCTGTCCGTTGCTCGCCAAAAAAGCGTAAAGAAAATTCCCGTCTGGCGAGAGAGTCGCGCCAAAAACGGGCTCATCAGAAATAGCTTGGATGGACGCGTTTTTTTCGGCTGTTTTTCCCGAAGAATCCGTTGCGTTGAGTTTCCCCTCCTCGCTGATCTTCGCGTTGTCCAAACCCTCCTCCTGGGAAGCCGGTTTTTTGAAAAGAAAATTATAGGCAAAAATGGCCCCAATCACGAGCACCAGAAGAAGAGTCGAAATGGCGAATATTTTTTTAGTCATATAGTTGAGAACAAAGCCTTTTTATTCATTTTGATAATAATCAATCAGCAAATTTCTGATCTCTTCATCGGGATTGCCTAGAATTTTATATTCTTCTCCCGAAGAAGTTTCTTCCGAAAGCAGATAAACTCGGCTACCAGATTTATCATAGGCGATAACAATTCCCGTCCCGCCGCAATTGTGTTCCGTGCATCCGAATAGAAGGAGGATTTCCCGGCCATCGTTCAGTACGATGTTTGATGCCGGTGTTGACACGGCCATTTTAGCGATTGAAAAATCAGACATCAGCTCTTTGGTTTGTCCGACTATGTTCGGGCTGTCCTTCAGAATATCATGGGAATATTGCTCCAATCTGTAGGGCTGGTACTTATTTTCCTGTTTCCTTTTTTCCCATTCAGAGGAAAAAGAAGAAGGCGGGAGCGGGATGGGCTGGTCGATTTCTTCCGGAGCCTTTTTTTCCTCGGGACGATTTGCGTTCTTTTTTGAGATGAAAAAAATCAAAGTCAGCGCAAGGGCGAATATCGTCAAGGAAATAAAAATAATTGAAAAATATTTTTTTGTTGCGCCACTCATATTTTTTTAGCGAGGCGATTATACCATTATGGATTATCTTTGGAAAGAGGCGAACAGACGACCGGGAAATTTCCAGTTTTTTCAGTTTCTATTTGACGGTGCACGGTTCATTTTTGTATGATTCGGATTTTCCCATGACACTGGGGATGTATTTTTTGGTTTCGTTGGGCATTGGCTGTCCCTTTTTGCCTAGTCCTGTTTTCAAAAAAGAATCCATGTTTCCCGTTCCCCAATTGTATGCTCCTAAAGCATTTTCCCAATTGCCGTATTTGCTGTACATCTGGGATAAATATTTGGTTCCTCCCATGATGTTTTGGTATGGATCAGCACTGTTCGTAACGCCAAGCCCGCTGGCTGTTCCTGGCATAAGCTGCATCAAGCCAAAAGCACCGGCAGGGCTTTTAGCATTGTAAATCCCCATGCTCTCCTGGTCGATAACGGCCTTTATTATGTATTCGGGCACTCCAAATTTTGCGGAAGCTTCCATGATGATATCGCAATATGAATTTACCCGTTCCTTGACCGATCCTTTGAGAGAAATGGCGTCATATTTTCCGCTAGTCGTTCCTGTCGCTACTGTCCCCGTTGGCGTTTCCGCGATGTTGATAGTGCAGGGAACTGTTTCGCCGAGGCTCACTTTCACGAGATTGGGGTTGATGGTGTAGAGGATTATCCAGGAAAGAAGCCCAAGGAAGAGACCCAGTATGGCGTAGTTGACGGTGTTCTTGGCGCTGGTCATCTTGGCCGTGTTTCCGATGGAGACAATATACTGGAAAGCGCCGATGCCCAGCATGAACATGGTCAGGATTCCGATGGTCGCGTAGCCGAAACAGATGATTTGCTGGATATAAGTGGATATGTCGCAAGTCCTCGAAGTAGCTCCGGGAATCATCTGCTGATTGGAATAGAGGTTTACTTCCGCGGAGAAAACAGGCCGGAGAATAAAAATACTCACAAAAAAAATAGCGAACGCCAGCAAAATTGTTTTTTTGTTTTTCATTTTTCCAATTCCAAAAATGTCTTGAAAAAATTCTTCGATTTCTGGGATAAAATTACCAACCGGTTCCTGATCCTCCTCCTCCGCTGCCGGTTCCCCCGGCATTTCCCGTGCCGGTACTCCCACTTTGCGAGCCTGGTGGTGAGCTGCTCTGATTTACTGCCCCCCCACAGAGATATTCTTGAAGGCCACGAGATCAGGATGGATTTTGGAAAGGATTATCCAGGAAAGAAGCCCAAGCACAAGGCCGAAAACGGCCGAACCAATCGTTTCCCGGGCGCTTTCCGCTTTGCCAATGTTCCCGGCGGCCATCAGATACTGGTAAGCTCCGATACAGAGCATAAACATGGCCAAAATTCCAATCGTCGCGTAGCCGAAACCGATTATATCTTTGACATACGGAATAAATTCCGATTGCTGACTGGAGGCTCCCGGAATTTTTTCCTGGTTTTGGTACTGATACTGAGCCAGAGCCGATGATCCGAAAAGAATAGCAATGCACAAGAAAGCGGAAACATTCAGAAATAATTTTCTAATTATTTTCATGGCCTGTGAACTTTTGAATTAGGGAATAAAGCCAAAAACTGGCAAAAAGCATGATAAGAACGGTGAGTGCCAAACGAAGATTATACATTACATAATGCGGCAGGTGGGTTCCGATGGCGGCCAGGAGCTGGGTCGGTTTACCCGAACTGATTATGTCAGTCACCGGTTCTTCGACGGTCGTGACGGTGATAGAGCGGTCGCTTTCGAGAGGACGCGGGACGATGTCCCAAGCGTTGAGCATAATATTCACTTCATCTTCTGACCAATATTTTTTCAGGTTGACCGAGATATTCAAGTAGGCGCCAACGCTTTCGGGAGCGACGAAAATCAAATCGTCTCCTTCAACTGTGAGCACATTGAGGTCTCCGTATGTTTCTTCAAAGCTTTCATCGCTGATGCTCAATCCTCCAAATTGCCAGTCAATGACGGTGTTTTCGTCTTCCGCGAGAAGATAATAGGGCACAAAATCAAGATAAAGGGAAACATTTGAGCCTGGAAAAGTTTCGAGCATATTGAGATTTTCCACAACCTGGTACGAATCCTTTGTTGAGCCGACTTTTACGTTTTCGGACTTGGGCCAGGCAGTAAGTTTGTCTGACGATCGGATGAGCGCTACCGGTTCTACAACCGTGATAAGCCGGCTAGATTTCACCGGCTCAAGTTTATCCTTTGGAGTCACGGTAACGGAAACCTCTTCAATCTGCTGCTCATTTTTGGTGATCGGGAAAAAAACGGTAGTGTTTGACCAGCCGTTGAAATATTCGGAAACATTCGTTGGCGTGTTGAGGGGATTTCCGTTCGTCTGCCAGGCAAATTCACTGTTGCTGGTATTGTAGCGATCACCGGAAATTTTGGCGGCAAGCATCTGGCCTTTGACAGCTGGGCAAAGAGCGGCATAGAGCCCCTCCGTGCAAATTTTGTCGGGGCTGCTGCTTCCGCTGTCAAAACCGGCTTTTTTGTCAGTGATAACCACTCGATATAGGTCAATTTTAACGCCATCCTTGTTTACGGGAATGATGACGCTCGATCTGCCGCGATTTGCTTCAACGCCGGAGGTTTGGGCAACCGTGGCCGTGACTTTGAAATAAATGATATTATCTGCGGAAGCCTCCAGAGCCTTTTCCTTTGGAGTGAAATTGAAATCGGTCAGTCCCAGTCCGGATGATTTGGAAGTCGTCGTGAAATTGTCGCTGATATCCAGGGCATCCCCCCAAGTGTCGGTTTTTGGGTCTCCCCTTTGGATTTGCCAGGTATAATAGAGAAAATTTGGATTGAGCTGGGTGTTGTCAAGGGAAGAAGAAACCGAGATTTTGTCAGCGTCAAGAATATTTCCATTCTCGTCAATATTTTCAGCGTTTGCATCGCTGGGGTCTGCCACGGGATTGTCGGGAGAAAAAGAAAGGGAAATCTTCAATTTAACATTGCTCTGTTCATTCGGAGACCTTGTCGCCATAAATCCATAATTGTAATCACCAGAATTGTCGCAAAGGTCGCCGTCCAAAAGCTTGGTTTTTGTCGGATCGCAGACATCGAGATAGCCCCACATAATCTTATAATAAGCGTTCTGCTCGTCAGTCGGGATCATGGAGGTTCCTTCAACGATGACTCCGACGCGATCGCCCGGTTGGTAAGTCCAGGTGAAATCCTGCTGACCGAGGCCAATGACATCGGCTTCGTCATTGAAGCCGTCGCCGTCCGTGTCGGGGTCAATCGGATCGGTTTTCCAGTATTGTTCTTCGCCAGTCGGAAATTTTCCGGAGCCGCTTTTGTAGCCAGGCGCGTTTTCCCATCGGTGCTTGCAATCCGTGCGGAAGTCCTGTCCTGAGGGATCCCCCCCGTAATCATTGGACGATCCGGAATATCCCTGATAGCCCAGGGGATCATAACTTGTTCCAAAATTATGTTCGAAGCACCTTGAATAGGAAGTATTGTCGCCGTATATGTTTCTCGCTTCTGCGGAGCCAACCGTAAAACTGCTTTCGTGGATAGCATCCCACTCTGCAACGCAGGCGCTATATTGGCTGTCGAGGCAACTTGCGAGCAGGCTTGTGTTTGTCGATTGAAGGGCACTGTAATCATAGCAACTTTCATAGGCTGCATCGTAGGAGCTGGGACAATAATTTGCGGCGCTGTCGTATTCTGAATAATCCGTATCCTCTGGGGCAGTAACAAGATAACAGCATTGGTTGTTTGAAGACAGAGTTGAGGAAAAAGTGATATTTGCTTGGCAATAGGTGCAATACTCGCCTGACTGGCTGGGCTGCATGGCGTAATAGCTGTTGAAACTGCTTTTTTCGGTATAAAGATTGCAGCTGCCCACAGAATGAGCCCCTTTGTCGTTGCAATAACCAGCGGCCGTGTTATAGGGCTCAAAATTATCGCTTTCTTCAGTCAATCCCCCGACACCGTCAGCTCCTCCCATTGGAGCCGCAGTCCTGCCTTCGTCATAGCTGTCGTCAATTGCCGGCCAGCCATCCCCGTCAGGGTCATCACTGGCGCTAGATGCGTAGTGTTGGCCGTCAAGGATGGGGTCATAATCCCCCCGGGACATGATTCTGGCGGCTTCCCTTTTTCCGGAGTCGACTGAATTGGTGGCGGTTTGGGATGTGCCGTCTTCAGTATGGATCAAATACCAGGTGTAATAGAGATTCTGCGGATCATTCTTGAAAAATTCCGGCATTGCATGAGCCGTCACTTTCTCGCCGGCTTTCGGATTAGTATTGTCGAAAAACAGTTCCACCTTGGGAGGCGTGGTCTTTCGCTGGGCTGTTCGCCAGACATTTTCATTGATTCCGTACCTATTTTCGGAAGAACTCAGAAAATTTTCCGTGATGTCATTTGTGCGGGTCAAGGTTTGGTTTATGGCGTTGTTTGTTTCTTCGGCCACGTTGACCGTGCACCCATCCCAGAGAGAGCAGGAAAAAGCCTCGGCTGTTTTCGGGCTGAACGAAACAAGATTCAGAAAAATAAAGACAGATGTTGTTATGGTGGAAATTAGTTTTCTGTTTTTTTTCATTTTCATATATTTAAAGCGCTTAAAAACCTCCAAAATTTATGTACCTTATTAGCATTATATCCAAGCCCAAGGAAATTAGCCACATTGCCGCGGCGGAATAATATAATGATCGGCTTTTTTGAACCACAAAACCGGAGAAAAGTGATGACCCCAAAACGAGAAAAATCATAGGCCACGGTCCCCTGATGGCAAGCAGAGTTTGAAAAAAGCTTTGCAGAAAAAGCGAGAATATCCCAAGCTTTTTTTCAAGTCCCAGCTGGATGAACCCCCGAAAGAAAAATTCCCAGAAAAAATGCATGGGAAGGGCGATGATAAGCTCGAACCAAAGAAAATACCAAAAATTTCTGGCTATTCCGGAAGGGAGGAAGAGCTGGTTGCGCCAAAAGACTTTCGAAACAATGAAATAGCTGGCGGCCGCAAGGACAAGGAAGGCAATCGCGGCAAGGATCATGCCGTTTCGGGCGTTTCCGATTTTCATTCCGAAATCTTTCAGATTTTCGTTGAGGACAAAACGAATGATCAGCAAAGGAAAGACGAAGAATAAGGCCAGGGACATCCAAAAAACCTCGCCGCTCAAGTTTGCCGGGAAGATTAGCCTGACAAGGAGGACAAGGAGGGCGCAAAAACCGATCAAAAATTCACGCCGATGTTTTTTCAGAAATGGAGCTTGGGGGGATGTGTTTTTTAAGTTTATAGCCATTTTGTTAATTGAAATGATTTTTTATTTAAGCCGCTTCTTATTGCGAATAGCCGTCGGCGTATTGGGGCTTGGGCTGGTTTGGTTCATCTTTCTTTTCTTGGGATGAGGTGGCTCTGCCGAAGAGGACAAAACAATAAATCACAAGTGTATCAATGAACGCGAGAGGCAGCCAGCCGATGGCGGGAAGAGCTTCTAAGACGAATCCAATCCCCAATCCGGCAAAATATTTTCCGCTTTTCCTTGATGAAAGTTTTTCACCAATAAGCATAAGGCTGATAATTGTAAGAATCGTGAGCATTAATGAGAGGATGAAAAGGATAATTGTTCCCAGCCCCGGAAGCATTGCATCTAGAGCGGCGCAACCGAAGTCGAGCAAATCTTTCAGCAGGGAAAACGGCAGGGCCAGGCAAAGATATGGCCAATCACGGGTCGGCGCAATTTGGCGAAACATGCCAAAAGCTAATTGAGCTGCTTGGCGCATGGCTGATTGAGGATCGGCGGCTATCTTGGCAAGATTTTTTGTAGCTTGTTTTGTATCGATTTTGCTGCTATTAATTTGCTGTCTTTGCTCGTTTTTCAACGCCTGACTCAATCTTTCTTGGCCTCTGGGATCGACAGTATCACCGTCGCCGCCGAATTGATTGTTTTCTCCGGGTGATGAAAGCATAACTTATGCCAATATTATCTATATCATTCCGCTTTTTCCACTGCTTCCTCTTTTCTTCTCAAAATCTGCTCGGGGTTTGTTGTCACCAGCTGGTCTTCCGAATAGGAAGCTACAATCTGGATGGCCACGTGTTTCGTGCCGGCGAAAAATATTCCTTCCCCCACGCCGCACTCGAGCAGCATAAACTTTTCCTGGTCAGTAAGATAAAAAGTGTCGCCGATCACGTCAATCGCTGCCGGAGACTGCTTGAGGAGAAGCTGAATTGAGGAATTGGTGACGATCGGCTTGCCGTAGCGCGAGGCTAAAAAGTCAGAAATGTCCTGAGTGATGGTCGTAAGGCCGGCAAAATATTTCCGGCAGCGCTTGGCGATGGAAAACATGAAAGATCCAGCGTCCTCATGCTGCATCATCACCCAGGCCTCGTCAACGACAATCATCCGTTTTTTGAGCTTTGAGCGGATTTCATTCCAGATGAAATCCAATACGACATACATTGCCACCGGCCGCAGCTCTTCTTCCATGTCGCGGATATTGAAGACAACCATTTGGTTATCGAGACTGACGTTGCTTTGGTTGTTGAGAAAGCCGGAAAAAATTCCTTGGGTGTATTTTTCAAGGCGCGTGGCGAGATCCTCCCCTCCTTCCATGTTCCGAAGCACATCGTATAAGTCGGACATTGTTGGAATTTGTTCTTTCGGGAATATCCTAAGTTTGCTTTCCAAAGTGATGTCTTTTATGGCATAAGTCTCGCTGATGGCCCGGTCAAGTATAGAATCCTCTTCCGGCGTTATATTCCCGAGCATGATGTGGAGCAAGCCGAGGAGGCTCGCGATGTTGCTTCGGAGTATATCGTTCAAATCCTCGTTCTCTCCAATGTCAGGGAGATCAAAAGGATTGAGGTGATAGTTGGAAGTCAAGGAAATGTTTATGAAGCTTCCTCCGATAGCCTCACAAAGAAATTGGTATTCATTTTCCGGATCGATGACAATAACATCCGTTCCGAACATAAGGGAGCGGAGAATCTCGAGCTTCACGGCATAACTTTTTCCCGCGCCTGACTTGGCGAAAATGACCATATTGGCGTTTTCCATTTCAAACCGGTCGAAAAGGACCAAGCTGTTGTTGTGCCGGTTGATTCCATAGAGAATGCCGCTTGAAGAAGAGAGGTCTGAGGAGACGAAAGGGAAAGTGGTCGAAAGCGGCTGGCTGTTCATGTTGTTCGAAACGTTCAGCTCGTCATTGGCCAGCGGCAATGTGGAGGAAAAGCCCTGCTCGGAACGGAAAACGGCTTCTTTGACATAAGTCAGCCTGGACTCCAGGAGGGACTCGATGAACTGGGCGGATTTTTCCGCCTCAAGCTTGCTTTTCCCGTATATTGTGATATATAGACCGAATCGGAAAAAGCGCTCGGTTCCCTGCTGAAGCTGGTCGCGAAGCTGTTCGATGTCCTGAAGAGCGGTTTCGAGGGCCGGATCACGGACCTTTCCGGCTTCGGCTTCGAGATGAATTTCCGATTCGACTTGGGTGATCCGGCGCCGCAGGCTCTTCATCACGGTGACACTTTCCACCGGATAAATGGACATGGAGATATCCATCGGGATATCGAGGTTGATGATCGGAGAAAACCAGGCCGTGTGGAGAAATCTCGGATAAGTGGTGACGAAAATTGTTTTAGCGAATGTCTCGCCAACTTGGATGAAATTTGAGCCAATATCAAGTGCCGACGGGGCGATAAGATCGGTGATGGTGGCAAGCCCTTCGCGGAATATTTTTTCCACGTCGGATCCCTCAACGAAGAGTTCCGCGGGTTTCTTTTTTTCTTCCTTTATATTTTTGAGAAAATCTAGCATGAAAAATTGAAAATGCAAATGTCAAAAATCAAAATGACAATTAAAAATGTAAAATTAATTTTAGCGTCCGTTAAGGAAAATTTATAATTTAATGTATATTTTAATTTCGTATTGTCATTTTCCATTTTGATTTTTTAATTTTGAATTAAATGCGGTTTATCTCCAATTTCTCCGCTTCTATTTTTTCCGCTGACTCGGTCACTTTCGGATTATAAGCGTTGTAGAAAAGCTCGACTAGCTCTTCCGTCTCAAGCGGAGCGATTTTTATTCCGGTTCCGGAAAGTCCGGCGACAATGTGGTCCACTCTCTGCCAAAGCTGGCTCCTATAATTCTCAAACTCCATTTCTCGTTCGATTTTGGCTTGCTTTGGATTAAGGGCTATTTTCAGCTTTTCCAAAAAACCGTCTTTTTTTCCTTCTGTCAGGGCGAAGGGAACGACAATATAGAAATTTTTGGCCATAATATTCGAGGTGTTGACCAGGTTTTTGATAAAAGCGTGATACTCGCTGATTTGGAAACGGAGCAGGTCATTGGGCTGGGTATGCTCTTTCTCCGAGAGCAGTTCGAGATAGGGATTGATATCCAGCTTCCGGGTGCTGATGAGTATCTGAAGCGGAAAATCGAGAGAATTCAAGAAGCCCTGGTAGGCGGCGACAATCGCCTCCTGCTCCTGCGTGGCTTTCAGGTCAAAATTTATGGAAGATACCATCAAGACCGCTCGGAGCGAATTATTCTTGAGAATAACCACTCCGTCTTTGATTTCAGAAATATCAACAAAATCCTGGGTTGATTTCCCGAGAGCATCGTTTTTGGTTAAATTTTTGGAATGTAAGCTTTCCATGATAGAAATGTAAAATGTAAATCTCAAAATGGAAAATGATAGTGTAAATTGTCAAAATCATTTTTCCTTTAGCGTTATAATGCCCTTAGCTATAATATTTGATATTTCAATTAATTCTTGCAGAAGCCACTCTAGTTCTTTTCGGTCGCCTTTTTCAGTGTCCCGAAGCAGTGTCAACCAAACTTTTGATTCATTCGAAGATTTCAGAGAATGGGTGAAAAAATTAATGAAATCTTTTTTAGAACTCGCCGAGTTTGCTTCAATATAGTTCGCTAAAATACTTGTCCCGCTTCTCAGAAGCTGTTTTCCCATGACGCCGCATACAGAATCTTTTGGCAGCTTATCTATGAATTTAATAAGTCTCAAAACCCAATTATATAATCTCTTTTTGAATTCATTTTTAAACTTTGCCTTGTCATTTTGCATTTTTATTTTTCAATTTTTCATTTCTTCGTGTCCAGCACCCACGCGATCCTTTTCAGTTGGCTTTGGCTGGGGATGCGTTTTATCTGCGCCGCGGGAGCGGCCTGTTTTTTCCTGGCCTCGTGGAGAGATTTGGAAAAGGTCGATTCTTTCGCGTTATACATTCTTCTCCAGACATATTTTTTTGGGCTGGCGAAATACTGGACCATGTATCCGAAAAAAGATAAAAAAGTAATCCCTTGCGGCCGGTAAAAAGTAAAAGTCCCAAAAATAATAATTACGAAAATGGCAGCGAAAAGGAAAACTTTGCGATCGACGAGGCTATAGAGAATGATGAGGCAACCAGCCATTCCGCCCATCCACAAAAGCTGCTTCGAGGTGAGCCCGAAAGCAATTTTGTCTTCAATGTCTATGAATTGGGGGACATTTACATGCATAATATTGACTCACGAATGAAGAGCGAATTAGAAACGAATTAGAGCGAATATTTTTCCATGCTAGCAAGTTCGTTCACATTCGCTTTCCATTCGTTCTTTAATTCGCGAGTTATTTTATTCATCTCCGCTCAAATCAACGATATTCCCCTCAACCCTTGGTTCCGGCTTTTCTTCCCTTTGAGGTCCATAATGGGGATAAAAGATATTTTTTGGACGGCTGGGAGCGTAGGGCTTTAGAGGCTCGGTAGGAGCTAAAGCTTGATTTTGAGGAACCCCGACGTTACGTCGGGGGGGAGAAGTCGAACCTTGATTAGCAGGTTGAACCTTGGACGATACAGGAGGAACCGAACCTTGATTATCCCTTGAAATCCCCTCCGAAAATCCCTTGAGTTTCACGGGCGCTTCGCCAGCCACTTCGTGGCTTTCCGGCGCCGGAAAGGGATTTACAAACTGTATCGCTTTGCGAGAATTGGGAATATTTTTTTGAATTGGCCGGGGCAAAGTTGGCGGTTTTGCTGGAGCAGCGGACCTGTCCGCCGCATTTCCCGCAGGGCGGGATACGGGTGGATAAGGCCTGATGAAGCTGTTTTCAACTGGTTTAAGGGGAGATGTTGGCCTTGGCACAACTTTCGGGTATGCCCTAATGAATGATTCTTGCGCATGACTTTGGCTTGGGATCGAAGTTCTGCGTTCTGCGTTCTGCGTTCCTAGATTCTCAAACACCACCTCATTGTTCTCCGTGTCAATCGGAAGCGGCGTGTTTTCGTCAAAGGACTTCAGTATTATACCCAATTTATCCCGTTCTGACGAGGACAAGTTCTTCGCGTTTTCCGACCGGAAAAGATAATTTGTCCTTTGTATTGAATCGTGAGCCCCTTGCCCGAGAATGGAAGTATAATCATAAAGCCAGTTTTTGATCGAAGGCCGGACGGGACGGTCGAAACTTTTGATTTTCAACGGCGACGAGGTAATTCCCTGCTCGCCGATTTTGGGATATTGCTGGATAGCTTGTTTGATTGTGTATTTTTCCAACTTTTTCGTAGAGGTGGCAGCTTTTTTTCCGAGTGCCGGAAGCATTTCTGCTTTTATTTCTTGCAATGATTGGGAAAGATACATCGGAAATTTCATGATATATTCAACTGCTGTGTCATCCAAGTCCACAATCGGTTCGATCAGGAAATAGTCGTAAAGGCGGAAAATCCGCATAAGCCTGATTTGATCTTTTTCGTTCAATCTTTGAATCTCCGGATTGTTCATTGAATATTCAAGAAAAGTATTTGGCTCCCGGGGAGTCCTCCGTTGCTTGTCCAGGTATCTCTTGAGCCAAACGTTCACCGGCATTCCTCCAATGTTTTGAGTATTTTTCTTCAAATAGAAATTCAGAAGCCTGATCAAAGATTCTCTCGCGGAATAATCAACACTGATGAATTTATTCATAACTTCCCACTCCAAATATGTCGGGTCTTCGACTTCAAGAGTCTCCAAAAGATGTCCTTGAAGCAACAGGCCGCACTCCTGATCGGAAAGTCTCGAAAAATTAGCTAAAGTTTTTTCCATCTTTTCATTGGGCATTTATTCTGGCTTCAACAATAAAATATTTAATAATCCATATCATATTCATCCTTGAGTTCTCGATTGCCTTTCCCCTGCCCTTTGCCGCCAGCTTTAGTTTGTTTTTCCTTGTAGACATCAGTAATGAGACTCACAAAATGTTCTCTCCCCTGCCCTCTCAAAATTTCAGCGGCATCCATGTTCTTAGTGGGGAAATCAGGTCGGCAACGATTCAGATGCAAGCCATTTGCATTTTCAATCACATCCATTACTTTTGGTCCGACTAAGCCATTCATGTTTACGGGATTACCTTTCGCGTCAACTTCCAAAGTCGCTTCGGGGTGAATGTTTATCATCAGGTGCTGTATATTGGCGTTCTTGAGTTTTCCTGCAACATCCTCTGCTTGTTCCCATTCCTCTGTCAATCTCAATGTGCCATCGGCATTTCTTCTTGTCATTCCATATAAATGATAATCTCCTTTCCCCCAAGCTTGGTCGCTGAATTTTTCCATCTCTTCAAGAGCTGCTTGTTCGTCCATTCCGCTGTTTATGAAAAGATCATACATGGCCTTTTTCGCGTTTTCTGAAGACATATGTATGCCAAGCCCCTGTTTAAGCCATTCGTTCCAGTTTCTTCCGTCCTCTAGGATTTGAGAATAGGCAACAAGCATTTCTTGGGATTCGCTGTCAGTTCTGCCTTGCAGAGCTTTGATGCCTGCGACGCAAATCTTGTCCGTAGTGCCCATAACTTCCAATTCTTTTTTACGTCTTGCGATATTTTCCGCGCGCCTCTTCTTTGGATAATAACCAGCCGGCTTCTGGCCTTTTTTGAAGGTTTGACTCAATGTTTCTTGTGCATCCGCTTGCGCGTCTCCGTATATTTTTTCGTCAATTTCTTTTTTCCTGGTGTCCCAAGCTTGTTTCAAGGCTTTTGGACTAAGAGGTATCTTCTTCCCTCCGATTGTGATCGATTTCTGCGCCAATTTTCTGTCAGCTGCTTCCCAACCCTTCTTCGCCCCCCATTTCGTTCCCTTCCAGCCTTTTTGCGGGAAGAATGACATAGCCTTGTTTGCCCGGCTGGTGATGGCGCCGGCGAAAGCAACGCCAAATTTTTGGGAAATGATGAGGCCGGCATAGAGGAAAACAAGGACGACGAAATAAGGAACGATAGACACCACAACAAAAGCAAACACGGGATCTGCATTGCTGGATCTTTGGGCTTCCAGTGTCTTGAAAAGGGATGAATCTAGCAAAAATGTGGAAAGCCAGAGAAAGAAAGCAATGGCCGGGCCGACATAGGAATATTTGAAAAGGGCGTCCCACCAGTCGGAGGACATTTTTTTGAAATCAGGAATGGCGTTGAACAAGAAAGCGAAAGGAGAGACGATTATCAAGAGCCACAAGGCGATGATACGAATGAGGAGATAGATGGCCATTACAAAAAGAGCGGTTCCAAACATAAACAAAAAAACAATCGTAAAGAGATATTTCACGGCCAGAGAAAGCCAGCCTTGTCCGTATGAAATAGTGAGCTGCTCGTTGCTCCAGATCGTTTTCGCAATCTTTGAAGTATTGGCAATCGTGGTTGCATATGAAGAGCCTCCGCCTGACAGTTTGTTCAGAAAAAAATTCATGAGAAGCTGGGAGCCGTCGAAAATGAAGATGGCGATGGGCTTGGAAAAATTGACGAGAAGGGCCATCAGGATGAAGGTGAGAAGGATTTTCTTGGCATGATATCTTTCAATTTGGAGAATAGTGCAAAAAGCGATGAAGAGAAGGATGAGGAGAAAAAAAAGATTGCAGACGTCCCGCACGGCTATCCAACCGGTAGTGATCATTGATTCTCCCGTGAAATTATACAGGCTGGGGCTGAGCATCGACTCCAAAAAATAGGCGGCAATATTAACGAACAAATAGCAAAAAGACGCGATAATCCATAATACGGCGATAATTGGGGCAAAAAAAGCAGTTCCAAGGAAATTCGCAACTTTTTCCCATACCCTTTTTTCTATGTTGGATAACGGGGTGTTGACTTGTGGATCCAGGTCTGTTCCTTGCGCCAGGCACAATTTTGAAAAGGAAAAAAACATCGTTGAGACTACGATGACAAAGAATAGGAGAAATAATATATTTTTAGAAGTCAGAATGTTAGCAAATTTTTTTTTGATGATTTTTGACATCAACTGTATATTTCTATTATTCTTCATTGAAATAAATGGACTCCCTCATTCCCGATTGGATGTCGCTTTGGGTCTGGTTGATGCTCGTTCCGACTTTGTTTCGGACATCCGTGATGGATTTGTCAATCGGATCGGTCACTTGGCGGATGCCGTTGCTGATGAGGTTGGTGAGGGTCTGGGCCACCATGTTGGCGACCACTTCGGGGATAGATCGGGCAAATTCAGTCATTTTCACGCCCATGAGAGAAATTTCTGACGTGATATCTTTCATAATCGAACCGGGGAGAGAAGTAAGCCCGTCTTCGGAAACCGATGCGGAGTCTTCCCCTTCCGTTCCGTATCCCCCTGGGCCGTATTTTCCGGCGGCATATGAGGAGCTTGAAGATTTTTTCTCTGTTCCGGTGAATCCTTCAAAGGCGATGGCCTTTGTCTCACGAATCTTTTCTTGCGATTCACGGGAAATTTTATCCAGGGCGGCCGCTCGAAGGAAAAAAGAAGCTTCGGCATTCTGGGGAGCGAAGGCCATTCGGCCAGCCTGCCAGGAACTGGTTGATTTTGTTGGGTCAAATATGAAGGCTGCTTTTCCTTCGCTGACATAATTCTGAAGGTCGGATTTTTGTGTTATGGCATCGGCACCCATTGCTTTTTCCGCGTTGTTCACCACCCTCTCCATTCCTGAGCTGATGCCGCTTCGCATGCCGTTGAAAAAAGTATTGACGGTGTTATCGGCTGTTCTTTGCGCCGAGCCGAATATATAATCCTGCCAGTCGGTGATGAATCCCGATGAGCCGCCGATGCAATAGGCGCCGCAGGATCCGGTGAGAAGCACTTGGAGCCTTCCCTGGATGACGCGGATAGCCATGATTTTGAGATTAGCGACCATTGTTTTCTCAATCGTGTCGAGCATATTGGTGAGATTCACTCCTTCGATGGCGGCGGCCAAATTTGTCCCCCAGGCCTCAGCCGAAGCTCGCTTTGGCGCGAATAAGAAAAGAGTTGAAATAATTAGCAATGTAACAAGGGCTTTCTTTGGCATTTTTTTATTTTAGTTTATAAATGGCCTAAAACAATTCTCCTAGGGGAAATTTATAAGGCTGATTCCATACTGTTCGGCGACTGATTGCATCTCCTGGCCGAGTTTCATGGCCGCATCCCCCACCGCTCGGATTGAACTGAAAGCAGCCAGGCTTTTCAAGGGGTCATTGGGATCAACAACAGCCTTGTCTTTGAGGTCGAGAGTATATATCGCGAGTTGCAATGCCGACTTGTGAAGGTCTTCGAGGACATAAGGCACCTCAATTTTTTTGATTTGATCGATTCCGGCGCGGGCTTTTTGGGCGTATTCGTCCACTTTGGCCTTGTTACCGCTGGTGAGGGCCGTGAGCAAATTTCCCTGCTCTTTTTCAAGACTCGAGACGAGATTTTCCGGCTCATCAATTGAAAAAGGAGAGTTTGAGGCAAAGACAAAAGCCAGAGACACCAGGTATTTTTCAATTTCTTTTTTCTGCTCCTCCTTCACTTCCTCGGGCTCGAGCCCCTTTTCATCAACGGGCGGCAGAAGCTTGATTTCATCTTCCCGAATGGCAGGCAGTTCTTTGGTGATATCAGTAGATCGAAGGGCGTTTTGGGCGACCAATGAAAGGTCATCGGCAGAAAAATTCGGGTTGCTGGCAAAATCTTCGGAACTCCCGGCTTTGTCTTTGGTCAGGCTCATCAGCTGCCCGATCATCTCATTGGTCAGATTCGGATTTTCAGGGTCAGAGGACAAATCGCCCAAAGTGTCATTGGTCAGATTCTGGCTGTTGAGGTCCACAAGGCTGGTTGAGCCGGAAATATTTCTGGGGTCGGAAGCCGTTGACGCCGCAGCTGGATTTTGGGTAGCGGCAAGGTCGGCTCCAGCCACGATCTGGTCTCCCGGCGCGGCCTTCAGGGGATTATAGCCGCTTGCCACTTCTTTTCCGTCGGAATATCCGTCTTTGTCACTGTCCGCTTTCAGGGGGTCGGTGCCGATCATTCTTTCCTCCTGGTCTGTCAGTCCATCCTGGTCGGAGTCGAGAAAAAGAGAATTTGCGTTCTTGTTTTCGGCGACGGCAAAAAGCGTCCAGAAAAACACGGTGAAAGTGGCGATTCCCGTTCCGATGATTTTTATCTTATTCACTTTTTTTGCTTCGCTTGAAAGCATGTTTTTGTTTTGGTTAATTTCTTTTTATGTCCCTGGCAAAATTCCCCCGCTAATCTTTTCCCATGAGGAAATGCTAACGGGTTTGATATGGAAAAATTATACCATATTTTTTTATTGTCAACAAAGGAAAATATTGATAAATGGCAATCTCTATGCTAGTTTGTGGATAAGTCAGAAAGAAACGTCAAAAAAAGAATAGAAAATATGCTGAACAAAAGCTAAAATTTCAATGTTTTTGCCTTTTTGCTGCTATTTTGCGCTTTTCGATTCCAGTGTGTAATTTTTTTATGAAAATGCTCCAAAAAATCAAGAAAATAGTCGATGCCATCGAAAACTTCCCCCTCTCACTCTCCCGATTTATCCTCGCTTTCTCGGCCCTTATCGCTCTTCGGGTGCTGGGCGAAAACTTTTTGTCGCATTTTGGAAGCCGGCCGGCCGAGTTTATTGCTGGCTCAATCCTTGCCACATATCTCTTTTTCCTTTTTTCGATAATCCTTTTGATTTTGTTTTTAGGCGCATATCTCCAGGAATCTTCCAAGAAAATTGCCAATCTCCTTCTTTGGGGTTTTTTCTTGGTCATTTCTCCTCCGCTTCTCGATAAATATTTCTGCGGAGACCAGCGGTGCTGGAGCTTCTATGCTTTTGACAGTCTGGCGGGGCTCGGGAAAAGATTTCTCACTTTTTTCGGAAGCGACCCGGTGATCGGGATCACCTACGGCGTCCGGATTGAAGTGGCGCTGGCGGTTTTGTTCCTGATAATCTATATATTTGTCAAAACCAAAAACGCTCTCAAGGCTTTTTTAGGGGGATTTTTTGCGTACACGATCCTTTTCATTCTTGGCTCATTCCCTTCCTGGCTCGCGTTCCTCTTTTTAGCGCCTGAAAAAAGCATTGCTCGCGTCGAAGGGCTTGATATAGCCGGGCTTTTTCTCTCCCCGATACGCTACTTTTCTTTTTCCGGGACTGAAATCTTGAACGCGCTCAACGCCAAGATGAATTTGATCTACGCTTTTCTTTTGGTTCCAGCAATTGTTTTCTTTTTTTGGCTCAACTTCAGAGAGAAATTCTGGGCGGTGGCGAAAAACGTCCGCTGGATCCAGATTCTGATTCACGCGGGACTCGTTCTTTTTGGCGCGGGTTTGGGGGCGTTCTATTTTCCAAAAAATATCACGTTTGACGCGTTCTCTTTTTTTGCCCTTGCAAACCTCATTCTGGCGGCCGTTTTTGCTTGGATCGCCTCGGTATTTTTGAACGATATCGCTGATATTGAAATTGATAAAATAACCAACAAAAAAAGGCCGACGGCCACGGGAGAAGTTCCAACAGAAGATTATTGGCAGCTCTTTCTGGCCAGCTTTCTCATATCCCTTGTTCTAGCGCTCACAGTCGGGGTGAAATTTTTTCTTTTGATTCTTGTCTACCAAATCATTGGCTGGGCGTATTCCTGCTGGCCCTTTCGTCTCAAAAGATTTCCGGGAGTGGCCGGGTTTCTCTCGGCTTTTGCCCTCGCTCTCCTTTTTTCGGACGGATTCATGCTTCTTGCCGATGATCAGGACATTTCCCGTCTTCCGGCCAAGGTTTTTTGGCTGCTCATCATTGCCTTCATGATTTCCCTTCCGATAAAAGATTTGAAAGACATCGAAGGAGATCAAAAAAATGGAATTTGGACGATTCCCGTTCTTCTCGGCGAAACTTGGGCGCGGTTCGCAATCGGCTTGGGAATCTTTGTATCCTACGCTTTGAGCGTCGTCTGGCTCAACGCCAAAGTTTTGTTTTTTCCGGCCATGGTTCTGGGAGCTGTGTCTTTTTGGATTTTGCAGAATAAAAAAATATCGCCCCGAAGGGTGCATATCTTTGTTTTTGGGTTGTTGTTTCTTTACGTTTTGCTTATGGCCTATTTTCTTTTCTGGAAAAATATGCAATTAGTAATTAGTAATTTGTAATTCGGATATTATTATCCAGATTACAGCAAGTGCAACTAGCGAAATTGCTCATTACCAATTACTTCGTATAGCTTCACCCAATCCTCCACCCCCAGTTTCTCTGCCCGCACTCCCGGCTCAAGGCCGGATTTTTTCATCCATTCCAAAATTTTATCTTTGGAAATTTGAAAACTCGAAGACAGATTATTGACGAGCATTTTGCGCTTGGATGAAAATCCGGCGCGGACGAGAGAGAAAAATTGTTTGATATCGATATCCGGAATATTTTCTTTTCTTTTTATCCTAATCACCGCTGAATCTACCTCCGGAGAGGGATCAAAATTTTCCCGGGAAACGTCAAAAAGCAATTCCGGATCGGCGTAGAATTTCACGGATATGGACAGGATGCTTTCTTTGCCGTCGAGCGCGACGATTCTCTCCCCGACTTCTTTTTGGACCATCAAAACCATCTCTTGAGGCGTATATTTTGTCTCAAGAAGCAGGCGGATGATTTTCGAAGTGATGTAATAGGGCAGATTTGCGACGACTTTATATTCTTTGAAATTATTTTCTTCAATCAAGCGCGGCAAGTTTATTTTCAAAATATCTCCCTCGATTATTTTCGTGTTTTTATATTTTTCTTTTTGCAACTTGCCGGCTAAATCGCGGTCTATTTCCAGCGCCAAAACTTTCGCAGCCTTTTTGGCGAGATATTTTGTCAGGATTCCCGTTCCCGGGCCGATTTCAAGGACGTTTTCACGGGATGAAAAATTTGCGGAATTCGCAATCCGTTCAGCGATGGAATCGTTGGCGAGAAAATTTTGACCCAGTGATTTTTTCGGTTGCATAGTCAGATTTAGCTCAAAATACGGACTAAAATGCGTCCAAGAAGTCTTATCCTGACGCCGATAGCGACTAAATCGAAAACAAAATTTCGCAATGGGCCGGAATAGTAGACAATTCTCAAAAGCAAATGGTGCCAGTCGCGCTCTTGCAGAGCCTCTTTTATCAGTCTTGGCTGGTAGTTCTTTTCCAAAATTATGCGGGCGATCTCTTCACCGGAAACCAACGCCTGATATATTCCTTCCCCGGTGAATCCGGAAGCGAGTCCAGCCGCGTCGCCCGCTAAAAAAATATTTTTGAATTTATATCCTCGAAAATCACAGTTTATTGGAAATGATTGAAGGGCAATATTATCAAGGCAAATGTTATTTTTTCGAGCCCAATAGCTAAATCCCCCCCTTATTTTAACCGGGTCAATTTTTTTTAAATTATGGGATTTTGACGGATGGCCGTAGCCGACAGAGACATAATCATGGCGCGGGAAAATCCAGGCATACCAACAGCTGAAAAGGACCGAGTCGAAATGCAGCTCAAGATCTTCAAATTTATTTTGAGGGACAAGATATTGGATTGCCACGCCATATATTTTGGTCGGAACTTTCAAATAGCGTCGGACAATCGAGGCTGATCCGTCCGCGCCAATCAGATATTTGTAACCTGTTTTTTCTCCGTTATTAATAATCAAGGAATCTTCCATAATTTTTGTTACCCGGGCTTTGGTTCTCACGGTTACGTTTTGGCGATTTATTTTTGCCAGCTGCCACTGCCCGAGTTTTTCTCGGTCAACGAGAAAAAAATAATCTTTTTCCAGGCGGATTTTTGTTTTGAAATGCGGGGATCGGAAAATTATGGAAGAAAAACTTTTCTCGATGAGATTATCCGGCAGTCCAAGATATTCTCGGCTTTTTCGGGTCAATCCGCCTGCGCATATTTTTGGCCCGATCCTCTCATTTTTTTCGAGGAGCAAAACTTTTTTTCCGGCATTACCCAAAATTTCGGCGGCTCGCAATCCAGCTGGTCCGGCTCCTGCAATAATAACGTCAAATATTTGCATAAATTTAATTCAATATCTCCTCCACTTTCACATTGATCACTCCCGCTCCGATGTCCCCTATTTTTTGGAAAGCTTTTTTATTGAGATCAATGACGCGGCCTTTGCCGTAGGGGCCGGAGTCGTTCACCTGGACAATCACCGATTTCCCATTCGACCGGTTCGTCACGCGGAGATATTTTCCTTGCGCGAAGTCGAGACTGGCGCAGGTCAGGCCATCGCCATAGACATACCAAGTGGCGGATCCGGTTTGGGTTTTTCCTACGATGATTTTTGTCCCGACGACTTCGATTTGGGAAACGGGTGTCTTCGTGATCTTGCTTCCCAGCAATTGCCGGTTGGTTTCTTTGCCGTTGGTATAAGTGATTTTGTATGTTTTTTCACGAATTCCTTTTTCCCCTTTCTGTTTTGTTTCCTTTTTTCTCCAGAGAACAGTTTTATCTTCTTTTTCGACCGTTTGGAAAGGAATATCTTCCTCGAGCGTAATTTCTTCGAAATTTATTCTTGTGACAATAATATCGGCATTGGGTTTGAGGAGGGAATCAAGAGCCGGATTGATTTTATCGGCATGCGACAAAATCAGATCAGCTTCATTTATTGCATCTCTCACTGTTATGCCAAGAGTATCCATTTTAATCTTTTGTCCGTCAACTGAAATCCCTACCGGCATGGCCCGGCGGACGGCGATTTTGCTTCCCGGAAAAATTTTCGTATCCAGTGCGGGAAAAATATAGTCCCCTTCGCCGAGCGCAATATTTTCTTCAGCGAGAAATTCGGAAACGGTTATTTTTTCGGTGATTGCGTGAAAAACCACTCCATTGTCAGAAATTTCCACCGCGAAAGCCTTTTTTTGGTCAAATATCCTCTTCTCGAAAGGCCAAAAGAAATATATCAGTATTGCCGCAACCACTGCCAGCAGAAATATTTTGAAATAAAAACGCATAACTAAATGTTTCTTCTCATAAATTTTACGAAGTTTCGCTGAAGATCCGCTATTTCGGGATTTTCAATTATAACACCAACGAGATTAACAAGCGAGAGCATGGCAACCTTATTTCCGGCGACCATGAGATCAACCGATAATTCAAAATCTTTCGGCAAGATTTTGGGTGTGCCAATTCCAGTATAAAATTCTCTTTTTGCATGTTTCTTGCCAGTCGAGCTGTTTTCAATCAGATCTTTTATCTTTCCTCCGCTCTCTCGGATATTTTGGAAAAACTTCTCATTGTCTTCATTGTTAAAAATGGCAAAATATTTTTCGGCCGAAAAAGCTCCGTAAATTGTGTGCGAGGTTTTTGTCATCTCGTCGTATATCGTTCGCAATCCTTCGATGCCTTCGTAAAATCTTATTTGCGGATGGTGGCGCGAAACGGCGTATATTTCTTTGAGCTGCGGCAGAATGGACGAGATCTTCCTTTTCCTTTTTTCCAGTATCTTCACAAGCTTATCGGGATTTTCGGCGGCATAAAAAATTCTTTTCTTCCGGATGGTTTTGTAAAGCAGACTTTCGCTTGTCAGCTTGTCCAGATACTCATAGATCGTTGTTCTCTTGATTCCCGACTTTCGGGAGATATCCGAAACCGTCGCTTTCCCCAATTCCAAAACCGCCAAATATATTTCAGCCTCCTTTTCTTCGAATCCAGCTTCTTTGAGCTGTTTTAGAATGCTTTCATGCATAGCGAGAGATTAACATTTCCTTATTAAAGTGTCAATATATTCGTCATATTATTTATTATTTTTTTATTTATTAGCTTATATAAAGTATATTATGATAATTAATCTAAATATATTTGTCTCATATTTTTCTTTATTATATTCTAATTTATTCCCTATTATGGGATAGCTATTTAACAACTTGGGAGGAATGTTATGAAAATCACCAAAATCGCTTTTTGGATTTCTTGGGGAATCCTGCTTGTGGGGGTGATTTCAACTCTTGGAGCTTGGATTTATGCAACATTACTGGCAACCGCGGGAAATACGAACCAATATCTTTTTTGGAAGAACATCAGTGACAAATCTTTGGCATCATTGCCTCTGGGAAGTATACTGCTACTGATTTTTTCTGCAGTCCATGTTGTGAAGCTAAATGAAATTAACAGGAGAGGGAAAAATGAAAAAGAGTAAAAATAACACCTTCGACTTTAGTTTTGCGTACTGGATTACTATTTTTATTATAATCCAGCTGTCATTTAACTTTTTCACCACTTTAGTTTTCTCTTTAGCTCTGGCAAATCTCCACCACAACACCATAGCCAATTTCCAAATTGGATGGTGGCAAATAGCTGGCATTGCAACCTCATTAATTTCATTCATATACGCTATTGCTGCCTTAGTCTTGATGTTTATTCCCTTGGTACACTTTTCAGTTGGTCGGCAGCAACAAAAAGAAAGGATGGAAAGGGAGGGGGCAGGAGCTGGAGTAACTGAAGAAAAAGATGAAGGCTAAGGTGAAGATTTGGGAGAATCGCGAAACTGCGCGGTTATCAAAACCACTTAGGGATTCTCTGGGAGACTGTCAACGCGCAGTTCTCCCTCTTTTTATTTCCCGCAATTTTTCCACAAATATAATTTACAAAAACCAAGTTCCTTCTTGCCGAACGCATTACACATGTTTGCGATCGTCATCATATGTAATATAATGAATGCATAGAAATAATGATAAATTTTGTTAATACGAAACCATGCCAAGCCAAAAAATGCTTTCGTCTCTCGCCAAGAGCATAATGAGCGGAAGCTACAGGACATCTAGTTTTATTTGCACCACTCTATTTGAATTGGGAGAAATATATCTGGAAATCTTTTTCAATCCGAAATATGCCTTCACCCGTCCCTCGCGGAGATTGTTTGATTTGGATCAGAACTGGCAGCCGAGCCGGAACTCCCTCCAGGTTGAGGTTAAAAGGCTGATCGATCAGGGTATTGTTGGAAAAAAGAACTCTAAGCTGGGTCTCACGAAAGAAGGCCGCTCAATTATCAGCGGCTTGGTGGCTAAGCGAAAAATATTGGACAAGAAATGGGACGGAAAATATCGGCTGGTGATATTTGACATTCCTGAAATAAAAAAAGCATCCCGAAGATGGCTGCGTGAAGAATTGTATCTTTTGCAATATATTCAGCTTCAAAAAAGCGTTTTCATCGGTAAATATCCTTTGAGTCAGAATATCATAAGAGATATAAAAAAGTCGAGGCTAAGCGATTTCGTGAATTATCTACTGGTGGATAAAATTTATGATGAGAGAAAATTGAAACTTTTCAATCCGCATTAACCGTTTCCAGCGTGATTGCGAATATGCTTTGTATTACACTTGTTGACGATCGTAAATAAGTGTAATATGAGATACTGGAAAGCGCAGGATATTTATTTGCGAATCAAATATATCTTTCAATACTTATATCTGTCTCTGCCGATATTGGATTGCTTCGGCGAGGTGCGGGACTTCGATATTTTCGCTGTCCGCGAGGTCCGCGATGGTGCGGGCGATTTTTATTATTCTGTGAAAAGCCCGGGCGCTAAGATGGAGAGAGTCGACGGCTTGGCGGAGAAGTGCCATTTCTTTTTCACCGAGCGGGCAGAATTTTTTGATATGCAGGTTTTGCATTTCCGAATTGGTAATGATTCCATCAATATTTTGAAATCTTTCGCGCTGTTTTTTGCGGGCCGTTGTCACCCGTTTGCGAACGGAAGCGCTCTCTTCGCCTACTTTCGTCTCGGCCAGTTTTTCAAATCTCATCCGCGGGACCTCGGCGTGGATATCAATCCGATCGAGAATAGGGCCGGAAATTTTGCGCTGATATTTCACTATTCCCGCCGGTGTGCAAGAGCAAAGTTTTTCCGGGTCAGTCGCATTGCCGCAGGGGCACGGGTTCATAGCGGCTATTAGCGTGAAGCGGGCTGGGAAAGAAAGCGTCGCCTGGGCGCGTGAGACGGAAATCATCCCGTCTTCGAGAGGTTGGCGCAAATTCTCGAGAACGTTTCGGGAAAATTCGGGAAACTCGTCGAGAAAAAGAACACCCCGATGAGACAAGCTGATCTCCCCGGGACGCGGAAATGTGCCTCCGCCGACAAGAGAGACCGCCGAGGCGCTGTGATGAGGCGCGCGATAGGGCCGCTCGGAAATGAGCGATATCCCCCGAGAAAGTTTTCCGGCAATGGAGAATATTTTTGTGATTTCCAGAGCTTCAGGGAATGTAAGCGGCGGCATGATGGAAGGGAAGGTCCGGGCGAGAAGTGTCTTCCCTGATCCTGGCGGGCCGGAAAGAAGCACATTGTGTCCGCCGGCCGCCGCCACCTCAAGGGCGCGTTTTGCGTATTCCTGGCCCTTGATATAAGCCATATCGGCGACATATTTTTGGGGTTCGAAAACTTTGGAAAGGTCTTGGGGCGGTTCCGGGTCTATTTTTTTCTCTCCGGTGAGATGAAAGATCAGCTCTTTCAAATTGCTGGCCGGAATCACAGCAAGTCCCTCGACAATCGCCGCCTCCTTCGCATTTTTTTCCGGAACAATTATTTCGGTGACATTTTTTTCTTTGGCCATAATGGCGATTGGAAGGACTCCGTTTACTGGGCGAATGGCGCCATTCAAAGAAAGTTCGCCGATAAAGAGCCGGTTTCCGATTTCAGCCCGAAGCTGTTTGGTGGCAAGAATAAATCCAAGGGCAATTGGAAGATCATAGAGCGGACCCTCCTTTTTTATGTCGGCGGGAGCGAGATTCACAGTGATATGGCCGCAGCGGTGCGGCGGCCGGAAGCCGGAATTTTTGACAGCCGAATCAACCCGGTCGCGTGATTCTTTCACGGCCGCATCAGGAAGCCCGACAATGGAAAAAATATGCGCTCCGGAATGAGTGTCAGCTTCAACCTCGACCAAGTGGCTCGTGAGTCCGAGAGTGGCGGCAGAGAGGACTTTGGAAGACATAAAAATAATTCAAAATTCAAAAATAAAAATGCAAAGTTATGGATTCGCTTCGCGACATTTACTTTTTATTGTATTTAATATCAGCATTGCCACTCCAATTGTAATATATATGTCAGCAAGATTGAATACGGGCCAGAAGTTTATATCTATAAAATCGACCACACAGCCGCGAGCTATGCGGTCAATCATGTTTGAAATTGCGCCGGCAAGGATCAGAATGAAGGCTGTTTTATCAAAATATTTTCTACTTTTAAAAAATAAGAATGCCAGACAAACGATAATAATTATCCAGAAAAAATAAAAAAAACCCGGAGCAAGCGGGATGCTCCAGGCAAGGTTTTTGTTGCAGACTGAATTTTCTGAAAATAAAAATTTGAGAAATTGGTCCGACGCGATAAGCAGGATAAAAATAAAAAAAAGCTGAATACGATTTTTCATTTTACTTTTTTCTTATTTCTGACAGCCAAGGCAAGTATCAGCCTGGGGATAAGCCCGCAGTCTTTCAACCGGAATTTCCTGTTGGCAGTTTGAACATTTTCCATAAGTTCCTTTTTCCATTCGCAAAAGAGCCGCGTCTATTTTTTCAAGCTCTTTTTTCATTGATTCATCAACGGCCAGGTTGCTTTCATACATTTCCATCTCATCGGCGTTCTCTTCCTGGTCCCTTTCAATTTCAGGAAAAGATGTTTCATATTCGCGGTCAGTCCCTTTTTTGCCTGTTTCAGTTTTGGAAATATTTTCTTCGATTCGCTTTTTTTCTTCGAGAAGTTTTTGCTTGAGTTCTTCCTGTGTCTTTGAGTCGAGCATATGATTTCTTTACGAATTACGAATCTGCTTCGCTCTACGAATATACGGATTACGAATATTTTTTGAATTATTATATTCGTAGGAGATCCGTAATCCGCAAAAGTTAGCTGCATTGAAAGTATAACCTAGTAATATATATATTTCAAATGCCGCAGTTTTGCTTTTCTTGAGCCCATATCCATTTCAATCGCTATTGCGTCAAGACGGTGCGGAGCATCATCGAGGTTATTTTGCCGCAAATACCGCCCGATAATGCGCGTGAGTTTTTTGTATTTCGCCCGAGTAATGGCGAGCTCGGGATTTTCCGCTCCCCAGCTTCCCTTTTTGCGCGCCTTCACTTCAACGAAAGCAAGCTCGCCCGTTTCATTTTCCCGGGCAATGATATCAATCTCGCCAACCCGATAGCCGAGGTTGTTTTGGAAATTCGTTTCCAGAATTTCGTATCCGTTTTTTTCGAGATAATCGGCGGCGATTGTTTCGCCCTGTTTGCCAATTGTCTTGATGTTCAGATCCATGCATCAAGTATAACTTTTTTGGCTCGGCGATCCAAGCGGATACTGATTGTCCCGGTTAATCAATAATTTTTAGCGTGGAACAAGGCAACAAAAAAACCGCCTATCAAAAGCCGATCTCTTCGCTACCCGTATTTTCTAAATTGGTCAATCCGGCGGGCTCAAGCGCCCGCAAAAAATTATTTCAAGGCGGAGCCCGCCGGCGTTAGACATGTAACAACATGCCATAAGTATCATTAGCCCGGGTGAAAGGCATTGTGATAACATTTTCAGCATGTAGTTTGACTACATGTCGTCTGTTATCATCAACTTTCCTACGGTTTTATAAGGAACCTATATTTTTATATTTATTTTATTCAACCCCGCACCGTTTTTCCGCAATGATTTTTTTGAGCAGGATATTTGCGAAGAAATGGCGCGGGGCAAGAATTTTTATTTTTGTTTTTTACCCCTTCCGCGTTGGGAAGAAGAAATAGGAAAGCCAATGAGTTCCAATCGCAAATAGGGGGAAATTGCGATTGGAACTCATTGGCCAAGAAATATTGTGTTTTCAAGCTACATATACAGTATAGCAGATTTTTCGGAAAAGGTCAAATATATAATTTAAAATGAAAAAATCAAAAGTCAAAATGACAGTGCAAAATGTAAAATTAGTTGAAAGCCAAAATGATTTTAATATTTGCCCAGTTTAAACTTTACATTGTCATTTCTCATTTTGATTTTTGAACTTTGCATTCCTGCTATTTTTCCGACATATAGTCCAGGATTGCCCGAATGGAATCCTTGGAAGTGGAAAAAATGAAGTAACTGTTTTCCTTGCTGGAAAGGACCGTGTAGTCCAGGGAGGTATTGGCGGGGCTCGGAAAATTATAATATCGGATATCGGCATTCAAATATTTGCTGGAGTTGAAGTTTATCTGGGTGTCAGCTGGCAGCCTGTCAAGATAGAAAGAGTTCAAAATCGAGAAAAGGTCCCCCTCCTCGCTTTTCAGAGACTCAGCCAAATTTTCCGATTGCGCCAGTTTGAAAGCGGCACCCAGTCGCGGCTCGCCGTTTTCATTAGAAACAAACAGGCTGTAGTCGCCTGTCAATTTTTCAGAAACGCTTGCCGGGAAAACGAAATCAAAAAATCCGGAAAAAACCTGGGGAGTGACCGGCTGGTCATCCTTTGAAACTAATTTCACCTCTGTTGCTTTTCCCTGAGAAACCGATCCGGCGAGGCTCTTTGCATATCTTTCGATGGCCAACTTATTGGCGATTTTGTCAGCTTCCAAGTCAAGAGCCCATTGTTTCAGATTGTTTTGGGCGGTATTTGTTGCTGATGCAGATGTTTTTTCGCTTTGGGAAGTTGTCGCGGGAGCTGTTGGTGCGGCCAATGGGCTGTCTGTTGCGGCGGATCTCATGAAAAACCACCAATAGCAAGCTCCGCCTCCTAAAATAACAAGGATTAGTAAGGATGAAAGGATTATACCAAGCTTGCTTGAAGATTTCGCAGGTGATTTTGCGGATTCTTTTTTCGGAACTCCCGCTTTTTCATCGAACGGCGAACGGGTTTGAAAAAAAGTATCTGAACCGAACGGATTGGGCATATCGCTTTTTTTTTCGCTCCTCGCCGCTGTTTCGGCCGATTCTTCCTTCTTCGCAGGGTTAGAATTGGGAAGAGGAACCATTTTTTCAGGTACCGGCGATTGGACCTCAAATTGCGGCCGGCCGGCCGGTTGGATTTCATCGGAATGTGCCGGCATCGTCGGTTGGGAAAGCGGCTCCATTGGTGATTCTTTTTTCGCTGATTTTAGGTTCGCAAGGTCATCCTTGAGAGTGCGGATTTTGCCGTAGTTGTTCGGAAGAACTGTGCTTGTGAGATTGGCCGGGTTAGTCTCATTTAGGGGATGTTTCATTTGGAACATTTGTTTTTGCAAACGGGCTATGGCTCATTTTGATTATACGAATTGCGAATGATGTTTTCCGCGCATTCGAATAAGCGCCTAATTCGTAAAGAGTTTTTAGCCCGTATTTTTTTGTTTTAAATAATGCAATATTATTTTACACTATTTTCCAAACCTCGCATAGTAAGGTTGATTCTTCCGAGATTGTCTATTTCTTTTACTTTTACCGTGACCATTTGTCCGATCTTCAGCGCATCTTCGACTCGTTCGGTTCTTTTTTCGGAAATTTCAGAAATATGAACCATGCCTTCTTGTCCGGGGAGAATTTCGGCAAAAGCCCCAAAATTCATTATACGCGTGATGCGACCCTGGAAAACTTCTCCGGGAACAACTTCATGCGTGAGATTTTTCACCCATTCGAGAGCTTTCGCGCCTGCCTCAGGATTATCGGCAGTGATGAAAACCAAGCCATCGTCCTCAATATCAATTTCCACTCCGGTTTCATCAATAATCTGGTTGATGATTTTTCCTCCGGGGCCGATAACATCGCGAATTTTTTCCGGATTGATTTTAAGGGTGATAATGCGGGGTGCGTAGGCGGAAAGATCGGAACGAGGCGCGCCCAAAGTTTGGCTCATCACGTCGATGATTTCAATCCGATTTTTCCTTGATTGTTCAAGAGTATCGCGGATCATTTCGGCTGTGAGTCCGTCGGTTTTCACATCAAGCTGGATCGCGGTGATTCCCTTTGTTGATCCTGCAATCTTGAAATCCATTCCGCCAAAATGATCTTCGGGTCCTTGAATATCTGTAAGGAGTTTGTATTTCCCGTCTTCGCCGATAACAATTCCGACCGAAACGCCGCCGACCACTGATTTTATTGGAACGCCGGCATCAAGCAGAGCAAGGTTTGACCCGCAAGTGCTGGCCATTGAAGAAGAACCGTTTGAGGACAGTATTTCGCTTACCAGACGAATTGTATAAGGAAATGATTCTTTGTCCGGTATGACTGGCAGAAGGGCTTTTTCAGCCAAGGCTCCGTGTCCGATTTCGCGCCGCCCCGGTCCGCGCATGGGACGGACTTCTCCGACTGAAAAGGGCGGGAAATTATAATGGTGCATAAAGCGTTTTTTTTCATCAAGCTCCATGGTGTCGATAATTTGTTCCATGCCCGGAGCGCCGAGGGTCACGGTTGTGAGGGCTTGTGTTTCGCCCCGGGTGAAAAGGGCGCTTCCATGGGTGCGGGGCAAGATTCCAACTTGGCAGGAAATAGGACGAACTTCATCCAGCTTCCTTCCATCCGGCCGTTCGTCTTTCCCTAAAATCGCTTCATTGAAAAGCCTTTGTGTTTCGATGTCAACCGCAACGAGTGCCAGCTCTTTCTTTTGCGCACAGTCTTCCGGATATTTTTCCTTCACATAATCTCCGATCTCGGAGAAAAGCTCATTTTGGAGTTTCGTTTGGATGAAATAATCTTTTTGGAAAAGAGCCGGCCTGATACGCGCGGAAAATTTCTCCACGATTTCGCGTGCGAAATTTTCTTCCGGCAAAAACAAAATAGCCTCGGCTTTTGGTTTTCCAATTTCCTTTTGGATATTTTTTATGAAGCTGACGATTTGGTTGATAGTTTTTTGTCCTTCGGACAAAGCTTCAAAAATTTTCGCTTCCTCGGCTTCTTTGGCGCCTGTTTCAATCATGTTTATTTTTCCTTCAATTCCGCAGGCGAAAATATCATAAAGGCTTTTTTCTTTTTCTCCATTCACAGGGTTGACGACGGGCTGGCCGTTTTTTTCTCCGATTCGGACCGCAGCAATGGGGCCGTCCCAGGGGATGTCGGAGACAGTAAGCGCTGTGGAAGCGGCAATGGCGCCAACAAGCGCCGGATCATTTTCCTGGTCAATGGAAAGAACGGTGATGATCACCTGGACTTCATTTCGCATCTGCTGGTTGAAAAGCGGCCGGAGCGTCCGGTCGATAAGGCGGCCGTTTAGCACCGCTTCATCTGTTGGGCGGCCTTCGCGCTTGATAAAGCGGCTGCCTTTGATTTTTCCCGAAGCGTAGAATTTTTCTTCGTAGTCAACCATAAGAGGAAAATAATTCATTCCCTCTCTTGCTCCCGGGCTCATTACGGCAGTGGCGAGAACCATAGTATCGCCATAACGGACAGTGACAGAAGCGTTCGCTTGCTGCGCAAAAAGACCGGATTCAACGATTAGTTTTCGTCCGGCAATTTCCGTCTCGAATTTTTTTACTTTCTCCATTTTGAAGATTCTTTCCAAACAGCGCTAATAGACGAATAACACACAGCTGACACCAAAATTCAGTATCAATTGTGTGCGATTGGTTATTAGGGCTGATAGAAATTAATTATTAGAATTGTGAATTCGGAATTTTGAATTGTGAATGGGAATCAAGAATAAAAATGCAGGATTCCATATTCAATATTCCTAATTCTATATTCTCAATTCTCAATTCCAAATTCTTTGAGTTTATATCAGGAACTTTCTCTTGTTTTCGCTTAAATTGATGAAATCGTCCGCGACTTCGATCAGTTTTCCTGAAGCCGATTCCTGAAAAGCGATCACTTCCACGCGGCAACCCATGGTATTTTGGAGATAATGAACCAGGGGAATATAATCCCCGTCGCCTGTCACCAAAACGATAACATCGAGATGCCCGGCAAGCTTGACAGCGTCAACTGTGATGCCCACATCCCAATCCCCTTTTTTGGCGCCACCGGGGAAAATTTGAAGATCTTTTGTGCGGACTTCATAGCCGGACTTTTGGAGGGCGTCAAAAAAATTCTTCTCGAGGCCCTCAATCGTCTTGATGCCGTAGGCGATGGCGCGGATAAGCTTTCTCCCGGAAGTGGCCGTTTTGAGCACTTCTTTGAAATCAACCTTTTTTTTATAAAGAACCTTGGCGGAATAATACATATTCTGAATGTCCACCAAAACTCCAACCCGTTGTTCTGAAAATTTTCCAGTTGCCATGATAATCTGTTTTAAATAAAAATAAACTTGTTGCTACTCCTTTAATCCCAAGGAGGCCACAATCTTTTTGAGTCTCTTCGGATCTTTTCCCTTCAGATAAGCTAGAAGCTTTTTTCGCTTGGAGACCATCTTCAAAAGACCCCTGCGGGAGTGGTTGTCCTTCTTATTTTTTTTGAGATGAGAGGTCAGGCTCTTTATTTTTTCCGTGAAAAGGGAAATCTGGACTTCCGGTGAGCCAGTATCTTTCTCATGTGTTTTCGAGGTTGCGATAACTTTCGTCTTTTTCTGCTTGGTCAAAGCCATAAGTTTTCCAATTTAGATTATTATTTCTGAAAAAAATGCCTGAGTTAATAATACCACCAATAGTGTAATTTGACAACTTTTTGGGGCGATATTTATTAATTTCGGCAGATGTTCTATTATACACAAGGTATCCCGGTAGTATAATAGTTTACTTTCGGGTTTAGTCGTCTATCTGACAGAAACAAGCCAGTTAATCATTATACTACCGGGTATGGAAATAATCAAGGGCCTCAACGAACAGCAAAGGGAAGCGGTGCTCTCGACGGAAGGGCCGGTTTTGGTCGTGGCGGGTGCGGGAAGCGGAAAAACGCGGCTGCTTGTCCACCGAATCGCCTATCTGATCAAGGAGAAAAAAGTCAGTCCGCGTCAAATACTCGCGGTTACTTTCACGAACAAAGCGGCCGAAGAAATGAAAGAACGGATAAAGAAATTGCTGGTCGGCGATTTCCGTTTTCAGCCCTGGATGGGAACTTTTCATCATATTTGCGTGCGGATTTTGAGGTCCGAAATCGACAAAATCGGATATAAAAAAAATTTTGTGATTTATGACGACTCGGACCAGCGGGCGCTGGTGAAGAAAATAATGAAAGAAAACGAGATCAGCGCCGAGCAATTCAATCCCCGGGCGATGCTGGCGGTGATTTCGAAAGCCAAAGGAGAGCTTATGAAAGTCGAGGACTACATTTCCGGCGAGAGCTACTTTGAAAGGATTGTCGCTCGGGTTTATGGCGCTTACCAAAAAAATCTTCTCGAGAACAACGCCCTTGATTTTGACGATATTTTGCAAAAAACAGTCGAACTCTTTCAAAAATTCCCTGATATTCTTGAAAAATACCAGAATGTTTTCCGCTATATTCTGGTTGACGAATACCAGGACACAAACCAGGCCCAGTATGTTTTGGTGAATCTTTTAGCCCAGCGCCACCGCAATCTTTGCGTCGTGGGGGATGATTGGCAGTCCATATACGCTTTCCGGGGAGCGGATGTGCGCAATATTCTTGATTTTGAAAAAGACTATCCGGAAGCAAAAGTCGTGAAACTGGAGCGGAATTATCGCTCCACGCAGAAAATTCTTGATGCCGCCTACGGCGTCATTTCGAAAAATATCCGCCGCAAAGACAAGAAACTGTGGACGGATAACATCGAAGGGCACGACGTGGTTTTGTACAAAGCCTCCGATGAGCAGGATGAGGCTGGTTTCATCATTCGCGAAATTCAAAGAATCGTTGAAGAAGAAGGTTTGAGTCTCGATGATTTTGTGGTTCTATACCGTACCAATGCCCAGTCGCGGGCTATCGAGGAAGCTTTTCTCGAGTCGGCCGTTCCGTATCGAGTGGTTGGCGGCGTGCGTTTTTATGAGCGGCGGGAGATCAAAGACTTTTTGGCGTATTTGCGGTTTATAAGCAATCCTACTGACGAAATCAGCCTTGGAAGAATCGTCAATCTTCCGCCGCGGGGGATTGGGAATATTACGCTGGGGAAGTGGATAAGATTCACTCGGGAAAACAATCTTGATTTTGTGGCTTCAGCAAAAAAAACGGGTGACATTTGCGGTCTCAATGGGGCGAAAATGGACGCAATTGCAAAATTCGGAGCACAAATTGAGCGGCTGAGGAGTGAAGCCGGACGCGCAACGATCATTGATCTTATGGATTCGATTCTGACAGAAACGGGATATCAAAAATTGCTGCTCTCTGAGGGTGAAGTGGGGCAAATCCGGTTTGAAAACGTCCGGGAACTGTTCACGGTGGCGGAAAAATACAAAAAAGAGGAAGGCCTTGAGGGACTCAATATGTTTTTGGAGGAAGTGGCGCTGATGGCCTCGACGGATAATATTGATTCAAAATCAGGCCTGGTGCATCTGATGACGCTTCACAGCGCAAAGGGACTCGAATTCAACACGGTTTTTATTGCTGGCATGGAAGAGGGCTTGTTTCCGCACTCAAGAGCGCTTCTCGATGAAAGAGAGCTCGAAGAGGAAAGAAGGCTCGCTTATGTCGGCATCACGAGGGCCAAAAAAAGAATTTATCTTCTTTGGGCGACAACGAGGAACATTTTCGGGTCAACAAGGGTGAATGTCGCCTCGCGTTTTTTGGATGATATCCCAGCTGAGCTAAAGGCCGACTTTGAGGAATTTCGCGCTTTCCCAAAAGTGCGAAAGGGAAAAGCCGGACTTTTTGAAGAAAAAAAGGAAAAAAGCTTAGCTTTGGAAAAATTCAAAGACGGAGAAAGAGTCAGGCACTCTATATTCGGAGAAGGCATTGTGATTTCCACAAAGGATGACATTGTCACAGTCGCTTTCATGAAAGAGGGACTCAAAAAAATTTCTGCCAAGTTCGGGAAATTGAAGAAAATATAAACTATTTTTACTTTAAATAAGGCAAATTATTGGATTCGGAGATTCAAAAACTGGACAAAATTATAGAAATATGCTAACATAATCCGTTGGTTCTTTGTCATCCATGTTTGTGATAAGACGGGCATTTTGCGCGTTATTTTGGCTCTTAAAACGCTTGCCTCATAGAAGGGGCAAGTCTGTATCTGGCGGAACCAGAAGAATGGCGAACCCCATTAGGGAGAGCCTAAAAACCAAAGGAGGTCCGATATGGAAAGCCTGGTAAGAATTCCGCAGTCTGAGCTTAACGCAACACTGGAAAGGCTTAGCAAACTTGGTGTCACGCAAGAGCATTTCAAGCGTGTCCGCTCAAGCAGAAAATATGCTAAAGCCGTGGCGTCGGCATTTCTCGGCGATGATGGTGTGGTGATGAGTTATAATGATGTTCGCACCATTCTCGGTCAGGATTTCATCACGCCCGAGGAAATCGCCATTGCTCGCAAGCTCACCTATGGCGACGATGTGCTTCAGTATTTCACTGAAACGCTTCCGTCCGAGGAAGTGTTGCAGTGGCTCCGTGACAACGGCTTCGTGCTGATTGCGGGACCGCCCAGTCCGATGTCGCTCTTGGAAGTCCGCGACCTCAACGCCCAGCTCCTTTACACCAAGTCTGGCGGTTGGTATGCGGAAGCGAAGCAGAAATTCTCACGGGACGATAAGGTGGTTTCTGAATGGCTTATGCTCCGCAAGGGCGTCGTGCCCAAATCCACGAGCAAAACGTGGGACGAACAGCAGAAGCTTCTTTCCGAGGCGGAATGCGTTCCCAACGCTCCCGAAACGACGTGGGGCGAAACCACTTACAAGGAAGTCCGTAATGCGTGGCTGTTTCCCAGCATCTACGCCAGAACTTCTTCCGTGGACTCAGACGACAATCGCGTCTGCGTCGGCGATTCGGCGGGTGGCGGTGTCTACGTCGGCAGCGGCTGGGGCGACGACCGCCACGACGGCCTTGGTCTGGCGTCCGCTCAGAAACGAAACTCGTAACCTTGAAATCTTGTTCCTTTTGTATTCTTGAGCCTTCGGCGATTTTTTTTCTCGCTGGAGGCTCTTTTCTTTTGTCAAAAACACTGATAAGATAAAATCAATCTTGCTAATGCAAGTTAGGTTACGGCTTAACTTCGCGAGATGTCTTTTCTTTAGACCTTACCAGAATATCGTCGGCTACGGCTTGCGATAGCGTGCGAGCAAAGATGAGAGTTAATTTCTTGTTTGCTCTTAGTGGAGGTGTTCTGATTTTGTCATCGGAACTGCTCTCGAATAAAATACAGGAAAGAGAGAATATAGTCCGCTTTTAGCGGAAGTAAATCTCAATTTCCAGTGGCTTTCAGACGGGAACAAACAAATTCCGTGGACTCAGACGACAATCACGTCAACGTCGGCAATTCGGCGAGTGGCGGTGTCAACGTCAACAACAACTGGGACGACAACCGCAACGACTACCTTGGTCTGGCGTCCGCTCGGAAATTATCTCAAGTCGAAAGTAAACGCTCTCCTTTTTTGGGAGAGCGTTTACTTTAGCAGTCCTTTACGGATTTTATCCAGCCGCCGAGCATTCTTCCTATTTCATCCGTTTTTTCCTGAAGCAGGACATACTTTTTGCTGTCAATCGCTTTCACTTCTTTGGCAAGGCGGACAAAAATTCTGAAAAGGTTCAACTTCAAGCTGGCTTTTTCAAGGACTGGCAATTTTTCCACTTTGGACATTTGGCTGGCCAGCAGGATACTTTCCAGTGTTTCCAGCAAAATGTTTTCGCATTTCTGCCAGAGCGTATAGCGGTCTTGTTTGGGGACTGAATTTCTGAAGCTATAAAAGTTCCGATACAACTCGTAGATTTTTTTAAAGATCGGTATGTCAAATTCTTCCATAGGTTTATTGTTATGAAGATTTATAAAGATGTTTTTGAGAAAATAATTTCGCCTGAAAATCTTTTTTCGGCTTGGGACAATTTCAAAGTCGGAAAGATAAAAAAGAAAGATGTCCAGGCGTTTGAATCGAAGCTGGAACAAAACATTTTCCAGCTTCATCGGGAATTGAGGGGACGCTCGTATAGGCACGGCAGTTATGCCTCATTTTATATACGTGATCCGAAACAAAGACATATTCACAAAGCCGAAGTCAGAGACAGAATTTTGCATCATGCCGTTTTTTCTATCCTCAACCCCATTTTTGAGGCAACCTTTATTTCCCATTCTTTTTCTTGCCGAATTGGAAAGGGAACGCATAAAGGCGTTATCGCTTTGGAAAAAATGATAAGAAAAGAGACGCAAAATTATTCCAGACGTTGCTTTATTTTGAAGTGCGACGTGAGGAAGTTTTTTGATACGGTTGACCACGGAATTTTGATGAGGATTTTGAAAAAGCGGATTAAGGACGAAAATGCACTCTGTCTGTTAAGAGAAATTATTAGCAGTTTTTCCTCCGAGCATTCGGACATTTTCACAGTCCGAGGTTTGCCGATTGGCAATCTCACCTCCCAGCTTTTTGCCAATATCTTCCTCAACGAGCTTGACCAGTTTGTCAAAAACAAAATGCGTTTGAAATTCTATGCTCGCTATACCGATGATTTCGTCATTGTCGGGAAAGACGAAAGAGAATTGAAAAATATGCTTTCGGAAATACGCTCATTCTTGAAAGATAGATTGTCCCTGGAACTCCACCCGAAAAAAATCGTGATTAGAAAATATAGCCAAGGAATTGATTATCTTGGCTATATCGTTTTGCCTCACTATCAGCTACTCCGAACAAAAACGAAAAAGCGAGTGTTCAAAAAGTTGAAAATGCGGATTGGGCAATACAGGGCGGGGGAAATTAGCGAAAAATCTTTGAACCAATCCCTGCAATCCTATCTCGGCGTTTTTTCCCACGCCGACACGCACGAATTGGAGCAGGAACTTCTTAATCAATTTTGGTTTTGGTTGAATGAATAATATTTGCGCAAAATAACTCGCCTAAAATTTTTCATAAACAAAAAACGGGGCTCTTTCAGAGGCATCCCGTTTTGTATTTAGAAAATATTTTAATATATGAAACCCTTTACAGTCCGGCTGTTGGCATTGATAGTCCGGGTTGATTTTTTTCCGAATCCGGCGTAGTTCATTTCGGAAATAGTTACGGAATTCCCGTTTACTTTCTCGACAATCCCGACATGGCCCCAGCGCGATTCTCCGGTTACGATAATCGCTCCTGCCTTTGGCGTCCGGCCGGTGGCCTTTCCGGAAGCGCGGGCGTTTGTCAGCCAGGCTCCGGCGTTTCCGCCCCAGGGAACGTATTTTCTTTGGGCTACGTACCATGTGCAATATCCGTATGGAAAGCGATGGCCGCCTCCAGCTCTTGCATCCATCCGATAAGAGCTTGACGCGGTTGCGTATTGCGCTCCATAAGCCCCTGTTCTGTAAGCAGGCGCTGTCGGAGCGGCAGATGGCGTCGGAGCTGAAATGTATCCGTCAGGAAGGATTATTTCCTGGCCGACAGCTAGCTTTTCATCGGCTGGAAGCTCATTGTAAGCCAGAACCTTTTGCTTGTCAGAATTATATTTTGCCACAATAGCATCAAGAGTGTCACTTTTTTGGATTTTGTATCTAACGCCTGTAACTGGAAGAACAGAAAGCTTATCTCCCGGCTTGAGGAGCGAAGTATCAGAAAGATTGTTAGCCCAGAGTATCGTGCTTACGGAAATTCCATGTCGGGCGGCAATTGATCCGGCGGTATCCCCCTCCTTTACGATATAAGTCTTAGCCTCTCTTCCGTTTCCTCCCATCACGGTTGGATTATAGGAAGCCAAAGTCACCTGGCTTTGAATGGTTGGAGCCCTGAAGTATGAAGCCGTATCATCATAACCTTCTTCTTGAATTTCCTCTAAAATAAAATACGCCGGATCAGCAAGTGGCGCAGTAGCAAGATTATTTTTGCTTTCGTTCTGAAGAGCGATTTTTTGCTTGAGCGTATTGTTTTCTTTTGAATTAATTCCAAAGGCGTCGAACAGCGAACCCGGAGCTCCCTTTGCAGAAGAAAAGTTTATGAGAGCCACGGTGGCAACACAGACCGCGACGACGATAGTTGCCGAATATTCCCTGAAAAATGAAAGAAGTTTTCGAGCGGCAAATCTTTTTTTGAGGAAAAAAACCAACCTTCTCTGAAGAGAGCGGTCGGTTCCATAATGAATCACCTGATCCGCGCTGCGGATGGCGAGCGGATCTCCCAAAGTATTTTTTCCTCTTAGCACTATTCGCAATCTCTTCCAGGTCATTCGGAAAAAGCTTTTGAAAAAGTTGCTAATCGATTTTACCTTTCTCTTGGATCAGGGGCTCGTAGCCAGCTCGGCGTTTTTTGAATGTTCCGGTGCGATTTCCGCCTGATCCCTAATTTTTATGACGGGTAATAGGTTATCACAATCAGATATAATGTCAAGTCTCATTTTTTTGGAAAATATTGGGATAAACGGATATTTTGGCTTGTATAAGCCATTATTGTAAATAGCACTCCACTCTGTATGTTTTTTCTGTTAATATAAATGTGCTACTAAGCATTTCGCGATGAATTTGAGCCAGCTTAAAAATCAATATCTAGAGCATCTTGAAATTGAGAAGGATCGCTCGCAAAAAACAATCGAAAATTATGACCATTATCTTGAGCGTTTTTTGAAATGGGCAAAAATAAGTTCGGCAAGTGATATTACAGATGAATTGGTTCGCCGATATCGTCTCCAGCTCAACCGCTTTGCGGATGAGAAAGGTTCGTCACTCAAAAAAATTACTCAAAACTATCATGTTATCGCCCTTCGCAATTTTTTGAAGTATCTCGCGAGACATGACGTAAAGACTTTGCCGGCGGAAAAGGTGGAGCTTGGAAAAACAAGCGAGAGACAGATTGATTTTTTGGAAATGGAGGAAGTGGAGCGGATTTTTGAAGCGGCCGGCGGTTTAGATCAGAAATCTTTGAGGGACAGGGCCATACTTGAATTGCTTTTTAGCTCCGGACTTCGAGTCTCAGAGCTTGTCGGCCTGAATCGCGATCAGGTGAACCTCAAAACGGGAGAATTCAGCGTTCGGGGGAAAGGAAGCAAAGTGAGGGTGGTGTTTGTGTCCGACCGAGCGAAAGCGACGCTTCAAAGATACATGGAAAAAAGACTCGATATTGATCCGGCGCTGTTTGTGAGAGTTGGAATAAAGCATCTTGAAAAAAAGAGCAAGGCCGACAATCTGCGGATTACTCCGCGGACGGTTCAGCGCATTGTGAAACACTGCGCGCTGAAAGCCGGGATCGTGAAAGACGTCCATCCGCATACTCTTCGCCACTCATTTGCCACTGATCTCATCCAAAACGGCGCCGATATCCGCTCGGTGCAGGAAATGCTCGGGCACTCCTCCGTCACCACGACGCAAATATATACGCACGTCACTAATAAGCAATTAAAAGAAGTTCATAAAGCTTTCCATGGGAAAAGACGCAAATAGTTTGTCTTTTCCAAAGCTCGGCTTTTCCCTTCCCCGACTAAACGCCCGGGAATTCCTCAAAGCCAAGCTTATAAGAAGTCCGCAAAGCGTTTCACGAAAAAAGGCGGAAATAACCGAGAGCTTAGATCTTGGGTGAAGAACCCCGTGGCGGCGGGTATTTTTTCTTTTTCTCAATGAAACATCAAATTTCAAGGGAGTCAAATATATTCACGTGGATTTAATTGACTACCTTGAAGAATAGCCAAGATAAAAAAGAGAACCCGGGAGGTCAAACCGCCCCGGGTTCTTTTGATAATGCTGAAAATGAAAGTTTCCCCTACTTCGTTTTCAGTGCTTCGGCTTTGCTGAAGTGTGCCCCGATGTCCCTCCGGCAATCGAGGCGGTTGCCGGCGTCGTCTTCCCGGGGGATCACCCGGATTTTGCCGTTGTCGAAGGCCGCGAGCAGTCGCTGGCGCAGAATCTCGGCTGTCTGGCCCCGGGTTTGTCCGGACTTGACTGTGGTATTGGCCAGAAGATAGGCCACGCGGGAGCCGTCGGATTTGAAGACGCCGTCTTCGTAGTCCATGGCGGACGGGATGACGGTGATCTTCTTCTTGTCGAAATAATCGAAGTCGATCTCCATGACCTCGCCTTTGGTGAGCGACCAGGGGTAGCCTTTTTGCTGTTTAGGACCGCCTGGACCGGTAACCAGGGCAAAGCAAATCGAAATCTGATCCGTCCGTATTTCGGGCTCCACCTTGTGCAAGTTGCCCTGAACCGCAGCCTTAAGCAGAGCGCCCAAGTTCCGTATCCTCTTCACGACCGGCTGGAATTCCGGCTCGCCCGGGCGAACGTTGATCTCGCAGACCCGGATCGCTTTCGGCTTTCCGTCAGGCAGGAAAGATACGAAACATCCGGGGTATATAACACATGGACGAAGGACATTCTTCAGCCACATAGCCTGGGTAAGAGGATAGATAATAGATTCGTCGACAAGTTTTAAAAGTTCTGGGGATTCCCAGGGATGCGGGGAGATGGCACCCATTCCTCCGGTAATCGGGTTCCAAATTCCAGAGGGGCCGGGGAACCTTTCCGGGTAGTCCATCGCCGTGGGAAGAATTTGATAATGCGCGTGTTCGTCGGCTAGAACTGTGAAGCTGATTTCAACTCCAGACATTCTGGCTTCGATAAGAAGCGGCCAAGGAGCCTTTTCACCGCAGACATTGGTGTAAGAATCCTTGAAGTCCTTGATCAGGAGGTCGTAGGTATCCCTGATGCCCCAGCTGTCGAGGATGACGCGGGATCCCTTGCCGCCGGCGCTGTAAGGATATTTCAGAACGGCGCCGCCATGTTCATGCAAATAGTCCAGACAGATACCGGCCACTGCCCGGAAATCACGGGCATCAACCTCGGCCGCGGGGGCGACGGGAATATTTGCTTCGCGGCAAAAGCGTTTACATGCGATCTTATCGCCCTCAAGGGTGTTAGCGCCCACCTTTCCAAGACCTATGATGCGGTTGCCGAAACCGGCTTCCGTCACCAGATCCACCAAGCCGTTGAAGAGCAGACCTTCGGGTCCGACCATTGCTATGTCCAATTGCCCGTTTCCGAAGGCTTCGATCAGGGCAGCAGCGTAATCTGCTGCTGAATTGCTCCTGGTTGGGATAAAGTCAATTGGCCATTGGTGGTTTGGCAGCCGTGCCCAAGGCTCCATCGCTGGGGTTCCCCGCACGACGACACCCCGATAGTTTCCGGGATGGAGTTCACTTTTAGCTCGGCTTGTTTCCAGCGCGGCCTCGAGCATTCTCCCGTCTGTTCCCGAAAATGCAATTTTGCAAGGTTCTGATTCTGGCATAAGCTTCTCCTTTAAGCTTTATTTTCTTTGATTTCAGCCTATCTTAGGAAGAGGAGTGATGTCAATAATTATTCAACTGTTGCCGAAACAAAAAAGCGCTCAAATTTATCCAAGCGGATAGAGTTGAGCGCTATGCTTCAATGTCGCAAAAAGTCCATATTTTCAAATTTTTTTATCCTTTTTCTTCTTCATCTTCTCGACAATTCTTGTGAGGCGGTAAGTGACGATGACCACGGCCGCGGTAACGACGCCGGCATAGATAAACATGGCGGTGATGTCGCCTGCCCCCTGTGTTCCGAAGACGCGCTCGAAAAGTTTGCGGATGGCATCATTCCAGGCAAGAGCGGCCACGAGTCCCATCGCTCCTGTCATGAGCGTCACCACTTTTTCAACAAAAAAGACATGAAGAGTTTCCTCTTCTTTCTTCGTAAGCTCTTTTTCCTTTGATTTTTCTTCGGACATAATCGTTGGGTTGAAATGAAAGACGGAATATTGGCTTCTTGGATTATAATATATCAAAAATTATCATTGACGCAACCCAATTATTACATTACGCTTTATATGAGAATTTAATTCCTCAGGAAAGGGGTCGAAAACAGGATTTTTTCCGGGTCGAAATTATTCAAGCCGGAGGTTTGAAAGAGCGTAACGACGGGACTGTAGCTCAGCGGTTAGAGCGGCCGACTCATAATCGGTTGGTCGTAGGTTCGAATCCTACCAGTCCCACGTTGAAATATTGAGGGCGTATAGCTCAGTTGGTTAGAGCGTCTGCTCGACACGCAGAAGGTCTCCCGTTCGAGTCGGGATACGCCCACAGCACAAGAGATTAAAAAGGAGCGCCCCGACGTCACGTCGGGGAGGTCAGTGGTCCGATCCCACTATTGCCCACGAAAAATCCGTCCCGCTATGCGGGACGGATTTGCTATGAGAAAATGCTTCAAGCCTACGCCTTTTCCGGTGCCGCGGCAATTTCTTTTTCCGGCTCTTCTTCGGAAACTTTTTCAGCTTCAGGAATTTCGGCTTTGGCGATTTCACGGAAAAACAAAGTCCAGGCGGTAGTTTTGTAGGTGAGAAAGATGGAAGAGACGAAAAGCAAAACAGCAAGAGCGAGGAGAATTGCGAAAGCCAGGAAAATTCCAAAAATGATTTTGCTCAAGCTATAAAAGAGAATACCGCTGGGGACAAGAATGAGAAGAGCGATTCCAAAAACAGGGAGAAGGGCAACGCCGGCAGCCATATTCACAGCGAGAATAAGGAGAGAAAACAAGAGAGAACTTTTTATGTTTTTGAGGAGCAAGTTATAGCCGGCTTCGACGGCACTCCAGACTTGAAGATCGGAGAGAATGATATAGAATTCAGCGAATAAATTTGTAAGCGCCAAAATAAACACGAGAGGAATAAAAATGGCAACCGCTAAAAGCCCTACCAGAACAGCACTCACCCACGATCCCTTGACGGCCAAAAATATTGTTGGAATGGCCAGAACCAAAACGATGACAATTGTCGCAAAAAAGAAAAGAAGAAAAAGTTTGAACAAATTTCGCATGTATTTCTTTCCCGATTTCCAACCTTCGCGGAAGTTCGCCTTTTTGTTTTGGGTTATGAGGCTAACTGACTGGATGAGCCCCGCTTTTCCAATAAGGGAGATCAAAAAAAGAACGATTCCAATCGCAAAGAGAATAAGCGTGACAATCAATACTATTTGCCAGTGAGTTTCAACGAAGTTTTGAACCATACTGCCTTTCTCTTCCCAACTTTCACTGCCTCCGACGTTGAAACTTCCCGGAGATCCCAGAGCCAAAAGGACTCCAAACCAAAGAAGAAATTTGTTTTGCCAGACAATTCGGGCGGATTCTTTCAGAATCTCAATATATGGGATTTCTTTTTTCACGGGCTTATTTATTTCACTCATTTTTTTTCATTAGTAGTCGCGTCCGTGATATTTTCGCCTGCTTCGCTAAGCACGCCTGCCTTGTCAGGCGAATCCTTTTGGGCAGGTTCGTCTGCGTTTTTTCCAATCAATTCATTGAATTCATCTTGTTCAATTGTTTCTTTTTCAAGAAGTGTTTTGGCAATCTTCTCAAGTATCTCTTTTTTCTCGCTGATAATCTTACTGGCGGTCCGGAAAGCGCCTTCAATGAATTTTGAAACCTCCTGGTCAATTTTCGTGGCAGTCGATTCGGAATAATTTTTTTCTTCGCTGATTTCTTTTCCCAGGAAGACGAGTTCTTCTTTGTGCCCGAAGGTTCGCGGTCCAAGGGCGCTCATGCCGTATCTTGTGACGAGCTTTCGGGCTATGTTAGTCGCACGCTCAAGGTCATTTGAAGCGCCGGTGGTGACATCTCCAAAAGTTATTTTCTCGCTTACATATCCGCCGAGAAGAACAGCCAGTTCATCAATGAAATAGGCGCGTGAATAGAGCCTTTTATCTTCCTGAGGAGCGGCAAGGGTATAACCGGCGGCTTGTCCCCGGGAAATGACGGAAACTTTCTGGACCGGGTCAGCATTCGGGAGACTGGCTCCGACAAGCGCGTGCCCGGCTTCATGAAAGGCAGTGATTTCCTTTTCTTTCAAGTTCAAGACTTTACTTTTTCGCTCAGGACCGAGGATCACTTTTTCGATTGAAATTCGCAGTTCATCCGGACCAATTTGTTTTTTTCCTTTGCGGGCGGCCAGAATCGCCGCTTCATTAACTAAATTGGATATATCTGCTCCGGAAAAACCAGGAGTGCGGGATGCGATTTGTTTCATATCAACGTTTTTTTCAAGAGGCTTGTTTTTGGCGTGAATTTTGAGAATGGCCTCACGCTCTTTTATATCGGGTAAATCCATAACGACGCGCCGGTCAAATCTTCCCGGCCGCAGAAGCGCCGGATCAAGAACATCCGGGCGGTTGGTAGCAGCAACAACGATGACGTTGGTATTGGTTTCAAAACCGTCCATTTCAACCAGAATCTGATTGAGAGTTTGCTCACGTTCATCGTGTCCTCCGCCAAGACCAGCGCCTCGGTGGCGCCCGACAGCGTCAATTTCATCAATAAAAACAATGGCCGGCGCGTTCTTCTTGGCTGTTTTAAAAAGGTCGCGTACGCGGCTGGCGCCCACGCCGACAAACATTTCCACAAATTCCGAACCAGAGATACTAAAGAAGGGGACATTGGCCTCTCCGGCGACGGCTTTGGCAATAAGGGTCTTTCCGGTTCCGGGAGAGCCGAGAAGAAGGACACCTTTGGGGATTCGTGCGCCGAGATCCAGAAATTTTTTCGGATGTTTCAAAAATTCAACGATTTCTTTGAGCTCTTCCTTTGCCTCCTCCGCTCCAGCCACGTCGGCGAAGGTTATTTTTTTCTTGCCGTTTTTTTGCGGCTGCGTGAGGCGCGCCCGGGACATGCCGAAAGACATGGCCTGGTTGTTTCCGCGCTGGGCCGAACGCATCATAAACCAGAGGAATACCCCGATGATTATAAAAGGGAGAAGAAAAGGGATGATCGTGTTTACCCAAAAAGCGGCAGTTGTCGTGTCCTTTATATCAACGCTGACCCCGCGCAGCTTTTCCGGGTCGACGCCATAGTTTTTGAGTGATTCAGAAAGCGAAGATTCGGCTTCTTTGCGGGAGCTTTCTTTGGTGTCGTCCATGAGCGTGATGTTCAATTTTTCGCCCTCAACCTGAATATCTTTCACTTTTTGGTCGTTGATCTGGTTAGCCAGTTCGTTCAGCGTGATACTTTGCACCTTTTGGACAGGCGTGTTGTAAACCATCACGATTCCGGAGATGACGAAAAAGACCAGAAGGACGATTATTATATTCTTTGCGAAATTTTTCATAATTTTTCTATATTTAACTTATCACCTTTTCTCTGAATTTTCAATTTTTTAAATTTAATAACGTGTTTCTTGCTTTTCCTGCTCTTTATAATTTTCAAAATTTCATCAATGTGTCCCGATTCAATTTCCCGCAAATGAGGATTATATCTTTCAATCGCCAGGCGAAGAATTTCTCTTTGAATAGCCGGATGCAGACTGCCAAGCCTCGAAGCACGCAAATTTTTTTCCGACTCAAGCCATTCTTTCGAAAATCGGGTGATGAAATCATGATCTTCGGCGGCTGATTGCGAAAGCCTACACAAAACCTCTTCTATGTTGGGGTTATATTCTTTTACAATATATGGAAGAAGTTTGTTGCGGATTTTGTTTCGCGTGAAATCTGCCCCGAGGTTGGTTTTGTCAGTACGGAAAGGCAACTTATTCTTACGCAAATAGGCCAAAATCTCTTTTCGGGGAATGCTGAGCAGCGGCCGGATAATATTTCCATTTTTGAATTTAATCGCGCCTAGTCCCCGAAGTCCCGTGCCCCGCAAAATTCGCATCAAAACGGTTTCGGCCTGGTCGTTGAGGTTATGCCCGACAGCGATGGCGTCGGCGCCGTATTTTTCGCGGATTTTTTCGAAGAAATTGTAGCGAATGTTGCGAAGATAATCCTCAGAACGCTGAATGCTGAACGCTGAACGCTGAACATTTTTGATTTCGACTGGCAGAGAATATTTTTCAGCTATTTTTTTGACCAGTGCCTCGTCTTTTTCCGAATCTTTTCCCCGCAGGCTGTAATTCACGTGCGCGACGATGATTTCAAGGTCGTATTTATTTTTCAATTTATATAGCGCGTCCAAAAGGCAAACCGAATCCGGCCCGCCGGAAACGCCGACCACAATTTTTCCGCCGGAGGCGGATCCGCCTTTGGCGGATGCTCCTCTCCCAAACAACTCGTGGCGAAAAACATTTTCCTGGATTTTTTTGATGAGGTTCATTACTGTAAAGAAGTTAAACCTCTATGATTTATGCTTTTTGATATAAGTAATCACTTGCTTGAAAACTTCTTCGCGAGTCAATTTGGTCGTATCCAAAAAGAAATCGTAATTTTTCGAATTGCGGATATCTATTCCGTAATATTTTTTATACCGTAAATCGTCGGTTTCTTTTCGTTTGCGATTACTGGCGAGCACGTCTTCGAGAGAATCTATTTTTCTATCTTCGTTTCTTGAATTATTTTTCTGCAATTGCTTAAATATCCTTTTTGCGCCTTCTTTCTCGTCAACTTTCAGATATATTTTTAAAGATTGCGGAATGAGATGCCAAGCAGTCCGGCTTTCGATGATAAAGTCATTGCTTTCCTCTGCCAATTGAAGAAGATGATCATCTACTTCCTTATCTATATTCGGATCGACTTCTCCGAGTTTGAGATATTCTACAAGCGTCATCCCTCTTTTTTTCGCCATATCGCGAAAAATTTGACCCATATAATATCTAGGGTATCCAAGAACTTTTGCAACTTTTTCGGCAATAGTGCTTTTCCCTGAACCCTCATCGCCATTGAAAGAGATAATCATTGAAAGCTATTTAATAATAACATAAAAGATATTTTTACATTTTGAAATGTAATTTTGATTTTTAATATTTGAATTTTGCATTATTTCACAAGCCCCAATCCCATCCGGTGCTCTTTGGGCTCGATGGAAAGTATTTTCCATTTGTAGGTTTTTCCGGTCTCAAGGATGTCCTCGATGTTTTTTCCCGGATTTTGCTCAAGGAGCTCCGAGATATGGGCGAGGCCGTGAATATCATCGTCAAGATATACAAAAGCTCCGAAGTGGTTTATTTTTCGAACTTGTCCCTCGTAGGTTTCCCCGGCTTTGTATTTTTTCTCCACAATGGACCAGGGATCTTTCTGGAGGGCTTTGATGGAAAGCGAAACGCGGGTGTCGTCAATGCCGATGATTTGGCACTTCACCCTGTCGCCGGTTTTCACCACTTCGCGAGGGTTGTCAATGAGTTGCCAGGCCAGTTCTGAAATATGGACCAGTCCTTCGAGCTTGTCTTCTTCGCGGGTTGAATCCAGCCTGCTCGGCGGAAGGAATTTCACAAAAGCGCCGAAGTCGACCACGCCGCTGACTTCGCCTTCAATGACGTCCCCCGCTTTAAGCTCGGAAATAGCCTTTTTTTCCTCATCGGAATAGGCTGCTTTTTCGCTCACAATCAGTTTCTCGCCCTCGCGGTCCGTATCAAGCACTTTCACTTTCATTTCCGTCCCGATAAAAGAGCGTAATTTTTCAAGAATTTTGCTTTTTTCTCCCTCTTCGACACGCGGGTAATGCTCGTTGGTGAGCTGGGAAACAGGAAGAAAACCGTTGATGCCGTTTACTTCCACGATGAGTCCGCCCTTGTTGGCATCGAGAATTTTGGTTGAAAAAGATTCTCCATTTACCTGTTTTTCCTCAAGATCCTGCCAGGCACGATCAATGGAGGCTTCTCGGATAGAGAGTTCGATATATCCATCTTCATTTTCAAGGTCAGTCACGGTAGCGGAAACTTTGTCGCCGATCTTGATTTTGTCGGTCGCGCCGAGCCCGTCTTTGATTTCGCGCCCCATTACGATGCCTGTTCCGAAAACTCCCAGATCAAGATAGATGGCGTTTGAATCAAGGGCGATCACGCTGCCTTCGATTACGTCTCCCTCTTTAGGAAAAGCTATTTTTTGTTGGTTTAAAAAATCAGCCATCACGGAAGTTTGACTGATTGGATCTTCGCGCAAGGCGGATCCGCTGCTGGTGGAATCTTCTGCTTTTTTCGCTTCAATTGTTTCTCTTGCTTCTTCCCTTTTTTCCAATCCGACTTCTTTCTTTTCATCGGAAATTTTGTCGACCTCTTGAGCCAGAGTGTCGAGAATGTCGTTTGCCATTTGGTTTAATGGTTAGGTTAATAATTAGACTTCTCTACGAATTACGAATCTGTACGAATATACGTAATAGCGCAACTCGTTATTACTGGTGGAGTATATAATAGAATGATTAATTTGGCAAGGAGTGGGGTTGATATGCGGATTATGATATGCTATCATTTCTATATCACCCCGGAAAGGTGATCACCCGCGAGGGTGATTAATTTTGGTTAATTTATTTTATAAAATATGACCATTCAATGGTACGGACACGCGTGTTTCAAGATTTCGACCAAGCCCGAGGGGCGCGGTTCGGGCGAGGACGTGGTGATTTTCACCGATCCCTTTGGCAAGGAAGTGGGGCTTCGTCCGCCGCAGGGACGGGCTGATATCGTCACTGTTAGCCATGATCATTTTGACCACAATAATTCCGCCGCGCTTCGAGGCGAACCGGCCGTTCTGGATCTGCCAGGAGAATATTCGATAAAAGGCGTTTCTATCAAAGGGGTGAATTCTTTCCATGACAAAAAAGAGGGCGCTGAACGCGGACTTAATACTATTTTCGTTTTCGAAAGTGAGGGAATCCGGTTTTGCCATCTTGGGGACCTTGCAACAATGCTCGACAAAAAACAGCTCGAAGAAATAAACGGAGTGGATATTCTGGCCGTTCCAGTCGGCGGGCCATTTTCGCTTATGTCGAAAGATGCCAAAGCGGTAGTTGACCAGGTTGAGCCGAAAATTGTCCTCCCGATGCATTATCACACTCCGGGCAACAAATTGAAGCTCGAAGATGAGAAAAAATTCTGCAAAGAAATCGGAATCTGCCCGCGGGAAAAAATGCCAAAAATCATTCTCAAGAAAAAGGATTTGGAAAGCGAGAAAATTCAGGTTATTTTGATGGAAGCGGTGAATAGTTAGATCAAAAATCAAATATCGAAAATCGAAAATGCGGTATGCGCCCGCCTGCAACAATATTGCATTTCGGGCGGGCTTCGCGCATGATTTTATAAATATATGAGTTTGCAGAGTTACATTGACAAGTTGAGAGAGAAACCAATTCGTGAGCGGGAAAGAATCGCCGTGATTGCTACAGGCGTTGCTTTTTCTGTCGTTTTTGTGATTTGGCTGCTATCTTTTTCAGAAATGAACAAAAATGAAAGCCCGGAATCGGCAACTTCTCCGGTAACAAACCAGCTGGAGGATCTCAAAAAAAATATTGACAGCGACAAGCAATCAGTCCAGGAGATGCTTCAGAGCCTGCCGAAAAATTTTGATGAGGATGAGGAGGATATCAATGACGAAAGTTTTCCGAATAACGAGCCTGAAAACCAGAATCAAAATGCAAACGAGAGCCAGAACAACTTGCCGGAGATACCGAGCCTGCCGTAGTAAACGCAAAGTGCAAAAATCAAAATGCAAAATGACAGTTCAAAATGTAAAATTATCAGATATCAAAATAGATTTCGATGTTTGCCCATTTTTAATTTTACATTGTAATTTTGAGCTTTGATTTTTAAATTTTGAATTATTATCGTGGAGATTGGCTACATAAAACCTCGTGAAATTACGTCCGAGATGAAAGAGTCTTATCTTGCCTATGCGATGAGCGTCATCGTGTCGCGGGCGCTTCCGGATGTCAGGGACGGGATGAAGCCGGTTCATCGCCGGATACTTTTTGCAATGCGCGAACTCGGCCTCACGCACTCGGCTAAATACAGAAAATCGGCGACGGTAGTCGGGGAGGTGCTTGGAAAATACCACCCGCATGGAGACACAGCCGTTTACGACTCGATGGTGCGGCTCGCCCAGGATTTCTCAATGCGCTATCCCCTTGTCGACGGGCAGGGAAATTTCGGTTCGATGGACGGCGACAATGCGGCGGCGATGAGATACACGGAAGCGAAGCTCACGTCCCTTGCCGAAGAAATGATGGCCGATATTGAAAAAGACACGGTTGATTTTGTTCCAAACTACGACGCGTCGCGAAAAGAGCCCTCCGTTCTTCCGGCCAAAGCGCCTCAATTGCTTCTCAATGGAACGATGGGAATCGCAGTCGGAATGGCGACGAATATTCCTCCGCACAATCTTGGTGAATTGGTTGATGGGATTGCCCATATTATCGAAAATCCGGATTGCGAAGTGAAAGATCTCGTGAAATTTGTGAAAGGCCCCGATTTTCCGACCGGCGGGACAATATACAACCAGTCGGATATCAATCAGGCTTATCTCACCGGACGGGGAAGTATTGTCACCCGGGCCGAAGCGGAAATCGTGGAAACGAAAAACGGGCAATTTCAAATTATTGTGACGGAGATGACTTATGCCTCCAACAAGGCGACGACAATCACAAAGATTGCCGAACTCGTGAAGACGGGAAAACTGGAGGGCATCCGGGATATCCGTGACGAATCCGACAAGGACGGGGTGCGGATCGTGATAGAACTCAAAAAAGAGGCTTTCCCGAAGAAAATTCTCAACAAACTCTATACTCTCACTGACCTTCAAAAATCGTTTCACGTGAATATGCTGGCGCTGGTGGACGGAATCGAGCCCAAGATCCTGAATCTCAAAGCCGCTTTGGAACATTTTATCGAACATAGAAAAGTTGTTGTCACCCGCCGCACGAAATTTGACCTTGAAAAAGCAAAAGACAGGGCTCATATTCTCGAAGGCCTCAAGAAAGCGCTCGACCGCATTGACGCGGTCATAAGCGTAATCAGAAAATCGGCCACGAAAGAAATTGCCCACCAGAATTTGATGAAGCGCTTCAAATTGTCGGACAAGCAGTCAGCGGCGATTCTTGAGATGAGGCTTCAGACGCTGGCGGGCCTTGAGCGAAAAAAAATCGAAGATGAGCTCAAAGAAAAAAAGAGGCTGATTGCCGAACTCGAAGATCTCCTCAAGAGTCCCAAGAAAATATTGGGTGTAATTAAAAAAGAACTCCAGGATCTCAAAGAAAAATACGGAGATGAGCGGAAAACGAGGGTGGTGAAATCGGCAGTGGGCGAATTCAAGCAGGAAGATCTGATACCCAACGAAGAAACGATCATCGTGCTGACAGAGGATGACTATGTCAAGCGGATGCCGCCTTCGCTCTATCGTGTCCAAAAGCGGGGCGGAAAGGGCGTGATAGGCGCGACGACTAAGGAAGGCGACACGATTGATAAGGTCGTCTCTGCAATGACGCATGACGATCTGTTCTTCTTCACGAACAGCGGAAAAGTCTTTCAATCAAAAGCTTATGAAATTCCGGTCTCATCGAGAACTGCCAAAGGGCAGGCCATTGTGAATTTTCTTCAGGTCGCTCCGGGCGAAAATATAACGGCTATTATTTCGACAGGAAGAGACAGTGAAGCCAAATATCTTTTTATGGCCACAAAATCCGGAACCGTCAAAAAATCGGCCATTTCTGATTTTGAAAAGGTGCGCCGAAGCGGCCTGATCGCGATAAATCTGCCCAAGGACGATGAATTGCGTTGGATTTCTCCCACGACCGGGAAAGACGAGGTGATCATCACAACTTCCGGCGGACAAGCCATTCATTTCAAAGAAACTGACGTTCGCCCGATGGGGCGCGGCGCAGCCGGGGTGCGAGGAATCAGGCTGAAAAAGGACGACGAAGTGGTTGGAATGGACGTTGTTCTGAAAAATCAAAAGGGAAATCAGCTTTTAGTTTTTGCTCAAAACGGATTTGGAAAAAGGTCGGACCTAAAGGGATACAAGATTCAAAAACGCGGTGGCAGCGGAATCAAGACGGCCAAGGTTACATCCAAAACCGGAAAACTTGTTTCGGCGCATATCGTGAACACGGACAATCTTGAAACGGATCTGATTTGCTCGAGCGCAAAAGGACAAATTATACGCGTGCCTTTGAAAAGTGTTCCGGCTCTTGGCCGGGCGACACAAGGAGTCAGGGTAATGCGTTTCAACGCCGACGACAAGATAGCCGCAACTGCGGTCTTATAACCTGTAGTTTAAAATTGATAAAATGCGCTCAAAGCCCTCACCTTCCGAAAAGTGAGGGCTTTTGGCATGTTGTTGGATTATTCTAAATAGTGTAAAATTATATCGAGGGAAAAACTTGCGGTATACGCCATTTGTTGCGAGCCGTATTCATTATATGAAAAAGAAAAACAAAAAATATCTTGAAAATAAAATTATAATTCTTTTTTTTGCTGTGTTTATTGCGCTGACGCTTTCCGGATGCGGCGCTCCGAAGGAAACTAGCTATAAAGTTGACCTTGAAATTTGGGGGCTTTTTGACGATTCGGATGCGTTTTCAAAAGCAATCCAAGAATACAAAAAAAGAAACAGCAGGGTAGGCGCGATTACCTATAAAAAAATGCCGGTTGATTCCTATGAAAATGACCTTCGGGACGCTTTGGCGATCGGGAAAGGGCCGGATATCTTTCTTATCCATCACACCTGGCTGGCAAAGCATCTCGACAAACTTGAGCCTGCGCCACTGGAAATGGGAACCGGCAATGGCGAAAAGGCTGTCTTCATCACGCCAAGAAAAGTCCAGGAATATTTTGCGGATGTTGTCCAGAAAGATTTCGTGAACGGCTCAAATGTTTATGCGCTGCCCCTCTCGGTCGATTCTTTGGCTCTTTATTATAATAAAGATATTCTCAATCAGGCGGGGATTTCACGTCCTCCAAAAACGTGGGAAGAATTTGACAGTGATGTCCAGAAAATCACCAAGATTGACTCATTTGGGAACATCATTCTTGCCGGAGCGGCGATGGGAGTCTCCAGCGACCGTCCCGAAAATCTCGGCGGCGGAAAAATCAACCGGGCTACCGACATCTTGACGCTTCTTATGATGCAGGCAGGAACCGAAATGTTTGATTCCGAGAGAAAAATGGCCAAGTTTTCCGAATTCTCTTCTTCTGATACCGGAAAAGACAAATTTCCCGGACAAATGGCGCTTGAATACTACACGAAATTTTCAAATCTCAATTCAAGCCAATATACTTGGAATGCGCAAATGCATAATTCGATTGATGCTTTCGTAGAAGGAAAGACAGCTATGACAATCAACTATTCTTGGCTTATTCCGCGAATCCAAGACAAAGCTCCGAAGCTCAATTTTGGCATTGCCCCAGTTCCTCAAAATAAGGATCAAAACAATAAAGGAATCAACGCTAACTTTGCCAATTATTGGGGCTTGGCAGTTTCAAAAAGCAAGATTATGGCAACTGACGAGGGGCAACCAGCCACGGCGACAAATGAACAGAGGATCACCGAAGCCTGGAGGTTTCTTGCTTATCTCACGATGGGTTCTGAAGAAATTTCTCCTTTTATCGGAGCAGCATCCAGTGAAGTGGCTGGATACAATCCAGCGGAGGAATATGCCGAAAAACAAAGAAAGCCCGCAGCGCGGCGGGACCTTATTGAAAAGCAGAAAGAAGATTTGCTTCTCTCGCCTTTTGCCCAAGGGAACCTCATTGCCCGTTCCTGGCCGGAACCGGACAATCTGGCGGTGGAGAAAATATTTGATGAGATGATTGACGATGTGGTTCTCCGGAATGAAAAATCAGGTGAAGTCATCCGCCAAGCCCAAAATAGCGTCAATCTGCTGATAAAGAGATAATGTCCCAAGTTACAAAAATTATAAAGGAAAATAAAATTTTGATGAAAACGATATATTTTACAGGAAAGAAATATATTATCGGATTATTTTTGATTGTCTTGTTTATCCTTAGTGCAAAAATATCTGAAGCGGCTTATTTAACAAACGCTCAGTGTGCTGCACAGGGAGGAAGATGTAATTGGGTTTCAAATATTTGCTCATCTGACGAGACACTGGTGGGTCTCTGTGAAGGAGGAGCTTTTTCACAGGGAGCCTGTTGTAAACCAAACACAACCCCATCACCTACCCCATCACCTACCCCATCACCTACCCCATCACCTACCCCATCACCTACCCCATCACCTACCCCAATATCAACAGCAGATACTAGCGGATCACTTGTCCCCTGCACCAATAATTGCACACTTTGCGACATTATCGTCGGCCTCAACAGAATTTTCAAATATCTGGGCACTCTTTTGGTCATTGTTGCGATTCTTTTCATCATAATTGCCGGAATTGCCTATATGGTTTCGGGCGGAAGCAAGAATTTGACTGAATGGGCGAAAAAAGCGCTGATGTACGCTCTGGTCGGTTTTGTAATATATCTCGCTTCCTGGATGATTGTTGGTTCGATTCTTTCAGCTATGGGATACAACAGAACTGGCTGGTCGACATTTGATTGCGAAAGCGGATCTTAGCCGAAAAAAAACAAAAAATGAAAAAGTCATATTTTCAACCCGTTATCGTTTTCACGATTGTTCTTTTGACAATAATATTTTTTTTGCAAATCGCAATTTTATCCCCGGCCGTGCTTGCCGATGACGACAGCACCGGAGGACTGGTTCCCTGCAACAACAAATGCACCCTTTGCCATATTCTGATCGGTCTTCAAAACATATTCAAATATCTCATTGGCCTGCTTTTTGTCGCTACGATGTTTTTTGTCACCTTAAATGGCGCGCTGATGATGGTTTCAGCCGGAAGCAAGAAGATTATCGGCCAGGTAAAAACCGCTCTTGGCTACTGCCTGAAAGGTTTCCTCCTTTTTCTTATCTGCTGGGTTATTGTCACGGGTATCATGAAAACACTGGGCTACAGGCAACTCAACAATTGGTGGCAGTTTGAATGTGACACGACTCAAGCAGAACCACCGGTATCACCTACCCCATCACCAACCCCGTCACCGACCCCAACTCCTACAAATAAATCATGCAAAGACATTGGCGGTATCTGTCGAATTTGGCATCCTTCGATGGAGGGGCAATCGAAGTGCGAGGAAGGAGAGCAGCCCCGAGAAGATTACAAGTGCCCAAATTCGGGAGAAATTTGCTGTATCACAAAGGCAATCTGGAATTGTGCCGACGCTGCGGCCGCGGCTCGAGAAGTAATTAATAATTATATGAAACTAGTAAACAGTGGCCAGCAATATGGTGCTAAGTTACCAGGCGATATAATAAAGGAAACTGCAAACTGTGGTTCATCGTGCAATTGGTCTTGGCAGTCTGCCGGTCTGCCGGATTTCTGGAGTCTGAAACGGAGTGAATGGGACGGAAACCCAAATTCTTTGCAGCCGGGCGACATTTGCTTACTAGTTTCGAATGATCCTAACGCACAAGGTGACGCTAAATATCCGCATGCGTTTATGATTTTGGATCAAAATGGCATGACAACTATGGCAAGCCCTAAAATCAATATCACATATAGTAAGGATGGGTTAAACTATAATATTAATCGACTAAAACCAGAAAATTTACATATTGAAGTAGTTCGTATTTCAGACGTGGTTTGCAAGAACAAATAGAATTAAGGTGGAATAAACTCATGTCTCTCAAAAAAATTTTTATTGCTACCGGAATTGTTATAATCATCGCCGTTTCGGTGATTTGGCTCTATCTCTCGTCCCAAAAAGAGGAAAATATTTCCCCAGAGCCAACGCAAAACGAGGAGAGTGCTGTTCCGGCCGCTCTTCCCTCTGGAACAGAATCTTCTGGAAATTTGGAAAATGTCGAAAAAGCGCGAAAAATATTTGAAAATCTCATTCAGGAAAAGATTTCCGACAAAACAAAAAAAGACGGATCAAAAAAAGTTGATTTCAGGGATCAAAAAGGGAATCTGATCCCCCTTTCGGATTTCGAAAATGCGCTTGGCGTCGAAATATACCCTAAACTTAAGGAATATTTGAACAATGGATATCAAGTATTTTATTGCCCTGGAGCGGACGGGGAAAAAACATTCGGTGTTTATCTGGAGTATAATCAAGAAAAAGTTTATAAGGGGTTCACTTATGATGTTTTGGATATGATGAAAGGTTGGGAAAATTCAATTTTCCCCAATTTTCACACAGTTTTGTTTCCCGATTTTGATTTCAATAAAGACAGCTTGAATCAAAAAATCGAGTTTCGAGATGGAAAATACAGATATGCCGAAGTAAATTTTCCCGACGGAAAAAAGAGCTCCATTCAATACGATGCTGTTGAATCTGGAATTATTATCGCCGCTTCCTCCTCTTGTCTCGACAATGTGCATCAATATTATGAACCCATATTGCCGCAGCCATAATCATAATTTTTTTACAAAACAATGAAAAAAATCATACTCCCCCTCGTTATTCTCTTGGCAATATTTTTTCTTCAAGCCAGGCCGGCATTTGCCGCCTCCATTGATTTCACAAACCCTTTGACTGCCACCGATCTCAAGACCGTTTTGACGAATATCATGACATACCTCAGAAACATTGCCGGATCAATCGCCCTCCTTTTTATCGTTATCGGCGGGATTATGTATATTGTCTCAACCGGCGACAAGGATAGAATGGAGCGCGCGAAAAACACTCTCATTTACGCCCTTGCCGGGTTTGCCATCGTATTAGCCGCATCTACTTTCACCTCCGAAATTCAGACGGCTCTCGGAGAGAGCGTGACATCCACCGGCGGACCCACTCTAGCGCAGATTATCCTCAATGTTTTGAGACTCCTTTTGTCAATCGTGGGATCTCTTGCTATAATAAGCATAGTGATCGGCGCCATTTGGATGTTCTCCGCCGGGGGAGATAAAGAAAGGTATGAGCTCGGGAAAAAAACTGTGATCTATTCAATAGTCGGCGTGACGGTCGTTTTGATTTCCGTAATCGTCCTCAACCAAATCAAGACATTGATTGGCGGATAAAAACCCGAAAAAAAATAATTTCGATGAAATTTGTGAGAGGAGGTGAATAAATGAAAAAGAAAATACAATCTGTTGTGAGAAAAGTTTGGGCGGTGGCCTTTCTGTTTCCGCTGGTGGCATCGGCTCAATTTACAAAGCCCGGGAATACTGGTTTGCCTACTGGAACAATTTTCAACATTATCAAAGGTATTATGAACTGGCTTTTGGGAATTCTGGGGTTTGTGGCCGTTATTGGTTTTGTCGTAAGCGGAATCATGTTTCTTATTGCAGCTGGTGATGAAGACCGCCAAAAAACCGCCAAAAAAGCCATGTTTTATTCAATTACGGGTGTCATTGTGGGCTTGGTTGGTTATGTAGCCTTGTTGGCGATTGAGGCAATGTTGAACGCGTCATCCGCGACATTCTGACCAGATAAATATTTCTGAAAAGGTTTCCTTTGCGGCTTCGTTTCCAATGGAGCCGCTTTTTATTTGGATTGTATATTGCATAGTCTTCCTCGAAAAGCTATAATAAGCTCGGCGAGAAAAATAATTATTTTGAGACAAAAATGAAAAAGACAATATGTTGCTATCTCACAACGACTAGAAATAAAAAGAAAATATTTATCGAAATATTTTTTGCTGTTTTCTTTTTAGTTATTTTTCTTCCAGGAGCGATTTTTGCTCAAGGTGTGCCCATTCCATCCGAGAGCCTGCCCGCGGGCAGTGATTTGAAAACGGTGGTTGAGAATTTCATGAAGTGGCTTCTTGGCATCTTTGGTTTTTTGGCAATTATCGCTTTTATCGTAAGTGGAATAATGTATCTTACTTCTGGCGGTGACAAGGAGAGAGCGGAAACAGCTAAAAAAGCCATGAATTATTCCGTCATAGGGGTAATTGCAGGTTTATCGGGATATCTGATTATCCAAGCCATTGAAAGCTGGCTCGGTGGTTCTACTACTTTTTAGCCACAGCGCAGGCAATGCTTGTTTTTAAATTTCTCTGCGCGAAACTTTTCGCTCCGCGCTTTTTTATGGCTTGATTATATAATGAGCAGGAGTTATTATAATAAATGCTTCTGGAATGGCAGATTCACCCCGCACCATTTTGGGTGAGTGGCGAAATTGGCATACGCACTAGCCTTAGGAGCTAGCGGGGCGACCCATGGAGGTTCGAGTCCTCTCTCACCCAAAAAATTAGATCAAAAAATGGTGCGGGGCACACCAGCCCCCGCACTAAATTGCTCCGCAATTAGTGCGGGGTAAACTTAGGAGCTAGCGCCGCAAGGCATGAGGGTTCAACTCCCTCCCTGCCCACAAGATATTTCAAATGGAGGTTTTTACCCCGACTTTACGTCGGGGCAAGTCCCTGCCTGCCGGCAGGCAGGCTCTCCCCGGCACAATGCTCAAAATTATTTTTCAAAACAAAGGTTATATTGTCGTCAACAAGCCAGCGGGGCTGGCTGTTCACTCCGGCGTGGGGATCAAAGAAAAAACTCTGGTTGATTTTTTAGTCGACAAATTTCCCGAAATCAAAAATGTTGGCGATGAGCCGGAAATGAGGCCGGGAATTGTTCACCGCCTCGACAAAGATACTTCCGGCGTGATGGTTGTGGCGCGAAATCAGAAAACTTTTGAATATCTCAAAAACCTTTTCAAAAAGCGCGAAGTCGAAAAAAAATATCTGGCATTGGTTTATGGGGAGCTGAAAAACAAGGAAGGAAAAATTGAAGGAGAAATGGGCCGGTCAAAAAGGGACTTCCGGAAACAATCTTTCGTAAGAGGAAAAGTCGAAGTCAGAAAAGAAAGGTATTCCCTGACGCATTATATGGTTATTAAAGAATTTGGGAATTATTCCCTTCTTGAAGTATCCCCGAAAACTGGCCGGACGCACCAAATCCGGGTCCATCTTCATTCTATTGGCCATCCAGTCGTGGGAGATAGAAAATATTCTTTCAAAGAATATAAGCGCCAAAAATGCGCTCGGATGTTCCTCCACGCAAATGAAATAGTATTTGTTGGCCAGGAAGGGAAAAAAATGAGATTTGTTTCTCCCGCGCCAAAAGAAATGAAAGAGCATCTAGGCGGGGTTGACTGCGGAGGAAAATAATTATATGATATACTGGCTTGTAAGAAGCGGTTTTTTTATTTAATCTAATACTATGAAGAAGGTGACGGAATACAATCAAAAAGTGCGGGCCTCAAGAAAAATGCCCCAGCTGCGGTCCGGTGATATCGTTAAGGTGCATAGGAAAGTAAAAGAGGGAGAGAAAGAAAGAACGCAGGTCTTTGAAGGGATCATTATTTCCATAAAGGGAAAACAAAGCTCTTCACCAATGATCACAGTGAGGAAAGTTTCTTTCGGAGTGGGAGTGGAGATTATCGTGCCAGTTTTTTCTCCGCTAATTGAAAAGATCGAAGTTATCAAGAAAGCGAAAACAAAGCAATCGAAACTCTATTATCTCCGGCGCAAAGACTTCAAACTTTCGAAGCTCAAAATGAAAGAACTGGATAAATTTATTGCAGAAGACAAGGAAGAAGAGATAGAAGAGCCGCCTGAAGAGAAAGCTGAAAAAATTGGCGAGGGAGAAAACAATGTGGCAAAAAAAGAAATTGCTGAAGAGAAAGAGATTAAAAAAGATTAGATTTTTTATATCTTGCCGTGGTGCCGGAACTGGTAGACGGGCCAGCTTGAGGGGCTGGTGTCCATTAGGGCGTGGGAGTTCGAGTCTCCCCCACGGCACTCGAACAGGAAAATTATTCCTGTTGGAAAGCAGATGTTCTCACAAAATATATTTAGAAAGCAAAACGACGGGCGCGTAGCTCAGTTGGTTAGAGCATCTGTCTTACAAACAGAGGGTCAGAGGTTCGAGTCCTCTCGCGCCCACGAGTATATGCCGGGCTAGCTCAGTCCCGCCAGAGGCGGATAAAGTCCGAGCAGAGGACTTGAGGTTAGCGTCGGAATTAACAATCGAATAATTTTTGCCGGGCTAGCTCAGTGGTAGAGCAGAAGACTGATTTTCGGTCCATTCCGCAGCGATGCGGAAAAGAAAAATCGGGTGAATTCGAGGAAACCTAATCTCCGACGTTATGTTGGAGCAGGGCAATCTCGAGCCAATCCTTCGCCGGGAGGCTACGGATTGCAAGCAAGCTAATTTTAGAAGGCTTGCCTGCCGTAGCTTTAGCGGAGGCAGGTGTAGAGACTAGCAGGTGAGTTCCAACAATAATCCTGCGCCAGCGCCCGACCGCTCCCTTCGCGAAGGGAGGGGATGAAATAGTCCGATCCTTGGGGAAACTCAAGCAAACGACGAGGAAAATCTTTGTGTGCCCAGTTCGATTCTGGGGCCCGGCACAAACAATTTATAAACTACGCCAAAGCGGGATTGCCCGCCGAAGCCTGCCTGCCAGCAGGCAGGCGTAGCGCAGGCGGGTATCGTATAGCGGCTATTATGTGTCCTTGCCAAGGACAAGATACGGGTTCGACTCCCGTTACCCGCTCACGAAACGAAAATCTTCTTCAGGGGATTTATGTTTCGCTGAAAATCAGAATTGGATTGACAAGAATATTTTTCTGCGCTATACTGTCATAGTGCCAATTTAAAATAAGGCACCCGAAATGAATAAAAACTACTTTCCAGCGAAGTTGTTTTTTGTTTTTCAAAAATTATAAAATAACATAAAAATATGTCAAAATTCGAACTTCTGAAACAACTGGAATATCTCATCGCCTTTCAGGCAAATTGTCTTGATAGCGGAGACTGGGAGAGTTTTGACAAGACGGAAAACGAGATAAAGAAGATTGAAGAAAGAATTATAAATTGGGATAAAAATATAGCCAATATAGCGTGAAACACTTGAATTTACCGTGAAACAATAGGCACCCGGGACGCTTGACATTTTTGGATTAGAGTGATATAATTGTCCGTTAAGTCCTGAAAAGGGCTTTTTTGATTGGAGAGCTTGCTCGACAATCAATCCGCCTTTGGCGGATAGGCCTGAAGTAAAGATTTAACTTTAACAATTCACTCATTTTGCCATGCGTATTTTGGCGACGCTGGCTCTTTTGGGGGCAGTCTTCGCAAATCCTCAATTTTCCTCGAAGGCTTTGGCCCAGGGAGCCTCTGACCAAAATATAGAGCAAAAATCAAAAAGTGAATCAAATACAATTGAAAACAAGATAATTTCAGCAAATGATAATTTTATCGCTTCAGCTTATATTCCGGAAGTGAATCCCAAGAAGCTTGCGTATTTCGAACGATTGAGAAAAAATATCAAGCTAATTGACTATTCAAAGCTTCCCAGCGGCGATTTCACCATCAATGCTTCTGCCTATACGGCGGCGGCTGATGAGTGCGGAAAGTCAGACGGGATTACCGCCAGCGGACGGAAAGTTATGGAAGGCCGGACGCTCGCTTGTCCTCCGGGATATACTTTTGGAACCAAGATTGAGATTGACGGAATGGGAACCTATGTCTGTGAGGACCGCGGCGGAGCGATCAAAGGAAACCACTTTGACATCTATGTTGAGACAAAAAAACAAGCTTTCGCTTTCGGACGAAGAAATCTTTTGGCGAGAGTCGTGAAATAAACAAACGCCCCCGATCGGGGGCGTTTGTTGTAATTAGCAATCTGCAATTTGTAATGCGGATAATAAAAGGAAAATCCCGATTACCAATTACGAATTGCCGGTTGCGATAAGATCATTTTATTATCTTATCCACCACTCCATAATCCCTGGCTTCCTCCGCGCTCATGAAATAATCGCGGTCGGTGTCTTTTTCGATTCTTGAAAGAGACTGTCCGGTGTGCTTGGCCAGAATTTTGTTTATCCGATCCTTGGTCTTGATGATTTGCCTCGCGTGAATAGCCACGTCAGCTGCCTGTCCGGTCGCTCCTCCCATCACCTGATGAAGAAGGACTTCGCTGTTGGGGAGGCACAGCCTTTTTCCTTTAGCGCCGGCGGTGAGAAGTAGTGCGCCTGCTGAAGCGGCGAGGCCAACACAGATTGTGGAAACATCGCACTTCACGTATTGCATCGTATCATAGATGGCAAGTGCCGCGCTCACCGACCCGCCGGGAGAGTTGACATAAATCCGGATGTCTTCTTTTGAATTTTGGTTATAGAGGAAAAGAAGCTGGGCAATGATTGAGTTGGCGACGTGGTCGTCAATCGGCCCGCCGAGAAAAATAATCCGTTCCTTGAGAAGCCGGGAATAAATGTCATACGCCCGCTCGCCATAGGCGGTTTTTTCAATGACAGTGGGGATGAGAAGTTGGTTTTTGATCATTTGAATTGAGAATCATGAATTGTGAATTCTGAATGTGAATATTGAATATTGAATTTAGTTAATGACTTTTTATTCTAAATTCTTTATTCTCATTCTCAATTCTAAATTCCCAATTCGCAATTCTTTTACAATTTTTCTAAAAATTCAAATACTTTTTGATTTGTCAACGTGCCTTTTACATAATCATATAGCCTTTCCATATCAACATTTCTTTCCATATCTCGCTGGCCTTTGAAATAAGCAAGGGTCTTGTTCATCTCCTCTTCAATTTCGGCGCTCTCGGGGCTAAGATTTTCGAGCTTGGCGATTTCACGAAGAGCAAGGGCTGATTTCACCCTTTTTTCAGCGCTTTCTTTCCAGCTGTTTCGCACCTCGCTCCGAGTCTTCTTTATATTTACGAAATAGTCGTCCACTTTCATTCCCATTCCCGCGATATTCTGCTCAAATTCGGCCATCATTTTGTCGATTTCGTTTTCAAGGAGAATCTCCGGAATTTCCGTTTTGTAATCGGAGATTATTTTTTCAATAATCTCCTGCCGCCTTTTTTCCTTATTCTTTTTTCTCTGCTCTATTTCCATTCCTTCGAAGACGCTCTTTTTCAGACTTTCGAGGTTTTCAAATTTACCGAGGCTTTTGGCGAAGTCATCGTTCATTTCCGGAAGTATTTTTTCCTGCACGAGATTCATCTTCACTTTGAACTTGGCGGGCTTTCCGGCTAATTCTTTTTTGTGGTAATCTCTTGGGAACTCGAGGTCGAATTCTTTCTCGTCATTCGCCTTCATTCCAATGAGATTTTCCTCAAAACCGGGAATAAAGTAGCTCTCGCCGATGGTGAGCGGATGATTTTGGCTTTTTCCTCCTTCAATCCGCCGGCTGGCGGACTTTTCTTCAATCAAAAAAACATCGAAATCAATTTCGACATAATCATTTTTTCTTGCTTCACGCGAAACAGTGATGAGTTTGGCCCGGCTTTTTCTCAAGATGTCGAGCTCTTTTTTGATTTCCTCCGGTTTGATTTTTTCCAGTTCACTTTTTTTGAGACCTTTGATGCTTTTTTTGTAGTCCCCCAGGCTGATTTCTGGCATTATGGCGATAACCGCCTTAAATTCGAGGTCGTTTCCGGGAGCAATTTTTGTGATGGTGATTTTTGGCTCTCCGATCGCCTCAATTTTGTTTTTTATGATCGATTCGGTATAGGTTTTTCTGACTGCTTTTTCGGCGGCGTGCGCCAAAACTTTTTCAGAACCAACCTGTTGCTCAACTATTTTCCGAGGAGCTTTTCCGGGGCGGAATCCGGCTATTTTAAAATCTTTCGAAAGCTCTTCGGCGGCCATATCCAAAAATTTTTCAAGCTCTTTAGCCGGAACGGTGATCTTTAGTTCAAGCTGGGATTTAGGAAGTTTGCGAATGATCATTAGACGATGAAACCGGCGATTAGAAGCGCCACAATATTGATTATCTTGATCATCGGGTTGATGGCCGGGCCAGCCGTATCCTTATATGGATCACCTACCGTGTCGCCGGTGACAGCCGCTTGGTGGGCGAGAGATCCCTTTCCCCCATAATGTCCTTCTTCAATATATTTTTTGGCATTGTCCCAGGCGCCCCCTCCAGAAGTCATGGAAATCGCCACGAAAATTCCAGTGATGATTGAGCCAACCAAAAGACCGCCCAGCGCCGCAGGACCCAAGATAAACCCGACCAGAATCGGAGCGGCAACCGGAAGAAGAGCTGGAACAATCATTTCTTTGATGGCCGCTTTGGTCACGATGTCAACACTTGTCGCGTAGTCAGGTTTGGCTGTTCCTTCAAGGAGTCCCTTGATTTCACGGAATTGCCTTCGAACTTCCTCAACCACGGCTCCGGCCGCTTTTGAGACTGCCCGCATGCAGATTGATCCGAAAAGATAAGGAATGAGTCCGCCGATGAAAAGTCCGATCAAAACATAAACATCATCTAGCTGAAAGGTTATGTTTTTGGCGCCTTTTTCAGAAAGCTCCTGAACGTAGGAAGCGAAAAGAACCACGGCGGCCAGTCCAGCGGAAGCAATAGCATATCCTTTCGTGACAGCTTTGGTAGTGTTTCCAACTGCGTCGAGCGCATCAGTCACTTTTCGGACTTCTTCATTCATGCCGGACATCTCCGCGATTCCGCCGGCATTGTCGGTGATTGGCCCGAACGAATCAATTGCGACGATGATGCCGGTCATCGAAAGCATGCTCATCACCGCGACCGCCACACCATAAAGGCCGGCGAGCCAGAAAGAGCCCAAAATTCCGGCAACAATGAGAATCACCGGGCCAGCGGTTGACTCCATGCTCATGGCGAGACCCATGATGATATTGGTTCCATGTCCGGTCTTGGACGCTTTGGCAATTTCCTTTACTGGCCGGTATTTTTTGGAGGTGTAGTATTCGGTTATGATCACCATTCCGGCAGTTACAAAAATTCCAATTGCCGAAGCGAGGTATAGATTTGTAAAACTATAAAGCCCGTTTTCTCCCATCAGGCTTTTTGTTAGCGGATAAAAAACAACAAGCGAAATTGCAGAAGAAGCAATAAGCCCTTTATAAAGAGCGCCCATAATATTTTTCCCCCGGCCCAAGCGGACGAAATAAATTCCGATGATGGATGCAATGATTGAAACCGCTCCGATCATAAGAGGAAAGAAAATCGCGTTTGGAAAACTGGCAAAAGTAAGTGAACCCAAAATCATAGCCGCGATCGCCGTGACAGCGTATGTTTCAAAAAGATCAGCCGCCATCCCTGCGCAGTCTCCCACGTTATCTCCGACGTTGTCGGCAATCACAGCCGGGTTGCGGGGATCATCCTCGGGAATTCCAGCTTCAATTTTTCCAACGAGATCTGCTCCAACGTCGGCCGCTTTGGTGAAAATGCCTCCGCCGAGCCGGGCAAAGACACTAATAAGACTTCCTCCGAATCCCACTCCGATAAGCGCTCTTACGTCTCCGGTTAAGAGATAAAAAACAGATACAACGAGAAGTCCAAGTCCGATTACCAGAAGGCCGGTGACCGCGCCTCCCTTGAAAGCAATATCAAGAGCGTTTCGAAGGCTCTTTTTGGCTCCTTCAGCTGTCCGAACATTGGCTCTTACTGCCACATTCATTCCGATATATCCGGCTAAGGCAGAAGCAACCGCGCCGATCAAAAATCCGACGGCTGTGTTGAAGCCAAGAAAAAAATAAAGAACCAATGCGACGGCGACTGCCACATAAGCGACAGTTTTATATTGGCGGTTTAAAAAGGCCTTGGCGCCCTCTTTTATGGCACCGGCTATTTCAACCATTTTTCCTTCTCCCTCAGGAAAACTATTTACTTTCCAGCTCAGATAAAGGGCGAAGGCAACGGCAATAAGCGATGCAGCGATGGGATAGAGTTCGATGTTCATTTTTTATGAATTAAGAATTAGGAATTATGAAACTAATTACTCATCAATTGCCTTTTCTTCTGAATCTTCTTTTATCTCTTCGGCCTTCTCTCCTTTCGAATCCCCTTTTTCTTCCCGTTTTACTTCTTTTTCAGTTTTCGCTGTCTTTTTTGCGGCTTTTTTCTTTTTTTCCGGAGATTTATTCTCCTCCGCGTTTTCTTCGTCACCTTTTTCTTCAAGCTCCCCTATTTTTTCATTTCCAGCAGTTTCTTTTTTCTCCTCGCCTGAAACAACATCAATTTTCCAGCCGGTGAGTTTGGCGGCGAGTCGGACATTTTGTCCCTGCTTTCCAATAGCGAGGGAAAGCTGATCGGAGGGAACGGAAACCCGCGCCTCTTTTTTGCTTTCAATGACTTTCACCCCCAAAACTTTGGCTGGAGAAAGCGCATTTGAAATGAATTTTGCCACATCGTCGTTCCATTCGATAATATCAATTTTCTCCCCGCCCAATTCGTCAATGACTGCCTGGACGCGAGTCCCTTTTTGCCCGACGCAGGAGCCAATCGGATCAATTCCATCTTCATTTGAAGCTACGGCAATTTTGGTCCGTGATCCGGCTTCCCGGGCCATAGCTCGAATTTCAACAGTTCCGGCAAAAATTTCCGGAACCTCGATTTCAAAAAGTTTCTGAACCAAGGCCGAATGAGAACGTGAGAGAAGGATTCCCGGACCTTTCGGATCAGCCTCGACTTTCATAACATAGACCTTGAGGCGCTGGCCGATGCGGTATCTTTCGTTTTCAACCTGCTCTGAGGGAAAAAGGACGCCAACTGATTTTCCAAGATCAACAAAAATATTTCGTCCTTCGATTCTTTGGATAACTCCGCTCACAACCTCACCTTCTTTTTGCTTGTATTCGTCATACATTGCGTCTCGTTCCGCCTCACGGATTTTTTGGATAATCACCTGCTTGGCGGTTTGAGCAGCCACACGGCCGTAGTCGCTCTTTTCCTCCAATTTCGTTTCAATAATATCCCCCGCCTTGGCGCCCGTTTTAAGTTCTCGGGCTTCTTCCAAAGTCAAATCTCTCTCCGGATTATAACGGGGTATTTTTATTTCTTCCCCGTCTGTTGTAATCTTAGCGGAAGCAGACTCGTCTTCCTTTTTTTCAAGTTCTTTATACTCCTTTTTTTTACTTTGTTCTTTTTGTTCGGTCACAGTCTTGGCGTTTTCTTTCTCTACCTCTGAATCTTTATCCTCCTCGGTTTCAAAAACGCGTGTAGTTTCGTCAACCACTTCTTTCACAAGAAAAAAATTGGCGCCACCGGTTACTTCATCAAATTCAGCGCGGATATGCTGGCCTCTCTTCCCGTAGTCTTTTTTATAGGCGGCGGCGAGCGCAGATTCAATTGCTTCAACCACTTTTTCTTTTGGAATCCCTTTTTCTTCGCAAATTTGGGCAATAGCACTGCCAAATTGGCCCAGCCGGCCTGATTGCGCCTCTTCGTCCTGTGTTATTTTTTTTCGTTTAGCCATGGTAATTAGATAAGAAATTAGAAATAAGATAGAAGATATATTTTTGAATTATTTCTTCTATTTTATATCTTATATCTCATTTGATAATAAAATGCCCGTTCACACGGACATCGCAAACAGCTTCAGGATCAGTAATTATAATCTAATTGATAATCAATCTTCTGTCAAATAAAAACCCCCGCTTTTTGAGCGAGGGTTATTATTCAATAATCAGTTTTATGGATTTGGATTCGGCTGTTCTGCGGGCGGGTTCTGCTCCTGATTCTGTTCTGTGGATGGGCTCTGGATGGGTGTTTCAGGTGGAACAGGCTCCTGTTCGCGCCTGACAGTCGGGGCATTTTGTCCACTCTGTGCTCCTTGATCTGAATCGGTCACGTCCAAACCGTCAAGAGCGTTATTGCCGGACTTGAGATTAGAAACGATTTTTTTCACGTCCTCATTGTCCGGATTGAGCTCGGCGACTTTTTCAAATTGTTCAAGAGCTTTCGCTTTATCGTTCTTTTTGTCATAAACAAGGCCCAGGAAATATCGGGCGTTAGAATAGTTTTCCGCCAACTTCACGGTTTGCTCCAGCTCCGTCTGAGCCTGGTCATATTTTTCCGCTTTGTAGTAGAAAACCCCGAGCTGGAAGGTGATTCCCGGATCCTGCGGATTCATTTTCTTGCTTTCTTCGAGTTTGGCGATAGCCTGGTCTATTTCGCCGAGACGGTCAAGGCAAACCGCAATCATGAATTGAGCAGGAATATAGTTTCCCTTTTGCTCAACTGATTTTTCAAAATTTTGCCGGGCTGAAGCGATATATTCCTTAGCCTTTTCTGGAAGCTGAACACTTTTTCCGGTTTGTTGCTGACCAGCGCTCTTAGCAGTTTCGATATCAGCCATCATGAGATAAATTTGACCGATTTGATAATAGACCGAAGGATTCTTTGGATCGTATTTCAATGCTTCCATATAATTATCGCGGGCAGTTTGGTCAGCGCCGTCCTTTGAGCCTACAACGTTTTGATTTATCTGGGCCATTTGGACCAGGTTATCGGGATTTTTTGGATTGAGATTGATAGCGGCTCGAGCTTGATCTTCAGCAGCAAAATAAAGGCTTGAAATTTGAGCCCTGTCATCGTCGCTCAAATTGGCAAGGCCTTTTTCGGAAACTTTTTGGTTGAGCATCGCGAAAAGAGCCACTGACAAATTGCGATGATAAAGATCCCTCGAGGGGTCGAGGTTGACCACCTTCGAGAGATTATTGACTAAATCCTCGACATTTCCTCCCTGAACGTCGCTTGCAAGAGCCTTATTGTAAGCGGCGGCGGCAACGTACCTTTGGCCTTCAAGAAAGATAAGAGAGATAAAGCCGACAATAATCAGGACAAAGACGAAAGAAAGTATCAGAGACACCCGAGGCGAAGAAGTTTCACTGATGAGCTCTTCTTTTTTTCGAAAAACAATTGATGTCAGAACAACCATTGAAGCCGTAATTACCCACCAAAGAAAATCTAAAGTGATATTTGACGGATAGAAGAAGAAAGCGATAGTGAGATATATCCAAACAGCCGCAATTCCTATCAATGTATAAGCTCCCTCTTCGCTTCGGCCGAAGATTTTTACAAACGAGGAAAATATGTGAACTAGGATTGCCCCCATAAGAAAAATAATCGCCAAAGCCCCAAGAAATCCAGTTGATGTGGCCAAAGTGAAGAATCGGCTGCTTCCCTCATTGAACTTCACCGACCAAAAATTTGTAAGATTGATTTCAGCAGGTTTGCTCTTCAAATAAGCAAGGTCATAAGCCGAAAGTCCGGATCCCAAAAGAAATTTATCTTTCCATGTTCCTTTGATAACGTCAAAAGAAGCACTTTGAGAAAGGCCGACTTCAACCGGAAGTTGGACGCTTACGATGGAACGGCTTTTTCCAATAAGAGCTGCTAAAAGAACAAGAGTGAGTATAACCATAGGAAAAACCAAGGTTCGATTTTTCTCTTCATTTCCTCCAGTTATGATTGAAAGTCCCAAGAGGACTGCCATACCGACCAAGAAAATAACGAGTGTTGTGGAAAAATTGATCATAATCAGAGTAAAAGTAAAAAGAAGAGCCAGAATGATCAGGGCAATTTTCACAATAATAGGCTGCTTCTCAAGAAGCATAGCGACAGAGATTATCAGGATTGCTCCAATAAAAATAGAAAAGGCATAAATAGAACCAACCGAGTTAAAAGAGTTTTGGGCGATCGCTGGATTTTTAAACATAAACTTTCCGAAAAGCTGGAAGAGGGCATAAATATTGGCAATGGCCGCGGAACCAATCAAAGTGAGAATAAGAATCTGTATTTTCTTCCTCGAGTTAAAATTATTAGTTATAACAAAAAATAGGGCAATAAGACCAATAAAACTAACAAGAGACAAACTTTCTGTTCCGAGGGCTCCCCACATGCTTTGGTCACGGTAGGTAGAAAATATTGTACTTAAAGAATAAATTAGAAGAAGCAGCAACAAAGGCACAAGAAGAAAATTTTTCTTTATACGAATCCGGCCCTCCCAGGCAAGTTTTCCTATCCATGCAAGAAAAGCAATCCCGCCCAAACCCACAATCAGAAGCTGCTTATTGAGTTCAAGAATACTCGGTACCGTGGGAAGAAAAAATAAAGGAGTTAAAAAAGCCAGCAAATAGACAACTCCGATGATTATCCAGTCAATGACTATTGGTATTCGAGTGTCCTTTTTGAAATTAGGAGCCGGAGAGTGCGGCGTTGACGCGTTTTTTTGTTCAGGTCTGGGACCAGTAAAACTAATTTCGGGCCTTTTTGGCGCAATTCCCTCTCTTCTAAGATCGATTTTCATTTTAGTGTCTTTGATAATTATTAAAAAATGTATTTTTAGGCATAACAATACCCCGCTTCTTCCATGGGTCAAGAAATATATCCTATTCGGTTGTTTTTTTACCCCTCACCAATTCCAACCAGCTTCTTTATTTATTCACAGCAGATAGCGGTGCGACTGCCTTCTTTCCGCGTGAATTAAGTAAAAATGTATTCAGAATTAGTGAGAAGTGAATTTTGACCCGAGACTGCGGGGTGGTTTTGTAATTTCATTATAACAGTTCAAAATAAATACGCAAACCCATTAAATAATCTAAACATTTTGCAGGTTTTTGTCTTTGCAATTTTCGTGCTGGAGCTAATCATAAAATAACTATGCTTCATTCTTTTCTCCGTATGGGAAACTTATTTGCGACAAAATAAAAGGAATCGCGAAAATTATTATTCCCGGTTTGATATCCCAAAAGTAGTGGTCGAAAAAAGAGATGAACAGATAGCAAAGAATTATAATACAATAAGGATAGTTTGTCAATAATACGGATTTAATACGCATAAAGCAACAATTATATAATAATGTCAATAGATATAGCAGGAAAAACATAAGCCCCGTCATCCCCAGCTCCGAAGTTATTAATAGATAAATATTATGGACCGGTTGATATTGCCAACCAGCCCAAGAGGGTTGGGAAATTATTTCTTGATATATAAATTGACCCAACCCAACCCCAAGCCATGGATGTTCAGAAATTGTTTCTCGTGAAACATTCAGAAATAGAACTCTTTCTTCAAGCGATTGGGTCGAGTATAAAGAATAATTTAAATTTAGTGAGGCTAAAATATATCCAAGCAATAAAAGAATTATGAATGTTGTGAATATAAGCAAAATTCGATTCCTTATGAGTCTGATATTTACTATCAAAAGTGCCAAACCTGCTAAAAAGATGCTTAGAAAAGCAGATCGAGAAAATGTCAGAAAAAAGCTTGATAAATTGATAACTAAAACAGAAATAAATAACCACGTGGGAATTTTTGACAAAATTGTTTCATGTGGAACATTTTTGTCACCTCGCTTGTTCTGTATCTGACGCTTCACAAGCACAGAAATGAGCAAGATAATCTGAAGAACAAGAAAGCCGGCAAGTATATTCGGGTGAGGAAATGTTCCATAAGCCCGGATATGTTTCATGCCTGAAACAACAATCTTAGCAACGCCCGGAATATCTGGACCCAGCAGGCTCTCGCCGAAAAACTTAAAACCCAAAGAACGGTTGAGGATAAACTGCAAAATTCCTATTAAGGATTGGATAATTCCACCCATAAACAGACCTAGATAAATAAATTCGGCTTTTATATACCCTTTTTTAGCCTGATTTCTAATAATAATCGAAAAGTTGACAATTAAAAGTATTATAAGCAAGCGATAAGCCGCGATAAGTTGTAACGGTGCCCAAAATATAGAAATAGCCATCCAGATCATAAAAAGCTTCAAAAAAAATGTTTCACTGCGGGCTGAAAAAATCATGATCTTAAATGAACCTGTAATACGGTGTAAGAGAACCGTAATACAGTTCGTATTACTTGACAACGTACCATTATTGTTGTTTACATAATGTAATGCTTTTTCTGGCTTTGCCTCTTGACTGAAAATGTATTTTATTATATAAATAATTATGACAGATAAGATCAAGACATCTGACCAACTTAGACTCGGCGTCATATATTCATTGAACTCCCCATGGAAGTATGATAAAAACGTGGGAAAAACTTTTCGAAGATTAAACGAGAAAGTGGCAAAGAAGAGGAAAATCAGAATTTTCTCTGCGTTGTTCCATAGCCAGCTTGTTTTTGTCGTGAAACTGTTTCTCATATGACAAGTCTAACACATACTTTTCATTGACTGAAAGCGTTTTTAGAAATAGTATAGAAAAGTATATGGGCCGTTGGCGCAGTTGGTAGCGCGTCTCGATGGCATCGAGAAGGTCACCGGTTCAAGTCCGGTACGGTCCACTGGATTAAGTCCTTCGTGAAACTGTTTCACAGATAACATTCAAAAATGACAGATCAAAGAAAATTCCAACGTCGAATCGAGAACTTTGTTTGCGAGAACTGCGGAGCGGAAGTGAAAGGCAATGGTTTCACAGACCATTGCCCCGTTTGCCTTTGGGGGCGCCACGTGGATGTGAATCCGGGTGATCGCGCGTCGAGTTGCCGCGGTATGATGAGACCGATAAGGGTAGAAGCAAAAAGCGGAAAATATCTGCTCTATTATAAATGTAAGGAATGTAGGCATAAGTTTCGAGTAAGATCAGCACCAAATGATGAATTCGATTTGATTATTAAATTGATTAACAAATAATATTTGCCCCCGTAGTTCAATGACAAGGGACTCCTAAGCCCTAGATCCATGCCCGCCCGTTCACTTTTTTACTCCTCATAGTTCAATGGATAGAACAAGGGACTCCTAAGCCCTAGATGCAGGTCCGATTCCTGCTGAGGAGACAAAAAGTGTTCGGGTGAAACTCATGACGGGGACACATAAAATTTTTAAATTATAATTATGAACAAAAAAATCAATCTTGCGGTCATCTTTGGCGGGCGGTCTGGAGAGCATGAAGTTTCGCTTTCCTCGGCGCGGGGAGTGATGAAAAATCTGGACAAGGAAAAATATAATGTGATTCCGATCGCGATAACGAAGAAAGGGAACTGGCTGATCGGGGACAAAGGAAAAAAATACATCGAAATGAACGAGGATAAGATCGGAAAAGAAGGGGCGATCAGCCTTGAAGAATCGCAGAGCCTTGTAACAATAAAAGATGACGACAGAAGTTTGGCCAATTACGCGGAAGGAAACGCGGGAGCGAAAATTGATTTGGTTTTTCCGATTCTCCACGGACCGTTTGGCGAGGATGGTAGGCTGCAAGGGATGCTTGATATGCTTGGCATGCCATATGTTTTTTCGGGAGTGCTGGCGCACGCGATCGGAATGAACAAACCGAAAGCCAAAATCATTGCCGCAAAGTTTGGAGTGCCGGTGCCAAAAGATATCGTTATAAAAAAAGAAGAGAAGCGTGATCTTGACGAAATAACTGAAAAACTGTCGCTTCCCATGATGGTGAAGCCGTCGGAGCTGGGCTCCTCGGTCGGAATATCTCTCGTGAAAACAAAAGAAGAATTGGAGAGGGGAATTGAAGACGCATTTTCGCATGGAGACGAAGTAATTTTGGAGCAGTATATAAAAGGAAGAGAGTTTACGGTGACAGTAATGGGAAATGAAAGGCCTGAAGCTTTGGCTATCACTGAAATTATTCCCGTCGTTTCCGAATTTTATGACTATAAAGCCAAATACGAAGACGGCGGATCAAAGCATGTTTGCCCGGCCGAAATTTCAAAAGAGGATGAAGAAAAACTCAAGGGCTATGCCGCAGCCACTTTCAAGGCGATTGGCTGCGCTGACCTTGCCCGAGTCGATTTTCTCTGGGATGAGAAAAAAAATGAATATTATTTCACCGACATCAACACCATTCCCGGCATGACCCCAACGAGCCTTGCGCCTGAAGCGGCGGCTCTCGCCGGCATGAATTTCACGCAGTTTTTGGATGCGCTGATTGAAGGGGCGATGAAACGCGTGAGAAAATAATCAACATTTGGAATTTAGCCAATCACATGATAAACTTTTTGTATGAATACGGTGACAAAAGAATCAGTAATAGCCCAGGAAGTGCAAGACAAAATTTTTCGCCGGATGCCGGTGGAGAAAAAGCTTGAAATGCTTGGCGATTTTTACTATTTAGCAAAAGATTTAAATCGGATTGGCGATAAAAATGGATCAGCTGACACTTCTAAAAAAAATCACAAAAACATTAGGCGATCTTGAGGTTCCATATCTCGTCACTGGAGGGGTGGCGGTGACTGTCTGGGGCCGGCCGCGCTTCACGGCGGATATTGATATTGTCATCGAAATATCCTTGCCGCAATCAAAAAATCTGATCAAGGTTCTGCGAAAGATTAATAAGAAAATTTATCTTAGCGAAACGGCAGTCAACCAAGCCATTCATAACAGCGGGGAATTCAATCTCATTCATCCGGATGGATTGAAAGTTGATTTTTGGATTTTAGAGAACGATATTTTTGATCGATCTCGCTTAAAAAGAAAGATAACAAAAAAAGTCTGGGGGGAAAATATCTCATTTATCTCTCCAGAAGATCTAATTATTTCTAAACTTGATTGGTATAAAAAAAGCCGTTCCACGCGGCATTTGGAAGATGTCGAATCTGTCATAGCAATCCAAAAAAAAATGGACTGGAGATATATCAGAAAATGGGTGAGGATCCAATCAACGGAAAAATACTTGAAACTGATTTTGAAAAAATAAGGAAAGATTTCGAAAGTGCTCAAATTTATCCATATGGATATAAATGAGCACTTTTTTTATTTTGTAATAATGGATGCACCAGTATACCAGTTTACTGGTGTGAGGATTCGCGGGCCATTGTTTCAGGTTGTGATTTTCCAAAAAGAAAAACCCCAACCGCCGCGAGGGCAAGTTGGGGATAATTTAGGGCATTCAACCCTTTAAGATCTCAGTTCCATTTCTTGTTTTGCAATTTTCTTTTCTAGGTTGGTTAGATCTTCCTTTTCGCAAACCAGCCTTTCCTTGAGCCGAAGAACTTCGCGGATTTTGCAAAGTTTTTCCGCTAGTCTTCCCCCATCATCAGTTGTTAAGGTATCTTGAACCAGAGGATCGAGAATGTCCGCAAACTCTGGTCTCTCCTTTATGATGGCTTGCGCATTTTGCGCAACCACTTCGGGAAGATTTTCTTTCTCGGTTATGAGCGCTATAGACTTAATAAGCAGAAAAAACGACAAAGTGAACAAGGGAATCAGCCAATAGATTAAGTATTGGTCCAATGAAAGGGAAGCTAACAGGCTACCAACGGCTGCCTGCTCCGAAAGCTCCTTGTTCGACAGCGTGAGCTTGTAAAGAAGCAGCATCCCACTAACATCCGCAGCCGCAACAGAAACAGCAACAATAACAACCCTGATCCAAACGGCTGACCTCAACACCCATTTTTGCCAAGGCTTTAGTGTTTTCATGGCAGTCTCCTTTCGTTAGTTTGCAGTATTTATCCTGCGAGCAGGTTCAACAACCAATGTATCAAAATCCAAATACCACCCAAACTCATACCGATTATAAAATACCATCCATGCGGTCGCATATGCGCATTCTCCTGTTATCAAAGAATTTGCCAAACTATTTTTAGCCTGACTGGCTATTATATAAGATTATTCTATAGTAGTCAATAATAATATTAGTATATATTATTTATAATGGCTTATATAAAGCATTACTAAATATATTTGTCATAATTATTGACAATATGGCTATATTTTGCTAGGCTACTGGCATGGACAATGACCTATTGAAAACAATCGAATCCATCGGTTTTCGGCCGAAAGAATCGCAGGTATATTTGGCGCTTTTGGAATTGGGCACGGGAACTGTGTCGCAGATAGCAAAAACGGCCGAGCTTAAGCGACCAGTGACTTATATAATTCTTGAAAACTTGATTGGGCAGGGATACGCGACGCAAGTTCCCGGAGGGAAAATAAATCGCTATCAGGCAATCGATCCGTCGGCGATTCTCATTCGCCAAAAAACAAATCTCAAAAATTTTTCCGAAATGCTTCCCCTGCTTCAGACACTGCATAACAAGGGAAAACAGCGGCCGAAGATTCATTATGTCGAAACAAAAGAAGGAATAGAAGATATTTATGAAAGTCTGAATTACGCGAAGGAAGCTTTCTATGTCTCCTCCTATAAAAAACTTCATGAGCATTTTCCAAAAAAAGTTGAAGAGTGGATGAAAGACTATGGCAAGGGAATATACAATGTGGATGCCAAGCATATCATTCCGGACGATCCCGAAGAATTGAAATTCGGAAAAACATATGCCGAAAGCGGTCAGAAAGTCAGAATTTTGCCAAAACAAAAAAATTTCGATACGGATATTGTTTTAACAGAGAATAAATTTTCGGTATCTTCGCTTGAAGAAGAACCCTTTTTGGTTTTGATAGAATCAGAAAAACTGGCAAAGTCTCTCAAGCCGCTTTTCGAAATAATTTGGGAAGCGAGCCGGGAAATTTGAAATATATCTTTGCCGTGTTAGGATAAATTTATGGTCAAGAAAATTCCGAAACCCATAATCGAAATTATCCAAAAACTCGAAGCCGCTGGTTTTGAGGCTTTTGTCGTGGGCGGGTGCGTTCGGGACTTGCTGATGGGCGTTGAGCCCAAGGATTGGGACGTGACGACAAACGCAAAGCCGGAGGAAGTATCAAAATTATTTCCGGATAGTTTTTATGAGAACAAGTTTGGGACGGTAGGTGTAAAGATTCCGAAGCTTACGAATCAAAGCTCGGCTTTACCCTCGCGAGAGCGGAGCTCTCGCGATTCCTCAAAGCCAAGCTTTTCAGAAGTTGTTGAAGTGACAACCTATCGAATCGAAAGCAAGTATTTGGACAAGCGGCATCCGGATGAGGTGCGGTTCGCGAAGACGCTCGAAGAGGATTTATCGAGGCGGGATTTTACGATCAATGCGCTGGCACTTAAAATCGTTAATTCTGATTTTGAAATAGTGGATCTCTTCGATGGCCAGAAAGATCAGAAGAAAAATATAATTCGGGCAGTGGGAAATGCGAACGAGCGTTTTGATGAGGATGCGCTTCGAATGATGCGGGCAATTCGTTTTGCGACAACACTCACAAATGAAAGCGAAGTAAAGCGAAGCAGAGCGAATAGTGGCCCAAGAAAATTAGCAAAGAAAACACCATTTGAGATTGAAGAAAAAACGAAAAAAGCAATTGCAAAGAATGCGAAAAACTTGAAACATATCGCTCTCGAAAGAATCCAGGATGAGCTGAACAAAATCATGCTGTCTGATTTTGCGGCGGAAGGAATTGAACTTTTGCGCGAACTAAAATTATTGCAATATATCATTTCCGAGCTTGAGAAAGGCTATGGCGTCGGCCAAAACCGGCACCATATCTATACCATCTGGGAGCACTCGATTTTGTCCCTCAAAAATTGCCCGTCGGAAAAGTTGGAAGTTAGATTAGCAACCCTTTTACATGACATTGCGAAGCCCGATACGAAAAGAGGCGAAGGCGCTTATTCGACATTCTATAATCACGACCATGTCGGAGCGCGGGTGGTCGAAAAAATTTTGAAACGCTTGAAATATTCTTCGGACATAATCAAAAAAGTTCGATTGCTTGTCGATAATCATATGTTCTACTACAACGTTGAGGAAGTGGGGGCTTCGAGTGTGCGGCGCCTCGTGAAAAAAGTGGGACTTGAAAACATCGATGACCTCATTGATCTTCGCGTGGGTGACCGGCTGGGAAGCGGCGTGCCCAAAGCCGTGCCGTACAAGCTCCGCCATTTCAAATATATGGTCGACAAGATTTCAAGCGACCCGCTCTCGGTCAAAATGCTGAAAGTCAACGGCAACGATTTGATGCGTGAATTGAAACTCAAACCAGGCCCGATGCTCGGAGCGATTTTAGACGTGCTTCTTTCGGAAGTTATAGAAAATCCAGAGGAAAACAAAAAAGATATATTGCTGAACCGAGCGAAAGAACTCGCAAAAGAAAACTTGACGAAACTTCGTGAGATGGCGAAGGAGAAAATTGAAGAGAAAAAAGAAGAAGAAGACAAAGAGATTAAGAGCAAGTATTGGGTCAAGTGAATGCAAATCTCAAAATGAAAAATGACAATGAAAAATGTAAAATTTTTGAATAATAAAATGATTTTGGCATTTAATCACTTTGAATTTTGAATTGTAATTTCACATTTTGATTTTTTAATTTTGCATTTTTATTGTGGCTTTTCAAATATCCCACGTTGTCTACGCGAAAAAATATCTTGAACAACATCCCGGAATGAATGCCGATTTATTTTTGCTGGGAACATTGCTTCCGGATGTCCGGCGGGTGACAGATGAAGTCAAAAGAAAGGACACGCATGTGCTGCATGAGGAACTCAATCTTGAGTTTCACGGAGCCACGGCATTTGAGGCCGGATGGAAATTCCATCTCTGGTGCGATATGCGGCGGGAAGATATTCTAAACAAGCACGGATTTTATTCGCTTAAATATACGACTGCGCTTGATTCAGTGAATAAATTGCTTGAGGACGAATTGGTTTATGAAAAATACCAAAATTGGGAGAAGCTGCGCTGGCTTCTCAACAATCCGCCGGAAATAAAAACCGGTCTCGATGTCGCGCAGGAAACCATCGGGCGCTGGTATGCTATTCTTGCCAAATACTTTGAAAAAAAACCGGATGAAAAAACAATGCGCGCGTTTTTGTGGAAGCAGAGAAAATTGCGCGGGCAAATAGGCGAAATCATTGACGCTTTGAAAAAGTTGAGGGAGAATAAAAAGGCAGTGGAAATACTGTCCAAGGTTTCTGAAGAGATATTGGAGTAACATTTTATTTGGGAATGATGAAAATTTATTTTGGACATTCAAAAGGATTTGATTATAAGAAAGAATTATATGAGCCGATTCGGGAAAGTGAGCTCAACATCCGGCACGAAATTATTTTCCCCCACGAAAAAAGCGAGATGCCGACGAATTCAAAAGAATTTTTGAAAACATGCGATTTAATGTTTGCCGAACTGTCATATCCCGCGACTGGACTAGGCATTGAACTTGGATGGGCAGACGCGCTCGGTGTTTCGATTGTCGGAATTTATAAATCCGGTTCGCACGTTTCCAATTCGGTAAAACTTCTGACCAAGAATTTCATTGAATATTCCAATTCAGAGGATATGGTGAAAAAAATAGAAAGATTTATCAACGGGCTGTAGTGTATCGGCAACACGCGCGACCCGCCCTGTTAAATATCGGGACATAGTATACCGGTAGTACACACGACGCGCCCCGCACCAAAAATATCGGGCTGTGGTATAGTGGCATTACGCACGATTCGGGTTCGTGTAATCCGAGTTCGATTCTCGGCAGCCCGAAAGCGGTATTTTGGTGCTAGGGTGAAGGTTCGTGTAGACTGGGTTCGATTCCCAGTGTCCCGACCAATCCAAATATTAAAAGAACATTATGAAAATTGGAGTCATTAGCAGTATGCAAAATTCAGAGAAGATGATAGAAGTATGCAGCACTTTGAAAAAAATGGGGCACATTGCTTTTGCTTCAAAGTTCGCGCCTTCGATGGTTGGAAAATCAGACGAAGAGAAAGAAAAAATGAAACTGAACCAAAAGTATAATATGGACGCCATTCGAGAATTTTGGAAAGCAATGCAGGGAGCAGACGCCGTGTTAGTTTTGAATCTTGATAAAAATGGGATGAAGAACTACATCGGCGGAAATACTTTTTTGGAAATGGGATTCGCTCATGTATTAAACCAAAAAATATTTTTATATAATCCCATTCCCGAAAATCCATTTTACCAGACTGAAATTATTGCAATGAATCCGATTGTCATAAGCAGGGACTTATCTTTGATTAAATAATATGGAATGCCAAAAAGAAAAAAATCTTGAATCTTGCCCTTGCACCTATCCGGGATGCGCGAAAAAAGGATTATGCTGCGAGTGCGTGAAACATCATCGGGAAAAAGGCGCGCTGCCTGCCTGCTATTTTTCACCCGAAGCCGAGAAAACATACGACCGGTCAATTGAAAATTTTGTGAGAGACTGGGAAAAATATTCAAAATAATTATTGGAAATATTTGTATTAATATATACAAAGTGTATAATGAAGAAAGACAAGCATAAAAATATGACGGATAATAAACAAAAAAGAGATTCAGAAGAACATGGAATAGACTGGAAAGAAAAGATTGAAGGGTATTTGGGGGAATTTGCCAAAAATTTAGCCGGTGGATTTGTGGAAAGGATTAAGGTTCAGCTTCACAACATATATGTTTCGGCGCAGAAGCATGTTCTTGGGATGTTTTTTATTCTAGTCGGTTTTGTTTTCTCCTTGATCGCGATTGTAATTTTCATCAACGATCTCATTAAAATCAGCAACGGAATCGGATACGCGGCGGTCGGTTTTTTTGCTTTCGCAGTCGGATTAATTATAATTAAAAAGTAAAAATAACATGAACAAAAAGGAAGCCAAGAAAAAAGTGGAAACAATGAAAAATAACGTGAAAGTTTTCGCGCAGAAGGAGCTTGCCAAAGCCAAAGCTGAAATGGCGAAAGCGGGAAAGAAAGTGGAAGAATACGTGAAAAAGAATCCGGAAAAAGCGGCCATCATCTCGGCCGGCATCGGCGCGGCACTTGGAGCGGCGATTGCAGCATTGATTGTCAGGAAGAAAAAATAAATCAAAAAAAATTGAATATGGCGAACTCCGGCTAAAAAAAGCCGGAGTTTTACTTTTTCAATGATATTCGTTAGTATTTTATTGTTACATTAGATGAAGCAATATGAAATTTGTCATCGAAAATCCATCAACGAGTGTCGCAACTTTTTTCCGCCGGGCAGGATACGTTTTCCAAAAGCGCGAAGGGGAGGAGATGGCGTTCGTGCGGCGCCTCACCGACCAGCCTTTTCCGCGTTTTCATCTTTTTGTGAAAATTGTGGATTATAAATTTTATGTGAATTTTCATATTGACCACAAGGCGGCGAGTTATGAAGGGACGAGCATGCACAGCGGAGAATACGGCGAAGATAGCAAGTTGCTGCAGGATGAAGCGGAAAGATTGAAAAACTTTTCTAGTGATTAGGATATGTTTTGGGCTTATCGTATAGTGGTAATACGCCGCATTCGCATTGCGGAAACGCGAGTTCGATTCTCGCTAAGTCCACCAAACAGAAAAATGGAGAGGTGCCAGAGTGGTAGATATAATGCTTCTCGTATGGTATGATTGTTGCATGAGAGTTAGATTATCAAAAAAGAGCTTAGAAATCTTGTTTAATACAGTAGAAGCCAAATATAAAAGGTGGGTGACTATTGCTAATAAGAATAAAGTTTCCGTGAGAACATTGAGCGATTGGAGAAAAGGAGAAATATCGATGCCCCTTTTAGTTTTTCGGAAAATACTAGCGGATTGTGATTTAAAAGAAGAAAAAGTTTCCTTTACAATTTTATCTGATTTTTGGCACACTAAGGATGCCGGCAGAAAAGGAGCCGCGGCGGCAATGAAATTATACGGAAATTTTGGAACTCCCGAGGGGAGGAAATTAGGTGGACAGAGATCCATTGCCACTCACAAAAAGAGGCAAACAGCCTTTAAAACTTTGAAGCCCATCGCGAAGCCGAAACATTCGAAGAAATTAGCAGAATTGCTCGGAATTTTTGTTGGTGATGGACATTTATCTGATTACCAGGCTAGTGTTTGCACCAATTCAAAGACTGACAAAGAACATGCAATGTTGACCTCAAAATTGATTAAAAGTTTATTTCGAGTCCCTGTTTCTTTAAGGGAACTAAAAAATGAAAACACGATTATCGTTGTCGCATCTTCAGTGTCTGTCGTCAAATTTCTCAATAAACAGGGCATGCCGCAAGGAAATAAATTAAAAAACAATCTGACTGTTCCAGGATGGATAATAAAAAAAAGAACTTATCAAAAAGCTTTTCTGCGAGGATTGTTTGATACGGATGGCTGTATATATTTAGATAAACATAAAATTAATAAGAAACGATACAATCACTTGGGATGGGCGGTTACAAGTTACGCAGAAAAACTGAGAAAAGATGTAATGGAAATTCTTGCAAATCTTGGATATTCTCCAACCAACAGAGATACTCAAAAATCAGTTTATTTAAGAAAGCAAAAAGAAATCGCAAAATATTTTCGAGAAATTGGCACGAATAATTCAAAACATTTGACCCGATACAGGAAATTTATAAAATTAACTCAATAATAAATTCGACACGGAGTGTTCTGAAGGGCAAGGTACTGTGTCGTCCCGCACCAAAAATAAATATTCAAAAGATTTCAATGGAGGTGTGCGAGAGTTGGCTGAATCGGGCAGTCTCGAAAACTGCTGTGCCGGAAACGGCACCGAAGGTTCGAATCCTTCCACCTCCGAAAAAAAATATAATCAAAATAGCATGAAAGGAAAAACAATTGAAAATTGCTTTAAAATTCCCGAAGGAAAACCAAAATTATCCAAGGAAATATTTTTCGAGAGATGGAGCAGAGAGTCGTTCCTATAAATAAAGAAGATATGGAAAAACGTATGGAGCGTTTAGCATTCTTCAGGTTTTCTTTTGGAAATACTGAAGGTGGAAAAGAAATTAAAGATGCTAGAATTTTTTTATGTGAAGAACACTTCATGCTTGGAGACGAAGATTATACTGATTGCATACCTTTTATCATAAGACATGAGATAGCTGAGATGTGGATTATTGCCAAAGCAGGATGGTCTACGTTGAATTCCAAACGGATGAGTCGGGATGAAAGAGATAAAATGGCGCATGAATTCGCTCTTCTGCAAGAATTTGAATACGCGTTTAAATTAGGTAAGGCTGCCAGATTGTTGGAGTTTATAAAAAAAATAAGCAGCAGTGAAAGTGATGAGCGCGGCCGGAATCCTTATTTGGAGAGCAAAGGAGTTTATGAAAAAATAAAAAGGAGACTACAGTCTGCCGAGACATCAAATATTGGGTAGATCGGTCTTGTGCATTATAACAATGCAAAGCCAGATAAGTTACAGCTTTGTCCCAAACATACCAAATATAAAATATATGTCAAAAAAATATAAACTCGTCGTTTTTGTTCCGGTGGCGGATGCGGAAAAAGTGCGCGAAGCGATACACGCGGCCGGCGGAGGAAAATTGGGAAACTATTCTCATTGCTCTTTCAGCTCGCGGGGAATTGGAAGATTCCAGCCGGAAACGGGAGCTCATCCGACAATTGGCGAAATCGGTAAAGTCGAAAAAGTTGAAGAAGAAAGAATTGAAGTCTTGTGCGAGGAAAAAGTTATTCGCAATGTGGTCGCGGCAATGAAAAAAGCGCATCCATATGAAGAGGTGGCTTATGATGTTTATGAATTAGAAAATTTGTGATACTTTACTAATTACGAATATATTTTCATTCGTATATTCGTAAGAGATTCGTAATTCGTAAAAGATGATATCATGAAAAAGAAAATTGATCTTGAGAAATATCAGAAATTCGTCAAAAAGATTGCAAAGAAGTTTGAAAAACGCAACGAAGAAATCATGACCTGGGGGCTGGGCATTTCGGGCGAAGCCGGGGATGTCGCGAGCTGTATCAAGAAAACTTTCGCGCACGGAAATGACCAAAAATCGGGAATCCGAGAAAATGTCGGCGACACTTTTTGGTATATGGCGGCTATTTGCAATTTCTTTGGCTGGGATATCGAAGAAATCATCGGCGAAAATATGGAAAAACTCAAAAAACGCTATCCCCAAGGCTTCACAACCCAAAAAGCAAAAAGAAAAATGGTCGATTGGGGAGAGAAATAAGATAACGCACCAGTATACCAGTTTACTAGTGTAAGAAATATTTCGAAATGTTGACTTATGAAAATATTTCCGCAGAACAACGCGAAATTTTTTGACAGTCCCGAAGGGCGGAAGGCTTGGATTTTTGGTTTTCCGGAATATGAATTTCAATATGATGAACAGCAGCCGCACTCAATTTTGAAGTGGCACCGCCATGTGCAAATTTGGGAGACGATATATATAATTGAAGGAGAGCTCATCGCGCGGTGGAAAAAAGATGGAACGGAAAAAGAGCAGATCGTGAAAGCAGGAGATCTCATTGAACCGGGATTCGGCTCGCACACTTTCGAAAACCGCTCGGAAAGTGTTGCGAAATTCATTGCCGTGAAATTTGTGCTTTCAGGAGAAGACAAGAAAGAAATAATCAAAAAGGATAAAGTTTATGACGAATAATATTATTAAGTAAAAACATATGGAAATCACAAGACATTTTACCACGACAACGACGATAGTTTGCAAGGACAAGGTACTGCTTCATTTTCACAAGAGTCTTAAAAAATGGCTGCCGGTCGGCGGGCATATAGATCGAGACGAGCTGCCGGAAGAGGCGGCTTTGCGGGAAGCGAAAGAAGAGGCGGGACTGGATATTGAATTGCACCAGTCGGGAGAAAACTACGAAGCGGCGGGAGCCAAAAATTTGATATTGCCTGCGCATATAATGCTTCAGGATATCAACGAACATCATCAACATATAGACTTTGTTTTCTATGCAACCGCGAAAACGTTCGACCTGAAACCAATGAAAGGCGAAACGGAAAATTTGAAATGGTTTACCGCTGAAGAAATAAATAAGCTGGATGCTCCTAAAAATGTTAAAGTTCGCGCTCTGGAAGCCCTCAAAATTTTGGCGTAGGGTAAAAATATAACTAAGATTAGCAGAAAAGTCTGGCTTAAATCAGGCTTTTTTCTTTACATTTAGCAAAAGAAATGCTAGTTTTATTTAGTAATATGCTGAATTCCATCATCCAGGACAATCTCGGTTTGAGTGTTGCAGGAGCGGTGATTGTAGCGCTGGCGCTTTTGGTTTGGAATATTTTTCTTCATCTCAACGTGAGCCGCATCAAAAATAACCAGCAGCAGCTTTTTTCCGGAAAGAACGGGGTTGATCTCGAGAAGACAATTCTTGATCACGCAAAAAATCTCAAAGAGCTCGACAAAGACATCCAGGATCTCTTTGGGATTTCAAACAAGATAAACGATCTTGCCAAGAAATCAATTCACAAAATTGGCGTTGTCCGCTTCAATCCGTTCAAGGACTTGGGCGGGGACCAGAGTTTTTCCGTAGCGCTTCTTGACGGAGAGAATTCCGGCGTGGTAATCTCTGCCCTTCACACGCGGGAGGGAAACCGGGTTTATTCCAAGCCGGTAGAAAAAGGAAAAGCGGTGAAGTATCCACTGACCAATGAAGAGCAGGAGGCGATCAAAAGAGCGGACGCGGGGGATAATGCGGGAAAAAAGGCGTAATATGACGCTTAAGATACTTAAGAATCTTAAGAAACTTATGACTGATACTGAAAAAGAGAAAGTAAAAGTTAAAATACCGTCGCTGGTAACTGTGAAAAAATTCGCCGAACTTTTGGGATTGGGAGTGACAGATGTCATCAAAGAGCTGATGAAAAATAAAATTCTGGCGACGATCAATGACGAAATCGATTATGACACGGCAGCGGTGATCGCGTCAGATCTCGGATTTGAAACAGAAGTTGATCTTGAGTCCACTGGGAGCGGGGTAATGACGCTTGAACAACTGGATGAAATTTTGAAAAAAGAAAAAGAATCAGGAAAGAACCTGCGGCACCGACCGCCGGTTGTGACAATTCTGGGCCATGTAGATCATGGCAAAACGACTCTTCTCGACACCATACGCAAAACTTCGGTTGTGGAAAAAGAAGCGGGAGGGATAACCCAGCACATCAGCGCCTATCAGGTTAAAAAGAAGGGAGAAATTATCACCTTCGTCGATACACCCGGACACGAAGCATTTTCGGCGATGCGCGAGCGCGGAGTGAACTTTGCGGATATTGCCATCCTGGTTGTCGCGGCCGATGATGGAGTACGGCCGCAAACAGAGGAAGTGATAAAATACCTCAAAGAGAAAAAAATTCCGATGGTGGTGGCTATCAACAAGATTGATAAGCCCAATGCCAATATCCAAAGAGTGAAGCAAGAACTGGCGGATCGAGAGATTGTGATCGAGGAGTGGGGCGGCAACGTCGTCGCAGCGGAAATTTCAGCCAAACAAAATATCGGGATAGACGAACTTCTTGACATGGTTCTTTTGGTAGCTGAAGTCGAGGATTTGAGGGCAGACTGGAAAAGGCTGCCAATCGGAGTTGTGATAGAATCCCGTCTTGATCCTCAAAAAGGAAACATCGCAACGGTTTTGGTCCGGACAGGAACCTTGAAAGAAGGCCAGGATGTGATCGCGGGAACGGTTGTCGGTCGGGTAAGAAGACTCGAAGATTTCAAAGGCAGACAAATGAAAGAAGCCGGACCGTCGACGCCGGTGACAGTCATTGGCCTCAATCAATCACCGAACGTGAATGATGTTTTGCAGGGCATGGTGGATCTCAAGTCGGCCAAGGCCATGCAGAAAGATTTTGGAACAGACGGAAGCGGCGCAAAAAAATTTGATTCGCAGTCAATGCTGAAAAGCATTGAGGACCAAAATATAAATCGGCTGAATATTGTTCTCAAGACCGACGTCCAAGGGTCACTCGAAGCCATTGACCAGATTTTGGCAGCGATCAAATCGGACGAGGTCGGAATAAACTACGTAAAACAGGGTGTGGGGGACATCACCGAATCGGACGTGAAGCTGGGGCAGAATTCGGGAGCGGTCGTATTTGGGTTCAACAGCCAGCCGACTACAGTCGCCAAGCGTCTCGCGGAAATGAACAATGTTGAAATAAAAACCTACAAGGTCATTTATGAATTGGTTGAGGATATCAAAAAAAGGTTGGAAGGAATGCTCGGCGAGGATATCGTCCGGACTGATCTCGGTAAACTGAAAGTTCTGGCCGTCTTCAAAACCGGAAAAGGCGATATGATCGTGGGTGGAAAAGTAATTTCCGGAAAAATGGTGAATGAAGAAAATCTGGAAGTTCTGCGGGATGACAAGCCTTTAGGGCGTGGAAAACTTTCCAATCTTCAGCAAAACAAGGTGAATGTTGATGAAGTGAATCAGGGGCTGGAGTGCGGAATCACTTTTTTGGGAGATGTAAAAATAAAAGAAGGTGATATCCTTGCCTGTTTCCATGAAGAAATTGTCAAAAAGGCACTCTAAAAATATTCAAAAGCATAAAATAGAAGGCTTCTCAGGCAGGCGAACCTGTTCAGATTGAAAATCTGAACAGGACGTGATACCTTCGAAGCCTTCTATTTTTTATCATAAATTATGTTTTCAAGAATCGACAGAATAAATGAACTAATCAAAGAAACTTTAGCGGGTATCATCCAGGAAGAAGCTGAGATTCCCCCTGGGATTTTTTTGACAGTCGTGAAAGTTGACACCTCGCGCGATCTGCGCTACGCTAGAGTGTTTGTCAGTGTTTTTCCGGAAAAAAAGTTTGGGCAGACCATTGAGCTTCTTGGCAAAAGAATATACTTGATCCAAGGGGAGCTGAACAAAAAGCTTCACATGAAACCGCTTCCGAGAATTGAATTTGTGGCGGACAAAACGGAGGTCGAGGCTGACAAAATTGAGAAGCTGCTGAAAGAGCTTAAATAAAAAATTATGGATTTTGGATTTGCAAAAGAATTCACGGAGATCAAAAAAGAATTGGAGAAATCCAAGGACGTTTTGATTGTGGCGCATTCGGCTCCCGACGGCGACACAATCGGATCTTCTTTCGCGCTCAAGGAATATCTGGTTTCCGGATTGGGAAAAAATGCAATTGTCATCTGTCCCGATTCTTTGCCGCAATATCTCAAAGATTTTTTGGGGAGCGAAAACGTTGAGATTTCGGAAAATATAAATCGCAAAAAATTTGACCTGGTTATCGGGTGCGACGCAGTCGAGCGGGGATTTGAAAAAATAGTGGCGAAAAAAGAAAATAACCAAAAAATCATACTCCTTGATCATCATACGACGCTTCGGATGAAAAAGATAAAGCCCGATATTGCCATAAGCGACGAAAGATATTCTTCCGTCTGTGAAATCCTTTTTGATTTTTTCGATTTTCACCGCATTGAAATGAGCAGGAAAATTGCGGAATATCTTCTTCTTGGCGTTTTGGGTGACACGGGAATTTTTCAACATGCCAATACGACACCCAAGGTGATGGAAATAGCGGCCAATCTCATGCGTCGCGGAGCCTCGCTTTCAAAAATAATCCGCCTCGTTTTCAAAAACAAACGCTTGGAGACGCTCAAGCTTTGGGGTCGGGCGATGGAGCGGGCAGAAATCAATCCAAAGACGGGAGCCATCGTTTCTTATGTGACGAAACAGGATCTTGAAGATTTGCGGGGGGACGCCGAAGATATTTCAGGAGTGGCGGAAATACTGAACACCGTTTCCGGGACAAAATTCTCGCTGGTTCTTTCCGAGCGGGGAGAAAATCGGGTAAAAGGAAGCCTTCGAAGTGAAGAATATAAGGATACGGATGTCTCAGAAATCGCCCGGCTACTCCGGGGGGGCGGTCATCGTCTTTCAAGCGGTTTTGAGATCAAGGGAAAATTGGTAAAAGATGGAAATGGGTGGAAAGTGGAATGACTTTACGAATTACGAATCTCTTACGAATATACGAATGAAATAATTTCGTAATTGGCAATTGGTACTTCGGATATCCAAATTACTGATTACAAATTACCAATTACTTTATGCAATATAAAAAACTCGAAGAAAAAATAAAGTTCTGCCGAAAATGCCACCTTCGTGATACATGCACGCAGGTTGTCCCGGGGGAGGGAAATTTCAATGCGGAGATTATGTTCATTGGGGAAGGTCCGGGAGAAAATGAAGACCGGCAAGGCCGGCCGTTTGTCGGGGCGGCGGGGAAATTTTTGGAGGAAATGCTTTCTCTGATTGGAAAAAAAAGGGAGGATGTTTTCATCGGGAACGTTCTCAAGTGCCGCCCGCCGGGAAATCGCGATCCGATGCCGGAAGAAGTGGCCGCTTGCTGGCCCTGGATGATGGATCAGATAGAAATGATCAGGCCGAAACTAATCGTGCTTCTCGGCCGGCACGCGATGGAAAGATTTTTGCCGAACCAAAAAATTTCAAAGATTCACGGGCAGGCCATGCGCCGCGAAATTCCCGAAATCGGCCGGCAGGTTTTTTACGTCCTATATCATCCGGCGGCGGCGCTATATCAAGGAAGCCTGCGAGAAATACTGAAGGCGGATTTCAAAAAGATCCCGAAAGTGATTGAGGCAATTGAGAAAGGCAAAAAGGGAGATTTGGGTGACGAGGGGAACGAGGTGGAAAAAGAGGAGAAAAACAGGTTTGAGGAAGAAGATAAACAGGAGGCGTTGTTTTGATTTTACTTTTTGATATTTTCACTTTACATTATATATATGGCCGGGTGGCGAAGTAGCTAACGCGGCGGTCTGCAAAACCGCTATTCATGGGTGCAAATCCCATCTCGGCCTCAAGATCAACTTTGCCCGGGTGGTGGAATGGTATACACGAGGGACTTAAAATCCCTTGGGAGCAATCTCTTGTGAGTTCGAGTCTCACCCCGGGCACGTATCAAATTTTAAATGAAAAAGTAAAAATTAAAAATTTAGGTGTCGCTACGCGACGATTTTTATTTAGGTATGATTGAGGGAAATATCAGAAAAAATTTGATTCTCTCCGCGGATGATTTTGGGAAGAGCGAACTGGCGAATAAAAATATCCTGAAACTTGCCAAGGCGGGCAAGCTCGACCGGATTTCGGTGATGGTTGACGGCGGTATCAGTCAAGAAGAAGCCATGGAACTTCTGGCCGTGGGAGTGAAGGTGGATATCCATTTCGAACTTATTTGGCAAAAAAGAAGAAGAAATCTGCTCAAAGACCACACTTTGAGGCAGGGAATTGTTTTTTTTGCAAATTATCTTTGGGGTGATTGGCCTGTTCCGGAACATCCCAGAAGCGGAACAGCTTCTGTAAAGCGGGAATGGAAAGATCAGATTGAAAAATTCAGAAAAATCTTCAACCGGTTGCCGGATGGGATAAGCTCGCATGAGCATGTCCATTATTTTCCGGCATATTTTTCCATAGCGCTTGAACTGGCGGATAGCTATGAAATTCCTTTCGTTCGTTTCGGAAATAAAGGATTTGCCGGAAAGAGAAACAGCGTTTATCTGATCCTGAAAATAATGCGCTGGCTCAACAAAAAAAAGTTCTTTTGCTCAAATGTTTCTTCATCTGATTATTTCGCGAGTCTCGATTGGATAGAAAATTTCGGCGAATTTTTGAAAAATATTCCGGAAGGGCAAACAGAAATAGCCTGCCATCCGGAAAGAATGGAAGAATATAATTTCGCATTGAACAATCTTTAGCTATGAATGTCTGGATATATAGCCTCACAAGCGTTTTTGTTGTCAGTTTGGTTTCCTTGGCAGGAATTTTCACGCTTGTTCTCAAAAAAGAAAAGTTGAAGATAATTATTTTGTTTTTAGTAAGCTTCGCCGTAGGCGCGCTGTTTGGCGATGCGATAATCCACCTTATCCCGGAATCATTTGAAGCGATCGAATCAAAAATTTTGGTTTCTTTGCTGATTCTTTCAGGAATAATCTTCTTTTTTGTTCTTGAAAAATTCATTCATTGGCGGCATTGCCATGTGCTTGGATCAGAGAAGCACATTCATCCGGTCGTCTATATGAATATCATCGGAGATCTTGTCCACAATTTTATTGACGGAATGCTTATTGCCGGGAGTTTTTTGATAAGCATTCCCCTCGGAGTCTCGACTTCGATCGCCGTAGTGCTTCACGAAATTCCTCAGGAAATAGGTGACTTTGGGGTGCTTCTCCATGGGGGGTTTTCTGTCCGAAAAGCGCTTTTTTTCAATTTCGTCTCAGCTTCAACGGCTTTCGCGGGAGCAATTTTGATACTTGCCATCGGATCGCGCTTTCAAGAAATAATCTCATTCCTTGTTCCGATAACCGCTGGCGGATTTTTGTATATCGCTGGATCCGATCTCATCCCGGAACTTAAGCATGAAACAAAAATAGCCGCTTCAATCGGACAACTAGCGGCAATAATTCTCGGAATCGCGGTTATGGCGGGACTGTTGCTTATCGACTAAAATCTATTTCAAAATCTCAAGCAAACTTCGTCCGGTCATTTCCGGCGGGATTTTCAAATTCATCGCGGAAAGGACGGTTGGAGCAACGTCGCCCAAAATCCCCCGGACATTTTTTTTCCCAGTCATAATTTCAGATTCTGATTTCTGGCGCTGGCTTTCAGGCGCGACATACCAAATAGGAACAGGGAAAATGGAATGTTCCGTATCAGGTTCCTCGGTTCGCGGATTGGTCAACTCTTCGGCATTTCCATGGTCAGCCGTGATAAAAAGGCTGCCCCCCATTTTCAGCACTTGCGGAACGATTTTTCCGAGGCAGACATCAACGGTTTCAACTGCGGAAATTGCCGCTTGCATGTTCCCTGTATGCCCAACCATATCAGGGTTGGCGAAATTCACCAAAATGAAGGAATATTTTCCCTTGCCCAATTCCTTCAAGATTGTTTCTGTGATGGCCGGGGCGCTCATCTCGGGCATTTTGTCATAGGTTGAAATCGATTGGGAAGGAACAAGAATCCGTTCCTCGTTGGCGAAAGGTTCTTCCTGTCCGCCGTTGAAAAAATATGTGACATGAGCATACTTTTCCGTTTCGGCGATCCGCAATTGGTGAAGGCCGGCCCGGCTCACGACTTCTCCCAAGCTATTTGTGATCGCAATGGGGGGAAATGCGACTCGAACAGGGAGATTATCTTCATATTGGGTAAAACAAACAAATTCCAGGTTGGAAAGATATTTTTCTCTTTTTATTTTGGTGAAAGTGGGAAGGACAAAAGCTTTGGTGAGCTGTCGCGCGCGATCTTCCCGGAAATTGAAAAAAATGACGGTATCATTTTCTTTGACTACGCCAACTTCGCCTTTTCCGTCATCGATTAGAGTGGGTTCGATGAACTCATCTGTCACATTTGAATCATAAGATTTTTGAATGGTTTCCAAGGCGCTCTTTTCTTTCTTTCCCTGTCCAAGAGTAAGGAGGTCATAGGCCTTTTTTATTCTGTTCCAATTGTCATTTCGGTCCATGGCGAAATATCTTCCCGAGATCGAAGCGATTTTACCGCAAGAATATTCAGCAAGCCGGGCCTCGATGTCTCCGATGACTTTCAACCCGGATGTCGGCGGAGCGTCCCGGCCATCAGTGAAGAGATGAAGAAATATTTTTTCCAGCCCGTTTTTTTTGGCCATCTCGACGAGGGCATAGAGGTGGTCAAGAGAGCTATGCACTCCTCCGTCGGAAGCCAATCCCATGAAGTGAAGGGCGCTTCCATTTTTTTTGACGTTTTCTATGCCGGCGAGAAGCGCTTCATTTTTGAAAAAAGTTCCGTCCTGGACAGAAAGAGTGATGCGGGGGAGATTCTGGTAAATTACCCTGCCGGCTCCCAGCGTCAGATGCCCCACTTCGGAGTTTCCCATTTCGCCCCAAGGGAGTCCGACAGAAATTCCCGAGGCCTGAAGGAGCGTCTCGGGATAGTAGCGCGTGATTTTGTCTATGGACGGGGTTTTCGCCTGGGCGATGGCATTTCCTTCGTAAGAGGAATTTTCCCCCCAGCCATCAAGGACGATGAGAAACACGGGTCTAATCATTTTATTAGCGATCAGCGTGAAAATTTATTTTGGTAATCCAATATTATCACATCGCGGCCGACTTTGACAAAAAATATATCTTGGAGTATAATTTATTTTGTTATTAAATTAATCAAAAAGCTTCAATTGGTAACATATCGAAAATTTTAAATTTGAAATTTTCAATTTAAAATTAATCAAAAAATCTTTATTTTAAGCAATGAATAGATCATTTGGGTGTTATCAGCTGAATAGCGTAAAAAAATATGGAATTAAGTTTCAGCCTTCTTTTTATTGGAATTTTGAGCTTAGCTGTCGGCTCGGTTCTTGGGTATCTCGCCCGCCAGTCAATTGCTAAGAAACAACTTGGGACAGCCGAAGGAAAAGTGAATAAGATGATCACTGATGCTGAAGCGGAAGCCCAGTCAATTTTGCTTACGGCGAAAAACAAGGCAGTGGAAGTCCTGGAAGATGTGAAAAAAGAAGAAAAGAAAAGACAAGAACAGATTTTTCGCTCTGAAAAAAGGATCGAATCACGTGAGGAGAATCTTGACCGAAAACTGGATGAAGTTGAACGCGGAAGAAGCCTTCTTATTAAAAAAGCGGAAGAAATCAAAAAAATCAGAAAAGAGTCAGAAACGGCGCGCCAGGAACAACTCAAGCGCTTGGAAAAAATAGCTAATCTTTCCAAAGAAGATGCCAAGAAAGTCCTGCTTCAATTAGCTGAAGAGCAAAACAGGGAATTTCTGGCAAAACAGATCAAAAAACTGGAACAGCAAAGCAACGAGGAGCTAGTGAAAAAAGCGCGCGATATCATGACTTCCGCTCTTCAAAGATATGCCGGAAGCCACGCCGCGGAGACGACAACCTCGACTGTTTCCATCCCATCGGACGAAATAAAAGGCAGAATTATCGGGCGCGAAGGAAGAAACATCAAGACACTGGAGCGGCTTACGGGGATTGAAGTGATTGTTGACGATACGCCGGAAGCAATCGTTCTTTCGGGATTCAACCCGGTCCGGCGCGAGATCGCAAGGTTGGCCATTGAAAAGCTGATCGCAGACGGCCGAATTCACCCGACCAGAATAGAAGAAGCGATAAACTTTGCCAAAACGGAAGTGAACAACAAAATCAAAGAAGCCGGAGAGGCGGCGGCTTATGACGTGGGTATCGCAGGGCTTGATCCAAAGCTCATCCAGATTTTGGGAAGGCTCCGTTTTCGGACCAGCTATGGCCAGAATGTCCTTCTTCATTCGCTGGAAGTGGCGCATCTATCAGGAGCGCTTGCTGCGGAACTGGGAGCGGATGTGAATCTTGCCAAGAAGGCCGGGCTTCTCCATGACATCGGAAAGGCCATTGACCATGAAGTGCAGGGGACGCATATCGAAATTGGGATGAATATACTCAAGAAATTTGGCATTGGAAATGCGGTGATCAATGCTATGAAGTCTCACCATGAGGATTTTCCATTTGAAAGCAACGAGGCTATGATCATTGCGGCGGCGGACGCGCTTTCCGCATCCCGTCCCGGGGCGAGAAAAGACACGTTGGAGGACTATTTGAAACGCCTTGGAGATCTTGAAAATGTCGCCCAGTCTTTCCCTGCCGTTGAGAAATCATATGCCATTCAAGCAGGCCGTGAGATCAGGGTATTCGTGAAACCGGAAGAAGTTGATGATCTTGGGGCAATCAAACTGGCGCGGGAAATCGCTGACAAAATAGAACAGGAGCTGAAGTACCCGGGGGAAATAAAGGTGAACGTTCTCCGCGAGACAAGGGCAGTGGAAGTAGCGAGATAAATAACTCGCGAATTAGGAGCGAATAGAAAACGAATTGGAGCGAATTGTTTTTTGTTGTTGCGCAATGTTAATATTTGGCTTAAAATAGATAAAAAGAGCTTAGCTGAAATATGCATTCGTATAATTGTATTAAATTCGTAATTCGTAGAGAAAACCTAGAAAGCGGGGTGTATTATGGCAACTGATATAAATAAAGAAGCGCTTGTCGAAATGGTGGCCAACAAAATTGGGCAAACGAAAAAAGAGGTTGAAGTGGTCGTAGACGCGATCGTAGACGCGATCACAGATGCGCTTCACGGGGATCGAAAAGTGACAATAGCCGGTTTTGGCACCTTCAAAGTGACACATCGCGCCGCGCGTGAAGGAATCAATCCGCAAACAAAGCAAAGAATAACGATCCAGGCAGTGAACACCCCGAAGTTCACGGCGGGAAAGCGCCTCAAAGAAGCAGTGCGTTCTCTCAAAGTGGCAGAGGCGGCTGCAGCGCAAGGTGATGCGCCATCGGAAGCAGTTTCTTTCCAGTAAAGAGTATAATGTCAGGAAACTTTTTATATTTCCTTTGCCCCGCTTTTTTCGTGGGGCAAAGTTTTTATCGGGCTGTCGTATACTGGCAGTACGCGTGCTTTGGGAGCACGTTGACTGGGTTCGATTCCCAGCAGCCCGAAAAAAATTGAACCGGGTAGTATAGTGTGGTAGTATGGTAGTATGAATAAAAGAAAAGAAAAAGCATTTTTATTAAGAAAAAAGGGATATTCCTATAATATGATCACGGATCGTTTAGGGATAAGTAAAAGTACGCTAAGCTGTTGGTTCAAGGAAATTCCCTTTACTCCGAATAAATACGTAATCGGAAGAATTAAGAAGGGACCATTTAAATCAGGACAAATTAGGCACAACCAGAGGGTTGCGGACATTGCAAAAATAAAAAAGCTTGCGAAAAATGAACTCGGTACAATTACAAAAAGGGATTTATGGATGCTTGGATTAGGATTATACATTGGAGAAGGATCAAAGGCTTATGAAACGGCGCAGATTATCAATTCAGATCCTGCCATTGTGAAGTTGGCGATCAAGTGGTTCAAGGATATTTGCGGAATCGATAACGATCATATTACAATTGCAATGCATCTTTATCCAGATAATAATGAGAAAGAATGCAGAGATTATTGGAAAAAGATCACCGGTCTTTCGAAAAAACAGTTTAGGAAAACGCAGATAGACCGAAGATTGGACAAATCCAGTAGCAAGAGGAGAAAATTACTTTATGGAACCGTTCTGTTATCCATAATCAGCAATGGAGATTCTAATTTTGGAGTAAACCTTCATCGAAGGATAATGGGCTGGATTGAAAGTAGTTTAGTTCAGGCAAAAAAATAAAATATGCGGGTATAGTATAATGGTTATTATGCGACTCTTCCAAAGTCGATATGCGGGTTCGATTCCCGCTACCCGCTCACTTCTTCGCTCCTTGCGGAGCTTCGAAGCGCAAGCACTGCAGATTTATTGAAAACAGTTATGGAATAAAGAAGGAAGAAGTGCCCTGCGTAGCTTTATGCGAAGCATGGGCGATTATTGTATGTATTATGTTTACGTTTTAAGAAGTATAAAATTCTTAAATCAAGTTTATACCGGCTCTACGGCAGATTTGAGAAAAAGGCTGAGGTCACACAACGAGGGATCAAACAAGCACACAAGTAAATTCAGACCTTGGAAAGTTGTTTGGTACGGTGCATTTTCAACAAGAGAAAAGGCTGAAAGATTTGAAAAATACTTGAAAACTGCTTCTGGGATAGCTTTTAAGAGAAAAAGGCTTATTTGAATCCAAATTACAACTTTTTCTGTCTTCGTTAAAATTGGCTTGTTTGAGCCTTTTTTGTTTCTGGCGAATTTATTTGTAACTTGTTAGAATTAACGCATGGAACAAGTAGGTAAAAAAGATAAATTGCTCAAAAGTGAAATAACAGCAGCGGCCGTTTTTTTTCAATTGGGAACAGTATTTTCTTATTCGCTTATCGGAAGAGGCAACATAAATTCTAATTATATACTTCTGACTAATAGCGGAAAATACTTGCTTAGGGCATATAAGTTCAAAACAGAAAAAGAGATTATCAGTGAGCTTGGGCTATTAAATTATTTATCTCGGAAGGGTTTTCCATGTCCAATCCCGGTTGGAAATATCTATAAAACTAAAAAGAAAAACATTTGTTGCTTCAAATATATTGAAGGACGAGAGTTGAAAAAGGTAACTGACAAAAAACTGAGGGAAATAGCAAATCTAATGGCTAATTTGCATATTTTGACCCGAAATTACCACTTGAAAAATAAGCGAGAAGGTGAAGGTCTGGCGGTTATAAAGCGTTATCTGAAAAATAAAAAAGGCGTCATCTTAAAAAGTAAATTCAGAAACAGTCAAAAATTTATTGACTTTCTTGAATCTGAAATAAAAAAGCTGCATTTTGACAGTAATTTACCAAGTGGCGCAATACATGTTGATGTGAAAGCGGAAAATGTTATTTTAGGAAAAGACGGTCGGTTGAGCTTTATTGATTTCGACAATTTTTATCTGGATTCTTTTATTACGGATATCGCCAACGCTATAATGTGGCTTTGTGTAAATAAGGATCAAAAAAAGCTGGATAGGCGAAAAGCAAAGATTTTTTTGACTGAATATGGAGCTATAAGAAAATTGACCAAAAAAGAAATAGCGAATTTACATGAGAATTATAAATTCTACTGTCTGAAAGGAGCATTCAAGTATGCCTATATTTGTCTCCCGAGACTGAAATTTGCCGAACGCTGGGCATATTATTTCGTTGAACTATACAAAAATATTTCAAAACAAGATATTAGCTGTAAATTTTGAAGGACGAATTACTATGATTGAGTCAGAAAGAAAAAAAGAAAAAGAGCCGCATTTCAAAGTGCCGATAATTGATATTTTCCGTCATGGTGAAACCGAATATAAAGAACTGGCAGATCCGAATTTTATGTTGAATCCTGATGCTCCTGGATTTGCTCTGGATGCTGAACACCTGGATTTAACCGAAGAAGGGATTAGAAATATTCAAGAAGCCGCTGAACAATTGGCTTTAATAATTGATAAAGAAAAAGAAGCAGTTATTCTCGTAACCAGTCCGCAGCTTAGAGCGTTGTCTTCGATAATGATTATCGAGAAGGTTTTTGCCGAGCATGGGATCATTATGCTTAATTCCACTTCTGAAAAAAGGAAGGGCATATCGAAAGGCATAAAAAATTCATCATTGGGGCTTGGACAAATATCCTTTAGGGAAGATCTAAAAAATGCGGGATTTGGAAAAATATGGCTGAAAGCACATAAACAATATGGAATTGAACATCCTGAAGCCAAAAACATACCACCAGCAGAAGTCCATGGGTTAGTTGCCACCGCTCTCGGGAAGGAACTTCCAGATATTTTTTCAAAAAGCCATGACGAAATTGCTTCCGGATTCAAACGATTCTTGAGGCATCTCATAAATATTGAAATATATCTTCAGAATGGAACGAAGCAGCAATTAGCTGGTAGGCGGTTGCGGATAGTTTTGGTTACCCATGAAGAAAGAATAATGGAATTTGCCCAACAATCCTTGGATTTAGAAAAAACGGTGGCTAAGGGTCAGCTTCTTGAAATTAATCCAAAAGGTATAATAAAAAAAGACCAGGAAGCTGAGGCAGATGTACGGCTTTTTGGCAAAAGGGGAGAGCTGGACTTGTCATCGAGGATAAAGATGAAATTTTCACAAGACGGTCTTTCCATTGGACACTAAATCCTTGTTGAACGTTTTTTTCCCATAAATTCAGTTCTAATCGCGTGAAGTAGACAGCTAAAATTTTACTTGAAATTAGTTTACTAATGTGCTATAATATTAACAATGGAACGGGTGAAGTCCCGTTCTTTTGCATTTTTAAATGAAATTAGAATAAAAACAGGCCTCAACAGCGTGAAAAAGGGGACAAATAAAAAGAAAAAAATGACAAGCAAAAAAATATTGATAAAAAGGGTATCGACGCCTGAAGATTTTTTCTTTGGCTTTTTGGTGGCGGTTTCATTGGTATTCGTCCTTTTGTGTTTTCGGAGTGTCGCAGCTATTCCGGTTTCGTTGCCGCAGCTTACGCAGTCAAAGGGACCAAATGAAATGGAAAAAAATATTCGAAAAATGGCCAAAGGATATCCGATTGAAGAAATGGCTCCTTTTATTGCCGGGAAAAACAAAAAAGTCGCGGCGTTTCTCGTGGCGATAGCCAAAAAAGAAAGCAACTGGGGAGTCCACTCTCCGAAAAAACAGGGAAAAAACTGTTTCAATTACTGGGGATATCGGGGTCCGGAAAATCCAACCGCGTCGGGATACAGCTGTTTTTCTTCACCGCGCCAGGCGGTCAATGTCGTCGGGAAAAGAATCAATAGTCTTGTTTCCCAAAAAGTGGACACTCCGCGCGAAATGGTCATGTGGAAATGCGGAGACGCGTGCACGCGAAGCGGCGCTCGGGGAGAGGCCAAGTGGGTGCGGGATGTTGGATTTTATTACGATAAAGTGCTATAATCATAACGTAAAACTTCCAAAATATGGGCGTAAAAAATATTTTTTCTCACAAAAAGAAACTTTCGCAAAAAAAGTTTGGAAAAAGATACTTCAAAGACGCAAGAATGGGGGAAGTATTTGGAAATCAGCAAATTAGCAAAGCTCTGGACAAAACCAAAGAAAAAAATGAATTTTATGATATGCTGAAAAGCAAGAAAGCAGGCGGGGTGACGAAGCAGGAAATGAAGGAAGGTCTCGGAGAATGGATGGCCGGCAAAGGACGGACAATAAGCAGAAAAGAAGCCTATGCCGTCGCGAAAGAATTTTTCGGCGGCGAAAAAGTGAAGTATATAATGCCGAAGAAAAAGGCGAGCTCGTCAGGTTATGCCGGCAATTCCGGCGCTTTTAGCGGGGCGGGAGGAGCCAGCCAAAATTTTCAAAAAAGCACAGGATTATTTGGGAATGCTCCGATAAGCCTTCACAAATCAATTCCCGACAGCCAAAAAAACATTGCATATGGTGATACAAAAATACATAAAAAGGCTTCTTCCCGCGCCCAAACCCCTTCGCAAAACCAGGGAGGGGATCGCAATGCGTCCAGCAGGGATGCTCAGTCAACAGCGAAAGCAAGGTCAATTGCCCCGGGATTAGCGGCGATTGTTGGTTTGTCGGGAACCATGAAAAGCAAAGACAGCAAGGCAATCAAGGGCGATTTTTTCCGGGCGATAAACGCGACAAGAAGAAACATTCGCAGCTGATTATTTCATCAAAAAAAATTCAAATAAAAAAATATGGCTATAGGCAGTATGATTTTGATTGTCTTAGGATTGTGCTTGTTCGAAATAATAAGCAGTATAGATAATGCCGTCATCAACGCCGAAGTTTTGTCAACCATGTCACCCAAAGCCCGAAGGTGGTTTCTTTTCTGGGGTCTTTTGTTCGCGGTGGTTATTGTTCGCGGGCTTTTGCCGTGGGCCATTGTCTGGGCGACAAATTCTTCGCTCGGTCCGATTGGAGCGCTCACTGCGACCTTCAGTAATAATCCGCATATCAAAGAAGCTATCGAAACTTCAGCGCCGGTCCTTTTGTCCGGTGGCGGAACTTTCTTGATTTTTTTATTTTTCCACTGGCTTTTCATCGAGCCGAAAAGCTACGGGCTCCGGGGTGAAAGATTTTTTCATTCCCAGGGCATCTGGTTTTACGCGGTTGTTTCGGTAATCTTGGCAATCTTAGTCTGGCTTACGCTCAAAATCAACCCTATGATGGCCTTTGGAACGGTGGTGGGATCGACCGCCTTTTTCATTACGCATGGCTTCAAGCAAAATGCGGAGCAAAAAGAAAAAGAGCTGAGATCGGGAAAAAGCAAATTGTCGGATATCAGCAAAATCCTTTATCTCGAGGTTATTGACACCACTTTTTCCATTGACGGGGTTCTGGGAGCCTTCGCTTTCACGCTTTCGGTTCCTTTGATTTTGGTTGGAAACGGAATTGGGGCGCTGGTTCTCCGCCAATTGACGGTCGGAAACATTGACCGGATAAAAAAATATATTTTTCTCAAAAACGGCGCGATGTACTCCATTCTTTTTCTGGGGATTATCATGTTGCTGGACGCTTTTGGAATGCATATTCCCAGCTGGTTTTCGCCGGTTGTCACCTTCGCCGTCATTGGGTATTTTTATCTGAAATCAGTGAAAGCGGCGAATCAAAAAGGATGAAATTTGCATGCCTGATCTGAGGAAAATAGATCGTCTTCAAAAAATAACAAATTTGATATATTGAATTATAAGAATTAATCTACCCCCACACCAATCCCGAGAAATTTTCGTGCAAATTCATGAAAGAAAGCGAAGCAACTTCGCCTTTCGTCTGTTTGTAAGCATAATTAGCGAATAGGATTGGTATGAGGGCGAGCGAAAATGAGGAGGAAAACAAAAAAAACAGGAAAAAAATGTTGCTTACCGCAGAATCTCGCGGGCGCGGCGAGATCTGACCAGCTTCTTATTGCCGGATTGGTGGTTGTCATTGTCTTATCCGCGGTTGTGAGCGCAAGAGTGCTTTGTTCTGGGAAGAAGCAATGGATGGGCGATAAGAAATGGTCGCGCGGAAGCGACATTCAGAATATGCAGACGCAAATCAACGCTCTCAGAAAAGAAGTTGCCAAAAGCAAAGCGAGAACATCCAGTGATGCAGCAGTTCAGACAGCGCCAGCCGGTGAGACAACTTCCGCCGCTTTTGAAAAAGCGGTGAATAGCAAGGATTTTGCCAAAATTGAATCGCTTATGTCTGCGCGGATCTATTATGTCGTTGACGCGAGTGACTGCTGCGGTGACATCACCAAAAAAGAAGCAGTGGCGCATCTCAAAAACTATATCCGCGACGCGAAGTCTTTTGATTTTGACCAAAACCAGCAGGTTATCAGGCAAATGAAAGTCAATTTGGCCGACACTTTCGCCAAATACACAATCGGCATTGCCAATAACCGGATGGTGCTGTCGTATCACCTCGACAAACAGGGGAAGGTGGATGACCTCATGCTTTCCGCTTCGCACCTTATGTATGATTTGGAATAGTCGTTGAGTTCGAAAATATATAATCCAGCAAAACACCCCGCGGGGTGTTTTTGCATGCAATAGCCCTTTCTGTATCCTGGAAAAATGCCTTGTTTTGAGGCGTTTTTTGTTAAGTGCGGGCACTTGACAAAATAAATAAACCTTGCTATGAAGATACATTGTAATTTAACAATTTATACGCCAAATTAATCTTTAAATAAAGGAAGGAACACTACGATGAGACTCGAGATGCGCGGTAATAATGTCCTGTTTTGTGTTCAAAGCCTGAAGAACAGCAATGAACTGACCAGTACCATGAAATCAGGCGAGCTGGTTGTAACTGGAAATGCAACCCCTTTTGTGCTTCGAAAAATGTGGCAGGGAAAAATCGAGAACATGACGAGGGAATTTCAAACCTACATCTCCGTTATATCCTTTGAGCGGACCAGAAGTACGAGATTTACGAAGGCAGGATATGTAGGTCTCATGATCGGCAACAGCCAAGGCCAGATGTTGGTTTACATCAAGAAGGTCTTCCTTAAGGAGTTCTTCTCTGCAATCTGTATGGCGTCGGTATAAAATAAACCAAGAAGTTAAAGCGGGGGAGGAGGACGTCGTATGAAAAAAGTTGTTCTTACGTGCAAACCCGGCTATGGCTTTGGGGCTAATATGGGTCCGAAAATTTGTGCGCGCGGGTACTTTGTTCGCCAAGATGACGAAGATGTCATTGAGGTGGAATCCATTGAAAGGGGGGACCGCCTGGAGATCCTCTTCACCCCTGAGCTCATTCAATCATTGGAAGAAAGAGGGGTGATTGTGACCGTAGACCCTTGAAGCATTTTCAGGAAAAGGAGATGATTTTATGAAGTGCGACTTCTGTAATAAAGATATACCTGAAGGTGGTCCTTTTAAGGAGGGCGTCACTGTGGGAACTAACGAAGAAGCCGCGCTTTGTGATGGACCTTCTCTGGGAGAAGCTGTCCGTTCCCGTCTTATCGCAACTGGGTATGTTATACCCTTTAATCCTTCGCCTGAACAGATTACTGAGATTTCCAGTTTGGGACTCTGTGCCGTAGTGTATCAAAACCTGCAGGCGCTTCAGGGAAACATGGTCATCGTTAACAAGCGTACGCCCTAAAAATGGGGCAATGGCCAGGGGCCCATCAATGAATCACGATGGGCCTTCTTTTTTAACAACAAAATTTACTGCAATAGCGACATATACTAGTCCATTTTTATAATTCCCCGAATGTTTGGTTTCTGACCCTCATATCATCTTTTTGTAGCCCGGAAAAATGCCTCATTTCGAGGTGTTTTTTTGTTTGACTTCCTTATTCGTCCCACCTAATATTTAATTATATGGTAAAATTAAAGAACATAGATAAATGAATCCATCCCAACATTGAATGTTGGGGTGAAATGCTTGACAGAGGCCAAGATAGTGATATAGTGATAGTGTGTTATCCGGGCAGGCTATCTTTATTATTAGAAACAGAAATAAACGATGAAAAAAGAAGAGAGAATTGCCATTTTTGAAGGCAAAAAAATCCGCCGGCAGTGGGATGAAAAAGAAGAAAAATGGTATTTTTCGGTTGTTGATATTGTCCAATTGTTAATTCAGCAAGACAACTATCAAGTTGCCAGAAAATACTGGAATAAGCTCAAAGAAAGGCTTAATAAAGAGGGAAATGAGTCGGTGACAAATTGTCACCAACTGAAATTTATGGCTAATGACGGCAAATATTACGCAACTGATGCAGCCGATACAGAGACTCTATTACGTCTTGTTCAATCGGTGCCTAGCCCCAAGGCCGAACCGATTAAGTTGTGGCTGGCGCGAGTGGGATATGAAAGGATAGAGGAAATAAACGACCCGGAAAAAGCCCTCAATCGTAGTCGCGCTTATTGGCAAAGAATGGGCCGGAGCCAGAAATGGATCCAGCAAAGAATGATGGGGCAGGGAATCAGGAACAAGCTGACGGATTATTGGAAAAATAATGAAGTCAAAGAGCGGGACGAATACGCTATTCTCACAAACATAATCCACGAGGAGTGGAGCGATTTATCAGTAAAGGAGCATAAAAATTTGAAAAAACTGGAAAGAGAAAATCTGCGCGACCATATGACAGACGCGGAATTGGTTTTTACAGCTCTTGCTGAACTCTCCACTCGCCAGATCGCCGAAACTATGGAAACCAAGGGCTTGGAAGAAAACAAAATCCCGGCCAAACGTGGCGGACAGGTTGCGAAAAACGCCAGACTTGAACTGGAACAAAAAACCGGAAAAAGAGTTGTGACAGATGAAAATTTGAAGTTACATTATATAAAAAAGATAAAATCTTGAAAAAATGAAAATAGTTTTGAAGATAGATGATAACAATGTCGTCAGAATTTTTCTCTTTAAAGGGAAAAAAGAGAAAGAAAGCCTTGAGTGGAAAGAAGAAAACTCTCTTTCGCGGTTTTTGCTTGCCAATTTGGACAAACTTTTGCGCAAAAACGGCGCGGGCCTTGACAAAATTTCTGAATATAAGATAATAAGTGATGTGCCGGAGAATTGGACGAGTGCGAGGATTGCGAAGGTCACATTTGAAAGCCTCGAGATAGCGACCCTTGCCAAATAAAATGCCTCGTGCTAGATTATAAATACGATATCTAACTTTGGGGGATTTGGATATATTTTCGAAAAATAATTAAATACTTCTAACTAAAACCACTTAGCCAAAACTCTTTGCTCCCCAGAAATTTCGCGGGGCGAAAGGTTGGAGAGTGGCGTGTCTTTTATGTCTTTGGGGCAAAAAACTCTCGGGGTGAAAGAGTCTTTCAGCCCACAATCCTCTCTGCGCAAGAGGAAATTTTTCAGACGGCTTCCGATGGTTTCTCTTCCCAACTTAATTGAGGGGCAAGTGGCTTCTTATGAATGGTTCATGAGAGAAGGCCTGAGGGAACTGCTTGACGAAGTGAATCCAATCAACGATTTCACGGGGAAGGATCTGGAGCTTTCTTTCGGAGAATATTATTTGGACGAGCCAAAATACGATGAAAAAACCTCGAAAGCGAAAAATATTTCTTTTGAGGCGCCTCTTCGCTCAAAAGTGAAGCTTCTCAACAAACAGACGGGAGAAGTGAAAGAGCAGGAAGTTTATCTCGGAGATATTCCCATCATGACCGAGCGGGGAACATTCATCATAAATGGCGTGGAACGCGTCGTTGTCAGCCAGCTTATTCGAAGCCCAGGCGTCTTTTTTACTATGGAATATAATAAAGGGCAGCGACTTTTTGGGGCGAAAATCATTCCTAACCGCGGAGCCTGGCTTGAAATGGAAACTGATCTTGACGGCGCCATTTGGGTGAAAATTGACCGGAAAAGAAAAATAGCCATCACGGCGCTTCTTCGCGCGTTTGGTTTTTCCAGCGATGAAAATCTGGTAAAAACCTTTTCAGACGTTGATACCGGAGAGAAAAAATATATTGAAGCTACGATTGATAAGGATACGACCAAAAATCAAGGAGAAGGATTTCTAGAAGTTTATCGGCGCATCAGGCCGGGAGATTTAGCGACCCAGGAAAATGCCAAACAGATGATTGAAGCGATGTTTTTCAATTTTGAACGCTATGATTTCGGGAAAGTCGGGCGCTATCGCTTGAACCAAAGAATGGAAACGAAGTTTCCTGATGATGAAGCGCATCGGATCATGCGTCCGGAGGATTTGGCTGAAATTGTCAAAGAAATTATCCGTCTCAACAATGATCCAATGGCAAGTCCGGATGATATTGACCATTTAGGAAACCGCCGAGTGCGCTGTGTTGGAGAGCTGGTGCAGAACAAATTCCGGGCGGGTCTGGCGCGGATGTCTCGAAATATCAAAGACCGGATGAGTACCTGCGACCTTGCGACGGTTGTTCCGGGGCAGCTAATCAATTCCCGTCCGGTGGCAGCCGCGGTAAAAGAATTTTTCGCCTCCTCCCAACTTTCGCAGTTCATGGACCAGGTGAATCCTCTGGCGGAGCTTGAACACAAGAGAAGGCTTTCAGCGATGGGGCCGGGAGGACTGACCCGCGAACGGGCCGGCTTCGAAGTCCGCGACGTGCACCAATCACACTACGGAAGGATTTGTCCAGTGCAGACTCCGGAAGGCCCAAATATCGGACTCGTGAATCATTTATCCTGCTATGCCCGAATCAACGAATACGGTTTTATCGAAACTCCATACCGAAAAGTGACACACAAAAACGGAAAACATTTTGTTACGAAGGACATAGAGTATTTAAACGCTACCGTGGAAGACCGCAAAATCATCGCTCACGCAGATACGGAAATCGACGAAGAAGGACGCATTTTGAATGAAATGCTCGAAGCGAGGGTAAAAGGGAAACCCTCGATGATTGAAGTAGGTCAAGTTGATTATATTGATGTTTCTGCCAAACAATGCATTTCCGTTTCTACGGCGCTAATTCCTTTTCTAGAACACGATGACGCTCACCGGGCTCTCATGGGCTCGAACATGCAGCGCCAAGCCGTTTCTTGTATTGTGCCCCAGGCGCCATTGGTCGGAACGGGGCTCGAAGACAAAGCGGCGGCAGATTCGGGGCAGGTGGTTCTGGCCCGGACAAACGGCGAAGTTGTCGAGGTTGACGCTGATCATATTACCTTAAAAGAGGAAGGTATTTCGGGAAAGTCAGCCAAAAGAACTTATCACCTTCAAAGCTTTGAGCGTTCAAACGCTTTCACCTGCATGAACCAGATTCCGCGTGTTGAAGCAGGCGAACAGGTGAAAAAAGGGCAACTTCTTGCGGACGGCGCTTCAACAGACAGCGGTGAACTGGCGCTGGGTCAGAACATTTTGGTAGCTCTTATGCCTTGGGAAGGCGCCAATTTTGAAGACGCGATTATTATTTCGGAAAGACTTCTTCAGGATGACCGCTATACTTCGATTCACATCGAAGATTTCACAGTTGATATTCGCGACACAAAACTGGGGCCGGAAGTGGTGACGCGGGACATCCCAAATATTGGGGAAGAGCGACTCAAAAATCTTGACGATACGGGAATAATTCACATCGGAGCCGAGGTTTCTTCCGGCGATATCCTAATTGGAAAAATATCTCCCAAGGGCGAGGGGGACCTCACTCCCGAAGAAAGATTGCTGAGGGCGATTTTCGGGGAGAAATCAAAAGACGTAAAGGATACCTCCCTTTATCTTCCTCACGGGGAACACGGAAAAGTGGTGGACATAAAGATTTTCTCGCGGGAACAAGGAGATAAGCTTCCCGCCGGCGTCATTCAGCAGATTCAGGTCAGTGTGGCCCAGCTTAGAAAAATTTCAGTTGGCGATAAACTGGCCGGCCGGCACGGAAACAAGGGTGTGATTTCTAAAATAGCTCCGGCTGAAGATATGCCCTATCTTCCCGATGGAACTCCAGTCGACATTATCCTCAATCCTTTGGGCGTGGCATCCCGCATGAACATTGGCCAGATTCTCGAAGCCCATTTAGGCTGGGCGGCGGATAAGCTTGGATACAAGGTGGCGAGCCCCTCTCTTGCCGGCGTGAGCGAGACTGATATCAAGACCGAACTGCGTGAAGCGGGACTCCCTGAAGATGGAAAAATCAGATTGATAAACGGAAAAACAGGCGAACACTTCGATGAAAAAACCATGGTTGGCCATATGTATATAATGAAACTCAATCATTTGGTTGAAGATAAAATTCATATGCGTTCGATCGGACCTTATTCTCTGATTACCCAGCAGCCGCTTGGCGGAAAAGCCCAATTTGGCGGTCAGCGGTTCGGGGAAATGGAAGTCTGGGCGCTGGAAGGATATGGCAGCGCCTATACTCTTCAGGAAATGCTGACGATCAAATCAGACGACGTTTTGGGCCGGTCTAAAGCCTATGAGTCAATAATCAAAGGAGAAAAAATCAGAAATCCGAATGTGCCGGCTTCTTTCAACGTTCTTGTGAGCGAGCTCAAAGGACTCTGTCTCAATGTGGAACTGGTTGGGGAAAAGGAAGAGGCAAATAGCGGGAAGCCGGAGGAGAAAAAAGAAAAAGAGAAAGCCGAATAATCAAATTATTTTTGCAATATGAATCAGCCTTCCATTACTCGAGTATCCGATTTTGATTCTATCCGCCTGCGCTTGGCCAGTCCCGATAATATATTGAACTGGTCGCACGGCGAGGTAACCAAGCCGGAAACTATAAATTATCGCACCCAGCGCTATGAACGCGACGGCCTTTTTTGCGAAAAAATCTTCGGACCGGCCAAAGACTGGGAGTGTTATTGCGGAAAATACAAAAAAATACGCTATAAAGGGATTGTTTGTGACAAGTGCGGAGTGGAAGTGACCCGGTCCATTGTTCGCCGAGAGCGCACCGGACATATCAAGCTGGCGGTGCCAGTTTCGCATATTTGGTTTTTGCGTGGCGTGCCTTCAAAAATCGGGTTGGCGCTTGGCATGACTGCCCAGGACCTTGAAAAAGTTGTCTACTTCGCGAGCTACGTGGTCATGGAAATTGATGAAGAAGCTCGCAAAGAAACCCTCGCTCGCATTGATTCAGAATACAAAGGCAAACAAAAGAAAATAAAAAGCGAAGCCGAACCGGGCCAGGAAAAGACAGGCGAACTGAAAAGCGCCTACCAAATCAGCCGCGACGAAATCAAGAATCTGAAGTTGTTCCAAATTCTTTCCGAGGTGGAATATTTCAATCTCTCCCTGAAATACGGGCATGTTTTCAAAGCTGGAATTGGAGCGGAAGCCATTCGCCGTCTTCTTGAGGAAATTGATCTCGGGAAAGAAATTGAAAAAATTGAAAAGGCTCTCCAAGACGACAAATCTTCCGACAAAAAAAAGATGCTCAAAAGGCTGAAACTTTTCCAGGGAATGAAACAGTCAGGAATCCGTCCCGAGTGGATGCTCCCAACGGCTATTCCGGTTATTCCCCCCGATCTTCGTCCGATGGTTCAGCTCGACGGGGGACGCTTTGCCACTTCGGATCTCAATGATCTTTATCGTCGCATTATCAATCGCAACAACCGCCTGAAAAAACTCATTGAAATCGGAGCGCCGGAAGTGATTTCCCGCAACGAAAAACGGATGCTTCAAGAGGCGGTAGACGCTCTCTTCGACAATAGTGCCCGGCGAGGTCAGACTTCAGTTGCGGCCTCCACTGGACAAAGAAGAGCGCTTCGATCTCTTGCGGATATGCTCAAAGGAAAGCAAGGTCGGTTTCGGCAAAACCTTTTGGGGAAGCGGGTTGATTATTCCGGTCGCAGTGTTATCGTGGTTGGCCCGCGACTCAAACTTCACCAGTGCGGTCTTCCCAAGAAAATGGCTCTCGAACTATTCAAACCTTTCATCATCAACAATCTGATTGAAAAAGGATTCGCCCACAACGTCCGGTCGGCTGGAAAAATGGTTGAATATGAAGCCGAAGAAGCCTACGAAATGCTGGACGACATCATCGAACACCACTACGTCCTCCTTAATCGCGCGCCGACCCTCCATCGTTTGAGTATTCAGGCCTTTCAACCTGTGCTGATTGAAGGAAAAGCCATTCAGATCCATCCAATGGTTTGCGCCGCATTCAATGCCGATTTCGACGGTGATCAAATGGCGGTTCATGTTCCTCTTACGGAAGAGGCCAGGCGGGAAGCAGGAGAAATCATGCTTTCATCCAAAAATCTTCTGAAACCGGCGAGCGGCGAGCCGATCACGATCCCTTCCCAGGATATGGTGCTTGGCTGTTACTATATGACTCATTTTGTAAAAGGCAGGAAAGGCGAGGGAAAAATATTTTCCGGAAAAGAGGAAGCTATTCTGGCCTACCACACGGGATATCTGGAGCTTCAGAGTGAAATCGAAGTTGAACTGGACGGCGGGCGAGTGAAAACTTCAGTCGGCCGGGTTCTTTTCAATGAAATTGTTCCCAAAGAAATCGGTTTTGTCAATCAAGAGCTCGACAAAGGAAAGCTTCGGGAATTGGTTGGGAAATGTCTCGCGGCGACATCTTCAGAGGAAACAGCAAAGTTCGTGGATAATCTCAAAAATCTGGCGTTTGGCATCGTTACCCGTTCAGGTCTGAGTTGGGGAATGGACGACCTCTTGGTTCCAGAAAAGAAAAAAGACATTATCCAGGAAGCCGAGGACCAAGTGGATATTGTCAACAAACAATTTGAAATGGGGCTTCTCACTCACGCGGAACGGAAAAACCGCATTATCGAAATATGGAATGAAGCCAAAAACAAAATTACTGATGCTGTCCGCGCTTCTCTCGACAGGGAAGGGCCGGTTTATTCGATGGTATATTCAAAAGCCCGCGGAACCGAAGCGGTGGTTGTTCAAATGACTGGGATGAAAGGTCTCGTGGCCGGACCTACTGGAGAAACAATCGAGCTTCCTATCCGGTCTTCTTTCAAGGAAGGTTTCAATGTTTTGGAATATTTCATTGCTACTCACGGCGCGAGAAAAGGTATGGCGGATACGGCTCTTCGAACGGCAACAGCTGGATATCTGACTCGGCGTCTCGTGGACGTGTCTCAGGATATGGTTGTGCGCGATCCAGATTGCGCCGACGAAGAGGGAGGCTGGATATATCGGGATGATTCGGTTGTTGCCGGTGTCAGTTTTTCCTCCCGAATTGCCGGCCGGATTCTTCTTGAAAACGCCGTTGATCCCAAGACAAAAAAAATTATTGCTAAAAAAGGGGAAATGATCACCAAAGAAGAAGGGGAGGAAATTGAAAAAAAAGGAATTGAAAAAGTGAAAATACGCTCTATCATTACCTGCAAAACGCGCCGGGGAGTCTGCCAAAAATGCTACGGACTTGACCTTGGAAGAAATGAATTGGTCCAGATCGGCCAGGCGGTTGGGATCGTGGCGGCCCAAGCTATCGGCGAGCCGGGGACCCAGCTCACGATGAGAACTTTTCATATCGGAGGAGTGGCCGGGACGGACATCACCCAGGGACTTCCCCGGGTGGATGAAATTTTTGAAGCCCGTCCGCCAAAAGGTGAAGCGGCGGTTTCGGAAGTCGACGGAAAAGTGGCTGAAATCACCGAAACGGAAAAAGACAAGATTATCCGCGTGGAAGCGGAAGGGCCGAAAAAGAAAAAAGACATTCATGAGTATGTCGTTTCGGCTGTGATGAACCTCAATGTTCAAAAAGGAGATCTCGTCACCCGCGGCCAAGTTCTTTCCGAAGGGCATCTGGATCTCAAAAAGCTTTTCAAGATAAAAGGGCGGGAAGTTGTTCACCGCTATATCACAAAAGAAGTGCAGGAAATTTACAGCGCTCAGGGAGAGGGCATCAACGACAAGCATATCGAAGTGATCATCCGCCAGATGCTTTCGCGCGTGCGCATTCTCGATCCGGGCGACACCAGTCTTCTTCCAGGCGACACAGTCGAAGAAGTCCAGCTTCAAGAGGCCAATGAAGCGGCCAAGAAAGCAGGAGGAAATGTGGCCACGGCTGAAAAGCTCCTGCTCGGAATATCGAAAGTCGCCCTTTCAACAGAAAGTTTCCTTTCGGCGGCGTCCTTCCAGGAAACAGCTAAAGTCCTCATCAACGCGGCCGTCACCGGAAAAGAAGACCGCCTGCGGGGACTAAAAGAAAATGTGATTATCGGAAAACTAATCCCGGCCGGAACAGGGTATCGGAAGCAATAATTGGAAAGTATCGAAAAATATTTGGTATTTCGCATAAAGAAAATCCGCCTTGGGCGGATTTTTCTTATGGGGAAAAGATTTAAATTTTAAAACCACAAATGCAATTTATGATTTTGGAAAAGAGGGAGTGAAATATATTCTAATAATATAATTCATATCACTTCTCAATTCCTATTCTAACCCTACATTATACGCTTATTTTATGCTTTTGTCAATCTCCCGTGAAACATTTTGAAATACGCTGTGAAACGAAGAATGACGCCTCATATAAAGCATTATTTCGTAAAAAACAACCTTTGCAGGTTATTTTCAAAAAACAAAATACGCCTAAAGATTTGAATCCAAACTTGAGCTGATTTATTCGCTTTTACTCTCCATAACCTTCATCTCCGCGACGCGAGGGCGGCGAGAATGAGCCCGGCTACGTTCACCAGAACCAGAAGCCCCGCGACCACGAGAGTCGAGACGATGGAGAAGGCGCCATAGAGGCCGTATCTCCCGTGCCGATACTCAGCGGGAGAAATCCAACGCTTTTTCATAACGATAGCCTAATAATTAGCTATCTTTATTTTTTCCGCCAAATCTGGCGGACAAAACAGCCTATCATGAGGAAAAAAATCTGTCAACAAAAAAATCCCGAAACAACAAAAAAGGCTTATAAAAAGCCAAATTAATCTATTTCTAAAGTCAAACCCGGAGGGAAAGACTAAATCTACACATATTTCAATTGTATCATAATAACACGGCCGTCTTATTATGATACAACTATCTTCTAAAAAAATGCCTTTTGAGGGCGGGTTCGCTGTCGATGTTTGTCGCGGTGACAACCCTAACATAAGGCTGGGCCGAATAAAGTGAGACAAGCTCCTGGATGGGCTTTTCAAATGGATGCGGAGAAACAAAAACGCTGTGCTGGAGTTTCAAAAATTTGAGCGTCCGCAAATGCTCGCGCAGAATATCGCGAAACAGCCGATTTTTCTCCGGAATGTCGAAAAGAACGAGCCGCCATTTTCCATCCCAGCGCTTCGGCCTTTTGAAATTTATGGAGCTTCCGATGAGACTCAATATTTTCGCTTCCCGTTTGCCTCTTGTCGTCAGAACCAGTCTGAAAGATCCGTCAGGGAGCCTTTTTTCTTTAAGGAGTTTTTCATCGGAGAGACGGTGCAAAGAGCGGTTGAAATTCCGTTGGTCAATTTTTCTCCATTCTGACCGCATGAGGCGTAGTGTCCGGTAGTATTGCCAGGGAGATCGAGAAAAGCCGAGGGCAACACTGCCCATAAGAGCTATGAGTATCTTTTTTTGCACAGGTCCGAATTTATACATGGTCCAATTTCCATTGTATCATAATTATACGGCCGTGGAAAGATGATGCGTTGCGGGGTTCTGTAGGGGGAGGATCCTGAATGTGGAGGCTCCTGAAGTTGGACTTTAGGAATGATTATCCCGCAGTTTTAAAATCTCTTCAACTGATTGATTATTATTATAACTCATTGAAAAACAAAGACCAGCCCACGGTGGGGCTGGTGTGAGTCAGGCCTTTTTTATTGAGAATATCTCGAGCGTTATGCTCCCGTCAACATGGAAAGTCACTTTTGGCGCAAGTTCAAATTCAATGCTTGTTATGAATTCTTTTGCACTTTCCCAGGCTTTTTGCAGTCGCCCTCTTTTTTTTGGGTCGAGTTTGAGGTTAAAGAATAGGAAATGACCGTAAAGCTTTGTTTGAACGGGCATTCCATTTTGATATATTAATACCCCCAGAGTAACCCCTTGTTTTTGCCGAAGTTTTTCAGCAGAAATGGCCATGTCTAGGAAATCTTCCCATGCCTCTGCTTCCAGATGCTTTAGCTCCTTTTTACTCAAAACCTCTTTCAGTTCTTTAATTGCCTTATCTGTCGTAAGAAATTGACCCTCGGCCATGACGAATCCCTCCTTGTTTAGCTTTTTTTGCTTCCAAAAAGTTAAATCTTAATAATTCTCATTCATTGCCTAACTTTAACTCTTTTGCTCTATAATAAATTGCATCACCCGAAACGCCAAAGAATTTTGCCAACCTTGCCCTCTTCCATATATCTCCATCGGTTATAGAATTCCACTTATCGCGAAACAGTATCTTGGGCATCAAAAAAGCCGCCGCGAATCTTTCACAGAATCTTTCTTCGCCCCAGGCAGAATAAATATCCCCAGTTGAGAAACCATACTTTAATCCCGAGTTTCTGATTATATGCGCAATTTCATGACATAAGGTGAATCTTTGCCTATATTCCGGTTCCTTGGAATTTATCCAGATTTGGAAAATATTTCTCGCAGGATCGAAATACTCAAGTCCCGATGGTTTGAATTCTTTTGAATCGGTATGAGAAATTTTCACTCTTATTCCAAGATTCTCTTCTGTCCATTTAATCAAGGAAAATTCTGAAGGCATTTCCTCTTTTATGCCGTCGTAAATCGCTTTGGCAATATCTTCTGCATTTAGATTTATTCCTTCATATGATTTCATACTCGCTTTCCGAAATTATCGATTAAATCTTCAATTAACTTCACATCAATCTCATTTTTAATTTTGTATTTTTTCCGCAAATACATTCTTAGAGGAGATGGCTCATTCTGCTCAATGACATTAAGATTATCAAGTATCTCTTTGACTTTAATACCTAATCCTTGAGCAAGTTTTATGATTGAATGCAGGGAAATATTTTTTTTGTCAAAATCTCCTTTCTCAATACGCGAAATGAAGGCCTTTGATAAGCTTGATCTTTCGGACAGTTCGTCGATCGTAAGAGATTTGTTATCCCTATATTTTTTAACAATATTACTTAGTTGCATAGAGTATAATTAAGTTTATCACAGTGAATATTTCTGTCAACTCCCTATAAAAAAATCGCCGGTTCCCTGACGAAAATTATTAGTTATCTACTTTTTATAGCAACATCAGATTATTAAATTTACCACCGCCTCCGCGATGTGTTCGTTCCAATCGTGACGGCGATTGTCTTTTTGCCAACTTTGGTCAATTTTCTCACTTCTCTTTCTTCTTTTTTGCTTCTTGCCATTTTTTTTTAATTACTTACCTAGTTACGTAATTATGCAAATATCCTATCTCAAAATCCCACATTTGCCAAGAAAAAAACCTTGCCGACTACACGCACAAGGTTTTTCTTAATAGAGTAGGCACTGCACTTATCCTCTCCCAATCCCATACTTTGCGATGTTCAAAGCGTGCCATCTCCACGCTTTTCGCGTAATTTCGTAAGTGTCAGCTGATTGATTTGCGGGACTGCGTTTGCGTCCTTTTTTGCAGATAGGTTTCTCCTCCACAAGCCCCAGGCCTTTCATGACCTTCAGGTGTGGGATCGTTTCAGCTTTCAGGTGAAGCCTGAACTTTCCTCCCTCGCGGGAAAATCCTTCTTTGTCCGCAAAGACAGCAGCTAGTTTGTTTAGTATGTCTTCAAGAACATTAATGGGAATGATGTTTTGAGTTTCCCACGCTATTTCATTTGGAATCATATAAGCTTCCTCCGTTTCCCGTAGAATATTTCCAGCTCGTTTGAGCGGGTAAGGAACATTTTTTCTTGTCCCCATCCTATCCCAAAATGGCTGATTTATCAAGAAACTGGAAAGTTTTGACTGAATATGGTAAAATAGGATAGTCTTAATTGCGCAAAACACAAAATGGGCAGACGCCGAAAAAAAGATAAAAACGGGGAAGAAAAAACAAACGGGCGGGGGAGGACGCCGAGAAATAAAGGATTGAGCGGTGACACAAAAAGAAGCATTGTCGCTGTTTTTCTCATTGCCTTGGCCATTCTCTCCATTTTCAGCCTTTTTGGAGGAGCGGGAACGTTTGGTGTGTATTTCAACAAAATTTTGTCGCTGGCTTTTGGTATTGGGCGCTTTCTTCTTCCGATCCTGATGATTGCCGTCGGATTCATGTATTTCCGGCGGGATACCGAGGCTTATTATGTCTTTGTGGCAGCCGGATTCATTTTATTTTTCGCGAGTGTTCTCGGTATCGTCCATATTTTCAATCCACTTTCCGAAATGCTAGCCGTCGCGAAAGGCGGTTCGGGCGGCGGATTTTTAGGCGCGGCAACCGCTTATCCGGCTCTCAAATTTTTCGGTTTTTGGGCGGGAGCCATTGTGCTGCTCTCGGTTGCCCTGGCATCTTTGCTGCTTGCGCTCAATGTTCCATTTCGGGCGCTATTGAAACCAATTGAATGGATGAAAGAAGAGGAAGAGGAGGCCGAAGATGAGAGAGGGGAGGAAGAGCCAAGAGTTTCTGTTGAAGAAAAAAAGTCTGCAGCGGTGAAAATAAGCGAGATACTAAAAAGAAAGCCGGAAAGAGCGGCAACAGAGAAAAAAATGCCAATTGTGGAAAGACAAAGCGGTCCAATCGGATGGAAATTTCCCCCGCTTGATCTTCTGGAAAAAACAACTGGCAAGGCCAAGGCCGGCGATATCGAATCGACCGCAAAAGTAATTCAGGAAACATTCAAGAATTTCGGGATCGAAGTCGAAATCGGCGACATCAGTGTCGGACCGTCGGTGACACAGTATTGTTTCAAACCAGCAGCCGGAATCAAGCTTTCAAAAATAACGGGACTGAATAATAATCTTTCTCTGGCATTGGCCGCGCATCCAATCCGTATTGAAGCGCCTATTCCTGGAAAATCTCTTATCGGAATTGAGGTGCCCAACAAGGTTTCGACAATGGTTCGGCTTCGGAATATCATCGAAAGTTCTGAGTTCGCGGAAAGGAAAACGAATCTCACTTTGGCGCTTGGGCAGGACGTTGCCGGAAATTATATTCTTGGCGATCTCACGGAAATGCCCCATCTCATGATTGCAGGTGCGACCGGGACCGGGAAAAGCGTCTGCATCAACACGCTCATCACGTCACTGCTTTACCAAAATTCGCCTGACGATTTGAAGCTGATTTTGATTGACCCGAAACGGGTAGAGCTGACAGCGTTCAACGGCATTCCGCATCTTCTCACCCCGACCGTGGTGGATAACGGAAAAGTTGCCAATTCCCTGAAGTGGGCGATCGGCGAAATGGAAAGGCGCTACAAGATGCTTCAAGAGGCGAGTTCGAGGGATATTTTTTCTTACAACAGCAAGATAAAAGAAGGGCAAACGAAAAAAATAGTAGACGAGGAGACAGGTGAGGTCGTTGGCGAGGAAGAAGTGAAAAAACTGCCATATATCGTCATCATCATTGACGAATTGGCTGACATTATGGCTAGTCATTCCAAGGAAGTGGAAGCGGCCATTGTGCGTTTGGCCCAGATGGCGCGAGCGGTGGGTATCCACCTGGTTGTCTCCACACAAAGACCGTCTGTTGAGGTTTTGACTGGTCTCATCAAGGCGAACATTACGACGAGAATCGCATTCCAAGTGGCGACGCAAATTGATTCGCGGACCATTCTTGATATGGCCGGAGCGGACAAACTTCTTGGGAATGGGGATATGCTTTTCCTTTCTGCCCGTTCGCCAAAACCAAAAAGGATTCAAGGAGTTTTTGTTTCCGAATCGGAAGTGAAACGGGTTGTGAAATCAATCAAATCCCAGCTTAAAGAAGAAGTAGAATACAACGAAGAGATTGTTGCGCCGCAGCGGGTAAGTCTGGAAGGGAAAATGACAGGGGCAGGTTCTTTGAGCGGAGACGATGAAGGCGATGAACTCTATGAAGAAGCCAAAGATACTGTTTTGAAATCCGGAAAAGCCTCGGCGTCACTTCTCCAGCGCCGGCTTCGGGTAGGATACGCCCGGGCGGCAAGACTTTTGGATATTCTGGAGGCCAACGGCATTATTGGGCAGGCGGATGGCTCGAAAGCCAGAGAAATATTGGTTGATAACGGGAACGGATCGAAGCCGGGACAGGAAGAACCCCAGTATGAGGATGATTTTTCAGACCAAAAAGCGAGAGACCGTTGGCAAATGTGATTTGGGGGAGTATAATAAGGGAAAATAAAAAGACAACTTAGCAGGCTTGTTTTCGATCCTGCTTTTATTATGAAAAAAGTGATTTGCAATTTGTAATTGGTAATTGGGATAAAAAAGAATTTTTGCAGAATAATCCGAATTACTAATTACTAATTACTAATTATAGTAATTTGCTTCGCAATTTTACTAAGAAAAAAATAAATTCCTATACCCTCGGTGAACAGCTGAAAAAGATGCGGAGCGACGGCCGGGTGACTCTTCACGAAGTTTCGCGGGAAACAAAGATTCCAGTTAAATATTTGGCGATGATCGAAGAAGGAGACTCGGAAAATCTCCCGCCGGATGTATATGTAAAAGGGTTTCTGAAAAGCTACGCTGAATATCTGGGGATTGACCATCAAAAGCTTGTTGCTCTTTATCTGCGCGACAAGGATATCAAGAATAATCTTGGAAAGAACGACCGAAAGGAAAAAACGCCCAAGACCTCCCGGTTACCGCGTTTTGTGATTACGCCAAAAATGACCACGGCCGCCGTCGCAATCATTATTGCTGCCAGCGGATTTTATTACTTATACAGTGAAATTGGCCGTTTTGCCGCCCTCCCGAGGCTTGTTGTCACCGATCCGGCAGGGGACACGTCAGTAGAAGGAAATTCTATCACTATTTCCGGTTTCACCGATCAGGACGCGAAACTTACTATCAATGAACAGGCCGTGATGGTGAAGGACAACGGTGAATTTCAGGAAAATCTTTTGCTTCAGGAAGGCGTGAATTCAATCAACATATCTTCGATGAACAGGTTTGGGAAAACAGCGGTGAAAACATTGAATATAAGCTCAAACTATAAAAAGCCGGAAATTGCCTTTGATGAAAATGGAGGCGGTGAAGGGCAGGTAAGCGGAGAGCAAGCGAGGAAAGAAGAGGGTGTCGAGATTGCCTTGAGAGTAGACGCCAACCCGACCTGGCTTTCCGTCGAAATTGACGGGAAACTTGTTTATTCGGGGACAATGCTTCCTGGAGCGACGCAGAGCTTCAAAGGCGAGAAGGAAGTCAGAGTAACCAGCGGAAAAGCGAATCAAACCTTCATCCAGGTGAACGGGAAAGATGAAAAAATTTTGGCGGATGATCCGGGAATAGTGAGGGATGTATTGTTTGGTCCAAATGATTAACTGTTTTCCAAATAAGAATCTTATACGAATATGCAAATGCAAAAATATTCGCAATTGATAAATTCGTTAAGCAAAGCGTATTCATAATTCGTAAAAAAATTTATGTCAAAAGAATCTCAAAACAAAGAAACTCTGCTAGAGGATACCGTCAAGGAAATCAAGGACCGCTTTGGAGACGGGTCAATTATGAAACTTGGGGATGTGAAAAGAGTTGATGTGGCGGCTATCCCGACTGGTGCGCCATCCCTGGATTTGGCGCTTGGGATTGGCGGAGTTCCGCGAGGGAGAATCATTGAAATATACGGCCCGGAATCATCCGGGAAGACGACACTTGCTCTCCATATTGTGGCCAATGCCCAAAAAACGGGCTCGGCTGCCTTCATTGACGCGGAGCACGCCCTTGACCCTTCTTATGCCAAAAAAATCGGAGTAAATCTCAATGATCTTTTGATATCTCAGCCTGACAATGGGGAACAAGCGCTGGATATCGTGGAGACGCTTGTGAAATCGAACGCCGTGGACGTGATCGTTATCGACAGCGTAGCCGCCCTGACTCCGCAAGCGGAGATTGAAGGCGAGATGGGAGATAGCCATATGGGGCGGCAAGCGCGACTCATGTCTCAGGCCCTTCGCAAACTCACGGCAATCGGTGCGAAAAGTAATGTGACCATAATTTTCATAAATCAGATCCGAATGAAAATCGGAGTTGTTTTTGGCAATCCCGAGACAACTACCGGAGGAAACGCCTTGAAATTCTATGCTTCCGTCCGTATTGAAGTTCGGCGCGCGGCCCAAATAAAAATGGGAGATCAAGTGGTTGGAAACCGGGTAAAAGCAAAAATTGTGAAAAACAAAGTTGCTCCGCCATTTCAAGTCACTGAATTCGACATCATGTATAACGAGGGCATTTCAAAAGAAGGGGATCTCATCGACACAGGCGTGAAATATGAAATCGTGACTAAAACCGGAAACTCTTTTTCTTTTGGCGAGACAAAAATTGGCGTTGGCCGAGAAAAGGCGAAAACATTTCTGCGCGAAAACCCGAAAGTTTACAAAGAAATCGAAAAAGCGCTCAAAGAAAAGGTGAAAGAATAGTTTTCTTCCGGATAAAAAAGCGATCCCGAAATGGCCGCTTTTTGCTTTATATAAAGAATTATTTATTCACTTCGCCCTTTCCACATATTCTCCCGTTTCTGTGTTGATTCGGAGAATGTCGCCAACTTTGACAAAGAGGGGGGTATTCACTTTTATTCCGGTTTCGAGTGTCACTTGTTTTGTTCCGCCGTCAGCAGTGTTGCCGCGGATTGCGGGCGGAGCTTCGACGACGCGCAATTCAATTTTGACGGGCAATTCTATGTTTATCGGTTTTCCGTTGTAGTTCAGGATTGTTATTTCCGTGCCTTCAAGGAGATATTTCGTCGATCCGGCAAGAACGGCTTGGGGGAGCGAAAACTGTTCATAAGTCGCGTTGTCCATGAAAAAGAAATTTTCTCCTTCGCGATAGAGATACTGCGCTTTTGTTTTTGAAATTTGGGCTTCTTCTATTTTATCCGCCCCTTGAAAAGTTTTTTCCATGACCGCTCCGGTATTGAGATTTCTGATTTTTGTCCGCAGCACTGCGCCGGCCCGCCCGGTCTTTGAATGCTGATGAAAAATAACGAGATAGGGCTCGTTATTTAGCGAAATATTCTTGCCTGTTTTGATGTCAGGAAGATTTAGCATTATTTTATCAAATAAGAAATCAGCGCCATTGCCCGCGCTCGTTTAACGGATCTGGCAACCATTCTCTGATGCTTCGAGCAATTCCCGGTTCTTTTTGGCGGCATAATCTTGGCCTGGGAACTCATGAACTTCCGGAGGAGAAGGGTATCTTTATAGTCAATGGCGTCAATTTTGTTGGCACAGAAATAACAAGGCTTTTTGGGCAGCGGCTGGCTGTAATTTAGGTTCATTATTTTTTTCATGGCGTGTAAGATTAAAACGGAATATCTTCAATTTTTACTTCGTCCTGGCTCTCGTCAATCTGGATTGTTGGAATTTCTTCGGGTTGGAGCGGAGCGGGTCGGGCAGACGAAGTTTGCGGCGATGGAGACGGCTGGGCTTGTCGAGGCGCAGATGGTTGGAAAGAAGAAGTCCCTTGAGGTTTTCGATCGAGCATAATCATGTTCTCCATGACTACTTCGGTCATATATCGCTTATTCCCGTCTTGTCCCTGCCAGCTACGGGTTTGAATACGCCCTTCGACAAAAACTTTGCTTCCTTTTCGGAGATATTGGCCGCAGATTTCGGCCAGTTTTCCCCAAGCGACGATATTATGAAATTCAGCTGATTCCTTTCTCTCTCCGGAATTTGGATCTTTCCAGACGCGATTAGTGGCCAGGCCAAAATTAGCAACGGATTGTCCCGACGGAGTAGAGCGCAGTTCCGGATCGCGGGTTATATTGCCAATGAGCATTGCTTTGTTGAGATCCATAGTTTTGTGAATTAAGAATTATGAATTGTGAATGGGAATGTAGAATATAGGGAATAAAGAATAGTATATTCTCAATTCTAAATTCTCAATTCCCAATTCTAGGAGGGTGTTTCTTCCAAAATTTCGCTCAATTTCTCATCAAGCTCGGAAAGAGAGGCCTTGGGTTTGTCCTCATCGATTTTTGTTTCTGCCACCGGCCCGGCTGGTTTTTCAATCTGTTTAGGACTAGTCGGTTTTTCTTTTCCTCCGCCTGTTCTTGTCTTGGCTTTTTCTTCTTCGAATTTGATTCCTCCCGATATGATTGGCTTTCCGATTTCTTCGGCTCTGACAACAATATGCCGCATAATATTGCCGTAAAGGCCTAAACGTTTTCCGATCTCGGGAATATTTTGCCTGTTTTCGTCGTCAAGCGAGAAGCGGACAAAACTGAAAAAAGCGTGGGTGTTTCGCTTGATGGGATAAGCCAGCTTTCTTTTTCCGATGTCCGAAAAGCCGCCCGAAAGCTTTCCGCCAAGGCTTTCAAGAATTTCAGTGATATCTTTTTTAATGGAGCCGATTTTGTCCTCGTTCGCGACTTGGGTGAAAAAAAGAAGTTCGTATTCCACTGGATATTTGATAAAAATTAATCCACCAAGAAAGTCCGTTCCGTTGGTGGAATTTGGCTCTCTATCCAAAGAGGCGGAGAACCAATGGACTTTCCTGATTGTGAAATAAGCCTATCATAGAACCTTTTTCTTGGCAAGCCGAAGAAATCATGCTAGGATAAATGCATATAAAAAAAGATTCATATGTTCAACGAAGAAAAGGTGAAAAAGGATCTGGAAAAGATGCGGGATATGTATAAAAAAGCCCTCAAGGATCTCAAAGATATTGATGCGAGGCAGGAGGAAATCGCGAAAAAAATATATTCAATGCCTAAGCGTAATTTGAATAAAAGAAAAATATGGGAGCAATAGAACGAGAAGAAACATTACCAACGCTGGACATGGCTGATCATATGAGAAATGAAATAGAAATGAATGCAAGAAGAATATTGGCAAGAAACAATGATCTGAAAAACGAAGCTTCACAAAGACCGGGAGCGGAGGTGTATTTTTTGGATTTGGAAAGAATCAAAGAAGAGGTGGAAAAAATTAAAGATAAATATTAGAGACCAGAAATATTTCAGATCTTGAACTCAATCACCCCGATAGTGAAAGCCTTGCTTTGCTACGGGGCAAGCATCTCCTTTCAGTTTCAGATTTTGAATTCGATTACATCGCCATCTTTCACTATATAGTCCTTTCCTTCGGTGCGGAGAGTGCCGAGTTCACGGGCCTTGGCCCAGGAACCGGCTTCGAGAAGTTTTTGCCAATTGATCACGTCCGCGCGGATGAATTTTTCTTCAAAATCGCTGTGAATGGCTCGGCCTGCCTCAGGAGCAGTCGAGTCATATTTCACGGTCCAGGCGCGGGTTTCATCCTCACCGGTCGTGAGAAAAGTTATCAGGTTCAAGACTTCGTATGATTTTAAAATAAGTTTGTCGAGATTTGATTTCATTCCAAGTTCCGCGGATTCATTAGCTGACATTTGAGAAAGCTCTTCTTCGATTTTGATGTCTACAGCGACACTATTGACCCTAGAGCTGACCCTAGAGCTGAGCTCTAGGGTATTTTTTTCGTGGATATTTAGGACATAAAATATTGGTTTCCAAGTGAGGAGCTGCATATCTTTTACCAATGCCATATCTTCGGCAGATAATTTCAGGTCTCTCGCAAGTTTTCCTTCATCAAGAATAATTTTAATTTTCTTCGCTACCCCCAGTGCGGCGATCGCTTCTTTGTTTTGTCCCCGGGCCTCTTTCTCAAGTTTTACAATGCGTTTACTAACAGTATCGAGGTCAGCGAGGATCAGTTCTGTATTGATAATCTCAATATCATTTTGCGGATCAATTTTGTCGTGGATATGAGTAATATTTTTATCTTCGAAGACGCGGACGACTTGGACAATCGCGTCTACTTCTCGGATATGCGCCAAAAATTTGTTTCCCAGTCCTTCGCCTTCGGCGGCGCCCTTGACGAGTCCGGCAATATCGACAAATTCAATAACCGTTGGCACAACTTTGGCCGACTTCGACATCTTCGCCAATTTCTCGAGCCTTTCATCCGGCACTTTCACAATCCCGACATTCGGCTCAATGGTGCAGAAAGGATAATTGGCGATATCCACCGGATTTTTGGTGAGGGCTTTGAAGAGGGTGGACTTTCCCACGTTCGGCAACCCCACGATTCCGACTTTTAGTGACATAAATTTACAGATGCTTTATGTTTCCGCTTTCCTCAAGTTTTTTCACCACATCGGAAACCATTTGCGATTTGTTGCGGTCGGCGATGAGGATGGCATCGGGAGTGTCAACGATAATCAAGTCTTTCGCGCCGATAGTGACGACCAATTTATCATCGCCGTATACCAGCAAGTTCTCACTATTAAAATCCAAATGTTCTCCTTTGATTTTGACCAGATGTTCCTTGTTATTGCCAATCAACGTATCTTTGAGCGCGGTCCAGCTTCCGACATCGCTCCAGTCAATCGAAATTGGGATCACTATTACATTTGGCTCGTTTTCCATCACCGCGTAGTCAATGCTGATTTTGTCCATCCGGGGAAATTCTTCTTCCAGGATTTTTTCGAAATCTGGTTTTCCGACCACATTTTTTATTTTTACGAGCCGCTCATAGATATCCGGAACATATGCCCTGAATCTTTCTATGATCGTATCGGTCTTGAACAAAAACATCCCGCTATTCCAAAAAAAATCTCCCGAATCAAGATATTCTTGAGCCGTTTCAAGGTCTGGTTTTTCAACAAAGCGCTTAGCCTTGAAAAATTCAACGGAATCAATTTTTTCGAGCAATTCTCCCTTTTCTATGTATCCATATCCGGTTTCCGGTGCGGTTGGGCTGATGCCAAAAGTAAGCAAATTGGCCGGATATTTTTCGAGAATTTTTTCGCCTTCCTGAATGGCTTTTAGCAAACCTTCCGGATTTTTGATGAAATGGTCGGCTGGAAAAAATCCAATTGTTTCATTCCCGTTTTTGGCAGAGATAATAGCTGCGGAAAGGGCGATACAGGGGGCTGTGTTTCTTCCGACAGGTTCGGCGATAACATTTTCAGCGGGCATTTTTGGCAATTGTTTTTTTACGATTTCAACGTATTCCTTGTTTGTAGAGACAAAGATGTCTGTTGCTTCAACAATATTTCGAAGCCGTTCGAAAGTATCCTGGAGCATTGTTTTCTCCGAAACCAGCTTTTGGAATTGTTTGGGCATCCCTTGCCGGCTCATGGGCCATAGCCTTGTGCCACGTCCGCCGGCCATAATGACTAGTTTCATGCTTTACGAATTACGAATTATGTACGAATATACTAATAAGGTTTTGTTCTGATATAATACTAGTTGAGCAAATGCCTTTTGTAAAATAATTATTGAGAATAATGTTATGCCGAAAATCAATCCAAAAATATTCAAAGCCTATGACATTCGGGGGATTTATCCGATGGAACTAAATGAGGAAGCGGCCTATCGGATTGGCCGAGCAGTTGTGCAGGCTCTCGGGGCAAAAAAAATCGCGGTTGGCCGAGATATTCGGGAATCTTCGCCCGCATTGTTCGAAGCGTTGGCAAGAGGCATTACAGACCAAGGTGCCGATGTTTTGAATCTGGGACTGACTTCCTCGCCTATGGTTTATCACGCTTCCGGGAGTCTGAATGTTGATGCATCAATTTCGATGACTGCTTCTCATAATCCACCTGAATGGAATGGACTGAAGTTTTGCAAACGGGATGGCTATCCAGTGAGCGAAGAAACTGGTCTTTTAGAAATAAAAAAGATGACGCTTGCGGGGAATTTCGAGAATAGTGAAAAAAAAGGGAAAATAGTAGAAGAAAATTCTCTCAAAGAAAAATATTATAAGTATTTTTTGTCTTTTGCTAATTTGGGTGATAAGAAATTTAAGATTGTGGTGGATACAGCCAATGCGATGGGAATTCTGGAGCTCGAGATTTATAAAAGGCTTTCGGGTAACATTGAACTTGTAACGCTTTACGATGAATTTGACGGAAGATTCCCTAATCACGAAGCCAATCCCTTGAAAACCGAAACCTTGGCAGAACTGCAAAAAAAAGTTATTGAAGAAAAAGCGGATTTGGGAGTTGCATATGATGGGGATGCTGATCGAGTCGGTTTCATCACAGAGAAAGGGGATTTTATTCCCATGGATCTTGTGACCGCAATTCTCTCTAAACTGATTTTAAAAAAGCATCCTGGTGGAAAAATTTATTTCGATCTTCGATCTTCCAAGTCGGTGAAAGAAGTGATTGAAGAGAACGGGGGAGTGGCTCTTGAATGCCCGGTGGGATATTCAAAAATAAAAAAACTTATTCGTGACAACGGAGCAGTTTTCGCGGGTGAACTGTCGGGCCATTATTATTTTCAAGAAAATTTTTACTCTGAAATTGGAACTCTGGTTGCCATTATGTTTCTCAATCTTATGGCGGAAACAGGAGAAAAAATATCAGAACTCGTGAAGGATGTGAACAGGTATTTTCATTCTGGGGAAATCAACAGCGAAGTCGAGGATAAGGATGCGGTGATAGCGAAGCTCAAGGAAAAATATGCCGATGGAAAAATCAGTGAAATGGACGGAGTGAAAATTGAATTTCCCGACTGGTGGCTGAATGTCCGTCCCTCAAACACCGAGCCAGTCTTGCGCCTCAATCTCGAAGCGAATACGAAGGAAATGATGGAAGCCAAAAGAGACGAGGTTTTGAAAATAATTCGGGGATAAGGAACCTTCAAACATTGGATGTTTGGAGCGATTGCAAGAAAAAAAAGAAGCCTGCTCCGTGGCGACTCGGGGCAGGCTTTTAATTTTGCACGGAAATAATTCTTTTTATCTCCCGCTTACTTTTTCGGCGAAGTAGTAATTTTTCAAGCCGCGGAGGCCGTAATCCGCTCCACTTCCGACTGCGAGCCAAAATGAGGCTTTCAAAAGAATGTCACCAATTTTGGCAACTTGGTTCAAATCATCGAATCCGAACCCAAAAGGACGAAGATACACAAAAAAGCACAAGAAGTGAAAAGCGCACTCGACATTCATCTTTATCTTACCTACTCGGCCGGCCTTGTTCGGGATGATCGGGAACCACAAGCTCAAAAAGCCCAAGATAAGCAAGCCCCCTTCGGCAATGAGGAGATACATTAGCCACTCGGGTGAAAGTTGAATGACTGTTTTACTAAACTTGGGTGCGAGATATCCAGTGAGTAACAGGAACATTATTCCTGTTAGGGAGCCAATAACAATTTTGTCCGTCAGCTTGTCAAAAAGTCCGCCAAGAATTGTTTTGCAGTTATACCTTCTCGCGGCCCAGCCATCAGCGCCGTCCAAAGCGCAGGCGATTGTTAAAAGAGAAAAAGTAAGAGTAGGCAAAATGCCAAAAAGCAAAAAGGCAATTGCTGGAAAAACAAGTCCGAGCCGAAAAGCAGTTATTTTGTTGGCTCTTGTCCAAAAACCAAAATATTCCAACTCTTTCCGGATCAACTCGATGTTGCTGGCTAAATATTTCACGACTCTTCCCCCCTTGTTGTTAAAGGTCAAAAAGAATTTTTATTTTAGAAAAAAGTTTTTATTTTTCAATTACAGCAGCCCGATTTTTTCCCGGATTTTTTCCATTTTTTCTTCGGCCATTTTTTTGGCTTTCTCTCTTCCTTCTTCCAATATTCTCAAAACTTCTCGGTCTTCGATATTGTTGTATTTTTCCTGAAACGGTTCCAAAAATCCGACCACCACTTCAGCCAGATCTTTTTTGAATTCGGCATATCCTTTTCCCTGATAGGATTCAACAATTTCTTTTGGCTTGGCGTTATCGAGCAGGGCATAGATGTTTATCAAATTCTTGATGGCCGGCTTGTCGGCCGAATATTTGATTTCCTTGCCGCTGTCGGTGACGGATTTTTTGATTTTTTCGCGGATTTTTTCTGGCGTGTCAGTGAGGGAGATATAATTGTATTCCGACAGAGCCGATTTTGACATCTTTTTCTTCGGATCGTCAAGTCCCATGATGCGCATGCCCTCTTTCACTATGAATGGCTCGGGAACGACGAATGTTTCTCTGAACAGGCTATTGAAGCGGCGGGCGAGCGTGCGCGCCATTTCCACGTGCTGAAGCTGGTCTTCGCCAACCGGAACCAGATTTGTATCGTATAAAAGTATATCCGCAGCCATAAGCACCGGGTAACTGAAAAGTCCGGCGTTGATATTTTGCCTATTTTTTGAAGATTTATCCTTGAATTGGATCATTCGCTCGAGCTCGGGAATTTTGGTGATGGTGTTCAATATCCAGGCCAGTTCCGCGTGCTCGGGAACGTGCGACTGGACAAAAATGAGCGATTTTTCGGGATCTATTCCGGCAGCGAGATAGGTTTTTGCAACCTCTAGCGTTTTTTGGCGGAGTTCATCCGGTTTTTGGTGAACGGTGATGGCATGAAGGTCAACCACGCAAAAAATAGGGTCATACCCGCCTGCATCGCTATGCGAAGCATTGCGGGCAGGTTTCTCCTGAAGAGCCACCCAGCTTTTGATGGCTCCGAGATAGTTTCCCAAATGGAGCACGCCCGAAGGCTGAATGCCGGAAAAAATGCGTTTTGGCATAAACTTGAAAAATGTTAGTGTCTAGGGTTATAATACATTGTGTAATTCAATAGTATCCGCAAATTGGTAATTAGTAAAGTCAGCCTATGAAAATTGACTTCAAAAATGTTCCAAAACATTACGCTTCCCGTCCGCATGAAAAAATGAAAGAAGTTCTTATGGATCCTGAGGGAGTCGGACCGGCCATTCACTACTATATGATTCGGGGAGGGACCGAGCAAAAAAACGTGACTGTCTGGGAGCCGGGAACGGTGTCCGGAGAATACATAAAAACTTACGGCCATTATCACGTCGGCAAATTGAGCGAGACTTATTGGATTGTGTTTGGCCAGGGCGTGGCCTTGCTTCAAAAATTAGCCGAGGATGAAAACGGAAAAATGATCAGCGATGTTGCGGAAGAATTCAAGGCTATCCCGGTTAACGCCGGCCAGAAAGTTTTCATGCCGGAAAAATTCGGCCATTTGCTTGTCAACACCGGGGAAACATATTTCGTCACTCTTGACGACAGTCCCGTTGATTTCGAAGACCGCGATCCATCCAGTTTCCCGGGACATGCTGATTATACTCCGGTCCAGAAGATGAGAGGATTTGCCTACTATGTTGTTAATCATAAAGGCAAGCCTGCCCTCAAAAAAAATCCTCTCTACAAATCAATCCAGAAAGAAGACCTCGGCGGACTAGAGGTGATTGAATAAGCAATATAATTTTTATGAATATGCCGGATAATAATTATAACAAAATGGAAGAAAGGCCCTGGGGGAAATTCGAAATATTTGCCACAGCCAAAAATTATCAAGTCAAAAGGCTTACGGTCTATCCAGAAGGCAAATTGAGCCTCCAGTCCCACAAACATCGTTCGGAACATTGGGTTATTGTTCACGGCACGGCAAAAATCACCAACGGCGAACAAGAAATAATTCTGCACGAAAACGAAAGCACTTTTATACCAGTAGGTCATATTCATCGTTTAGAAAATCCGGGCAAAACTAATCTGGAGGTCATTGAAGTGCAAACTGGAGATTACCTTGGCGAAGATGATATCGTCCGTTATGAAGATATTTATAATCGTCTAGAAGAAAAAGGTAGTCTTTCAAAGAATAATTCGATGAAAAATATTTCTTGACTCAAGGTTTTTTATTTGCTAATCTCTCTCAAGTCATATGCTTCGATTGATCTTCCATATTCTCTCCAACGCGCTTGGCATCTGGGCGGCGGCGAGGCTGGTTCCGGGGATATTTTTCGACGGCGACTGGAGGTGGCTCATTCTGGCCGGTGCCGTTCTGGGATTTGTCAATTTTTTCGTGAAACCGATCGTGAAAATCATATCCCTCCCGCTAATTTGGATAACTCTCGGCCTTTTCACAGTAGTCATCAACGTCTTGATGCTCAATCTCGCGGCGCGTATTGTCGGCGCGCTCATCATCGAAACTTGGACAGCCGCTTTTTGGGCGGTGATCGTGATAAGCGTGATAAACTATGTCATTTCCTCTTTTCTGCCGGAGGAAAAATGATATTACATTTTCTTTTTAATAATATCCAAATAACAAAAGCGCTTTGTTGCGTATAACAAGCGTAGACCAGTATCAGGTATGGAAAAAGGATTAATCGTCGGTCAAATAGTCATTTCGGTTTTTCTCACGATTTCTATTTTGCTCCAAAACCGCGGTGCGGGATTGGGCTCCACTTTTGGAGGAGATTTTGGGGGATACTATACGAAAAGAGGCTTTGAAAAATTCCTATTTTGGACATCGGTTGTTTTGGGCGCTTTGTTCATTGGCATTTCAGCGACAATTTTTTATATAACTTCGCAGGGTATATAGAGCTAAGACTTTGATACAAATAGCGAAAATGAATACTTGGCAAAAAATATTTCAAGCATTTTCCAGCCGCGAAAGGTTTACGGTCAACATTCTCATCCTCGTTATTATCGTTTCGCTGACCGGGACTGTTTTGGGATTTTATTTCCATTTCACGAAAAAAGTTCCCATTCCGGGAGGAGAATATATCGAAGGGATTGTCGGACAGCCTCTTTATGTCAATCCGGTTTTGGCCGGAAGCAACGATGCGGACGCCGATCTCGCGTCTTTGATATATTCCGGTCTTTTCAAATACGGTTCCGACGGGAAGCTGATCGCTGACCTTGCGGAAAGCTACGAAGTTTCGGAGGACAAGCTGACTTATACGATCCATCTCAAAAAAGACGTGAAGTGGCACGACGGGGAGTCTTTCACGGCTGACGACGCGCTTTTTACTGTCCAAGTCATTCAGGATCCCATATACAAAAGCCCTCTGCGCCAAAGCTGGCAGGGAGTTGGGGCGGAAGTATCCGACGAAAACACAATCCGCTTCATACTTCAGACACCTTATGCTTTCTTTCTCAACAATTTGACGGTTGGAATTCTTCCTAGGCACATCTGGGAATCTGTTGCTCCCGGAAATTTTCCACTCGCGGAATATAATCTGCGCCCGATAGGAACGGGATGCTACAGATTTTCTGACTTTGAAAAAGACGGCGAAGGAAACATTCTTTCATACACGCTGGAAGCGAATGAAAATTATTATGGCCAGAAACCTTTTATAACAAGTATGCAATTCTCTTTCTTCTTTGATGAAGATTCCCTGCTTCAAGCTTACAATGACAAGCAGGTTTTCGGAATGAGTTATATTTCTCCAGCGAGGCTTGCCGACTTGAAAAGCAAGAGAAGCAGCAATATTCTCTCCATCAATATTCCGCGCTACTTCGCCTTTTTTTTCAATCAGCAGAAAAGCAAAGTTCTGGCGAACCGTGAAGTGAGAAAAGCCCTGTCTCTCGCAATCGACAGGCAGGCGATCATTCGAGATATCCTGTCTGGAGAAGGAAAGGAAATATTTTCGCCTATTTCTCCGGGAACATTTGGCTTCACTGACGATGTAAAGAAATTTGAATTTGATGCGGGAAAGGCGAATGAGACCCTGGAAAACGACGGCTGGAAAAAGGGCGACGACGGCTTTCGAAAAAAAGACAATCTTCCTCTGGAATTCAGTCTTGTCACGACCGACTGGCCGGACTTGGCTGAAACGGCTGACATGCTCAAGCAGCAGTGGGAAGCCGTCGGCGCGAAAGTAAATGTCGAATCTCTCCCCGTGGCGGACATTCAACAGAATTATATCCGTCCCCGTGAATATGACGCGCTGCTCTTCGGACAAGTTTTGGGCGTCGATCCTGATCCGTATGCTTTCTGGCATTCATCACAAACAAGAGATCCAGGATTGAATTTGGCCCTCTATTCAAATCAAAATGTCGATAAAATTTTGGAAAAGATTCGACTGGAAACAGATGAAGGAAAAAGAGCGGAACTTCTCAAAGAATTCCAACAGACCGTGACAGATGATGTTCCAGCACTCTTTCTTTACAGCCCAAATTATCTTTACGTCGTTAATAAAAAAGTCGAAGGCATAAGTATCCGTTCAATGGTGACGCCTGACAAAAGATTTTCCAATGTCGAGAATTGGTATGTGAAGACGAAGAGGGTGAGGAAATAGAAATTAGCTGATGGAAACTGGAAATTTGCAATAGAAATTAGAAAATGGAAATTTTAGTATCTATTTTCCAGTCTCGGCAACTATTTTCGCCCAGATTGACAAAAAAACCAAAAGGGTATATAATTAAATAACTAGAATATCTTCTTCGTGTTTTCCTTTATTTAAGCCTTTTTTATTTCTTTCATATAACTTGGACTCTATTCAAAGCCCAGCTTTGAGTTTGAGACGCTATTTTTGATGTATAACCACGCAGGACGGGATTATAAATGTCCAATTTGTCTTGGTATTCAAGGTGTTGAGAGTAAAGACACTCTCATAAAAAGAAGCGATATTGTCTTTAGGAATAAATTTGTTACCGCTTTTATCGCGTCGTTTTTTATTGGCAAAAATTCAGGACACACAATTATTGTTTCAAATCGGCATTTTGAAAACCTGTATGATCTGCCTGAAGCATATGGAAAAGAAATATTCAGGATTTCTAAAAAGATATCTTTGGCGATAAAAAAAGCTTATAAATGTGAAGGAATAACTATTTTACAAAATAATGAACCTGTCGGTGACCAGCATGCTTTTCACTATCATTCGCATATTTTTCCAAGATATCAAAAAGACAATCTTACAAAAAATCTTACAAACAAAAAGATTGCCAGCCCAAAAATCAGGAAAATATATGCCGAAAAACTGAAAAGAGCACTGAGAATAAAATAAATACTTTCCTTGGCGGCGGAATTGGCAGACTAAATTTTACAAGCCTTGGTGGCGGAATTGGCAGACGCACTGGCTTCAGGAGCCAGCGAGAGCAATCTCATGGGAGTTCGACTCTCCCCCAAGGCACAAATTTAATCAATCTTTTAAAGAACAGAAACAATGATCTTTGATCACTGTTCCTTGTTCACTGAAAAAAATGATAGCAACAAGAACTCGCCCCGATACGTCAGGTGCCAGGCGCCGTGCCAACCGAGGGGCTGTCAGAAACAATTTGAGAGTCATCCCGCTGGGAGGGCTTGAAGAAGTCGGCCGAAATATGACTGTCTTTGAGTATGGGAAAGACATTGTCATCGTCGATATGGGGCTGCAATTTCCGGAAGAGGATATGCCGGGGATTGACTATATAATCCCGAACTCCGATTATCTTCGCGGAAAAGAAAAAAATATCCGCGGTGTTATCATTACCCATGGCCATTATGACCACATCGGGGCCATTCCGCATCTTATTCCCAAACTTGGAAACCCTCCAGTCTTCGCGACAGAACTCACCCGCGGGATAATCATGAAACGTCAAGAAGAATATAAAAATCCGATCACAATCAAAACTGTCAAAAAAATAGACCGTTTGAAACTTGGAATTTTCGACATCGAATTTTTTCACGTCAACCATACTATTCCAGACGGAGTAGGAGTATCGATAGGGACTCCGGTGGGAACAGTGATAGCGACGGGGGACTTCAAATTCGACCACAGCCCAATCGGTGACGCGCCGGCCGATATTGCCAAAATAGCCCGCATTGGCTCAGAGGGGGTACTTGCGCTTCTTTCTGATTCGACGGACAGTCAAACGCCGGGATATTCTATTTCTGAATCTACGATCAAAAAAAATCTCGACGAAGTTCTCGAACACACCAGCGGAAGAATTATCGTCGCTACATTCTCATCGCTCATCAGCCGCATCCAGCAGCTCATCCAGCTTTCAGAAAAATACGGGAGGAAGGTGGCAATCGACGGATATTCCATGAAAACAAATGTGGAAATCGCGAGGACGCTCGGGTATCTCGAAGTGCGCAAAAATACACTAATTCCGATCAACGAGGTGAATGATCATCCCGACAGTAAAGTGACGATTATTTGCACCGGCGCCCAGGGTGAAGACAAGGCGGTTCTGATGCGGATCGTAAACAACGAACACCGCTTCGTGAAAATCCACAAAAACGATACAATCGTATTTTCCTCTTCAGTTGTTCCGGGGAATGAACGGACGGTTCAAGGCCTCAAAGACGGGCTTTACCGTCGGGGCGCGAGAGTAATCCACAATGATATGCTTGATGTACATGCCGGAGGCCATGCCCGCCAGGAAGATCTCAAAATGATGATCAATCTTCTGCGGCCCAAATATTTGATTCCGGTGCACGGCCACTATTATATGAGGCGCCTGCACGGAGAACTGGCCGAGCAAGTCGGCATGAGCCTTGAGAATGTCTTTATTGGTTCTAATGGCCAGGTGATTGAATTCGATTATCGCGGAAACGGGAAACTGATGGATGAAAAAGCGCCTTCAAGTTATGTAATGGTAGACGGTCTTGGCGTCGGCGACATCGGCCAGGTTGTTCTTCGCGACCGGCAGGTTCTGGCAAAAGACGGAATGTTCACGATTGTGACAATCATTGATTCCAAAACCAAGCGGGTCATCGGCGAGCCGCAAGTTACTTCGAGGGGTTTTATATATGTGAAGGAAAATTTTGATCTCGTGAACGCGACCAAAAAGAAAGTGAAAGACGTGGTCCACAACGCGACTTCAAAAGACGAGAAAGTCAACTGGGCCTATGTCAAAGACAATATCCGCGACACGGTCGGCCAATTTCTCTATTCGAAAACCCAACGCCGCCCGATGGTCCTGCCAGTGGTGATTGAGGTGTAGTGAAAAGTCCGGCTCTGGGGAATTGCGGCAACTTAACTTTACCCTAGAGCTGAGCTCTAGGGTCAGTGAACCTTTTTTGTCCGTAAAGCGAAGCAAATAAGCGCATTCAGGAATTTCAGTAAGATGCTTTCCTCTGAGCACCAGGCGCAGGCGCATTCCTTTGTGCCACAGATCAGGCAGAATGTTGTGAAAAACCATTACCGCTCCGCGTAATTCCGTAATCAGGAGAGTGCTGACTTTAGCGGGAAAATTGCTAAGAGTATCCTGTTCCAGATCACTGAGCTGGTAACGAGAAACTTCCCAGTCGTATATATCTTCGAAAAAAGCCATGTGTTTTTCTCCGGATATTTTTTTCGAATGTAGCTAATTAACCCAAAAAAAGCCAACTTTAGCGTAAGCTCTTTACTTTTTATTCAAACTGCTATACAATAAACGCTTAGCAGTTTTCTTTTGCTTCAAAATGAACAAATCCCATCTTATCATCAAAGGGGCGCGGGTGAATAATTTGAAAAACGTCTCCGTCAAGATTCCCCGTGACAAAATTGTGGTCATCACCGGCCTTTCGGGCTCCGGGAAAAGCTCGCTTGCTTTTGACACGATTTTCGCCGAAGGGCATCGCCGCTATGTTGAAAACCTTTCCGCCTACGCGCGGCAATTTTTGAACGTTGCAAAAAAGCCGGATGTCGACAAAATCGAGAACCTTTCGCCGGTGATCGCCATCAATCAGATAAACGTCAACCGTTCGCCGAGGTCAACTGTTGGAACAATGACCGAGATATACGACTATTTCCGGATTCTTTTCGCTCAAATAGGGAAACCGCATTGCCCGAAATGCGGCGCAGCGCTCACTCGAAAGACGGCCGCTGAAGTTGCAAAAGAAACGATTGCGCATTCAGGCGGGAGAGAAGCGCAAATTGCGGTTCTGGCGCCGATTCAAATCGGGAACGAAAGCGCCAAAGAAAAATTATCCGAAATCAAGCAGTCCGGATACGCGCGCCTTCGGGTAAACAAAAAAATAATGACGGCTGACCAGCTTCAACTGGCGGGCCATCCCGGGATTGAAAGCTTGGAAGTCGTTGTTGATCGAGTGACGATAAAAAACAACTTTCAGGACAAGGAAAGGCTGATTGACTCGATTGAAACTGCCATGAAATTGGGGAAAGGCGAAGTGATAATTGCTTCGACTGAAAAAAACGATTTAGAAAAAAGATATAACCGTTATCTTTTTTGCGCGGACTGCCAGATCACAATTCCTGAAATCACCCCCCGCCATTTTTCTTTCAATAACCCCGAAGGAGCCTGCCCCGCTTGCTCGGGACTCGGAACAAAGCTCGAAGTTGATATAGGCCAAATAATCCCAAACAGGAATCTTTCTCTTCGGGAAGGGGCGGTGAGGCCCTGGAGCGGGCTGGGTCTTCGCGGCGGAATCCAAAATGGCTATCATAAAGCCCTTGAAGCGCTGTCAAAAAAACACCATTTTTCCATGGATAAGCCAGTCAAGGAATTGAAGAAAATTGCTTTTGAAGTTCTTCTTCAGGGTGACCAGGAGCTCGGGTACGAGGGAATTGTTCCCACTCTTGAGCGAAAATTCCGTGAAGCTGGATCCGATTTTGTCCGGTCGGAAATCGAGAAATACATGATTATCAAAATCTGCCCGGTCTGCCGGGGAAAACGTTTGAAGCCGGAATCACTTTCCGTGAAAATTGGCGGCAAAACGATTGATGATATCAGCAAAATAAGCCTCGACAAATTCAATGCTGAGATCAAAAAAATGATGGGAAGCGAGCAGCTGACATCCGTTGAAAGAGATTTGTTCAAGGAAATTTTCAAGGAAACGGAAAAGATCGTGGACCATCTTTCAGAAACCGGACTGGGGTATCTCAACCTATCGCGAAACGCCAACTCGCTTTCCGGCGGGGAGGCGCAAAGGGTGCGTCTGTCAACCCAAATCGGGTCGGGACTAACCGGAATCCTTTACGTTCTCGATGAACCCTCAATCGGACTTCATGAGAGGGATACCGAAAAACTGATAAGCGCATTCCGGAAGCTCAAAGAAGAAGGGTCAAGTGTCATAGTGGTCGAACATGACGGAAAAATTATCCGTGCGGCTGACTGGGTGGTTGATATGGGACCGGGAGCTGGGGATGCCGGAGGCGAGATAGTTTTCGAGGGAACTTCTCAAAAGCTTTTTCTTTCAAAAACTTCAACGGGAAAATATCTACGCGGAAAGAAAAAAGTTTTTGATAAGAAAAATTTCAGAAAAGGAAATGGAAAAAAGATTGAAATTATCGGCGCAAGCGAAAATAACCTTCGGGATATCAATGTTTCTTTTCCTCTCGGCAAATTTGTGGCAATGGCCGGTGTTTCGGGATCAGGAAAAAGCACGCTAGTCGAAGACATTCTGGCGCGGTCACTTCGCAAACACTTTTGGAAGACCAAAGATATTCCTGGAGCGCATAAAAAAATAAAAGGGTTTGAAAATATCTCAAAGGTAGTGAGTGTTGACCAGTCGCCGATTGGCCGCACGCCTCGTTCCAATGCGGCGACCTATACGGGAATTTTTTCTTATATCCGGGATATTTTTGCCGATACCGACGAGGCTAAAAAACGCGGTTATATTCCTTCACGCTTCAGCTTCAATATGAAAGGCGGGCGCTGCGAGGCCTGCCAAGGCGAAGGACAAAAGAAAATCGAAATGCATCTTCTTCCTGACATTTTTGCTCCGTGTGAAATTTGCGCCGGGTCGCGTTTCAACGCGAAAACGCTGGAAATTGAATACCAGGGAGTGAATGTGGCCGAAGTTCTTGATATGAGCGTTGATTACGCCCTTCGTTTTTTCCATCGTTTTCCGCTGGTGGCAGAAAAACTGAAAACTCTTTCCGAAGTGGGGCTTGGATATTTGAAGCTTGGTCAGTCGGCGATGAATCTTTCCGGAGGGGAGGCCCAGAGAATCAAACTTTCAACGGAGCTGGCCCGCCGAACCAATGGAAAAACGTTGTATATTCTCGACGAGCCGACTATCGGTCTTCACTTCGAGGATGTTTCGCGGCTTCTCAAAATTCTTGATGAACTGGTGGAAAAAGGAAACACAGTTCTGGTAGTTGAACATAATCCGGACGTTATCCGCGCGGCCGATTGGGTGATTGAGCTGGGTCCGGAAGGGGGCGAGGATGGTGGCCGGGTAGTTTTTGAGGGAACGCCGGACAAACTTGCAAGAGCGAAAACGTGGACAGCGCGCTATATGAAACTCTAAATCCGAAATCCTAAATTCTAAATAAATTCTAATTTTCCAAATTCGAATGATCAAAGTGTTTTGTATTTTGATATTATTTCGGATTTAGTGCTTAGGATTTAGGATTTGATCTTATGCAATCTCAACTTTCCAAAAATATCTTTCAAACTATTCTATATTATGATATTCTAAACTATCCGTTGACTTCTTTTGAGGTCTGGAAATATTTGATCGCGGAGAATAGTTGCGGTTTGGGTGATGTGGTTGAAGCGCTTGAAAAAAGAGATATTGAAAAATATATCGAGGAGTTTCAAGGATTTTATTTTCTGCGCGGGAGGAAAGAATTGGTCGAGCGGCGGATCCAGAATGACAAAAATTCAATTCTGAAATACAAAATTGCCGAGCGAGTCGTGAAATGGCTGAGATTTGTCCCGTTTGTTCGGATGATTGCCGTGACGGGAACGCTCGGGATGAAAAATTGTGAAAAAGATAGTGATATAGATTTTTTTGTGGTTCTCAAAAAAGGAAGAATATTCACCGGGCGGCTGCTGGTTACATCTTTGGTGCACATTTTAGGAAAAAGAAGATACGGAAACAAAATCAAGAATAGAATATGTTTGAATTATTTTATCACTACTGAGAACTTAGAAATCGGGCGCCAGAACCTTTTTGCCGCGAACGAATATTCCTTTATATATCCTCTTTTTGGGTTTGATGCATATCAGCGTTTCAGTGAAGAAAATATCGCCTGGATCAAAAAATACAAGTCTAATTTTGAATACGGAGACCTAATGCCGGCTAAATATTTCGTGGAGATCGAATCTCTACAGGAGAAAATACAAAGTTTTTTTGAAAGCTTGATAAATCTATTTTGGGGTGATAGGATAGAAGCCTGGTTCAAGAGGAAACAGATTGAAAAAATAAAGCGCAACCCGCTCACGTATAAAAAAGGGGGGTACGTGGAATATAATGACGAGAATCTGATTTTTCTGCCAGAGCCGCAAGGAGAGAAGATCTTTCAAAAATTTCAGGAAAAATTAAAAACGAGCTAAGCCCGATTTAGCTCAATGAGGAGGAGACATGGCTGAAAAAGTCGCAAAGGTGGTGCTGACGTATCCGCCAGAAGTGTGGGAAAGAATAAATCCCGAGCAGGAAGCCATGACACTTGGGACTAGAGGTTTTTACTGCGTGACTGATCTAAAGGAAGGAATTATCAACGCTGTTCCTTTCAGTCACATTGACCCCCGAAAGGTTTTTAACGACGATGTCGTAAGAAATCTGAAATTGATGGGGATTGGAATTGAATTTAAACCGGAGGAAGTCCAACGATATTAAAACGGATGGCCTGGCGCAACGCCGGGCCACCCAACTTCTTGACAACAAAAAATAATTTTCTATAATACCTATTGCGGTTGGCAGTCTCGGCGTTCGAGTGCTAACGCTCTCGAACGGAATTGTGAAGTGAGAATTGTGAAGTGAGAACACGAATATTGAATAAGTGAATCCAGATTCTTTATTCCCATTCTCAATTCCTAATTCATAATTCCTAATTCAAAAAAAATATGGCAAAGCAAATCAGATTCGACGAAGACGCTCGTCGAAGAATCAAAGCGGGAATTGACAAGGTCGCTGACGCGGTGCGGGTGACACTGGGTCCCAAAGGACGCAACGTAGTCCTTGACCGGGGGTTTGGAAGCCCGATGGTGACGAATGACGGAGTGACAATCGTCAAAGAAATCGACCTTGAAGATAAATTCGAGAACATCGGGGCGGAATTCGTGAAAGAAGTCGCAAATAAAACCAACGATGCGGCCGGAGACGGAACGACAACCGCTACCATATTGACGCAATCAATCGTGGAATCGGGCGCGAAATTTATCTCGAAAGGAATCAATGTTATTGAGCTCAAAAATGCTTTGCTCAAGCTCTCAAACCGGGTTTCGAATGACCTCAAAAAATCATCAAAAGAAGTTTTTGGCGACGCGATTGAGCAGGTGGCGACTATTTCGGCGCAAGATCCGGAAGTGGGGAAAATGATCGCGAAAGTGATTGAAAAAGTCGGAAAAGACGGCGTTATCACGGTTGAAGAATCGCAAACTTTTGGTCTTCAGGATGAAGTGGTTGAGGGAATGAAATTCGACAAAGGATATATTTCTCCGTATATGATCACGAACGCCGAATCAATGGAAGCCGAGCTCAAAGACCCGCATATTTTGATCACCGACAAAAAAATATCCGCCATCAGCGAAATTTTACCGCTGTTGGAGAAATTGGCCCAGACCGGGAAAAAAGAAATGGTGATTGTAGCGGAAGAAGTCGAAGGGGAGGCGCTAGCGACTCTCGTCGTGAACAAATTGCGAGGCATATTAAACGTTCTGGCAGTGAAAGCGCCGGGATTTGGAGACAACCGGAAAGCCATGCTCGAAGATATCGCGGTTCTCACCGGCGGGCAGGTGATTTCCGAAGAGAGGGGAATGAAAATGGAAAATGTGACGCTTGAAGATTTGGGCCGGGCTGGCAAAGTTATTTCCACCAAAGATGATACGACTGTTGTCGATGGGAAAGGCAAGAAAAAAGACATTGACGCGCGGGTGGCTCAGCTCAAAGCGCAAATTGAAAAAGCGGCTTCCGATTTTGACAAAGAAAAACTCCAAGAGCGGCTCGGCAAACTTTCCGGCGGCGTAGCCGTCATCAAAGTCGGCGCGGCGACGGAAGTCGAGCAGAAGGAAAAACAGCATCGGGTCGAAGACGCGGTCGAAGCGACGAAAGCGGCGCTTGAGCAGGGGATTGTTCCTGGAGGAGGAATAGCTTTGTTTAACGAATCCGCCAGATTGAAAGAAGACTTGCACAAGAATCTTTCCAACGAGGACAAGATATCTGTTCAGATATTCATCGAATCTCTCAGCGCGCCTCTTAGGCAAATAGCTATCAATGCGGGGCAATCTCCGGATGTGGTTATTTCAAGAATTGAAGAAATGCAAAAAACTTACTTGGAGGCAAAAGTGAAAGGGAAGCAGAGAAATATCGCAACTGGAAAGGATGAAGACATAGAACTTAACTTGCAAAAAGTTAATCCTGATGCAAATTTTAATATAGGATACGATGCCAGTCGAACTGTGCCGCATTATGCCGATATGCTGAAAGCCGGAATCATCGATCCGGCCAAAGTGGTCATCAGCGCGCTCTCGAACGCAGTTTCGGCTGCTTCCATGCTTCTCACCACTGAAGCAGTCATCACCGACATTCCGGAAAAGAAAGAAAAAAATGGCGCCATGCCTGACATGAGCGGCATGGGCGGTATGGGAATGTAGAGTAAACTAGTATATTTTTAAGAATAAGGCTTGTATAAGCCTTTTTCTTTTGTTCGGGTTTGTCAAAATCTGAGAAATGTTCTAAAAAAAGATTAGATTACAAAGTAATCTTTTCCCGAAACTAAATCAATATTAACAATATTTTTGCGCAGGAGGGCGCCATGGGAGAAATTGAGGCAGTATTGTTTGGAAATGGACCCGGCGGGTTAGTTTTTTCGGGCAGAGTAGAGTTAAGTGAAATTCCCGGAGATGAAGAAGGCCCATTCAACATGGACTGGCCAATGGATGAGAGGGTTTATGAAAAACCCAAAGTAATGACGGAAGTCATCCCGCCATCCAAAAAAGGCCGACACAGGACATTCAAATGCCTGGTGACTTTCTACACCGGGGAAGAGGTCGCCTTTTACTTCAAAGAAGGCAGGGATACTGTCGAAGAAGACGGTGAGAACTTGCCACTAAAGATGGGTCTTATCATGACTGGTGACCGGGGGACACCGTCTGATTACTATGCCTCTCTCCATCTTTGAACTTAGGCCGATATTTTTTAGGGGGGAGTAGGCGCCTGTCACGCGTGAGTTTCCGCGGGGCAGGCGTATTTTTTTCCGGATAGTCTGAAATATATTCGATATTTTACCTTGTGGCATTTTTTTGTGCCCTTTTCTTTTATTTGTGGTATAATGTAGCTATGAATAATCCGCATAAAACAGAAAAATATGTTCTGGAAGTTTCTCGACGATATCAATTTTGTCGCCCGGTGCAAAAAGTATAATATAGGCATGTGGCAGTGTCCGAATTTCCTTTTTTTGGTGATGGGCTTCCTGACTGTAGTGTCAATGTTCGGGACATATTTTGCCTCGAAAAGTTTTGACGACGAGACAGTGACGATTGTGAGTGTGACCATCGTTGCCGCCATTATTGTCACTATCGGCAGCCTAATTATTCGCGGGGTAGAAAGAATAGCCGAAGCAAATGTAATGAAAAACGAGTTCATTTCCATTGTTTCCCACCAGCTTTGCAGTCCTCTTTCGGCGATCAAGTGGAATATGGAGATTTTGGAAAACGATGAATTCACAGATTATTCTAAGCTGACTTCAAAACAAGTGATTTTTCTGAAAAATGTCAAAGAGGCTAATGATAAGATGCTAAAGCTCGTTAACCAGCTGCTTGAAGTCAACCGCATTGACGAGGGAAGGGCGGTCTTGAAACATGAAAATGTTGATCTTGGTGAAATAGCCGACCAGGCAATTTCAGAGCTGAAAGACCTGATATCGGAGCGGGAGGTTGAAGTAAAGAAAAGAATAGCCCCGGACCTGCCCCCTGTTTCCGCGGACGCAGCGGGAATAAAAACCGCGATCAAGAACCTTATAAGCAACGCGATAAAGTATTCTCGCCAAAAAGGAGAAGTGGAGGTGGACTTGAAAGCGAACGGAAGAAAAATTCTCCTTACGGTGAAAGACCGGGGGGTCGGTATCCCCCGCTACCAGCACAGGAAAGTTTTTGAAAAATTTTTCCGCAGCGCCAACGAAGCCCGATACCGGACGGACGGGATAGGTCTTGGACTTTATCTCGCGAGAGCAATTGTTGAAAACCTCGGAGGAAAGCTCTGGTTTGAAAGCGAAGCCGGGAAAGGATCAACTTTTTTTGTGAGCATCCCGGTCGTTCAAAAATAATCGCACAACAAAAGAGCAAACGATTGCGGATCAATAAAACTAACAATTTAATCAAAAAAAATGCCAGAGCAAGAAAAAAAGAAAATATTGGTTATCGAAGACGACCGGTCTCTCCAAAACGCCCTGGTTGAAATTATCACTCAGGAAGGATTTGCGTCAGAAAGCGCGTTGGATGGAGAAGAAGGTCTTGCGAAAATAAGGACTTTCGCGCCGGATCTTATTCTTCTTGACATTATCCTTCCAAAAAAAGACGGCTTTGAGGTGCTGGCGGAGATCAAAAAGGACGAAGCGATGAAAAATATTCCGGTTCTGATTCTCACCAATCTGGAAGAAGTGGATAATGTCCAAAAAGCCCTGGATCTCGGAGCGACAAATTATATGGTGAAATCTGATTTCAGTCTCAAGGATGTGGTGGAAAAGATAAGAGCATCTATGAAATAATATTTCAATATTTCTTTTTTATCCTAAACCAAAAATAAAGAAAAAATGTTTGTTGATAATGAGAGACTGAAAAGTTTCCTGTTGGACTCTGGAATGGCAAAGGCGGATGTGATCGACCAGGAAATGGAAGAAAGCCAAAGAACCGGCAAACGCCTCGGGGACCTTTTGGTCGAAAAGAAAATTCTCGACAGCAATCAAATCCGCCAACTTTATTCCTATATTCTGGGGATTCCATTTGTAAATCTTGAAAAGGAACCTATCCCGAAAGAGGTTCTTCAGATAATTCCGGAACCGATTGCGAAAAAATACAAGATTGTCGCTTTCAAAAAAACCAATCTTGAGCTCAAAGTGGCCATGCTCAATCCGGAGGATATCCAGACGATTGACTTCATCCGCAAAAAAACCGGTCTCAAAATTTCTCCTTGCATCACGACGGAAGACGGAATCACAAACGCCCTCAAGCAATATGAGCAAAGTCTCAAAGCGGAATTCGGAGATATTATCGAAAAAAACAGCGGCGTGATTTCAGGAAAAGGCGATCTTGAAAAGGCGGCCCAGGACCTTCCGGTAATTCGGATCGTTGACACGCTTCTCAAGCATGCGATTCTGCAAGAGGCAAGTGACATTCACATTGAGCCCGATGAAAAAGAAGTGAGAGTAAGATACCGGATTGACGGAATTTTGCATGACGCTATGTCGCTCCCAAAAGCGATCATTGACGGTATTGTCGCTAGAATAAAAATTTTGGCAAATCTGAAGCTCGACGAGCACCGCATGCCGCAGGATGGAAGATTCAAAATTGATCAGGACGGCCACAGGGTGGCCTTTCGCGTTTCGATTCTTCCTGTTTATTCCGGTGAAAAAGTTGTGATGCGGCTTCTTGATGAATCGTCGAAGGGCCTTACGCTTGAAGCAATGGGATTATGGGGGAGTCCTCTTGAAAAAATTCACCAAGCAATCAAGCGGCCTAATGGAATGATACTGGTGACCGGACCAACTGGATCAGGAAAAACAACAACCCTTTATACAGTAATGGATATTCTCAATACTCCCCAGGTGAATATTTCCACCGTTGAAGATCCTATAGAATACAAGATGTTTCGCATCAACCAGACACAGGTGAGCCCCCAAATCGGCCTAACTTTTTCCCAAGGACTGCGGGCGCTTCTTCGGCAAGATCCGGACATCATCATGGTCGGGGAAATTCGCGATAATGAAACGATGGAAATCGCTATTCACGCGGCGATGACCGGCCACCTGGTTCTTTCCACGCTTCATACAAATAGCGCAGCTGGAACGGTTCCGCGGCTTCTTGATATGGGTGCCGAGCCTTTTCTCATCGCCTCGACAGTCAATGTTGTGATGGCTCAGCGGCTAGTGCGCCGGTTGTGTTCCGACTGCCGGCAGGGCTTTACTCTAGATAAGGATCTTCTGGAATCTCTTCGCGGGCAAGTCGATTTGGACAGAGTTCTCGACTTGGCCCGTCAGAATAATATATTGGAAAAATCGCTGGCCGATAACAACGACTGGTCAAAAATCACTTTTTACCGTCCAGGAGGCTGCTCGCGCTGCCGAAATGAGGGGTACAAAGGAAGAATTGGAATTTTCGAAGTTTTGGAAATCTCTGAAACAATTTCCCAAATGGTCTCGAAGCGGGCAAGCAGTGATGAGATTGAGGAGCAGGCCAAAAAAGAAGGAATGATGCAAATGATGGAAGACGGAATGATAAAGGCTGTGCAAGGAATCACCTCAATTGAAGAGATATTGAGAGTAACAAAGGATTAGTTCGAAATGTCTGCTGAAAATGAGAAATTTATTTTATACATTCAGTTAGTTTTGGCTTTGTAATCATTCTCAAATTAAGATCGTCATATTGCATTTAGTTTATAAATTATAATTTACCTTTCGTGCCGACCTATATCTTCGTGGCGAAAAATTCAAAGGGCGAGATAAAGAGCGGGGAGATGGAGGGAAAAGACGAGCATCAAGTCGCTGAAAACCTCCGGGGAGAAGGATTTTTTTTGACGGCCATTCATGGAAAAGAAAAGGAAAAAGAATCAAAATTCAAAATGCCTTCTTTCGGCGGCGTGTCTCTCAAAGACAAAATGATGTTTGCGAGGCATTTGGGAGTTATGCTTTCTTCCGGTCTTTCACTTCCCAAAGCTCTCACGGTGATATCCAGCCAAACCAAAAACAAGAAATTCAAGACTGTTCTTGAAGAATTGGGAGAGGAAGTAAAAATGGGGAACAGCCTCGCGGACAGCCTCGCGAAACATCCGGTTTTTGACGAACTTTCGGTGAATATGATCCGAGTCGGCGAGGTGGGTGGCAATCTGGAAGAAGTATTGAAACTCTTGGCCGATCAGCTGGAAAAAGAGCATAATCTTTTGAGCCGGGTAAAGGGAGCGATGTATTATCCGTCAGTGATTCTACTGGTGATGCTTGGAGTCGGAATTGCCATGATGACCTTCGTTGTTCCGAAACTCACCACAATTTTTGAGGACATTCAAACTCCGCTTCCCCTGACGACGCGCATCATCATCTCCGTCAGTGATTATATGGCCTCCCATCAAATAATTGTCGGGCTGGCTCTTGTCGGAACAGTGGCAGTGCTGATTGTATTTTTCAAATCATCTTTTGGGAAGAAAACGGCCAGCACTATATTCGCGAAAGCGCCTGTGATCAAAAAAATGATGATCAAGATCAACAACGCCCGTTTCGCGAGAATCTACAGTTCGCTCACAAAAAGCGGCGTGTCCGTGGTAGAATCTCTGAAAATTATTTCCCGGACACTGACGAATGATTATTATCAAAAAGCCTTTCTTGAAATTGGTGAAGGGGTCCAGAAAGGAAAGACGCTCCATGAAGAACTTTCAAAATTTCCCAAACTTTTCCCTATTCTCACAATCCAGATGGTGGAAGTGGGCGAGGAAACCGGAAAAACCGCTGATGTCTTGACGAATCTTGCCGATTTTTATGAAGAAGAGATAAACCAGATTACGAAGAACTTATCTTCAATCATCGAACCGGTTCTCATGGTAATGATTGGCGTGGCGGTTGGTTTTTTCGCCATCTCTATGATCTTGCCTATGTATTCGATCATGGACCAAATGTAGTTTATTCCGCGATATTTCCGAAACAAAAATTCAAAATGCAAAAATCAAAATTCAAAATTGAGGTACCGCATAGAGATACCAAATATGATAAAAAAGGATTTTCGATTCTTGAGGTCGTTGCCGCCACCTTTATTTTTTCGATTGTCACGATTACGATTTATGGATCTTTTTCGGCAGGAATGAAATCCCTGGCCCAATCCAAGCATCGCATAGCGGCGACTAAATTGGCCAATGAAAAAATGGAAATCATCCGCAATATGCCGTATAGCGATGTCGGAACCCAGGGAGGCGTTCCTGAAGGGTCGCTAATTCAGGAAGAAACAATTTGGAGAAGCAACCAGAAATTTAATGTACGGACAAATGTTATATATGTTGATGACGTTCTCGACGGTGTAGCGGGAGGAACCCCCAATGACACGGTTTCAAGAGATTACAAGGAAGCGAGAATTGAAGTCACTTGGGGAGAAGTCAGCTGGGGAAAAGGAGTGGTTCTGGTTTCGCGTTTTGTTCCAGATGGAGTCGAAAGCGAGAGCGGGGGAGGCACTTTCGTTTTGAATGTCATTGACAGCACGGGGCAAGGAATTTCAGGAGCTGATGTCCATATCGAAAATAGCGAAGTTGACCCGCAAGTCGATACCGCCATGGAAACCGATTCAACTGGAAGCATTCTGTTGGCTGGAATGCCGGCAGGGGACCGGAATTATAAAATCAGCGTTTCCAAAGAATTCTTTGAAAATATTTCCACTTTGCCTCCTTTTCCCGCGACGGCCTATGACCCAACGGACATCCATGGATCAGTCGAAGAAGGAGGTTTGAGCAGTAAAACAATCATTTCTGACCAGACAGGAACAGTGGGTATCACCTCCGAAGATCTGAACAGCAATCTGGTCCCGGAAATGGATTTTCACCTGGAAGGCGGCAGGATTATCGGGACAACAAGAGAAGCACCGTCACAGCCTGTTTTCGAGTGCGATCAGGATTTTGCGACGGATGGAAGCGGTGGTCTCACTTTGGAAAATATGTCGCCAGGCAACTATACGGTGGACTTTGCTGAAAGCGGCTATACGCTAATTGGCACCGAAGCACCGCTGCTTCATTTTTCTCTCGCTCCGGCACAAAGCATCAATGTGACACTGCTTGTCGTGAGCAGCAGTATCAATTCTCTCATTGCAAGCGTCAAAAATCCGACTACTGACGAACCAATAAAGGGAGCCAGCGTGCATGTTTTCAACGGAACAGACTTTGATCAGATTCTCACTACGGGAGATTCAGGGAGAGTATATTTCCCGCCAAATTTGGATCCGCCGGTAACAATGAGTTCGAGCACATATAGCGTTGAGGTAGCTGCCGATGGTTTTGAAAATTATTTCGGATCGGTTGACGTGAATCAGCTCACGCAAACCACAATTGAACTGGTTTCGCTGTGAATTTGAAAATAAATGGTTATTTCACTAAGATGAAACATAGTAAGGAAAAAGGGATGACACTTGTTGAAATGCTGATTGCGATTTTTATTTTCATGTTGTTGATGTTTGGGTCGACATATCTTCTGGGCCAAATATATAAGCGCTACGGATTTGCCATAGAGCAAGGGCTGTCAATCCGTGCTGTGCAGCATAGTTTAGGGAGCGTACTCGAAGAGATGAGGGGAATCAGGCAGTCTGATGCTGGGTCATATCCAATTGAGGAAGCCAATGCTTTCAGCTTCGCAGCCTTTTCCGATGCCGACAATGACGGAGTGACGGAAAAAGTCCATTATTTTTTTGAAAATGGAGAAATAAAAAAAGGAGTTTCCGAACCCAGCGGAACTCCTCCTGCATATCCAGTCGGTGATGAATTGGTCTCCACCATTTCTGAAAATGTGGTCAACACCGCGGAACAGCCACTATTTTATTATTTTAATTCGGATTACCCGATAGATCTCGTGAATAATCCACTCGCGGTTCCCGTTTCTCCGGTCAGCGATATAAGATTGGTTAAAATCGACATATATTACAACCTTGATCCACTGCGCGCACCTGATAACATTCGACTAGAATCATTCGTGGAGCTTAGAAATTTAAAAGATAACTGGTGAACATGAAAAGCCGAAAATATCTGCCAAAGGCGGAAACAATCAAAAATAAAAAGTATAGACGCAAGGGCTCTGTTCTTATTTTCATTGTCGTTATTTCCGCTGTCGGAGCCACAGTACTCCTGGGGCTGGTCACTTTTGTGGCGTCCCAGGATAAAAATAGCAGAAGAGAGAGCGCCAAAGAGCAGTCATTTGGAGTGGCAGAAGAGGGAATATACTGGTACCGATGGTATTTGGCTCATATGATCGAAGGGAAAACAGCTCGAGAAGTGGACGAGTTTTGGACAAGCGGCAATCCGATCGGCGTGACAATTCCTTATGAAGTTGAAGTACGCGATCCTTCCGGCGGAGCACTTGGAAAATACAAGCTTGAAATCACGCCCCCGCCAACCGGATCCTCCATCATCATCGCGAAATCAACCGGTTGGACTTATAAGCAACCAAATGTCAAAAGAGTGATCCAGGTCCGCTTCAGAAAACCGGCTTGGTGCGAATATGTGGTTTTAGGAAACAGCGATATTCGTTTTGGGGCGGGAACAGAAGTATACGGGATGATTCACTCGAATGGCGGCGTGCAGTTTGACGGCGTAGCTCACCATCTGGTGACGGCTCTTCCGGAAGAATATTGGAGCAACGATAACGATGTGAAAGGTTGGCACGACGGAGTTTGGACAAATAATCCTCCCGAATCGGAAAGATTTCTGGCGGGGAGACAATTTCCTGTTGCGGAAAAAAGCTTCAATTCGGTGATAGCTAACCTGAATTTAGCCAAAGATTATTCTCAACCAGGAGAAGGCGGCCTTTATCTTGGCCAGGACAAGGTTGATCAAGAATATTGCGATTGGGTGAGAGTGGGGAACAGAAGAGTCTGGACTTGCTGGACGGAAAACAAAAAAGTGAGAGGTTATCACATTGTCTTCAATCCTGTTTCCGGAGAAGGAAACGACACGATGTCAATTTCAATGGTGGTTGACTATGGATCCAACAGTTATAAAATAGAAGAAGAAACGCCAGCCGTAATATATAATATTCCCGAAAACGGGCTCATTTTTGTCGAGAACAATACTTGGGTAGAAGGACAAATTGACAATGAGCATCTCACTGTTGTGGCGGCGGATTTGACAGAAGCAGAAGGGGAGCCGGAACCACCCGGCCATGACAAGGATATTTATATTAATAACGATATCCTGTACACTAACAAAGACGGCCGGGACATTTTAGGGCTTTTAGCGCAAGATAACGTCACAGTCGGCCTCTATAGCGACGATAATCTTGAAATAGACGCCGCGGTTTTAGCGCGGCGCGGACGGGTAGGAAGGGATTATTACAACGATCACGAGCCAGCCTATTATAAGCGAGACACGATTACCATATTTGGCGCGATCGTGACCAACGGCCGCTATGGTTTTTCCTGGCTTGATATTGCCGGGAATTGGGTTTCCGGCTACGAAACCCGCAACATCGTATTTGACAACAATCTTCTCTATTATCCGCCACCCTTTTTTCCGACCGGTGACAAATACCAAATTGATCTGTGGGAAGAATTGTGAGATCTCTTCAAATTGCGATTCTCTTATGAATATTCGAATAAATAGAATAATATGAGTTTGTTTATCTATAACTTATTGGGGAAAAAGCCGAAGGGGTTCGGGCTCGAAATCGAAGACCGATCGCTCAAGGCTTTTATGTTTGAAAAAAGAAGAAGAGGAACATGCCGGATCTTGTCCTGCGGAATGAAAAATCTCAAGAAAGGAATCATACAAGGCGGCCAAGTTATTGATGCCGAAGTCCTTGCCTTTGAAATCAAAGAACTGTTGAAATCGACCAAACCCTATCCGATAAGAAGCTATTCGGTTGTTTTTTCTGTTCCGGAAAACAAGGCATTTATCAGAACAATCACGATACCAAAAATGGAAAGAGATGAAGCCGGAGAGGCCATCAAGTGGGAAACTGAGGCCAATATTCCCATTGCCGTGGACCGGGTTTATCTTGATTGGCAGGTGATCGAAGAGCTTGCCGATAAAAATGAAATCCTTGTTACGGCTGTTCCCAAGGAAATAATAGACAAATATAGCGAGGCAATGAAATTGGCCGGCCTTGATATTTTGGCGGTTGAAGTGGACATCATCGCGACTGTCCGGAGTTTAACTGGGGGAAAGGATTTTTCAGAAAAGCCGGTCGCCATTGTGGATTTGGGAGAAAGCATAACGAGTCTGGCTATTTCAAAGAACCAGGTTCCTTATTTTACTTCCAGTATTCCCGTGGGAGGGATCACCTTCACAGATGCGCTTCAAAAAGGTTTGGGCGTAAGCTATGAAAAGGCGGAAGAGCTGAAGCTCAAATACGGACTTGGAAAAATGAAGGAAGATGACATATTTTACAAAATATATAATCCGATAATCGAGAATCTTGTCGCAGAAATAGAAAAGTCAGTCAAATTTTATGAAGATTCGATCAATGCCAAAGAAAAAGTTGAAAAGATAATTCTTTCCGGGGGAGGATCGCTTTTGCACGATATTGTCGACTATCTTTCCTTGCGTGTGAAAAAAGAAGTGATTATAGGAGATGCTGTTTGGGGTCTTGGACTTCCTAAAGATTTTCCTGAAGAAATAAAAAGAAGCCTAATTCCTTTTTCCACGGCTATTGGCCTGGCTGAAAGGGCATCAAACTGCGATGATTAAGATAAACCTTCTTTCCGACCAAGAAAAAAATGAAAGGCTAGTCGACAAAAAAGTGGGAACCATTGTCCGGCTTGGCCTTTCCATTTTTTTTGCCTTGATCATCTTGGCTTCAGTGATGTTTTCCGCGCTGGTCATTCTGGAAATAAATCTCAAGTCAGTCAGAGAAGAAACAAAGACCTATTCCGTGGGATCCGTCAAGAAAATAGAAGAAACAGAGCAACTATTGAAGGATGTCGAATCGGTATCGCAAAAAATAGCAAAAAATTCGCAAAATGTCCCCTACTGGGGAAAAATCCTTGAAACCATTTCAACTATTTCTCCTGACGGAGTGAAAATAACGAATGTTCATATTGAAAAAGAACATGTGAAACTGTCAGGATTTTCCGAAACTCGGGAAGGATTTCTGGCTTTCCAAGAAGGCCTGAAGAAAGATTATTTCACGAATTTCAGCTCTCCCATTTCGAATCTTGTTTCACCGAAAGATTTTTCTTTTATGGTGGAGTTTGATGTTGAAAAAAATTATCTTAATCGGATATAACTTTTATGCCGGCGAAAAAAGACAAGAAAATAATTGTAGCGGTTCTGGTGACAGCTCTCACCGTTTTGATTTTGTCCTGGCTGGTGATTTATCTTTTGGGGAACAAGGTAAGACAATCTTTTGAAAACTACCAGAAAGAAAAACTCAACTCCCTGGTCCTTGAGGAAAAAAGAAATAAGATTTTGCAGCTGGAAAGGGAATTGCCCGGGCTCAAGGAGGAAAGGAACAGCTTGGATTCGATGCTTATCAAAAAAGACGCGGCTGTTTCTTTTTTGAGAGCTTTGGAAGAAGCCGCCGCGAACGCGTCCTGCCAGATAAAAGTGGAACCTGCCGATATCAGCAAAATAAAGTTTGAAAAAAAGGCTGCCGGCGCGACAAAAAAGCCAGAAACCGACGATCTGGATACAGCCCAAAAAGATGATCAGGAAAAAGTCCCCGGAGAAAAAAACAAAAAAGAAGACGAATTGGCCTCACTCAAGGATTATCCCGCTTTTTCTGTTGAAATTACGGGACGCTTTGCCTCGATAGTAGATTTTTTCGAGAAATTCGAAAATATGCCCTACTTCATCCGGCCGCTTGTCGTGGATATTTCTTCGGGTGAAAGAAATAGTTCAACAGCAGTAAGCGCGGGAGCACTCTCGGCGGGGAATCAAATTTCCCCGGAAAATGAAAATTCGGATGAAAAAAATATCAAAATGAAAATGACCTTTGTCATCTATGGGAGCTGAAAATAAAATAAAAAGCGAAAAAATATCCAGAGTAAACAGGGCGTTTCAGAGAGGCTTCAGCTTTTTTTTGCGCTGGTTCTATTTATTGATAATTGTCATCGCTTCGGCGTATGCCGTGTTGATTTGGAAAAAATATATTCTGAACGCCGAGTGGAGCGAAGAAAAGAAAAAAGCCTATATCAGCGAGCAGTCGGTTTTGCAGTTCGATGAGGAAAAATATAAAAAAGCGCTCGAGATCATGAACAGCCGGCGGGAAAAATTGAAAAACGGAAAAAAATATTTTGGCCGGGATATCTTCTTTCCTGAATAATCATAATTACTCAACTTTCCATGAAAGATCGGATTTGGCGCATATTGACCTTTTGGGTTTTTTTTATTATGATATTATAATTTGCGCCCTTAGCTCAATCGGATAGAGCGTCTGGCTTCGGACCAGAAGGCTCCAGGTTCGAGTCCTGGAGGGCGCACAAAAAAATCGAGGGTTGATCCCTTGATTTTTGGTTGGCATTTTTATTCGGTTCTCAGGAAATTGGGAGCGTAATCGTGAAAGTGGTTCCCCGGTTTTCTTCGCTTTCGAGGGTGATCGTTCCTCCGTGCTTTTCAATGATGTTTTTGGCAACATAAAGCCCGAGGCCCGATCCGGAAGTCTCAAAGCCAATCGCGTTTTTAGAGCGATAAAATTTTGAAAATATTTTATCCATGTCTTTCTTGGGAATTCCAATTCCCGTGTCGGATATTTTAAACTGTATGTCTTTTTCCCTTCGGAAAGATTTGAGACTGATTTTCCCTCCCGGCGGAGTGTATTTCACCGCGTTGGCAAGGATATTGTCGAAAACAATGGACAGCCGCTCCTTGTCAAATTTGAATGAAAAAGAAGAAGAAAGAGGCATATCAATGTCCATTTTTATTTTCTTTTCTTTTATCGTTGGATTGTGCTGATTGATTATTTCATCGATAATTGGCCCGATAGCCTGGACAGTGAAATTGAAGCCGGTTTTTCCCTCTTCGAGGCGGGCGGTATTCAAAAGATCATTAATGACGCTTATGGCGTAGTCAATCGTTTCCAATCCCTTCTCGACGATTTCCTTTTGAACGCCATTCAGCGATCCGGTATCTTTTTCAAGAAGAGTTGTATATGACCATTTTATTCCTGTTAGGGGCGTTCGGAGCTGGTGAGCAGCGACGGAGACAAATTCAGATTTCACATTGTCAACTTCCTGGAGGCTTTTATTGGCTTGGGTGAGTTCCCTCTCTCTCTCAAAAAGTTTTTTTGTGGTTTCCATGAAATCCTGGTTTGTTTTTTGCAATTTTTTGTTTATTTCTTCCAAGTCTCTTTCCCGCTGGCTGGATTTGTTGCTGGGGATGACAGTCGTATGTTTCTCCCAGCTTTTTTCCATTTCAGATTGGCGCTCCTGGATTCTTTTTGCGAATCTCCAATTCTGGAGGATTAAAAAAAAGCCCGCGAGCAGGCTCAATATTGCGGCGGCCGAAAGGGCCAGATATTTTTGTCCGAAATTCGGAGAAAAAAGAAACCAGACGAGATTGATTGAAATGAAACCCAAAAATAAAATAAAAAAATTAAACCAGCCGAATCCGGCAACGTTTGAACTGAGATTATTTTCTTCCGTTTTTATTTCCTCATTCATTTTTTCAGGACGGATTTCACTTTTTCGACTATCTCCGCCGGAGCGGTGTTGGCTTTCACGATATAATCAATTGCTCCCGCCTGGAGTCCTCGCTCAACTTCTTCAGGCTGGCCCAAATTAGACGTGATTATCACGGGGATATCTTTATATCCAGGGTCTTTTTTGATGTTGCCAAGCAAAACAATTCCGTCCGTCCCGGGAAGGATTATATCAAGAAGAATAAGGTCAATCTTGTTCTTTTTGAGTGTTTCAAGAGCGGCCTCGGCATTTGTCGCATTGAAAATCCCGTAGTTTTCCTGGGAGAATTTTCTCTGAAGAAGTCCGCTGATAAAGGCGTCGTCTTCGACAATAAGAATATATCCTGCTTTATTTTGATCCTTGTTTTCCATGTTTTTTATTGAGTTTATTATTTCTGCTTATAATTCTATATTTATCCTGCGATAAGGTCAAATTTTCCCGGGAGTATGTCCTGAAAAGAAAAAGCCGCCCTCTCTTGCGGGAAGGCGGGTGGTTTGGCAAGGCAGGCCCTTTATCATTTCGTGATTCTTTCCGCGAAGCCAATGAAGTGTTCTCCGAAGATTGCATGGACGACAGCTTCAGAAAAAAGGCCGGGCTTGAACAGAGCTGTTTTCACAAGAAGTTTCCAATATAGCCAGCGCTGTTTCGACAAAAAGCCGATTTTCCAGAGGCTTCCGAGAAAAGCTTTGATATCTCTCCCGGATATTTTTCCCTTGACCGTTCGATGATAGACTTGAAACTCTGTGTAAATTCTCCCGTAGTAATTTTTCGGAGAATAAAGTTCCTCGATCAAGAGCTTGTATCCTTTCAAAAGATTCTCCTTACCCATTTTTGGGACGATATTAGTGTCGTTGAAAGTGTTGTCCCATTTTTTATACCCGTTATCAATGCGGCCCTCTCCGTCAAGTCTCATATAGAGATCGGTTTCCGGCAAGGCAATCAAGGGACCAACCATCGCGACGACGATACCTGTCAATTCGATAAAATCAGCCATGGCTTTGAAGGCAGCAAGAGTGTCGCTATCAAAGCCGACAATGAATCCAGCCATCACTTTCATGCCGTGCCGCTGGATGATTTCAACTGAATCGGCGAGGTTTCGTTTGAGGTTTTGATATTTCCCGCAATCTTGCAAGGCTTTCAGGTTTGGGGTTTCAATGCCGACGAAGACCTGGTGAAAATTCGATTCACTCATGAGCCGCATGAGCTCCTCGTCTTCGGCGATGTTTATGCTGACTTGGGAAAAAAACTTGAAGGGATGGCCATGCTGTTTTTGCCACGCGATGAGAACGCGCAGAAATTTTTTGGCTGCCATTTTATTGCCGATAAAGTTGTCATCGACAATAAATACAGAGCCGCGCCAGCCTAATTCATATATTGCTTGCAATTCGGCCATCATTTGAGTTGGCGTTTTTGTCCGCACTTTCTCCCCAAAGATTTTTCTGATGTCACAAAACTCGCATTTGAATGGGCACCCGCGTGAAAATTGGATAGACATAGTCGCGTATTTATCCATTTTTATCAGGTGCCACGCTGGGAGAGGCGTTTCGCAAAGATCGGGAAATTTTTGGCAGGTGTAGCTCGGCAACGCGTTTCCCGCTTCAAGATCCGACAGCAGGGAGGGCAAGACATTTTCCGCCTCGCCCCGGAGGACATGATCGACGCCCGGAAATTTTTCCCGAGCCGTGGTGAAAGCGGGGCCGCCTCCCACTACAGTTTTTCCAAAATCCTTGCACCGCTTTATTACCTCGTTGGCGCTTTGGAGCTGAATGAGCATCGCGCTGACAAAAACAACATCTGCCCATTTTATATGTTCTTCAGTGAGAGGCTCGATATTGATGTCAACAAGCTCTATTTCCCATTCTTTTGGGAGCATGGAAGCAATTGTGGGAAGTCCAAGGGGAGGAAAAGCGGCTTCCTTGCCGACAAATGGCAGGGCCCCTTCATATTCCCAGAAAGACGGCGGACACTTTGGATAAACAAGCAACGCTTTCATAGCGCTTTCTCCTTTTTTGAAGTGGGGTTTGCTATTTTAACGGATTTTTCCGATTGATATTTTAACGAGCCAAAGCTATATATAATATCAGTTCGTTGAACTGGTGCTTTCGAAATGGGCGACCAGAGGGAATCGAACCCTCGTTCTTGGGACCACAACCCAATGTCCTGCCATTGAACGATGGCCGCCATGTTTTTTGTGCGCGCACCAGGGCTCGAACCTGGGACCGTTTGCTTAAGAGGCAACTGCTCTACCAGCTGAGCTATGCGCGCAGATAAATATTGCCCAGTGTACTGAATAATTAGGTGTAAGGCAACAAAGACTTGTCTCCCGGGGAGGCCCGTCTCCAATGAATTTTCGGCGGGTAAAAATCTCACCTCCAGTTTTGTGTCCCCGCGAGGAATCGAACCTCGATCTAGAGCTTAGAAGGCTCCCGTTCTATCCGTTGAACTACAGGGACAAGCATACGAACAAATTATCACATTCAGTGAGTATATCTAATTTAGATGTTGAAGTCAATTATCTCACAATCCATTGGCTTTTTTGTATTCTTTCCATTCTTTGCTTGACCAATCAGACGGTTTTTCAGTTATCTTTTCTTCTCCGGGATGGGGATATTTGGATGGCGAGTCGTAGCTCGATTTGAATTCCGATTTTCGGATGAGATTTCCGTCCGCGCCATAGACTTCCTGATAGAGAACCGTTTTCATGGCGCCGCCTGCGCCGCGCGAAGTGATCGTCGGTCCTACAAGCTTTGTCTCACGCCCGTCTTTGGTTCCATAAAAATCAAATGTGAGCTGAGTCCCTTCGATATGGGTTTGGATGAGGATATATCCCGGCGTATCGTTTACGAAGCGAAGATCGGGATTGGGAATATATACCGTCGCGTCGGTTCCCTGCGGGGCGTAGTATTGCACCGGGTAGGCGTGGTTGGTGCGGGCGGTGATTTTGAGGCCGGCGTTGAGCGCCGCCCGAAAGCAAGTCGTTGAAACCTGGCACATTCCTCCGCCGTATTCGGGAATGGTTTTGTCCACCTTGATGACGAGTTCTGGAAGATATCCGGTTGACTTGTCGACAGGGCCGAGCGTTTTGATGAAAGAGAACTCCTCACCGGGTTTTATCAGCACGCCGTTGAATCGCTTCGCGCCGACTCCAATATTATGGATCCGGTTCTTGGGCGAGCCGCGAAAATTGGAAATTCCTGTTGCGATGAGTTCCTTGATGCCGTATTGAGCGACGTCGGAACTTGAAACCTCTGGTTTCATGATATTCGTTTCAATTTCGATATCTTTCGCGTAGGGATTTTTTTCGAGTTCCGAGCGGATTTTTTCGAGGCTCTTTTCAGGGTTGATTTCAAATCCGTTCTTGCTTACGGCAAAGGCGGAAACTTTTCCCTCCGAAAAAGTGAGTTTCGCGTTTTCGGGATTCACGCGAGTCTCATTTTGGGCGTTTTCGAGATATTTCTTGAGGCTAACCTCGTCAACGGAAAGCCTGGTTGATATTTTGGTGTGATAGCGGTCCCGGATCTGGGTCAGAAAGCGGAAATATATCGTGAGGCTCGGATGGCTGGACGGAGAAAAATTTATATTCTCGGCTTCGGAGTCGTAGCCCGAATTGATTTTGAGCGACGGGCGGATCCTTATCCAGCCAAGAAGACTGTTTTTTTCGACGGCGATCTTTTGTCCGCTGAAATGAAAGAAGAGCGGAGAGCCGATCACTTCCTGGACTTTGTCCACTGAAAAATCGCCGAGACTCAACTCTTCGGCCTGGGTAATCAGCGGAAAACTCAAAAATAAAATTGTAGCAAAAATAATTTTCTGCCTCATTGTATTTAGAATACTTGAAAATGCATTATTATACAATATTACAATATTTATTTTCGGAAATAAATACAATTTAGCATTTTCCCACGGCCGTATAATTTTGCTAATTTTGTGCGTTCTCAATAAAAAACAGGCCGGTCCGCGACGGAAACGTGTCCGTCGGGATCAGCCTGGGTATAATCCCTTCTAACATTTAATGTTAGGATAATATTATATCAATATTTTCGATATTCTTGCATAAGAAAACCCTGTCCCGAGGGAGGGGGACAGGGTGCTGAGGTTACTGTTTCAGTAAAGGTGCCGTTAGATTTGATGCTGATGCATTGCCAAACAGCAGCGCAGATTACGGCGGCCGGTTTCCAGGACGTTGGCATTCGTCATGGTAACTGTCTTATCGGCGGCAATGTGATAATCGCCCTGGCCGGTCTCCTTTGACCGGAGCCGAAAGTTCTCTTTGCAGTCATATTCACGCATGCAAGCCAAGGCCAGCTCTTCCATGCCGCGGGCGCGGTATTTGTCTCCCAGCTCCGTCCAGAACGTCGGGCGCCAGCGGCTACTGTCCGTGGTGCCTTTTTCGTCGCCGAGGCGGACCACGCCTTTTTCCCGGTTGTAGCGGGCAAAGTCCATGAATGCCCGAGGGTTGAATTCCGGCCATTCCTGCCATTCGTTTCTCCGGCGGCCGATACTGGTCAGAGCCTTACCGAAAAAATAGTCTATGAATTCGTTGAAGTCATGAGGCACATAGCCGACCGGGTTAATGGGCAGGCCTTCCGGAAACTGGAAAAATTCAAATTTGTCGTCCGGATGCTGGTAACCGCACCATTTGCCATGCCGGGCGATCTCGAGGTGCAGTTTCATGGAGATGCCGTAAATATAGTTGGCGACATCGGCGTCGCCGACCGTTTCCGCAAATTCCTTGAGCGTCAAGTTCTGATCCTTATGGCCTTTCGACGCCTTGGAAGTCGGAGTCAGCATGAGGCGGGGCAACTCGTCGCCGAGCCTCAGACCTTTGGGAATTTCCTGGCCGCAGATTTCGGTTTTTCCCACGCCAGATCCCTCTAGAGTGTCTCGGACAATGCATTCGACTTTGAATGGGCTTTCCGCCTGAAGATGCAGGGTGCTCCTCAAGAGAATTTCCGGCGGCAGGAGCCGCGTCAATTCTTTGTGCTCTCCTTCGAGGTCCAATGTAACCTGGTCAATGGGCACAAAGCCACCGACAATTTGGGTGAACAGCTTGTCCAGGGCCCGGATGATCATGCCTTTTCCCGGATAATGGGCCGGGACATTACCTTCCAAAAGATGCTTTTGGTCAAAGGCGCCGATGAGGTCCCGGACGACCATCAGTAAGAGGCTATAGAACTCAAAGATGGCTCTGACTTTACCGTCATAATACTTTTTGAGCCCCGGAATCTGGACATCGATCACCGGCGCGGCTGTCAAAGGGTTCATTCCACCAAAAAGTTTTAACATACTCGTCTTCTCCTCTCCGTTATTAATTATTCCCCGGCTTTTGAGGGGGTTAGGGATTATGCAGGCCAGCCGTGCTCGTCGGCTAATTTTAGAGCAGCTTTCTCCACGTCCTGGACCATGCCGATACGCTTGTTTTTCAGTTTCAGCTCAAAAAGCTTTTCCTTAATGGCTAAAATCTGGATGGCAGCAATAGCGGCATTTTTTGCTCCGTTAATGGCCATAGTCATAACGGGTACGCCGGGCGGCATCTGGACAGATGCCAGAAGAGCGTCCAGGCCTCCAAGCGTCGAGGAAGACGAAGCAAGCGGAACGGCGATGACTGGTAGCGTTGTATGGCTGGCGACAATGCCGGCCAAATGGGCGGCCATGCCAGCGGCGCAGATAAACACCTTGCAGCCGCGCTTTTCCCATTCTTTTACTGTATCTTCGACTCTCTTTGGTGTGCGATGGCCGGATGCAACAGTGCTGGCAAAGAGAACTTCATACTCTTCCAGCGTAGCCTTTGCCGGTTCAACCAGAGGTCGGTCGGAAATGCTGCCCATGATAATACCGGCCAAAATAGGATATTTTGGTGCCATAACATCCTCCATTTTCAGCCCGTTTGCACAGGCCGGGTTCAGGTTATTCCGCATCATGCGGCAATTTTGAAATGTAGAGTAATTTATCCGCTGCGTCGAAAGTGCGCCTAAAGAAGATCTTCAAGGCCTCCAGCTCCTCTTTGGCCTTTTTCGCCGCGGGTTCCACCAGTTTTTGCCAATTCAGCAAGCCGCGGAGTTCCTCGCGCAGCTCAACTGGCAATTGAAATTTCTCCATGAACGATTCGAGACCGCGGCCAAACTGTTCGGCGTTAGCATACGAGCCATCGTTATTAATGGAGATTTTTTGCAGTTCACGGTAGGGGTCGCCATCAATGCCAGCTCGTTTCAGAACCGTCTGAATCGAACTGCCTGCCATTCCGGGATACTCATCAAGAATCCAGCTGATTTTCTTGGGGTTCGGCTGATAGCTCTTCAGCTCTTTTGAGATACGCGGCAGAGCGATAAAGATTGGCATGAAGACGTTACCCAGATTCCGGCAGAGATAGGAACGACCCATGTCTCCGCCGTGGGGGAAGTCCATCAGCTCACGCGCCAGGTTTAGCAAGAGAGCTATGCTCTCGCGGAGCATTTTCCTTCCGCCTTCGTGGCCCCATCCGTTGGATTTTCCGGGCATAATAGAAGATCCTTTGGCGCCAGCCCTTTTGACCTTCACGAATAATTGCGCAGGACAGCTGGCAAGAGACAGAAAGTCGCTGGTGATCTTTATGACCTCGTTCAAAATGGCAGTGATGGTCATGAAGATTTGCGCCTCGACCACGTAAGTGACGGATTGGGCGGTGACGGGTTCATAGTGTAGGCCGAAGCTTTCCACGAAATCTTTGGCAAACTCCCACCAATCAATGTCGGGGTAGGCGGCGTAGTGGCACATGAGCTGGCCGGTAGCACCGCCCATCTTGCCGGAAAACGGCTGGAAGGTGTCGCGGTTAATCATGAGCTTCTTGACCAGATATTTGATCGCGTTGAGACCGATGACGGACTTGGTGCAAAGAGCAATCGGTTCGGCAGATTGTTGATGGGTGAACTCCGGAATGATCAAGGGCCCGTTTTGCTCGCAAGTTTCCACGAAGGTGATTTGATCCAGGCAATACGTGGAGAGAAACTTTATGAAGTGCCCGAAGAGTTCATTTCCCATGAGTCCCATAACGATGCTCATCGGGTCTTCCGAAGTGCCCGCGAAATGAAGTCCTTCCACGGAAGACTCAAGTTCCGGAAAAAGGTGGAGGACTTTGAGTTTCAGGTAGTCTCCCGCGGCCGCCGTGTCATGTTCAGTCACCCGTTCGATCAATTCCGCTTGGCGAACTTCCTCCGCGGTAATCCCAATGCCCTGAATTTTTTCGATGTCTTCCGCGCTTAGCTCCTGGATGATTTTTTGGTGCTTGAATTTGCCATTGTAGCTTTTCATGATCCGGGCCAACGCAAAGAAGTATTCCTTCATGACCATGAACCGGAGCAGCCCGAGACGGCGTCCAGAAGTGATATTGCACAAGAAATCCGTGCTATCGCCATAGCGGCCAAGTCCCGGGATTGGAGATTCCAATCGTTCCCGATCATCTCGCGTCAATTCGTAGCCGAAGAGTTCGTGCCGGCCGATAAATTTCCAGCCATATCCCGCAACCATTTCTTCAAGTTTTTTACTCATGTTCTCTCTCCCGAAAATATTTTATTAACTGATTGTCAGTGATATGGTTGAAATAGCTTTCGCTACATTATGAGGTTTTTAAAGTTCAGAAACACAAAAACCAAGCCCTCCCAAGCCTGGCCCTCCGTGCCTATAATCTAGGGAAAAACACGCAAAAAAGCAAGAAAATATTAGCCGGAACACATTTTCAGCTTTGACTTGAAAAATTGCGAAATACTTAGTAAAAATACATCATCAATAATTATGCTATAGCATTAATATTGTTGATTGTGACATTTTCAATCAAAAAACGAACCTCGCGGTCCGTTTTTTGAAAAGTATATAATTTGTAACCTAGAAACCCCGCACCTGAATCCTTTTTGTCTTCGTTGTATCAGCTTTCGGGAGCCTCAAAGTCAAAATGCCGTTTTTCATGGCGGCTTCGGCTTTGTCAGCCAAAACTTCAACCGGCAAAATCACCGAACGGGAAAAAGTTCCCCAATAACATTCCTGGTAATAATAGTTTTCACCCTCAACCTTTTCATCATTCTTTCTTTCACCGCGAATCGTCACCATATCGTTATTGATCGAAACATCCAGATCTTCCGGCTTCACTCCGGCAATTGTCGACTTAATAACAATATCATTATCCGTTTGGTAGACGTCAATAGTGAGCTGTCCCTCCGAATCGCCAGCCCAGCTCTCATCCTGTTCGGCTGGAGCTTCCGCTTCCTGCGCGGTCGGTTCGATTGAATAATCCTCCTGCGGAGCGGTCTCTGGCTGGATATTGGTTCCTCCATATGAAACCGGGGCGGTAGTCCCGCCGTAGCCGTATGAAGACTGGCCGTGCTCGCCGGGAATTTTTCTAGCGCCGGTTAGTCTTTCAAAAAATGATCGTTTTTCTTTCATATGATTTCTCTACGAATTACGAATCATATACGAATATGCGAATAATTTTAGGTGATTTTAGTATATAACCATCCGGCGATTTAATCAAGCTTGCGTATGTTGAAAATAATAATGGATATATTTATCAAAAAAGTTATTCCCAAAACGATTCCAACAAGCCAACTCGTGAACTCTCCTTTCTGGATGACGAGAAAATTGAAGAGAAGATGGATGAATGCCGGAGGGACAACCGTTCGCATTGCCAGAAATCTCACATTTCTTTCCCGGCTGGCGATGAGCGCTGAAATAAGGAAAAAAGTGAGAATATGAAGCAAGCCAATAGCTGAAAGGGAGAAAAGAGTGTCGCTGTCAAGGCTGCCAATATCCCAAATCTTTTTCCTGTTAGTGAGAAGAATGAGAAATATTTCCGCTGCGCCAAAGAACGATCCGGCGACGAGAGACGCCGCGAAGAATTTGAATCGGTTGAGATTGAAATATCCCCGCAAAATGAAAACAGCGGAAAAATATTTGAAACTTTCTTCAATAATGGCCGAAGCGACGAGAAAAAAAGTGAGATTATTATACACTTCAAAAATTATTTCTTTTCGGTAAAAAATGTTTACGACGACGGCCAGAAATTGTTCAGCGGCGACGGATGCCAGAGCCATCAAGACTCCAGCAAGCGGGGCGCCAAGAAGAATGCTCGTCATTTGTTTAGCCTTAAGTTTGCGTCAGCTTCGAGATTTCTCCATGTATTATAAAACGGTTTGCGGTTTTTCGAAAATTCCCACTTGAAATATCCGGCGGCGGCGATCATCACGGCGTTGTCCATTGAGTATTTTGCATCTGGTATCTGATATTTTGTATTTGGCATAACTTCCTTTATTTTTTCACCCAATTGTTTTCTGAGTTCCTTGTTTGCCGAAACTCCTCCGCCGAGGAGGATCGTTTTCGGCTTGAATTTTTTGGCGGCTCGGATTGTTTTTGAAACCAGCACGTCAATCACGGCTTGCTGAAACTCGGCGCAGAGTTCGCCGGTGATTTTTTTGCTTTTTAGAATTCGAGGATGGTCACGGACAGTATAAAGAAGGGCTGTTTTTAGCCCAGAAAAAGAAAAATTGAAATCAGGGGAATTGAGCATCGGTCTCGGCAAAGCTTGGCTTTGAGGAATTCCCGGGCGTTTAGTCGGGAAAGGGAAAATCCGAGCTTTAGCCGATGTTTGGAATTTATCAGCATAAGCGGAGACTATTGGTCCTCCGGGATATCCCAATCCCAAAATCTTCGCCGCTTTGTCAAAGGCTTCTCCGGCTGCGTCGTCAAGTGTCTGTCCGACAATCCTGAAATCCATATGTTTTTTCATGAGAATCAGCTCCGTATGCCCGCCGGAAACGATTAGGGCCAAAATAGGGAACCTGATAAGGTTCGACCTTGAGGAATTTCCTGACGGATAGTCCGGAAAGGGAAAGGTCGAATCTTGCAAAAAATTCGAGTAAATATGACCAACCACGTGGTGAACTCCCACCAGCGGTTTTTTCCAGGCATAAGCCAGGGTTTTCGCCGCGTTTGTTCCGATGAGAAGCGCTGGAATAAGTCCGGGACCCTGTGTGACGGCGATCAAATCAACATTGTTTTGCCTGATTTTATTTTTCGCAATGATCTTTTTGAGGAGCAAGGGCAGATTTTTGAGGTGATCCCGGGCGGCAAGATTGGGGACGACGCCGCCGAACGGGGCGTGCGTTTTTGTTTGGGAAGAGACATAATCATCCATGACAAAAAAATTGCCCTTTTCCGCTTTCACGAGGGCAACAGCCGTGTCGTCGCAGGATGTTTCAATAGCAAGAATTTGCATATTCTCCAGTATAAAGCATTTTGTGTAAAGTATAAAGGTTTTTTCGCGCATTTTTCGCTGCTCGGGTTGACTCTTGGTCGGTTTTCCATTATTATTCAGCCCGTGGCTTTGTGCCGCTATCGTCTAGTGGTTAGGACAGCGGGTTTTCAATCCGTTAACCGGGGTTCGATTCCCCGTAGCGGTACTAACAGCGATTTATTCGCGCCAAAAGTCTTGTTTAGTTCATATATAAGCCCCATTCGGGCGGTTCCAAATCCTTCGTCTCTTTTATACGAAATCCCCTCGGGAAATACCATTTTTTGGAACCTCGAATGTGATTGCGACAAATCCAGCCATTGCCTGCCAAGATCGCTGATAAAATTGTTAGCATAAGATAAAATCCCTTCAACATCAAATTGATCAATCCTTGTTTCGCTCAAGGATATTTTTGTTGCCACGATTTCATTTTCAATTTCTTCTTTGCGTTCTTGAAATTCTTTCTGGCTGTATGATCCGTCTTCCCGCATTTCAAATATTCTCTTTCTTTTCCCATCCAAAATAGCAATTTGCCTTTCATATTTTTGGGCGTCCATTCTGAAATCTTTGCCCTTTTCCTCCCATAAGTCCAAAATTGTCGCTTTGAAGATTGCCAAAAACTTTTCTTTCGGTGTTCTTCGCTTGAGTTCGGCGACAAAATCTTCTTCCAGTTTCTTTTTGTTTATCGCTTTGCCATACATCGCACAATCTCTATTCCGGCAATGATAATATAAATACTTTCCGCCGTTCCCAGTGGAACAGCTTCCCGTCAAAGGCATTCCGCAATGACCGCAAAGAACAGTCCGCTTGAGCGGGAAATTGGGATTCAATCGGTTGTGCTTCACTCTGTTTGATCTTCCCGATAAAATAATTTCGATTTTATGATATTCTTCTTTGGTTATCATAGGCTTATGGATTCCTCGAATTTCCTCTTTTGTCCACGGGTTCACTAGAATACCGGCGTAAAATTTCAAATGATTGCAAAATATCTTGCTCACGAATTGAGGACGGGTCTTTTTTCCTCGTATTTTGCTTAATCCCAGCTTATCAAATAGATTCAGCATCTCCGCTTGCGAATAGAGCCCTTTGGAAAATTCTTTCAGCCCCTTTTGAATAATGGGGAATATTTCTTCGTGCGGTTTGTCGGGTTCGTTTTTCTTTTCGCCCCTTTTCTTGGTTTGCGGGCTAATATAGCCAATTGGCGGTTGCCACGGATTTATTCCTTGATTCAACCTCGAAATCATTCCGTCAACACATCTTTGTTTTCTCACGGCATTGTCAAATTCAGCACTGCCAGCCAGCACCGTTTCAACGAATTTCTCGGCTGGATTATTGCCAATCGGTTCCGAAACAGAATTGAGCGTAGCCCCATAATCAAGAAGCATTTTTCGCACGTAAAAATGATCTTCCGTATTTCTCGCGAAGCGATCCACCTTGTAGACTACAAAAGCGTCAATCTTGCCTTTGTTTTTCCGGCAAAATTCAATAGCTCGCAAAAACTCGGCTCGATCCGCCGTCTTGGCTGAAGCCCCTTCTTCTCGGAAAACAGCCAAGACTTCAATGCCTCGATCTTTGCAGAAATTCCGGCAAAGCTCCTCTTGATGTTCGAGAGAAGTGCCTTTGACTTGCTCCTCGCTTGATACTCTTGTATAGATTATGCCTTTCATTTTTTTTATAACTAAAAGGACGGTTCTGGTGAATCCAACAAACTAAAAGCCTGTTAGCAGAACCGCCCATTTAGTCGGACGATAATGGCTTTTAGTATTTCATTGGATTCACACTTATATCATAGGCGAAATTTCAATCTTGAGCAAGATTATCAGCTATATTCCGCAAATATTCCGCAAATTCCTTTTTATTCGAGTTTACTGCTATATTCCCTAAAATCTTTTCGCTTTTTTCATTATTAAGTTTAATACCCTGCACAATTTCAATTTGTCTATCCTCGGCAATTTTTCCATAGCCGTATGATCCAAAAGTCGTTCCAACATCATTATGTCCCAAATTTTGACTGATTGCCTTTTTTTGTTCTTCGGTTAAGGGACTTTGAATAAACTCTTTTACTATCAAATCCCGAAATATATGGGGTTTATAATACGGAACACCGGCTTTGATAAATCTTTTTTCAAGTATTTTTCTCACGGAACTGCCGCTTTTCCAAAAAATCGGTTCAATTTCTCCCGTGCTAAAGTAGCAAATATTTTCGGCTCCTTGCTCTTTTTTGGTCGCGGGGAAAATCGGATCATCCGGTTTGAATTTTTTTTCTTTGACTAAATAATCATACCAACTCGTGAAATAATCCAAGGGCTTTGCAAACGAAAGAGGAACAAGAGCAGTTGTTATTCTTTTGCGAAGCTTGGTTTTTATCTCAAAATTTGGATCTTGATCAATGACCAGCTTATTTCTATCAAAACTTTTTATCGGCAAGCTTATCAGTGCGGAAAGCCTGATTCCAGAAAGATAAAGCAAGGATATTATAGCTCTATCCCTATTATCAACGTCATTCTTCACCTCAATACTCTCAATAACCGTCTTTATTTCTTCCACCGTTGGAACATTCTTTTTTTTGCTTTGAATAGCCGCTCTGGTTTCGTTTCTTGAAAGCTTCAAGCAATTGATAAATGACGGGTTGATTCTTGATCTGTATTTCGGTTGCAAGGCTAACCATTCGAAAAATGATCGTAGCAGCCTCAAAATGTTATAGGCGTAGCTTAGGCTTATTTTTTCTTCCGTGTTTTTCTTTTTCCTATTTTTCAACCAATCTCGAAATTCAACCGCTTGTTTTTTGTTGAAATTGGAAAAGTCGGCATTTTTCGTGAAATCCTGCCAATTCAAAATAGATTTTTCGAAAGCGGCGATTGAATCTTCCGAAAATCTTTCAATGTCTCTCAAATACTCAAAATAATCTCTTTTCGCCATTTCATTTTTTTGCAATGTGTTCATTTAGTTTAATTTAATTAATTGTTATATGTGGACATTTAAGCGTATAGAAATGTAATTATATAATCCCTTTGATAGACACTACACAAAGAGGTTGATTTTTTTATTGCAGAACTCACATAACCCCGTTTTTATTTGCTGGCTTCTATTCTGTTTTCCGATCTTTTTGCCGGTCATTTGAATTTTCTCACTCCCTGATATTGCTTTTACCGCCTTTTTGCACGTGAAGCAAAAATATTCATTTTCCCCAAGCTCAACTTTGTTTTTTGCCCGCTTTTTATCAAGAAACTCTTTCAGATCATCACCCATAACCAATAGGGGCTTTGCTGTTGGATCAAGAACTTTCAACCCGACTTTTGTCCACCGGAAACAAGATTTCTTGTTTATGCCCAGAAGATTCGATATTTCTTGGACGGAGTAAGAGTGTCTTGTTTTTATAAGTTTTGTATTATATCTGCCGGACATTGTGATTTTGCATATAATTTTAATCTCCTTAATCGTCTATCTTGATCCCTTTTTCCTCTTGCCATTTTTCAAAGATTATCTCGGCAAGCGAACGAAACTCGTCTCTGATTTGGGCGATTTCTTCATCGGAGTAATTTGGATCATTTAGCAATTCTTTGACTTGCTGAATCGTGAGCATCGGGTTAGTTATAAATTCGCCGTTTTATGTCTTTTTGGATTGCTTGAAACTTATTCGGCTCGATCAAGAGGCGACTGTTATAAAAATCATTAAGTAATTTATCCGTGTTGCCGGTTTTCTTGATCGCGAAAATGCACCGCGAAGAATCGGCTTTATCAACTTCTTGCAAGATATGATCGAAATATACAAGAACGCTACATATCAGCAGATCGGATGTTTGATAATAATTTTCCTGTCGTTCTTTTTTAATCGTCATAATTTTAATTTCTGGGAATGCTTCTTGCACAAAAAAACCATACCTACAGTATGGATCATTTATAATTTTAATCTTGAACTTTAGACTAGATTGGACTACTTCGGACTATTTTTACTATGGGCTAATTCCAACTCTTTTAAGAGAATCGTTTCTTTTATGCCCCTATAATCAAGTTCACTTTTCGAAACATTTTGATTGAACATTAAAGCAGTTTTTCCTCTTTTGGGGAAAAATAATTTTAAAATTTCTCCCTTAAAGCCAAGAGCATTGAAAATTGCGATGAATCTCTTTTTTCCGATTTCTTCCTTGATTCTTTGTGGTAGTTCACTTCTTTTTATTTCTCTGTTTGGATTTTCAAGCAAATAAAGAAAAAATTCTAAGTTGCTTCCGATTGCATACGGCTTACTAATCAAATAAGTTTCGTTTACCCAAATTTCTCTGTCCTTGACTGATAGATTGTAGTAGTCGCGCTCTCGGGAAATATCAGCTTTAAGTTGCATTTTTTCCAGTGTTTTTTCCAATTCCTTCTTCTTAAACTCTCTAAGCTTGTTGAGCTTCACATCAGAAAAACTGAATTTTGTTCCTCCTGAATAATTTCCCCTTCCCCATTCTTCAAAACAACCTGCCTCTTTTAGCTTATTGAAATAAGCTTCCAGCATCCGCGAATCATCCATTCTGTCCTCGAAGTTAAAATAGTAATAATCAATGGTTATGCCGGTCGCGTTATTTGTCTGGGACTGAAATTCGAATTTTTCAATGATTATGTCCAAGGCGTGATTGTATTTATCTTGTGAAGAGGCGAGGATTCTGTTGTGCTTTAGGCTTTGTCGATGCTGTCTTTCACTCTTCTTACTTTGAGTCTCAATCTGTCCTCGCAATAAGGCAAGTTCTATATTTTTTTCAATCGGCAGTATTGGTTTTCTAGTTAAAACATCATCATAACCCAAATCATAAACTGTTTTTTGTTCTGGTATTTTAAACGAGGACTCTTTTTCTCTCTCTGTATGGAGATTTTTTTCATTAATCTTTTTTAAATTTTCATAATCTTTCCATCTATCATCATAAATTTTTTCTAATCCTGAAAAGAATTTAACAAAGCGTTCTGGATCTAATGAAATTTCCACAATTCGCTCTCTAAACGCATCGTCCCTATATTCAAAAGATGTGATTTGTTTGCACTCCTGGAGATATTGCAGCGCCTTATATCTTAAATCTCCGAGTGTCTTGTCCGAAAAAGCTTGTTGGGTAAAAACGAGAGCCAAGGACGCATCAAAATTTTTTGCAATTGCATCAATAGAAACTTTTTCTTTTGGGAGAATATCCAATTCACTGCTTATTGCTCTGGTGGTGTCGTATAGCGCTGCGAAATTGAGCAAATTGAGTTCGCTTGGCGATTTTATTTCCATAGTAATTCTAATCTTAATTTCCTTTATTTTACGCCGAATAAGACAGAAAATCAAGGGGAATTTGCATATTTAAGCGAAAAGGGGTAATCTAAAATTGTTCACCTAAAACAGAATTTTTGTGAGGAGAAACTGCTTATTCTATCCGATTACGGGTAGCAATGGGCAGTCGAGTTCCATAATCGGACTCTCCTCACGGATTGTCTGTTATGGGTGAACAGCTCGGCTGTCCTTTTTTGATAGATCCGTCTGATAAAAATGAAGATTAATATAATGGATTGGTTAAAAAGCAATAGATTATATTTCTCAATGGCAGTCATTTTTTTGGCTGTTTTTTATAATTTTTCTTGTTGTGGAAAAAGCTTTATAAAAGGGATAAATTATCCGTAATACGGATTTATTACGGACAGACCATGTAATATTAGAAGTGATATGTATTGCAAAAAATGTGGGAATGAAATAAAAGATTCTGCTAACTTCTGTAGAAATTGCGGGACAAAAATAGATGTTGCTGAATACAGACCTCTAATTCGAGTCAATTTTTATAGTGAAGATTGGACAAGAAGAAGGGTTTTTGCCATTGCTTCAATGCCATATTATGACGTAATGGCGGATGAAAATTTTATATATTTCATCAAACTCCCAAAATATGACTCTAGCCTAGTGGGGTTAATAGTTGGTTTACTGTTATTTAATATTATTGGTGCGTTCATTGGAGCATCAATCGGAAGCTCAAGCGATGCGAAAAAAAGAGGATTATATAGGGCAGCTTGGATTGATTCTGGAAACAAGATAATTTCAAATGATTTTGCAAAAGACATTCAGATCAAAATTCCAATAAATGAAGCAAGAGAATTATTGACTCTAAAAAAACATCAGATATTTTTTTCCAATGGAAAAGAAAAATTTGTGTTGAGGAAGAACAAGGGTGAAGTCGAGAGATTAAATAATTTCTTACAAAGTGATGTTTTGTGAAAAATGTGGTAATAAATTAACAGCAGATTCGAAGTTTTGCGATAGTTGTGGGTTTAGTATCTCGGATAATTCTTTTTCTGCGACTAGTGATTTAAATCATCAAAATATTGAAGCCAATAAGCATAATAAGAAAGTGCTTATTATATTTTTTTCAGTTCTAGCTATATTTTTTATTTTTATTATTTATTTAGATTCTTCTGATAATCCAACTCCAAAAGAAGAGCAAATAAACAATCCCAGCATCGAAAGTCTGAATTCTTTAGATAAACAGCAAAGTGATAGAAAAGCAAAGCAAGCAAAGGCGGACGCATACGAAAATATATCTGCGGCTGTTGTAAACATCCTGTGTCCATATTCAAACGAATTATTTAGTATTGATAGTGATGGGACTGGAGGATCGGGAACGATTATAGACGCAAGCGGTTTGGTTGTTTCAAATTCTCATATAATTCCGCAAGACCAGAAAAACTTGAATATAACAGAGGATGGATGCTTTGTAATATTGCCAGATATCAAAACTGGAGCACCAAAAGAAATATATCTTGCAAAACCGCTGGTATTTAATGATTTGAGTGATAAATATGATTTAGCCTTTTTGACTATTTACGATGTTTATACCGATGAGAATGGTCAACAATATGGAAAATATCCAAAAGAGCTTCCAGTATTTGATGATACCGGACTTTGCAAAGAAGAACAGATTAAGCTTGGTGAAAGCGTTAGGATTATCGGTTATCCCATATCAAGCGGAGGATATAATTTGACAATTACAGACGGCATTGTTAGTAGTTTTTCAGATGATGGATTGATTCTAACATCTGCAAAAATTGACCAAGGAAATTCAGGTGGACTGGCAATTGATAAGGATGGGTGCATGTTGGGAATCCCATCATCAGTTAGCAGGGGTCAATATGAAAATTTAGGTGTAATTATTCCAGCGAGCTCTATGAATGATTTCATTAAAGAGATAGAAAAAATATTAAATCAATAATAGTATGTATTGCATAAAATGCGGAAGAAAATTAAAGGAATTCGATAATTATTGTGATCATTGCGGTAAAAGAATATCTGGAAGTGAGATAAAGAATAAAGAAACAGGAAAAATTGATCTACCAAGATCTGGATTTACTAAAGAGTTTAACTTCAAAAAACAATTTTTATTTTGGTTTATTCCGTCGGGCTTGATATTGTTGGATATTTTTTACCTCACCTCATCCAATATATTCATTAGCCTAGTATGTTCAATTATCATAGGGGGGATTTTTGCATTCTTGATAATTCAGATAAGGAGAGAAAACTACATGCCGAAACAAAAGAAAATTATTAATCAAATTCCAACTTATCGGGAAAATAGAACAGCTACATCTCTCTCTAAACCAATTATTAAAAAATCTTGGCTGGACAGTCAAGCAGTTAGGACAACGTTGATTGTTTTAGGTGTTGGGGTAGTGTTAATCTTTAGATTTGGTGATTTTTTAAACAACGATGCTGTCGAAAAAAATAATCAAGCAATCTCAGACCTTAATTCCGGAAATAGTAGTCAAGCCATATCGCATCTGCAGCAAGCTTCTGAAGGAGCAATCACAAATGATACAAAAATAAACACTCTTAAAAATCTCGCATATGCCTATTCAACCGAGGGCAAAAACGATTTGTCATTGAAAACCTTTAAGGAAGCACTTGCATTAGCAAGTAATGATTCTTTCGATTATTATTTAATTTCTGGTGAAATAGGATTATTAGAGAGGAAACCTGACCTAGCTTTGTCAAATTATAACAAAGCATATCAAATCAATCCCAACAATTTTCAGATAAATAATGCTCTTAATCTGTTTTACATTGACCTGGATGAAAGTGCAAAATCCTATGCAAATTATCCAAAAGCTCTGGGATATGCCCAAAAGGCTTACGAGGTTAGTGAAGCGTCGGTTAAAAATATTGCCAAACAAAATCTCGCTATATCTTATCTTTTTAACAAAAAATATGAACAAGCAATAACGCTCTTTCTTTCAGCTGATTTAGCTAAAGAGCCCTATGCTAATTATTGGCTTGGTGTTACATACGTAGCAAAGGGAGACTCTGCTAATGCTAAGATTTATCTTAAAAAAGCAAAAGATGCTGGAATAAAACTTGAGCCGGAACTTTCTGAATACCTATATTAAATCCTGAGGTTAACGTTTATTATACATACAAAAATGCTTAGGTTGCTTAATAGAAAAAATTATCTAATTTCAGTAGTTATTTTCTTGGCTATCTTTTTTCTATCCGGATGTTCGGATTATTCCACGGAAAAAGTTGAAGAAAGCCCTGCATTTGAAGATACTCCTGTTATTGAAGATTCAGATTCTGATCTATACGATCAAGAGCCTCAAACATTCAATGGATATGAGTGCACTGATGATTGTTCAGGACACGAAGCTGGTTATAATTGGGCTGAAGAAAAAGGCATAACCGATCCAAGTGATTGCGGAGGAAATTCAAATTCCTTTATAGAGGGTTGCGAAAGCTATGCCGAAGGACAGTAATGATTATGATAAATAGTAATTTTTATTAAAATGATGAAGAAAATATTTTCACTCACATTTATTTTATTATTGGCACTGTTTTTATCTGGATGCAGCAGTGAGCCAGCAGTCAAAAAAAGTGATACAGGAATTTGTCATAAAGATGGAACAAACTATTACAAGAACACAAAGAATTTTACTCCCTATGATTCGATAGAGGATTGTCTCGATAGCGGAGGAAGGTTGCCTAAAAAATAAATACATATGGGATATAATTTTTTCGATTTATTAACTAAGATTACACCTACCTTTACAATAAGACATAGAATGCGTTTTTTTGGCATGCAATCTATAGAAAAATATAAAATTGTTGGAAGTCGCAACAAAGAAGTGGAGGAGCTCATAACCATTTGCAGATATTGGGCTGAACAAATATTAAAAAGAAATCCAGATGACGAAGAAGCTAAAGCATTCAGAAATTTTCCAAATAAATCTTTTTCAGATTGGATTAAATCAAGGGAAGAATAAACTTCTATTTTTTTCAACAATATGGTCAACTACATTTTTATCATCATAATAATAATCAGCTATATTATTCTTTGGTTTATCATAAATCTTTTAGCTTATTTTTTGTCCGTTGCTTTCAAAACCAAAAAAATATTTGGAGTGATGGCAGGGTTGGCATACATTGTTTATTACATTTTTAATTTTTTATTAGGAATAGGATTAATTTGGTTCGGAATATTGCTTTTAATAAATAGAGAATTTCTTTGGTTTATTATTTATCTGTTTATCGGAGCAAGCATAATAAGCTTTATTATCAATTTGCTCCAGTTTCCCTTTATTTTTCTCACGAATTATTTTTCGTATAAGATTCAGGAAAGAGATTTTGATGATGACATAGCAACTGCAGAAATAATTGGCGAAAAAGGCAAAGTAATTAAAAGAATTGAGGGCGATACTGCGATATTGGTCAGACTCGCTAAATATTTTGTCCTTCTTTACATCCTAAATTTTGCATCTGTATTTCTTAATCCGGAAAAAATTGCAACATGGAGATGGGGTGATTATATCCTCTGGCCTTTTTTGTGGCTTATTTCTCAAGCTGTTGTTGTTGGTATTCTGTATATTATTTATCACAAGATAAGGTTTAAATTGTTTTTTCCTGAAGATAAGCGACATTTTTTTATTCAAGTTTTTAAGATATGTTTCTTTTTTGTATTAATAGCAACTATCTTGATATATGGCATATTATATTTTATTGAAAACAAAGCAGATAAAAATACTAACGAAATTCAGGACATTACATCGCAAGAACAATCCAGCGCGCTATATGATGCTTCTTCGTGGGAAATTGTAAATATAATTAATGAAGATGTTAATGGAGATAATCAAGCCGAAGAGATTTATTATTTAAAATCAATTAAATCTGCGGGGGTTGATGCGGCTGATAAAGATGAGTTTGGAATAAAAATTGTTGTTGCAAAGGACAACAATATTTTATTCGAATATTCTCCAAGCGAAGATAAGGCTACCGATAAATATTGGCCAGTTGGCTATTATCGATCTGACACAAATTCTTCAAAGAATTTTTATCTCGACGACTTATCAGGAGATCGGTTGCCAGAGATTATTGTCCAAACTGGTATCACAGGCGCGTCTGATATTGAAGACTGCTTGAATATAATCAGTTATAACAAGACAAATCAAACATTCAATTTAGTTAATAAGGAGGAATTTTGTTACACCTTTAACACTGGCATCAAATTTGATAATCTTTCTTCTTTAAATGGCCGACAAATAATTAAGGCTGTTCCCTTAAATGGCGAGATTGTAGGGAATAAAGTCGAGCAGTCCTTTTCAATCGATGTTTATACTTGGTATGGTAATAATTTTTCAATATTGAAAAAATTTAAAAGTTCAAGATCATACGAAGGCGGATTGAATGCTCTCGATGGGGAAATTTACTTAATAAGAAAATATTTTTGGAATTTATCATCTGATGATCTAAAAATACTTCAGACAGATCAGGCAGTTCGGGATCTTAAAACAAAGGCAGATGCTTATCGACAAATGATAGATCTTAAAAATAGAAAAGCTCAAACTCTGTTAAATCAGATTAATCTAATAAATGAACAGATAAATAATTCAAACTTATCAGAAAAAGAAAAGACAGAATTGCTAGAAGAAAAAAATTATCTTTTGCAAAAAACTAGTGAGGAAGAAGATAAATATAGGCAACTGCTAGAGCAGGTAGATAAACAAAAAAATGGACTGCTTAATGATATAAATAAAATGGAAAGCGGGGTGAAATTATGAAAAAAATATTATTTGTTATCTCGATTTTAGCGTTCGGATTTATAGCCGTAAATTTTGCCAGTGCATATTCTTACAGAGTTGGCGGATATTACAGGAGCAGTGGAACGTATGTTCAGCCGTATTACAGAACATCTCCCGATAGCTCTCGCTGGAACAATTATTCGACGCGAGGAAACTATAATCCTTATACCGGACAAAAGGGATATACCAGCCCGTATCGTTCTTACAACTCATATAGATCATACAGCCGATGGTAGCAGTATTCACACATTTCACTTAAAGGAAAGCGAAAACAAACGCAAGGGGATCAACAAAAACTCAAATCATATAACTGGCAGGAATGTTCTTGTTGACCCTCGCACAACTTGATTTTGTTGCGACACGCTCTTTTTTCTTGCCAAAAATTGCCTGCAAGCTTTCGTCAACTTTTGGAGAAAAGAGGCGTTTCGCAAAAAACGAAGTTGTGCAACATTTGTTTTCGCACTTTTTATACAACCCCCTGCCCCCTTTGCAAGGGGAAAGCCTTTCTTTCGCATCGAGCGTGCAGAAAGGCGTTATACGGGCGTGCTCGCTTCGCTACGCCTTGAACAGGGCTCAAGCCCTGCCATTCGGCAGGAACGCCCGTATTGCCCCTGAAAGCCGCCTAGAAAGGACTAACAACGAAACTATAATCTTGCTTCAATACTTCTCTTAATTCTTGCCACTGCTTCAATTCTGTGATAACTTGGTTCCAACTATTGAGTAGGTAGTGTACCAGAATGAAATATGGAGCAATTTGCTTGTTTTTTGGAAGGTGTGTTATGATTCCTGAAGATTTCAGGGGGATTAATAAGCTTTAATAAAAAAACCACATGAAAAAGAAAGAGCTTGTGGAAGCCATCGTGGCAAAAACCGAGATGGCGAAAAAGGACGTTCTTATGGTCCTTGAAACAATGACGGAAGTCGTGAAAAGCACTGTCACAAAAGAGGCAGTCGAAATTCCGGGGATCGTGAAGATCGAGAAAAAACATCGAGCCGCCCGGATGGGGCGCAATCCGATGACCGGAGAATCTATCAGCATTCCGGCCAAGACTGTGCTGAAAGCCCGGGTTCTCAAGAAGCTCAAGGATGCGGTGATGAAGTAGTTCAAAGTTCGACTCTAGGCGGAGCCGATAGTCGAACTTTTCGAAACAAAGGATTCCGCAGTAATTTGCGGAATTTTTTGTTTATTTAAAGCTCGGCTTTTTTCCTTCCCCGACTGCCGTCGTGGAATTCCTCAAAGCCAAGCTTTTGATCCCGCCATGATTTGCGGGGTTTTTTGTTTGTTTAAAAAGCTAAGGTTTACACTTCTTATTTTATAATGCTACAATCTTCTTGTTGACAATAGACTATGTCGCAAGATTACGCCCATGGAAAACAAGAAAAATTCCCAAATAAACGAGCCGATTGCGGAGTTTCTCGAAAAACTCAGACAGCAGCTGGAAGCTGAAAAAATCCAGAAAGCCGGAGAAAAGGAGGCAGAGATCGAGGAAACAGGCGAAAGCATGGCTCTTCTTTATGAGAAAGTAAGAAATCTCATCGAATACAACGATGATCATCTCATCAAGAGAAATGCCATTGAGCGAATTTTGAAACGCAATCTTCTCATTGAATTTCGCCGTGAGGATTTCACTGAACAGTTTCTCGAGGAGCTTGCCATGAGCGGATATCTTGAAAAGGGAAAAACCGGAGAGGAATTGAAAACAAAGACTGCGCGCATAATTGCCAAATACCAAAAAGCCTCGGGGGCAATTTCAGGCTATGAGGTGAAGAGGTGGCTGGTTGGCATGGCTTCCTGCGAAATCGAGGAAACTCTGTTTTCCAATCCATCCAGATTTGCCCTGGTCCGGGCCATGTATGAGACAGCGAAGAATAGAGTTGAAATCAAGGGCGCGAAAAAAGTGAAGGAGAGCGAAAAGAACATCCAAATTTTTCTTGCCGTTGTGAGATCAATCGCCAAACCGGACAATGCCATGCTCAATTTCGTCCTCTTCAAACTGTATCTTCCGGAATGGTTCAAAAAGGACCTTCCGGACAGTGAATTAGCCATGATGCTTTCCGGCTTTCCGGCGCTCATCCATTCGATCAAGATGAAAATTTCAAGCCCCGTTTCGGTGAAAATAGGAGTGGCGCTTCGCAAGTATGCCGTTTATTTCAATATTTTTTATGAGTCGGCGCTTCAAAATATTTCCAAAATAGAAAAAATCGTCGGAAATCCCGAGTCGCTCAATTTTGCGGTCCAATTGGCGGCTTCCGAAGTATACGATCGGGAGATGAGAAAGTTCTGGAAAAGAGTGAAGAGAAGCCTTTATTTTCTCATAATTACCAAAATATTTTTGGCCGTGGCGGTGGAATATCCCTTTGATTTTTATGTCATCGGACAAGTCAATACGGTTCCAATAATTATCAACCTTTTTCTTCCGCCGCTATATCTGTTGGTCCTTTCAACAACCATACGCCGCCCCAGCGACCAAAACTCCGCCCTGATTGCCAAAGGGGTCGGAGAAATTGCCTACGGCCGCGAAGAAAAGCCGATTGCCGAGATCCGTCTTCAGGAAATCGAAACTTTCTCTGATTGGACGCTGAATCTATTTTTCATTCTCACCTACGGGATTTCATTCGGGCTTGTCATTTGGATTTTGAATATCTTGAATTTCAATTGGCTCGGAATCTTGATATTTCTTTTCCTTTTCAGCGTGATAAACTTTTTCAATGCCCTGGTGCGCCAGCCAGTGCGCGAACTTCTTGTCGCCCGTGAAAAAGAGGGAATGATCGGGATGCTCATAGACACCCTTTCAATGCCGTTTGTCCGGATGGGGAAGTGGATGTCGATCAACTTTTCGCGAGTCAATGTTTTTATCTTCCTTTTTGATGTTATAATAGAAGCGCCGTTCAAGGTAGTTGTCCGATTTATCCGGGAATGGGCCGGATTTATCCGAAGAAAGAAAGAGGAAGTGATTTGAAAATTGCCAATTGGCCCGATAAAATCCCAAATCAAAAATCCAAGCTACCGGACATTGTGTCGTCGGGGCTGGGTATTGATTGGATTAATCGGGTCGATTAGGAATTAGGAATTATGTCCAAAAAATATTGGGATTATTTCATTCTCGCAGTGATTGTCCTGCTTGCTGCCGCTGTCAGGCTGTACCACTTTTCAGACTGGCTTTATTTTGCCATGGATCAGGCGCGCGATGCGATGCTCATTCGCGAAGCGTACGATAACGGCATTTCAAATTTGCCCCTTCTGGGTCCCCGGGCGGCGGGGACATTTCTCCGGCTCGGGCCGATCTTCTATTATTTCCAATTTCTTTCGGCGAAAATTTTCAATTCGACTGATCCGGCGGTTCTTGCTTATCCGGATGTGTTTTTTTCCATCCTTTCCATTCCGCTTTTCTATTTTTTTCTTCGGATCTATTTCCAAAAAACATCTTCTCTCCTGGGGACGGCTATTTTTTCCGCCAGTTTTATTGCTATCCAATACGCGAGATTCGCCTGGAACCCGAATGCCATTCCTTTTTGGATTCTGCTCACTTTTTTTGCTCTGTTGAAATTCTCCCAGTCAAAAAGAGAAAAAGAAAAATACGCCTGGCTCTCTGCAATGGCAGTCGGATGGGGGGTGGCCAGCCAGCTTCACTTTTTGGTTTTTGTCGCTTTGCCGATTCTCATAATCATATCCCTCGCCTGGAACAGGAATTTCAAAAAAATGGGGTGGAAAGGGGCGGGTCTTGTCATTTTGATTCTCCTCATTTTTTATATGCCGGTCATTTTGAGCGACTTGAAGACTGGCGGGGATAACGCGAAACAATTCATTTTTGCCCTCAAAAACAAGCCTCAGACGGAATATTCGATCTCGCAAAAATTTTTCCAAAACTTTATAAACCATGGGAACTACTATACCCTTTATCCGACTTCGTATATCAGCCGGACGGGGAAAATATCAATGCTTGCCGGTCTTGTTTTGATTTTTGCCACTCTTCTCAAAATATTTTGGGGGCTGAAAGAGGAAAAAGATGAAGAAAAAAAATCCTTTTTGCGGGTCGTCTATGTTTGGTTTTTTGGTTTTTTCTTTCTTCTTATTCCGTTTGCGTTTCAGGTCCGCCCCCGTTTTTTCTTCCCGGTTTTTTTCCTGCCGTTTGTATTTTTCGCTTTTTGGTTTGATTGGGCATTGAAGTGGAAAAAGAAAAAGCATCTCGGGAAAGCGCTGGCGGCGATTGTTTTTCTGGGTGTTTTTTTTCTCAACTCGGAAGCGATCCGCACCTGGTATACAAGCCTTGCCAAAGAGAAGGATCCCGAGCCCTGGATGGGAAGGATGCTTGTTATCCAGCAGTTCCAAAATGTCACCGCAACGCAACTTGAAAATCTGGCCGGCTATTTGCGGGAAAGAAGCGCGGACGAAGAAAAAATATTTGACCTTCATGGAAACATGACCTATCGGGTTCCGGTCCAATATTTTTTGGAAGCAGATCCGCCGGTTGACTACGGCCTCATTACAAAAAGCGACACGGATCCGTCAAAGCTCTATTTTGCCATGACTTCCGACAAAGACGGCTATGATGCCGTTCCAGCGGATATCCGGTCCAAATTCAACCTGGTTGCCGCCCATTCTTTCAGTTATCGCCTGAAACTTTTTGAGATGGAGCTCAAAGCCATTCAGCCGGAATTCAAAAAAGAAAAGAAAACGGAAAGCAGTGAAGATGAACAGAAGACGCCCCGTCCCAGAAGAACAGAGAGGCTAAAGTGGGAAGAAATATTATAGAATTTCATTATGAATCCTGAAAAAAAATTCGAAAGCAACCCTTTTTTTCTGAAAGGCGACAATGGCATCGGGGTTTTGTTATTGCACGGCTGGACTTCTCCGCCAGACGAGCTCCGGCCGCTCGCGGAGCATCTCAATTCTTTCGGGTACACAGTTTCCGCCCCACTGCTTTTGGGTCATGGAACAAGGCCAGAAGACCTGGAGCATGTCAAATGGAAAGATTGGCTTTCCCAGAGCCGGGAGGAGCTTGAGAAACTGAAAGAACATTTATCCTTCGCCACAGGCGCGCTTTATAACGATACAAAAAAGGACAGGGTTTTCTATTCCGGAAAAGAACCCGTGGCGAAGGTCGAGAAAAAGATTTTTGTCGGCGGAATTTCTATGGGAGGAAACCTGGCTTTGATGGTTTCCGATGACAAATCGGTGGCCGGAATCTTCACTATGGGCGCGGCGATGCACTACAAATTGCATTACCTCGTGAAAGTGTGCCTTTTTTTCATGGGACTCACAAAAAAATACCGGAACAAATATTATCCGTTCTGGGTCCGAAAAAAAATGGGAGACCGCAAGGTATATTTGCGATATCCGATTGAAAGCGCCAAAGAAGTCGTGCGCCTTTCCGATGCGACGCGGAAATTTTTGCCCCAGGTCACCAAACCTATTTTCATTATGCAATCAACATCCGACCATATGGTCTCAAGAAACTCCCCGAAGATGATAACGAGTGGCGTGAAATCAAAAATCAAGGAAATATTCTGGATAGAAAATGCCTACCATGTTTTTGCAGGGAAAAAAGAGGTGTGGGAGAAAATTGAGAGTTTTATTGAAAGAATTGTGAATTGTGAATCTTGAATTGCGAATGGAAATATAGAATTTAAGAATATAGGATTTTTTTTGTTGAGCAATCCGAGTAAATTCAATTTTCTGGATTCCTATTCTCAATTCCCAATTCTAAATTCATAATTCAAAAAAATGCGGATAGCGTTTTTTACCAACAATTATCTTCCCAACCCCTTTGGTGTTTCAGGTTCCGTCGAGAGTTTCCGGAAAGAATTTGAAAATCTTGGACACGAGGTATTTGTATTTGCTCCGAAATGGCGGGGACACAAGGACGAGAATCAAAACGTTTTTCGCTATCCCGCGATTGAGACAAATATAAAAATAAAATTCCCGCTGGCATTTCCGCATTCCCTGAAGATTCGCGGGAAGCTCAAGCGTCTTCAAATTGACATTGTCCATTCCCAGCATCCCAATCTTCTCGGCAGTGCGGCGGCATATTGGGCAAAGAAAAAAAATGTTCCGCTGGTATTCACCTGGCATACGCTCTATGACCAATACGCCCATTTTGCGCCATTTGTGCCGGCAAAAATAGCCGCTTGGTGGACAATCAGAAACGCGAGAAATTATGCCAACCTGTGCGACGCAGTAATCACTCCTACGCCGTCAGTGGCAGATATAATCAAAAAGTGGGGCGTGGCAAATGAAAATATCACGGCTATTCCGACAGGAGTGGAGGAAAAACAATTCGAAAATCCGGACAGGGAGTCCTTGAGAAAAAAATATAACATTAGAGATAATGAAATATTGCTTACTCTGATCTCGCGGCTTACCGCGGAAAAGAATGTTGGTTTTCTTCTCGATGCAGTGTTGGATATTTTACGAAATAATAAGTCCGTTAAATTCATGATTTGCGGAGACGGGAATCTCAAAAATAATTTGGAAAAAGTTGTTCGGGATAGCGGGCTCGCAGGGAGAGTGATATTTGTCGGCATTGTCTCCGGCGCCGAAAAGAAAAACTATTACGCCGCGGGGGATATTTTCGTCTATGCTTCGAAATCGGAAACGCAAGGGATGATTCTCACTGAAGCCATGTATTCCGGCCTTCCGATTGTCGCGGTGCGGGCGACAGGAGTGCGGGATATTGTCGAAGACGGCAAAACAGGATTTTTGGTCCCGGAAAATAAGCAGGAATTTCAGGAGATGATTGAAAAATTGATCAGTGATCCAATTTTGAGAAAAGATTTTTCCGAAGAGGCGAAAAAAACGGCAAGAGAAAAATACACCGCGAAAATTTGCGCGAAAAAAATGCTGGAAGTTTATGAAAAAAGCCGAGCTTTGAAAAACTCCCGATTTATCGGGAGTTAAGAAAGGCTTGGCTTTGAAAAAAAATATAACGTTTTCTAACCTTGAATTCGCAGGATATGAAAGTGCTTCCCCGTAAATTCTATTCCCGAAACACGATGAAAGTTGCCCGAGATCTTCTCGGCTGTTTTTTGATCCGCGAGTATCGGGGAAAAATTTGGCGGGCGATGATCACCGAAACAGAAGCCTACCGCGGCGAAGAAGATTTGGCGTGCCATGCTTCAAAGGGGAGAACGCCAAGGACGGAAGTGATGTATGATGAGCCAGGACATGCCTACGTCTATATGATCTACGGCATGTATCATTGCCTCAATATTGTCACCGAAAAAAAAGATTTCCCTGCGGCGGTTTTGATACGCGGCGCAAAAATTTTTGGACGTCGGACGTCTAAAGATGGGGGTCCGCCGGATGTCCATCTGGGCGGTCCAGGAAAACTCTGCCAATTCCTGAAAATCGATCGGAAACTCAATAAATGGGATCTGACGAAAGGCGAGAGGCTCTGGATCGAGCATCGAAATCCGAGAGCTAAGCTCTTGGCTATAAAAAAATCAAAAAGAATCGGCGTTGACTACGCTCAGCACTGCCGGGAATATTTGTGGAGATTTAACCTAAAATTATAGCTATTATAAGGCTTATATAAGGTATAATATCTCTATGTTTCATGAAACATTCCGACCATTGACAGGAGTGTTTTATTTTGATATAATAACCCGTTGGAATGAAAAACCGGGATTTTGCGGCGAGAATGATGGAGGGGAGAATTTCAAAGGCCAAAAATCGCCACGGGAATTATATACTAGTTCTTTGCAACTACCCCGTCGACGCTTACGGCTTGCGATCTTCTCTTCATCATTCTCTTCGTGAGAAGGGACCCGCCGACGCTAAAGCTTTGGCAGGGCAAGACTGCTCTTTGAGAAAATCTCAACTGCCGCAATGTGAAAATTATTTCTAGTTTTCATTTTTGGCAGTTGAATGAAATATTTCAAAAAAAGAAGAGGGAGATAAGATGAAAAAATTAGTTATTTTGGCCCTAGTCGCCGCCCTGTGCGGTCTGATGGTGGTTAATGCGGTGGCGCAGGCTGCGACGTATCGGTCTGACTTTATCAAGAGCCAGGCCAAGTGGTTTTCTGAGCAGTATCCGGACCGTCATGGCATTGCCATGCCCTTCGCCTGGGGAACTGGCAAGTTTCTGAAGGAAAGTGGAACTCCTCTTCCCATCGAATGGTATGCCTACTCGAATACGGACGGCAATATGATCTTCATCTTCGACTTCGTCATGCCCAAGGATGAGCTGGAGAAGATGCAGGTCCGGCGGGGTTGGGATGTATGCGTCCCGGAAGGCGACAAAAAAACCACTCTGATTGCCCTGGGCAACGGTTGGGCTTTAGGGGAAGATAAAATCATTGACAAAGGAGGAGTTATCCGCCAGGGAGTGGCTGAACTCAATCTGATCAGATATTTCAAGGATCTTCGGATCCGAGAATATCTTGATTGAAGGAGGTAGTATGGCAAAATATTTTTTTTGTATAGGCCTGGCGCAAATTGCCTACGCTGGCTATCGTGCCTTTTATCCTTTTCCTTGTTGGGGAGCGGCATGGGGATGGGCGGCTGCGATGATCGCGCTTCCGTCAGTTCTGTGGTTTCTGGTCTCTGGGCTGGCGCGTAACCGCCAGAAAGTAGCTCAATAAAATAGGAGCCTCGCAGACAACATTCGCGAGCGCTCAGGGCAGAGGTCCCAATTGACTCTGCCCCCTCATCCGAGTTCGCCAGCGCGTTATCGCTGTCTGGCGAATTCAGATGAGGGAAATATAAAACAGCCCGGTGCGAAACCCGCGGCTGTTTTTTGTTTTTATAAAATATTTGAGAAGTAGTATCTTTATATAAAATGCATCAATGCGCTAGCGTATTGATGCAAGGCATATCATTATATTATTCCAGGTGGATTTCTTTATCAAACTTATCTAAAGCAATTTTGAGAACTGGAAATTGTTTTAGTTTCGGGTCAAATTCGAAAAGGGATTGAGCTTCAATCCGCGCTTGCTGAATGAGTTTCACGTCCGAAAGATGCTGCATGGCCGCGTCGGCGAGGCCGGATTGGCGCTTTCCGATGAATTGGCCCGGGCCGCGGATTTCAAGGTCTTTTTCGGCGAGCGCAAAACCATTTTCTGATTCAATAAGAGCTTTCAATCTTTTATTTGCATTCGCCGAAGCCGAATCGGTGAAAAGAAAACAATACGACTGGTGCTCGGAGCGTCCGACTCGTCCGCGGAATTGGTGGAGCTGGGCCAGGCCGAATCTTTCCGATCCCTCGATGACCATGATCGTGGAATTCGGGACATCCACGCCGACTTCAACAACGGATGTGGAAACCAGAATATCAAATTCTTTATTTTTAAACTTGGCCATTATTTCCTCTTTATCTTTCGGCTTCATCCGGCCGTGAAGCAAGCCAATGCGCAAATTCAAAAATATCTTTTCGGAAAGATTTTTATGCTCCTCTGTTGCCGCTTTTCCGGAAATTTTTTCTGATTCTTCGATAAGGGGGAAGATAAAAAAGGCTTGCCGGCCTTTTTTTATTTCAGAGCGGATAAATTGATATATATTTTCTCGATTGGTCGGGGTGACTATTTCCGTAATAATTCTTTTTCGGCCTTTTGGGAGCTCATCAAGAATTGAAAGGTCTAAATTGCCAAAAAATGCGAGAGCCAGCGTGCGGGGAATGGGGGTAGCGGTCATAGACAGCAAATGAGGCACGGAGCTCTTGAGATTATCCTTCAGGTTAGCGGCTGCTTTTTGGAGCCGGGCGCGCTGTTCAACTCCGAAACGGTGCTGTTCGTCAATGACAACCAGAGCCAGATTCTTGAACTCGACAGATTTTTGAATGAGCGCGTGCGTGCCAATCAGAATTTTTATTTCTCCCCGCCGGATTTTCCCGAGGAAATTTTTTTTCGTGTTTTTTTTCCAGACCGTCCGGCATTGGCTCGCCGTCAAAATCCCGACTTTTTGGGAAAAATTTTTGAAGATTTCTTTGAAAGTCTCGAAGTGCTGGATGGCAAGCACTTCCGTTGGCGCCATGATGGCTGTTTGGTATCCGGCCATCATTGTTTCGAGAGCGGCAATCGCTGCCACAACTGTTTTTCCCGAGCCGACGTCGCCCTCGAGGAGCCGGTTCATTGGATGAGGCTTTTCAATATCTTTCAAAATCTGGAATGTTGATTTTCTTTGCGCGTCAGTGAGTTTGAAGGGGAGGGATTCAACGAAATCTTTGGCCAATTTTTCATCAAATTTGATTGAAACCGCTTGGCTGTTTTCCCAATCTTTCCGCGTCCGCACGCTGACAAGCTGAATGAGAAACATTTCTTCAAAGGCCATCCTTTTTTGGGCGGCTTTTATTTTTTCGAAGCTATCCGGAAAGTGCAGTTGCTCAATTGCTTCCCGCGCGCCGATCAGTTTTTGCCTTTTGAGAATCGCGTTGGGAACCACTTCCGCAATTTCAGGCGAGTATTTTTTGAGAAGCTGGCTTATTTTCCAGCGGATCCATTTTGAAGTGACGCCGCGAGTTTCCGGGTAAACCGGGACAATCCGGCCGGTGTTTGTGGGCGCCCGTCTCGCGTTTTCATAGGCGGGACTTGAAAAATACAGCCCCTTTTTATCCCAATTCACTTTTCCGCTGATTCTCACGAGCGAATCTTTCTTGATATTTTGGATGATATAGGGCTGATTGAACCAGATCACCCGCACGGAGCCGCTCTTATCCTCGACAATGGCTTCAGTAATTGCCATTCTTCTTTTCCAGGCATGAATATTTCGGATTTCGGAGATTTTTCCTTCAGCGGTCGCGGTTTCGCCTTCTTTTATTTCGGCAATTTTCGTTATTCGGGAAAAGTCGTCGTAGCGGTGCGGGAAAAAATGCAAAAAATCCCGGACAGTCTTGGTCCCGAGCTGCTCGAGTTTTTTCAGATATTTTTTTTCAATGAAAGAGATTTGCGCGAGTGGTATTTCAAGATTAGGCATTTGCGCTCGACAGGATTCGAACCTGTGACCTCTGGCTCCGCAAGCCAACGCTCTATCCAACTGAGCTACGAGCGCGTAAATTTTTCAAGCTCTCCGACTGCCGGCAGGCAGGCGCAAGCCTATGTTCCCCGCCCGACTCGCTTCTCGACTCGAAGCGGGCGAATATCCGTTGAACTTCAGGGACATGTCCGCTGTTTTCCCCGCGACAAAATGCGAAGATTTTTATATTTCAGGGTGGGGCAAAGGATATTCTTATAATCCAATTATTCTTTCAAGCCGGTCAAGAGCCGAGAGCTCCTGCTTTATCTCAGGGAGATATTGCAGAAGAGCTTCGCGGATTTTGATAGGATTGGCGTTTCCGACCGGAATATGAATATAGGGAAGAAAAGTTTTTTTGCTGTGGAGGCTCAAAATTCGAATTTCCTCCTCGACTTCGTAAAAAATCCAGAAGCTGCGGATGTTGTCATAATCATAAAAATAATTATCCACCTGGATACCGTCAGGATTGATTTTCATCTGGATGATTCGGGGCTTCCGCTCGGCATAAATATATCCCAGCATTCCGATCAGAATAAAGGTGATAGCCATCAGGATTGAATTGGTGATAAGCGCATAGACAATGATGGCAAGCAAAACTATCCCCATCACCCAATACCAATGCGGGTGCTTTTCAGCATGTTCGTATTCCGGCGCTTGCCAGGAAAATACCGGTTCGTCTTCTTCGGCGGGTGATGGCGGAAAGTGTCTTGCCAATTTTCTGGATCGGGTTCTTTCGTTCATTTTTTTGTTGTTAAAATTCTGAAACTTGGCGGTGAGGGTGGGATTCGAACCCACGTGCCCCTTGCGGAGCAAGCAGTTTTCAAGACTGCCCCGTTACGACCACTTCGGTACCTCACCCTCTCTATATTTTCCATTTGATGCGGAAGGGGAGGGATTCGAACCCTCGATACGGTTTTAACTCCGTATAACAGGTTAGCAACCTATCGCTTTCAGCCGCTCAGCCACCCTTCCACGTTATTCATTTTTGGATCTTTTCGAGGTGTTTTTTGTTATTTGATCCGACAATTTTGAAATATTTCAGGACATTTTGCTTATTTTCAACCTTGATTTCTTTATTCTTACATATTCTAGGCTTTAATCCAATATTTTTCAAGATCCTGAAAACCGTATGGAGAAGTGGCGGAGATAAGCTACAAAAAGATAATTTCTGATAACGGTAAATCTTTTTATTGACGACGTATGTATGTTTATAGACAGACCCGTCAGTATCAATAAGTCCGCGTAAGCAGGCGATTTCATATTTCTTGTTTCGTTTTATCCATATCGGAATATCGATTTTTTGTTTCACTTTATTGCCTATTTTCAACCCCATTTTTTGCGTAAGATAATCAACCAACTCCGTGCGAGATATTACAATTGTATCAGCTTTGCTTTTGGGATCCGAATATAATCCAGGAAAAACACTAAACAGGTCCGTAATCATTTTATTCACAAAACTAATATAGTCTTGATCAGTTTCGCGATTCAATGAAATTGAAACTTGTCGCATGCTTATGCCGCCGTCTCCGAGGATAATGCCGACAAATTCTGCGAGCTTAGCGGAAAATGACGGTTTTTTTATCGGAAGTCGTTTGCTAATAATGGGATGTTGCTTGAATTTACCTTCCTTTTCCCACCATTCCCGCCATTTTCTCTTTCTAGCATTTGGATCACCTCCAATAAATTTGTATTTCTTTAAAACAGCAAGTCCGCCTTTTCGGGCGCCTTTTTTTGCGTACCAATAAGGAGAAAGCAATTCAATGTTTTTGGGAAAACTTAGATTCGCTTTTTTGCAGATAATTTTGACTATATTCAGGGGAACAGTAATCTTCTCTCTTTTCCAATCCGAAAGATTTCTTTCGCTTATTTTAAGCAATTTGGCGAGTTCACGCCAATCTAAACCAAGCTTATTTTTTGCAGTAAAAAGAAAATCTCGTTGCTTGTTTCTGGTGAATTTGACTCTTTTAGATTTATACCTTTCAGCCATATCTCCATATTAAACCAACTTATCTTTTCAGTCAATCTCTTATTTTTTCAATGTCTGCCTTGCGATGACAACCGCGATTACTTTTTTCACCCCGCTTTCTTTCAGCGTTTTTGCGCATTCTTCCAAAGTTGCCCCGGTTGTCGCGATATCATCAATGAGATAAACTGTTTTGCCTTTGATGTTATCAAAGACGGCGCCGGATCTCATCTTGAACAGGTTCCGGACATTTTCCAACCGGTCCTGATAATTTCCAAGTTCCATCTGCGGCTTGTTATATTTTCTTCGCTCCAAAATGTCCAAGACCGGAATTTTGAGAGGGGGCGCCAGGTTTTGTGAAATATATTCGGCGAGGAGAAGCGCCTGATTGAAGCCTCGCCAGCGGAGCCGCCTGGGGTGAAGAGGCACCGGAATGATCGCCCGAGGCAGGGGAATATGGTGCGAAAGCAGGGCTTTTGTCTGGAGCCGGGCCAATGGTTCGGAAAGACTGAACACAAAACGATATTTAAAATAGTGAACCATCTTTTTTACATTCTGGTTTTCGTAGGAAACGGAGGAAATCAAGGCGTCCAGCAGAAACTTTCGGCCGGTCTGGCAGGAAATGCAAAGAAAACCGGAAACAGTGGTTTTATTTTCACAGGCCGGGCAAATTTGTTCGCGCCGGAGGGGAATCCCTCGGAAACATTCTTCGCAAAGCCAGCAATCGTTTTTCCGGCAGCCGAGGCAGATTACCGGGAATAGAGTGTCAAGGATAATTTTTTTGATTTTTCCGATCATTTCCTATATTTTCGTTCCAACTTTTGCTCACATGAAACTTTTCAAATGCATTATACCTGAAATTGGAGCATTATTCCCGCGGCGGGTTGTGCTCTTTTGCGAAATATGGTAATATTAGCTTACTGAAAAGTTATTCAAGAATACAAAAATAAAATGAAATCCGCGGAATCAAAAAATTCTTTTGGTTATTGTATTTTATTTAGGGTGGGGTGATTTTTTGCCTTGCTTTTTATTTTATGTTTGGTTTATTTTCCGGAAAAAATAGATCCCTTGGAATCGATGTCGGCACAACGGGCATAAAAATTGTCGAACTTCGAAAGGAAAACAACGTTCCGGTGCTTTCGAATTATGCTCTTTCGTATGATTCTGGATCGATTCTCCAGCTAAATGGTTTGGAAATTCTTGAAGGACAGACCGAGAAAATTCTTCAAAATGTCTTGAAAAAAGGGGAATTTGGAACAAAAAGGGCGGTTGTAGGCATACCGAGCTTTTTATCTCTGATCTCTTTCATTGAGCTTCCAGAAATGCCGGCATCCGAAATCGAAAAAGCCATTCATTTTGAGGCGGCCAAGTTTATTCCGTCACCGATCGAAGAAGTCAATCTTGGCTGGGAGGTGATCGGAAGCTACCAGGAAAGGCCGGTAGACGGAGGCCAGCCAATTCGCGGAGGACAAAAGATGCAAATTATGGTGGTAACAGTTCCCAATTCGGCTGTCACGAGGCTTTCTTCGGCGGTGGCCGATTCGCATATCAGCGTCGTAGCCATGGAAGTTGAAAATTTCGCTACTGTGCGCTGTCTCATTGGAAATGACAAGGGTACCTTTATGATCGTGAATATCGGAGCGAAGGCAACAGACTTTACCGTTGTGAGCGACGGAGTTATCCGTATGACACGGAGCATTGATGTTGGCGGAGCGGAAATATCAAGAGCCATTGCCAGCGGCTTGGGCGTGGATATTCAGAGAGCCGATCGAATCAAAAAATCGGGCCAAGTGGATCTTCTCGATGCCAAAGAAAAAATTTCTTCTCTTGTCAAGCCCGTCGTTGGAATGATTACCGATGAAATAAAGAGGCTGCAAGAATTATATCACAAAAAAAATTCACTTAGTAAAATTGAAAAAATAATCTTTACCGGGGGAACCTCCAAGCTCACGACTCTCGTTGACTATTTTTCAAAACAACTTTCTCTGGAGTGTCAAAAAGGAAATTCTCTGGCAAGGGTCGGAGTGAGAAAAGACCACCAGGAATTGGCGCAGGAGGTGGCGCCTGAACTTACGGTCGCGATCGGTCTGGCTCTGCGCGGGCTGGAATCGCCGTCAAAATAATATTCCATCGGTTGCCCTGAATCGGGCAAATATGGTAAGATTAATAAAACCTCCTAATACCTAAAACAAAATAAAAATATGGTAACCAATATCAATCTTGCCGCTCCCGAAAGTGAAAATAAAGTGAGCCTGTCTGGAAAATCTTCCCTTATTTTTTCGGTTCTGCTTCTTCTGGCCGCGATTGGGGCGTACGCAGTCCCCAGCTATCTTTCCAGTCATTATCTCAACCAGAAAAATCAAATTGAAAAACAGATCAAGACAGAGAACGAGAAAATATCCGGCCCGGAATATCTTGAAATGGCTGATTTCCAGGAAAGACTGGGTCTTATTGAAAAAATTTTGGTTGACCATGTGTATTTCGACGGCTACGTGAAAACTTTCAGCAAATATATTCTTCCGGAAGTGCGTCTGACGAATTTTGAATGGAAAAGGGAGGGGAGCGAGGTCAATGTGTCAGGCATCGCAACGAACTTTGACGCTCTTTCAAAGGAATTGATTCTTCTCAAAAATTCGCCAATTATCCAGGCAGTTGAATTCAAAAATGCAACGGAGTCCTCGGGTTCGGAGGGGCAGGGCGGTGTGAAATTTGATCTGACGGCAAAAATAAAAAAGGAAGCTATAAATAAATAAAATCGTCTTTTCCAAAAAAGAAAAGGCCTCAAAAAAAATGGCAATAAAATCATCACTCGGAGTGAAAGTTCTCATCCTTCCGCTCTCACTGGCTATGGTCGTGGTGATACTGATTATCTTTGCTAAGCCTGCCTTTGATAGCATGAAGGCGAATCGGAAGGCGCTTGCAGACAGCCAGAAAAAGCTGTCGGACCTCCAGTCGCAAACCCGAAAATTGAGCGAGCTCAAGGAAGCCTTTGAAACTTTTGAAGAAAAGAAAATCATAGCCGCAGCTCTGCCGGAAAATGAGAGTCCGGAAGATTATTTGAATGAACTTTATCAAAGAGCTTCAAGAAGCGGAGTGCTGATTTCCAGTTTCACGGCTGCTACCAAAAAAGGCTCGTCAGGTGAACTGGCCTATATTTGCGGCGCAGATGCGGCATCCTCTGGAAGCACAACCGGAGCGGCTTCCGCAGGAGCGTCTGCCGGACTTGCCAATCCCTCCGCATCCGGTTCCGGCGCAGAGTCGGCTGCTTCCGCTTGTGTCCAGTTTTCATCCATTGATATTTCCGTGGAAGGAAATTGGGAACAGCTTCTCAATTTCTATAAGTATCTGGCCGATTCAAACAGGGTTGCCAATGTGGCGCAAATATCAATCAGTCCCCAGGGACAATCAACATCCGAAGGCTCAAGCTCGGACTTGCTGAACAGCACGATAACCCTTGACGTGTTTTATAGGTCGAAAATAAAAACCAGCAGTCCGGAAGCTGTCAAGATACTGGCGAGCGGATCTGGATTCAACCAGGGCCTAATCAAGAAAATAAAGGAGGTTGTTTACGCTCCGTATGAAGAGCCGGTTGTTTCCGAAACAGGCGAAAGGAATTTTTTCAAATAATTTTTGAAAATATTCATCCGGTTTCCAAAAATTGATTCTTACAAATCGAAATGCCAGTTAAAAGCAAAAATGTTCAGGATAAGAAAACAAAGGAAGAAAAGCTAGAATGGGAGAACCTTAACATAACTCCCGAAGTTGTCGGTTTGGTGCCATATGAAGCGGCAAAAAAATACCGCTTCGTTCCTCTCGAAAAAGACGGACAAACGCTGCGAGTCGGCGTTGTGGAGATGGATGACATCGAAGTGCAAAACGCCCTTCAATTCCTGGCTGAGAAAAATCAGCTGAGCGTAGAGATGATAAAGATATCCGAAAAGGATTTCAAGTCATCTCTTGGCGCTTATACCAGTCCGACCTTCACAATTTCCAAAGCTCTTGAATCGTACAGCCAGCAGGAAACAAGCGGGAAAATCGAAGAAAAAAAAGATGAAAAGGAAACAGAGGACATTATCCGCGATGCGCCCGTTGCAAAAATAGTCGAGGTGATTCTCCGAAACGCGATCGAAGGGATGGCCAGCGATATCCATGTCGAGCCGCTTGAGGATTATGTGCGGGTGAGATACCGCCAGGATGGAGTATTGCATAATTCACTGATGCTTCCGAAGAAAATAGGCCCGGCGATTGTTTCCCGGGTGAAAATTCTCTCCAACCTCAAAATCGACGAGCGCCGCAAACCGCAGGATGGACGGTTCCGGATAATCGAGAAGGGAAAACAGATTGATTTTAGGGTTTCCTCTCTTCCCGTGTCCATGGGGGAAAAAGTGGTCATGAGAGTGTTGGATAAGGAGCAAGGCCTGATTAGCCTTGAGGATCTGGGAATACAAGGGAGGAATTTTGACATAATCAAGAAAAGCATATTCGAACCGTTCGGGATGATTTTGGTCACCGGACCAACCGGCTCCGGAAAATCAACCACTCTTTATTCAATTCTTCAAATACTCAATAAGGAGGGTGTAAACATAGTCACGCTGGAAGATCCGGTAGAATATGCAATCGAAGGAATAAATCAAAGCCAAGTGAAACCTGAAATAGGATATTCCTTCGCGACAGGGCTGCGTTCCATATTGAGGCAGGATCCCGATGTGATAATGGTCGGAGAAATTCGGGACAAAGAAACAGCTGAACTAGCGGTTCACGCCGCTCTGACCGGACATGTTGTTCTTTCCACCCTTCATACAAACGATTCTATCGGGGCGATTCCGCGGCTTGTGGATATGGGAGTTGAGCCGTTTCTGGTCTCTTCGTCGCTGCGAGTCGTGATAGCCCAAAGGCTGGTGAGAAGAATCTGCAAACATTGCAAGGAAGAGGTCAAAATGTCGGAAGCGGCGAAGGCTGGCATCGAAAAAATCCTGTCAGAAGTGTCCGACAGCAACAGAAAAAGCCTTGACTTGCCCGCGGAAATAAAAATGTATAAAGGAAAAGGCTGTCCCCAGTGCGGAGGCACAGGCGCGAAAGGAAGAGTCGGTCTCTATGAGGTTTTGTATGTCGATGAGCAGATGGCGAATCTCCTGGGGGATAAAATTGACGAGGACGAAATCCGAAAGGCGGCTATGGCGCAAGGAATGATTTTGATGAAGCAGGATGGCATAGCTAAAGTCGTCAAGGGCCTTACGACGCTGGCGGAAGTGGAAAGAGTAACAGAGGAGGGTTATTTAGAAATAGAATAATTTATCCTTCGTCACTTTTTTCTCAATTGCCGAAATCAAGGAAATAAATTGAGCAAAAAGTGGCGAGGGATGAGCATCAAATGAACAAAAAGAAAATTATCATCGTGGAGGACGATAACTTCGTGGCAGAAGTCTATTCAACCAAGCTCTTGGAAATGGGTCACGAGGTCCGGATTGCCCAAAACGGGGAAGAAGGCCTCAAAATGGTTGGGGAAGAAAAGCCCGACCTTATCCTTCTTGATATTATTATGCCCGTTATGGGTGGGATCGAAATGCTTTCGGCGCTCAGAGAAAAAGAAGATTGGAAACAGATCCCGGTGATTCTTCTCACGAATGTGGGAGAAAAGGAAAGCGTTCAGAAAGTAAGGAGTCTCGGGGTTCAGGATTATCTAATAAAGTCGCATTTCACGCCCGCCGAGGTGATCGAAAAAATCGAGAACATTCTGGGGAAATAATTTTTACGAATTACGAATCTCTCGTGAATATAAGAACGCAAAGAATTCGTAATCAGTACATTCGCAGAGCGAAGCGCCCGCCTGCAACGCTTTGCTCAGCAATGCGGGCAGGTATTCGTAATTTGTAAAGAACATCATGGAAAACAGAACGCAAACCGAAACAAAATTCATGAGTTATCTTGAAATTGTGGCCAGCCAAAACGCCTCTGACCTTCATTTGTGCGTGGGCCGTCCGCCGATTATCCGGATTGACGGAAAGCTTTTTCCGGTTGCCGGGGAAGAGAAGCTGTCCGATCAGGCCATGATTGATATCACGAAAGCAATTCTGAATGAAGAACAGCAGAAAAAGTTTCAGGACGCAAAGCAGATTGATTTTTCTGTCGACCTTCACGGGAAAGCCCGCTTCCGGGCCAATATCTATTATCAAAAAGGGACAATCAGTGCTGCTTTCCGGCTGATTCCCACAAAAATAAAAACGCTTGACGAGCTCAATCTGCCGCCGGCTCTTTATGAACTCACCAAGCCGTCCCAGGGTTTTGTCCTTATCACCGGACCTTGCGGCCACGGAAAATCAACGACGATGGCGGCGCTTATCGATCAGATCAACCATTCGCGCCAGGATCATATCATCACGATCGAAGATCCGATTGAGTATATTTTTGACCCGGATATGTGTATAATTGACCAAAGGGAAATTTTTCAGGACGCGACGGCTTTTGGAACGGCTCTCCGGGCGGTTTTCCGGGAGGACGCGGACGTCGTGATGGTTGGCGAGATGCGCGACCTTGAAACCATCAGTACCGCTATCACGGCGGCGGAAACGGGCCATTTGATTTTCGCGACGCTCCACACCAATGATGCCGCCCAAACCATCGATCGGATGGTGGATGTGTTCCCGTCCCATCAGCAAAACCAGATTCGAATGCAGCTGGCCCAGACTCTTCTCGGGATTGTTTCCCAAAGGCTGGTCGGCCGGACGGACGGCGGGAGAGTTCCAGCCGTGGAAATCCTCTACAATTCGAACGCAGTCGCCAACCTCATCCGGGAAGGGAAAACTCACCAGATAAACCTTGTTATTGAAACATCCCGCGAGCAGGGGATGGTTTCTCTCAACAATTCTCTGGCGGAACTTGTGAAAAGGGGAATAGTTTCATTTGAAGAAGCCGAAACCTACTCGACAAACCGGGAAGAACTGAAGATATTGCTTAGATAATATTTACGAATTTATATTTTTTTTCCATATTCGCATATTCGTAAACGATTCGTAATTCGTAAAGAAACCATGAAATACAAATACAAAGCTCGAAATCAGGCAGGAGAGGTTCAGGAAGGATTTGTCGAGGCTCTGACCATGTCAAACGCGACTCTTACTCTGCAGCAGCACAATCTGGTGGTCGTTTCCGTCGAGCCGGTTGAGGACACATCTATTCTTTCCGGTTTTTCCCGTTACTGGGAGGGAATTTCCGCCAAGGAATTTGTCATTTTCGCAAGGCAACTGGCGGTGATGATCGAAGCCAAGGTTCCTCTCACAAATTCTTTCAAGAGCATCGCCAATCAGACAAGCAATCCCTATTTCGCGGGCATACTGACGCAGATCCTTTCCGACATTGATGAGGGAAAATCTCTTTCCGAATGCCTCAAAAAGCATCCCAAGATTTTTTCCGATCTTTTCGTCAATATGGTCCAGTCCGGTGAAATTTCCGGAAATCTTCAGAAGACTCTTGAGGATCTCGCGAACAATATTGAAAAAAACTACACCCTCACCCAAAAAATACGGGGAGTGCTTTATTATCCGGCTTTCATTCTTTTCGCTTTTTTCGCGGTGGCTTTTGTCATGATAACGTTCGTTATTCCGAAACTCATGGAAATGATCAGAGAAACCAGCGCCACACTCCCGATCACGACCAGAATACTCATCTGGAGCGGCGATTTCATGCAAGAATGGTGGTGGGCGGTTTTGACAGCTGTTGCGGCCGGAGCTGCCGGGACTATCTTCTATTTTCGGACCGAAGACGGGCAAAAAGAGTTCGATGTCGTCAAGCTCAAAATTCCAATCGTGAACCGGGTCCTCCGCTATGTATATCTCGCGCGCTTCGCCGAAAATTTGAGCACGCTCGTGAGGTCAGGGCTTCCCATTGTGACCTCCCTCCAAATTTCCGGAAAAGTGATCGGCAACTCGCAATTTGAAAACGACATTTTGGAAGCGGCGGAAAAAGTGAAAACCGGCGGATCCATCAGCGATGTGCTTGCCAACAGACCCAATTTTCCGCCGATGATGGTCCAGATGATCAAAGTCGGAGAAGATACGGGAAAGCTTGATATGACGCTCGAGACGATGTCGCGGTTCTATACCCGTGAAGCCGACCAGATTGTTTCGAACCTTTCATCAATAATCGAGCCAATCCTTATTGTCATTTTGGGAGTAGGAGTCGGCACCCTGGTTTTCTCAATCATCATTCCGATATATAATATAACCACGTCGATAAAATAGGGTTTTACGAATTAGATAATTGAAATTTAAAATTAATAAAGTCTAACCTAGAAAGGCGGTGAAGAAATGAAAAAAACAAAAAATTGGAAAAAGGGTTTCACGCTGGTCGAACTTCTGATCGTAATCGCGATTATCGGAATTTTGGCGGCGGTAGTGTTGATCAGCTTGGGTTCGCAAAGAGAACGGGCAAGAAAGACTGCGTTTAAACAAGGAATGGCGTCTTTGTCAGCTCCTCTATCAATCTGTCGAGATCAAGGAGGAGATATTACTGCATATGCAGAGAACCAGAGTGTCTGTAGTGATCCCGCATATGTTCCCAATGCTGATTGGCCGCCCTTTAAAGATTGCGGGACAGCACCTGCGCCAACTCCGATTGTAGTTTTGGGTAATTCTGATTCTTGGACAGTTTCGGCGTCATGCGCAGGATCTGCGGGGCAATGTGATGCTGTTTGCAACAGTGCGGGCTGTAAATTCTCGGGTATGTGTGATTAAGTCTAGTTTATTTAATTGCTGATTTTTCATTCTCAATTCAGGCTTCGACAAGAAAGTCTGTCGAAGCCCTTGTTGAGGACGTAAAATTTAAAGTAAAAAAATGAAAAGCAAAAAAAAGAACAGGGGCTTCACCCTTATCGAACTGCTGGTGGTAATGGCGATCATCGGAATCTTGGCGGGAGTAGTTTTGGTGTCCATGTCGAGTTTTCGGGAGCAAGCGAGGGAGTCGGCGGCCTTGCAAACAGCCACGAGCATAATGCCGGCGGCGATAAAATGCGCGATGGAAGGAAAAAAATTGGAAACGGATGCATTTAAGAAACCTGTCGTGGGAACTGCGATCTGCGAAGGATCAAGTTTCACCTGGCCGGAAGTTGGCACCGGCAGTACGATCGGTTGGCGGTGGGATACAACTGATGAGGATGCACAGGGAGTATATTATACCTTGTTTAATCCAGACAGGACAAAAACTATCGCGTGTCCTGTTACAAATACCTTTTGGACAGCAGATCCCTATAATATACATCCCGGATCCTGCGGGATATACTAGCTCGAGCTAAAAAATGAAAATATGAACAAAAAAATAAATGGAAAAACGGGTTTCACCCTGATCGAACTGATGGTCGCCGTCGCCATCATCGGAATCCTCGCGGGAGTGGTGCTGGTGCAGATGCAGGGATACGCCAAAGACGCCCGGGCCACCAAAGCCATTGCCCAGCTCTCGAGCGTGATTCCGTCAATGTACAGCTGTTGGGGCAACGGCGGAAAAGTCAATGTGCCAGGCCAAAACGGAGGAGCTGATGTATGTTCAACAAATCCGTCTTATGGAAAGTGGCCAAATTTTACTTCCGATATGGATTCTTATGATTTCACTGTTTCTGTTGAAAATGACAGTAATCAGCCGGATTATTGTGCGTCTCCGGGATGCATAAACAAAGATGCTTGGTATGTTTATGTTGATAGCAATTCGGATAATAAGCGAATTTGCTGCAACTTGGCAATGAAAAGCTGTAAAGCTGATATTTCCGGCTCGCAATGTACAGCGGCAGTACCAAGCAATTAGCCGTTTTTTTAACAACCGATATTAGAAAAATACATGTCGATAATGAATATACGAAAATGATTCGTATATTCGTAAGAGATTTGTAATTCGTAAAGACTAATCTAGAAGGGCGGTGAAAAAATGAAAACAAACAAAAAAGGTTTCACGCTGGTTGAGCTTCTCGTCGTGATCGCGATCATTGGAATTTTGGCGGCGATCGTGCTGGTGAGTCTCCAGAGCGCGAAAAACAAGGCAAAGCTCGCATCATTCCGCTCAAGCGCGGTGAGCGTCAATCCGGCGGCCATGAGCTGCGCGGATGAGAATATCCTCGCAGTGGCGTCGGTCGCTCCGGGAGATGACATTTGCGCGGACACGACCGTTGAAGACAGCGTATATCCCGTTCTTGCCAACGGCGTTTGCGACGGAAACACCTATACGGTTGTCGCGACAGATGCGACGTCGGCCGATGGACAATATCAGGTTGTCATGACCTGCACCATTGCTGGAACGGCAAGAGTGGTCACTTGCACCGAAGCCGGATGCACGCCATAATTTGTATTGAAAATTTTTCCATTTCGTCCCTCTCTTTGCGAAGGGAGGGATCATGGCGGAAAAATATTTTTGCGGCGTGAATGAGTCTGCTAAAGACGTCCATAAATTCCAAAATTGTATTTTTGGTCGAAGAAATCCGTATGTTCGCAAAAGATTCGTAATTCGCGTAATTCGTATGGTATTCACATGATTGCAATTTTCTTCATTGTCGGGCTTATTGTCGGAAGCTTCCTCGGGGCGACCAACTATCGTATCAAAATCGCCGAAGATATCGTTTGGAAGCGCTCCCACTGCCCCCGATGCAAAAAAAAGATTCGCTGGTATGACAACGTGCCACTTTTGAGTTTTGTCATTCTTTGGGGAAAGTGCCGCGAATGCGAAAAGAATATTTCCTGGAAATATCCGGCTATCGAGCTTCTGACAGGGATCCTTTATGCGGCCGTGGCCTGGAAATTTTTGGGCGGTTGGGGAATATCAGCGGAAAAGATACTCACCGGGGGAGACGTGGTGGAGATGTCTTTCTGGCTTTTCACTTCCAGCTATCTGGTTCTCATTTTTTTCCACGATCTGAGCTATATGCTCATACCGGATGCGGCGGTTTTTCCGGCGATTGTCGTCACCCTTCTTTTTCAATATTGGAAATATCTCCAGGGTCCGCTTGGGATCGCGACTCTCAAGAATCCTTTCGTCGGCGCTGTTTTTGCGGCGCTTGTCGCGTCCTGTTTCTTCTTTTTTCTCATTTGGGTTTCGCGCGGAAAATGGATCGGTGGAGGTGACGTGAAACTCGGATTCCTGGCGGGAGCGATTGTCGGCTGGCCAAAAATATTGTTTGTTCTCTTTTTTGCCTATATGATCGGAGCGATCGCGAGCCTGTCGCTGATCTGGATGAAGAAAAAAACCTGGAAAAGCCAGATTCCTTTCGGACCGTTCATCGTGGCGGGAATTCTCATCGTCATGTTTTTTTCTGAACAAATCCAATTTTGGGCCAACCGGTATTTGAATATAGGGTACTAAATTTTCAAATGTATATATCAGGCCTCATAATGATCGGAAAATTTGGAAATTGATAACTTCATGAAAATTGAGAATTTAAAGTTCAAAATTGAAAAAAAGGGCTTCACTTTGATCGAACTTCTGGTCGTCATGGCGATTGTTTCGATTCTGACGGCCGTTGTTTTGGTGAACTTGGGCAAAAACGATGATCAGGATGTGAGAACGGAGAAAGACAGGCTTGTCACTTTTTTGCGTGAAATGCAGAATAAGGCGCTGGCGGTGGACAAAAATGATGTCAGCTTGGGAGCTGACGAAAAACTTTGCGGTTTTGGGGTATCCGGCGGAGTCGGAGATGCTGATTTTCTGGACACATACTATATAAAGACAACAACGGCGGCAACCAGCGGCCTGGACCAGGATTGCGCCGGGCTGGCCAGCGCTGATTCTCCGCGAACCTTGTACAGCAGCCGTTTTTATCTCAATAAAGACGTGAAGCTTGATTTGGCCGGCAATATTTTTTTTCTGGTTCCCGGCGCCGACGTCTATTATGCCGGGAGCCGCAGTTCCGGTGATTTTCCAGTGACAATAAATCTCAAAAAATCGGGCGTGAATGTTCCCGTCAAAATTGACCTGTCTGGAAGAATCTATTCAAATTAATGTTCCAATACCAAAAGAAAACTTCACGAAATGGAGGCTTCACCCTTATTGAGCTTCTTATTACGATATTTTTAGTTTCGGTGGGGCTTATCGGCGTCATAGCTTTTTTCAATGCGAGCCTCTCAAGCCAGTTCGAAGCAAAAAACGAAGTTATCGCGGCCGGACTCGCGCAAGAAGCGACGGAACTGGTGAGGAATATCGTGGAAAATAATTTTTTGAATAACAATCCCAACTGGTATCAACAGATAGCAACCAGTAAAAATGGAACAAGCAATTGCAAGTGGCTTGACGTTGATTCTCTAAGTGATCATAAGTGCTGGACCGGCAATAGTTTTGACGTATGCATAAATGGGCCAGACGGCCGCTATCTTCAGTGTCCGCATGCAGTAGGCGGAAAAGAAACCGATTTTCTGCGCGAGATTGAAGTTCGGGGTGAGGAGGTTAATGAAGATCCTGGCATTGACATTGAGGATGGAGATTGCCTCAATATCCTGGTCACAGTTGGCTGGCCGAGAAGCGATACTGCCTGCGCTGCTAACGTAGCTGATTGTCCCAAAAAAACAACGGCCAAGGATGTCATATGCGAACCGCTGAAATAATTTTCACAGCTGAAAAATGAAAAAAGAAATACCAGGCATCAGACACAAGGCGCAAGATACCGGTTCCGGTTTCACCCTTATCGAGCTAATGGTCGCCATTTTTATTTTTTCCATCATTACGGTGGCGATTGTTTCTGTTTTCGTTTCCACGGTGACGTCTTATGGCAAGGCCAAAGCCATCAAGACTGTCAAAGAAGACACCGAATTTGCCATGGCCTCTATCGCCAAAGACGTGCGGATGGGAAAGATTGAAAAATATTATAAAATTGCTCCGGCCGGAGTGGAAACTTTATACGAAGGAGATTACATGGGGATGCCGTATAAATATCTAGTCGTATCAAGAAACAGAGGCGGGAAGGTATGTTATAAGATTGATGAAAAAATATTGGGGATCAGTGAAGGAATTCCGGATGACAATTTGTGTCCTCAAGCCGGGTATAATAACTTAGTTGACTTGTCCTCCACTCAAATGTCTTTCAATGTCAATACTTCAGGTTTTTTTGCTTGTCCGAGCACATTTGGAACGCCAAGCCATTGCCCGTCGGATTCTCTTCTTGAGAATAGGAGAGGCTGGGTGGAAATCAATCTCGACATAATCATGGCTTCCGGAAAAGAAATGGAAGCCGATCAGATAAATGTTCAGACAACTGTTTCCTCTCGTGATTATGGATGGGAAGAGTTGTAATAATAAACTCAAAAATGATAGCCCAAAAAGGTGGATTTTGGTGTCGCTGCGCGACATTTTTTTGTACCCAAGCCCCTTTATTTTTCATGTTTATCCTGTTAAAATGAATTCATGAAAAGCAACAGAGGCGCCAAAAACAGGGCGGAAAAATTGCGCAAGGAGATTGACAAATTTCGCTATGAATATCATGTTCTGGACAAGCCGGAGGCTTCCGATGAGGTTTATGATTCGCTGATGCGGGAACTGCGCGGGCTCGAGGAAAAATATCCCGACCTCAAGAGGCCCGATTCGCCTTCGCAAAGGATCGGCGGAGAACCGCTCGAAAAATTCGAAAAAGTCAAACACAAGCATCGGCAGTGGTCGCTGGATGACGCATTTGATTTTTCAGAACTTCAAAAATGGGAGGAAAAAAACTTGCGGATGCTTGAAAAAAAAACATCACAAAACACGCAAAACGTGGCACAGAAATTGGAATACTGCTGCGAAATTAAAATTGACGGATTAAAGATAATTCTGACCTATAAAAAAGGATTTCTGGTTCGGGCAGCTACCCGCGGGGACGGCATAACCGGTGAAAATGTGACGGAGCAGGTGAAGACGATCCAGAGTATACCCTTGAAGCTGAATACGCCGGTTGAAATAGTCGTCGTCGGAGAAGCCTGGATGAGAAGAAGCGATCTGGAACGGATAAACAAAGAGCGGGAAAAGGAGGGTCTGCCGCCGTTTGCCAACTCCCGAAACGCGGCAGCCGGATCGATTCGCCAGCTTGATCCGAAAATTACGGCAAAGAGAAAACTAAGTTCATATATGTATGACATTGATGACTTAGGGGAAGAATTTCCTGAAACACAAACAAAAGAACTGAATTTTCTAAAAAAATTGGGATTCAAAGTGAACGAACATCACAAATTATGCCGGAATATACAGGAGATAGAAAAATTTTTCCGTTCCTGGGAAGACAAACGCAAAAGACAGGAATACGGAATTGACGGCGTGGTTGTCAAAATAAACCAAAAAAAGTTGCAGGACGTGCTGGGCTATACCGGAAAATCACCTCGCTGGGCGGTGGCCTACAAATTTGTTCCCGAAAAGGTGACCACGGTTGTTGAAGATATCAGAGTGCAAGTTGGTCGGACGGGGGCGCTGACACCTGTCGCCTATTTGAGACCCGTGAAAGTCGCTGGATCCGTCGTATCACGGGCAACGCTCCACAACGAAGATGAAATAAAAAGATTGAACTTGCGAATCGGCGATACAGTTGTGATCCACAAAGCCGGAGATGTCATTCCGGAAGTGGTGGAAGTTCTCAAAAATCTTCGCACAGGAAAAGAAAAAGAATTTCATATGCCTGCCAAGTGTCCGATCTGCGGTGGGGGAGTGAGGAAAGAAATTATCAAACAAAGCTCGGCTTTTTCCACCCGAGAGCTTGGCTCCCGAGTTTCCTCAAAGCCAAGCTTTTCCGCGGCTCACTATTGCCAAAACAAAAAATGTTTTGCGATAGAAAAAGAAAATATCATCCATTTTGTCTCGCGGAAAGGCTTTGATATTGAGGGGCTCGGTGAAAAAATTGTCGAACAATTATTGAGCGAAGGATTGATTTCCAGTGCGGCGGATATTTTTGAACTGAAGACCGGCGATCTTGAGCCACTCGAGCGCTTTGCGGAAAAATCGTCCGGCAATCTGGTGCAAGCCGTCGAAAAATCCAAAAAAATAGAATTTCCAAAATTTTTGTTCGCATTGGGGATCCGGCACGTGGGAGAGGAGACAGCGGTTTTGGTGATTCGAAATTTGCGATTAGCAATTGGAATGGATAAGATAAAAAATTTAGATGATATTATCCATTATTTTCCAAAAATCGGCGCGGAAGATTGGATGAAAATTAAAGGGATAGGCAATAAGGCGGCTGAAAGTCTGCAAAACTGGTTCAATGACAGAGAAAATATCGAATTGCTCAGGAAAATGAGAAATTCAGGCGTCCGGGTGGAGATTCCCAAATTTCAAATTGCGAATTTCAAATTACAGGGCCAATCTTTCGTTCTCACAGGTGAATTGAAATTGATGACCCGAGACGAAGCGAAAGAGAAAATCCAAACATTGGGAGGCAATGTTTCCTCGTCAGTAAGCAAAAGCACAGACTATGTCATAGTTGGCAAAAACCCGGGTTCGAAGTATGATAAAGCGAGGGAATTGGGGGTAAAGATCATTAATGAAAAGGAACTTATAAAAATGATTTCTTGATCATAATTTAAGAATTGTGAATTGAGATTTTTGAATTCAGAATGGGAATAAAGAATCATGAATAAAGGTTTCTTGATTGCTCTATATTCGACATCCCATATTCCCATTCACAATTCATAATTCCAAATTCTAAATTCATGCTAAGCAAAGACGAAGTAAAAAAGATAGCTAACCTGGCCAGAGTGGAGATAACCGACGACGAAGCGGCCAAATACTCAACCGAACTTTCGGATATTTTGGGTTTTGTGGAAAAATTGAACGAGGCGGACACGGAAGACATCGAGCCTATTGCACACATCACGGGAGCAAAAAATGTCACGCGCGGGGACAAAGTGGTGGAATATAGCGACGAGACCAAAGATAATATTATCAAAAATTTCCCGGAAAAGAAAGATCGGTTTGATAAGGTGAAAGCGGTATTTTGAAATTATTTACGAATTACGAATACCTGCCCGCATTGCTGCGCAAAGCGTTGCAGGCGGGCGCCTCGCTCTGCGAATATACTGATTTCGAATTCTTTGCGTTCGTATATTCGTAAGAGATTCGTAATTCGCAAAGAATAGGCCATGATCAAAGAATTCCACGAAAAATTAATCAACCAAGAAATAACTTCGGAAAAACTCACTGAAGATTATTTTGATAAAATTGAGCAAAAGGATGGAGAAATCCAGGCCTACTTAAGCCTTAACAAAGAATTCGCACTCGACAAAGCCCGCTCGGTGGACAAGAAAATAAAAAAAGGCGAAGAAATTGATCTTTTGGCCGGGATTCCTTGCGCCATAAAAGACAATATTTGCGTTGACGGGCTTCGGGTGACGGCCGGTTCGAAAATTTTGGAAAATTATGTCTCGCCATACGATGCGACAGTTATAAAAAAGCTGAAAGAAGAAGACGCGGTGTTTCTTGGAAAAACAAACCTTGATGAATTTGCGATGGGCTCTTCCACCGAAAACAGCGCTTATCAGACGACAAAAAATCCGCATGATGTCTCACGCGTTTCCGGTGGATCGTCCGGAGGCAGCGCGGCCGCGGTTGCGGCAGATTTGTGCGCTTACGCGCTGGGCTCGGACACGGGCGGGTCAATCCGCCAGCCTTCATCCTTTTGCGGGGCAGTGGGGCTTAAGCCAACTTATGGGCTGGTTTCCCGGTATGGCCTTATTGCCATGGCATCGAGCTTTGACCAAATCGGGCCGATTGCGGAAAGTGTCGAAGACGCAGCAATTGTCCTTTCAAGGATCGCAGGGGGGGATAAAAATGATTCAACTGCCATAAAAAGCGCCGAAACAGTTTACGAAAATTGTCTGACAGGAGACATAAAAGGGCTAAAAATCGGAGTGCCGAAAGAATATTTCGCAGGAGTTGGGTTGGATCCAGAAGTGAAAAATATCATCGAGGATGCGATCAAAAAATATGAAAAAATGGGAGCGGAAATTGTGGACATAAGACTTCCCAGCAGCGAATACGCCCTGGCAACCTATTATATCATCATGCCTTGCGAAGTCAGTTCAAACCTCGCCCGCTTCGACGGCATCCGGTTCGGTCAGTCGATTGAAAAAGAAGCGGTTATCAATGAAAACCTGATTTTGCAGGATATTTTTTTCAAAACCCGCGCGAAATATCTTGGAAAAGAAGTGAAACGCCGGATAATGCTTGGAACCTACGCGCTTTCGGCCGGATACTATGACCAATATTATAAAAAAGCCCAAAAGGTCCGCGCGCTTATCAGAAAAGAATTTGAAAAAGCTTTCGATAAGGTGGATGTGATTGTTGGCCCGACGGCTCCAACTCCGGCTTTCAAAATCGGCGAAAAAACCCAAAATCCGCTCGAAATGTATCTGGCAGACATATATACCGTTTCGGCCAACATCGCCGGCCTCCCGGCTATTTCCATTCCCTGCGGAAGTGCTAGAATAGAAGGGAAAGAACTTCCAGTCGGGCTCCAGCTTATGGGCAAGTGGTTTGGGGAGGAAAGGTTGCTAAATGCCGCGCATGCTTTCGAAATTTATTAAGAAATTGGTTTCTGGAAAATAGAAGTTAGTAATAGAAATTCGAAATTTGAAAATTGATTACCATTTTCCACTTTCAAGTTTCTATAACAATTTTCCAATTGCTACTAACTATTTTCAAAAGTAATGGACGTTGATATCTTTGGCGCTTTATCTTCCGCCTACAACGATTTTCTCCAATCAACCTTTTTTTATTATCTGAAGATTTTTTCCGCGTTTGTTTCCGTTTTGCTGTTTATTGATGTCGTGCTGCTTCTCTCGAAAAGAGCGAGGACGGACATAATGATCGCCCTTTATGGGATGCCGACAAGCCGGTTCAAAAAAGCAAAATATATCCCGAGATGGGAGTCCGTCAAGAATCGCCTTGCGTCGGGGAGCGTGTCCAGCGGAAAAATCGCCATCATTGAAGCCGACAAAATGCTCAATGAAGCTCTGGAAAAATTTGGATTTTCCGGAAAAGACGCGGACGAAAAAATAGGAAAAATAAAGCCCGGACAGCTGGTCGGAATTGAGGAGATCCGCAATGCTCGAATTTTATTCCACAAAATAATGGAGGATCCCGGATATGAATCCAGCCTTGAAGAGCTGAAATCGGCTCTTGAGATGTATGAAAGATTTTTTCGGGGAGTTGAGATGATAGATTAGATATAAGATATAAGAAAGAAGATATAGGGTATTATTTATTTTTAAATTTTGTACTAAAATTATGATTCGAATCGCAATCAACGGTTTTGGCCGAATAGGCCGGCCAACGCTGAAAATCGCGCTGGAAAAAGAAAATATCGAGGTCGCGGCAATCAATGACCTCGCTGACGACAAAACCTTGGCGCATCTGTTGAAATACGATAGTTCCTACGGAACTTATGGAAAAAGCGTTGAAACGGGAAATGGGGAAATTATAGTCGGAGGAAAGAAAATAAGAAGCCTCACCGAGCCCGACCCGACAAAATTGCCCTGGAAGGATTTTGGCGTTGACATTGTACTCGAATGCAGCGGCGCTTTCACAAAAAAAGAAGACGCTGAGAAGCATATCGGGGCGGGAGCTGCGAAAGTAATTCTCTCCGCGCCCCCAAGCGGGGACGGAGTGCCAGTCTATCTTCTGGGTATAAACGAAAATGAATATAATCCGGCTGAAAATGTGATATCAAATGGCTCCTGCACGACCAATTGCCTCGCGCCGATGATCAAAGTTCTTGATGAAAAATTTGGAGTTGAGAAGGGGTTCATGACAACTGTTCATTCATACACAAATGATCAGAGAATCCTTGATCTTCCGCATAAGGATTTGCGCCGGGCGCGTGGGGCAGCGCAAAATATCATTCCAACTTCAACCGGAGCGGCTAAAACTGTGGGAAAGGCCATGAAATCACTCGAGGGGAGATTGAACGGCATTTCCATGAGAGTTCCGACTCCTGTGGTTTCAGCGACGGATTTTGTTTGCGTGCTCAAAAGAGAAGCTTCGGCGGAGGAGATAAACGAAGCTTATCGCCGAGCATCCGCGGGAGAGCTCAAAAATATTTTGGAGGTTTCGGAGGGGGAACTCGTGTCGATGGATTTCAAGGGCAACCCGGCAAGCGCAATCGTTGACCTTCCGCTCACGATGGCTAACGGAAATCTTGTGAAAATCGTCGGATGGTATGACAATGAGTGGGCCTATGCGAACCGGCTGGTCGAAATGGCGGAACATATTTCTCAACACAAGTAATATGCGATACAAGACATGATAGGAATTTTCGACAGCGGAGTGGGGGGATTGACGGTTGTCAAAGAAATAAAGTTGCTTCTGCCTGAAGTTCCGATTGTGTATTTCGGAGACACGGCCAGGTTGCCGTATGGAAACAAAAGCCGGGAAACGGTGAGGAGTTATTCTTCTGAAATCGTGGATTTTTTGAAAAAGAAAGGCTGTAAGACGATTGTCATCGCCTGCAACAGCGCTTCGGCACTCGCCGCAGACTGGCTTCGTGAAAAATATCCGGAACTAAAAATATATGATGTCGTCAGTTCCGGCGCGGAAGCAGTTGCTGAGGTGACAAGGAATAAAAAAGTCGGGGTGATTGGAACAGCCGCTACGATAAACAGCAGCGTCTATAAGAAAAAAATCGCGGATATTGATCCGAAAATCGAAGTTTTCACCAAAGCTTGTCCGCTCTTTGTCCATCTTGTTGAAGAAAATTGGATCAGGCGCCCGGAGACAAAAAAAATCGCAAGAACCTATCTCCGCGAACTGAAACTTAAAAAAATAGACACTCTTCTTCTCGGCTGTACCCATTACCCCCTGCTTGAAAAAATTATTTCCGGCATTATGGGGCGGAGGACGAGAGTTATCGCTTCGGGAAAAAAACTATCCCAAGAGCTCAAAAAAAATATTCCGGGCAAAAAAGGGATAGAGGATGAATATTTTGTAAGCGATCTGACAGAGCATTTTGAAAAACTGGCGAGAAAGATACTCGGGAAAAATGTGAAAATTGAAAAAGTAGTGCTATAGAAGATTGAAAATGTAAAAATCAAAATGAAAAATAACAATGCAAAATGTAAAAGTATTTTTTATAACTATGAGCGAAGCGAATACTAAAATTTTGCATTTTGATATTTGCATTTTGCATTGAATATTATGTACGATATCTTGATAAAAAACGGCACGGTTGTTGACGGAACAGGGAAAAAAGGCTTCATTGCCGATGTTGCTGTTTCTAAAAACAAAATCGCCAAAGTAGGAAAGATCAATTGGTCGAAAGGAAAGATTGAAATTGACGCCAAAGGAAAAATTGTTTCGCCGGGATTTATTGATATTCACAACCATTCAGACGGATATTGGCAAATTTTTCTCGAGCCCCAGCTCTCGAGCCTTGTTTTCCAGGGAATTACAACCATAATCGGGGGAAATTGCGGCGCTTCAATCGCTCCGCTCGCCGATATCAAAATCATAGAATCGATTCAAAAATGGACGGATCTCAAAAAGGTGAATGTTGACTGGCTCACGATGAGCGAATTTTCCTCAAAAATGAAAACGAAGAGCCTAAGCCTCAACTTCGGAACTTTGATCGGCCACGGAACCTTGCGGCGGGGGATCATCCATGACGAAATGCGCCGGCTGGATCGAAAAGAATTCAGCGAAATAAAAAGGACTCTCGAAAATTCCCTGATCGAAGGGGCGCTTGGATTTTCGGCCGGGTTGGCATACAGCCATGAGAAAAAAGCCACCTGGGATGAACTGGTGGAATTTTCTGAAATCGTGAAATCCAGCGGACGGGTTTTTTCGATCCATTTGAGGGATGAAGCCAGTGGAATAATTTCCGCTCTTCAGGAGACGATCGATCTTGCCAAACAGACGGGAGTGAGTCTTGAAATTTCTCATCTAAAGGTGATGGGAGAGCAAAATTGGCCGCTGATGGAAAAAGTTTTAGATATGATCAAAAGCGCCGGGGAATCGGGCGTGGACGTGAATTTCGATGTTTATCCCTACACCCAGACCGGATCAGTCCTCTATGTTTATCTTCCGGACTGGGCAGCTGAGGGAGGAAGAAAAATGCTGATTCGCCGCCTCAAAGAAAAAAATTCGCGGGGGAAAATAATCAAAGAGATGAAGGAAACAGCTCAATACCATTATGAAAACGCGATAATTGCCGCCTGCTCTTTCAGTAAATCGCTTGCGAAAAGAAAAATCTCTGAAATTGCCGCTGAGCGCGGGCTTTCTGTTGAAGAAGCAATTATTGACCTGCTTGTGGCAAGTGAAGGAAGAGTGATTACGCTAATGGAATGCTTGAGCGAAGATAATCTCAAGAAATTGCTCAAACATCCGCTCTCGATCATCGCGACTGACGGAGCGGGGTATGGCGTTTCCCACAAAGAAAGCGGTGAACTGGTTCATCCGAGATGCTTTGGCGCCTTTCCGCGGATTTTCGGAAAGTATGTCCGGGAAGAAAAAATTTTGAGTCTCGAAGACGCGGTCAGGAAAATAACCAGTCTTCCGGCCAGCAAATTCAAACTTGAAGGCCGGGGTATTTTGAAAAAAGGGAATATTGCGGATATCACGGTGTTTGATCAGGATATCATTTCAGACAAGGCGACGGTTGAAAATCCCTATCAGTATTCCGAAGGCGTGGAACAGGTGCTTGTAAACGGAAAGTTTGCAATGCGGGACAGGAAATTGACGGGGGAAATGGGAGGGGAGTTTTTAACAGCCTAAAATGAAAAAATCTGATTTTAAGAACAAAAAGGTGGCCGTAATGGGCATCGGGCTTCACGGCGGGGGGGTTGCAACCGTCCGTTTTTTTGCAGCGGCGGGAGCAAAAGTGGTCGCTACGGACATGAAAACGGAAAAAGAGCTTGAACCGTCTCTTGAAAAATTGAAAGATCTCAAAAACGTCACATATGTTCTGGGTCAGCACCGGATGGAAAATTTTGAGAATGTCGATTTGGTTGTGAAGGGGCCGGCCATTCCCTGGAGCTCAAAACACGTCCAAGCGGCGCTCAAAAAGAAAATTCCGGTTGAAATGGATTCAAGTCTTTTTTTCAAGTTATGCAAGTTGCCAATCATCGGGATAACGGGAACAAAAGGAAAGACAACCACGGCGACTCTCATTGCTGAAATTCTGAAAACGGCCGGAAAAAAAGTTTTTACGGCTGGCATTGGGCAGAAAGCGGTTTTAAGTGTGCTAAAAGAAATCGGCGAAGAAAAAAATGGGGCGGTTGTCTTCGAACTTTCCAGTTGGCGCTTGTCGGCTCTGGGTCGGTCTGGCTTGAGTCCGCATATTTCGGTGATAACGAACATCCATCGGGACCACTTGAATTACTATGGGACGATGGAAAAATATATCGCGGACAAAAAACATATTTTTGCGAACCAAAAAGCGGACGATTATGTCATCCTGAATCATGACAATGAGGCTTCACGCGAACTTGCAAAGGAAGCGAAGTCTCAGGTCGTATTTTTTTCAAATGCAAAAATTGATTGCGCAAACTGTACTTTTATAGAGGGCGGAAAAATTATTTTTCGCTCCAATTCAGAAAGGGAAGAAATTTGCGACTTGAACGATATCAAATTGCGCGGCGGGCACAACATTGGGAATATCCTGGCGGCCGTGGCGGCGACATCGGCTTTCGGCATTGTGCCGGAAAAAATACGCGAAGCCGTGAAAAATTTCAAAGGCGTTCCTCACCGCTTGGAATTTGTTCGGGAAATTGATGGCGTGAAATTCTATAACGATACGACCGCCACAATGCCCGACGCGGCGATTGCGGGTGTCAATTCTTTCTCGAAACCCGTCATTCTCATCGCCGGCGGAGCAGACAAAAATTTGGAATTTGAGGATTTCGCGAAAGTTATTTCAGAAAAAGTTAAAAAAGTCATTCTCCTGAAGGGCGAGGCAACGGAAAAGATAAAATCTAAACTGACCCTAGAGCCCGGCTCTAGGGTAAAAATCGATAGTGAGTTTGATTCAATGGAAAAGGCGGTTGTCCGCGCGAAGAATATCTCCGGCCCTGAAGACGTGGTTCTTCTTTCTCCTGGCGCGGCGAGTTTCGGCCTTTTTCTCAATGAATTCGACCGGGGGGAAAAATTCCGGGAAGCAATTCAAAAATTGAAATAATAAATGGAAAATATAGATTTTACTGACGGCAACTTCCAATCTTCAAAAATAAAAAGTTACATAAAAATCTCTTTTTTTATCATTGCTGCGATATATTTGGTCTTTCATTATTTTATCTATTGGGATCCTGGAGAAAATTGCTATATCAAGATTAAGCCGGCTTTTATGGAATTCAGCAATCTGGATATGAAACGGGCGTTGCACACCCTCAAATTTGCTTCTCCTGAAGATTACCAGGCCGTTTGCAAAAATGTCAGCACTATCGATCCGATGATCGGTTGCGGCGGTTTTGGCGGCGGATGCTATTACACGAAGAAAGATGCCCCACAATCTTCTTTGGGGAGCGAAATAATGGTAAGCACGTCAAAAGATGATCTCGTAACGACTATGGCAGTTATTGTGCATGAAGCTTGTCACGCGATTCAGAACAAAGAAGGCCGGCCGCTAAGTGAAACGGAGTGTTATCAAGCAGACGACATGCTTTTAAGGGAAATTATTATATTCTAGGCAATGGACGGCAAGCTTAAAAAACATCTCGTGAAATTTGCGGTTGTTCTGACGATTTTTTTTATTTATTTGAATATTTCCTATTCGCATTTCAATGTTTTGGATTCCTGCTTTGTCAAGATAAAAGCGCCCGGCCTGAATAGCCGGAAAAGTGAAATCAAAGAAGCTATAAAATATCTCAAAAGCACCGACAAAGAAGCCTATAAAAATTTTTGCCGGCAGACTGATTCTATAATTGAAACCAGTTGCATGGGTTCGGACTGGCATTTGGACGGAAAAGTGAGGGGACAGGATTCGCCCGGGTGCTACATCAAAGGATCGAAGACGATCTACCTCAATCCGCTCATTTTGAAATCTTTTTCAGCGGACAAAATTGCGGGACTTTTGAAAGATTATTCACGGATGGGCAGGGATTTTTGGGATAGCGGTTTGTGAGGAACTAAAGAATTTAACCGGGGGAAAAGTTTCGGGAGGTAATGGGGAAGCGATAAACCACCGATTTACTAATTTTGCCCTTGACACGCTTTTCCAGCCTGCTATTATAATACATACCGTTAAAATTTAATCTCAAAAAGGCAAAGTCGATCATTTGAAGCACAACAAGGGTGAACCAAAATGAAAGACGCGACTGGAATAGTTTGTAATAGAAATATTACCGATTATTCTGGTCGTGTTTTCTTTGTCCCCGCCAGATTTATCCGCCTTGGGCGGAAGCGGGCAGGTAAAATAAAACACGGTGAACTTTGACAATTGAATCCCTGCTAATTTGCCAGCATATGAATTAGTAGGGAAAACCCCGACGCGAGGTCGGGGTAAACAATCGCAAGTTTTTGTGGTTGTCCTGGTCCCGACGCAAGTCGGGAAAAGTGCTAAGAGTCTATTCGCCTTTTTTCTCTCCGACCTTGCGTCGGAGCAAGAAAAAAGAGTGCCCCGACATCACGTCGGGGCTCAACAAAAAGAAATTATTTTCTTTTATATCGCAATCAGTTAAACTTCTATCAAAAAGTTTGAGGATTGCGGGGTGAGTAAAGCAATCTTCGCGATGCCCGGTCATGCGACCGGGCTCAATAAGAATTCGCTTCACTCATTCTTTTTGAGAGTTTGATCCTGGCTCAGGATGAACGCTGGCGGCGTGGATAAGGCATGCAAGTCGAGGGCCGATTTTGATCGGCCCGGCAAACGGGTTAGTAACGCATAGGAACGTACCCTCGAGTCTCGAATAATCCCTCGAAAGGGGGAATAATGCGAGATAGTTCTCTTCGGAGTAAAGATTTATCGCTTGAGGAGCGGCCTGTGTCCTATCAGCTTGTTGGCGGGGTAAAGGCCCACCAAGGCTATGACGGGTAGGGGATGTGAGAGCATGATCCCCAACATTGGGACTGAGACACTGCCCAAACACCTACGGGTGGCTGCAGTCGAGAATCTTCGGCAATGGGCGAAAGCCTGACCGAGCGACGCCGCGTGGAGGATGAAGGCCTTCGGGTTGTAAACTCCTTTTGCAAGGGAAGAAACCGTGTTCAGCACGGAGAATCCAATTACACTCCGCCTCATCGGCGGAAACTTTAGGAATTGTGTTGAGAAAAAATGTTTTGATCTTTTTTAGGGAGGAATAAACAATGGCCGCCCAAAGTCTTGAGATTACGGCAAAAACAGAAGAGGCTTTAGAAAAAGAAGTCAACCATCGTGTCGAGTTTGCGCCCCAAATTGGCCGTCGGGTTACTGGTGTGCAGTTTATGAAAACACTGGCTGCCGATGGGAACCACAGGGCTATACTCACGATCGAAGGAGGATGTTGCTGCTAAAAAACAATTCCCCTAAATCGATTCAAGCGAGATTGCGAACCTGCTTTCTCGCAATCTCAACTCAATTCCTAAAAAGAAAAAAGTGTAATTGACGATTCCGTGTTGGATACGGCTGACGGTACCTTGCGAATAAGAGGTTGCTAACTCTGTGCCAGCAGCAGCGGTAATACAGAGACCTCAAGCGTTATCCGGATTTATTGGGCGTAAAGCGTGTGTAGGTGGCGATGATAGTCAGATGTCAAATTCCAGCGCTCAACGTTGGAGCTGCATCTGAAACGTCATCACTAGAGGCAAGTAGAGGCTCATGGAACATATGGTGTAGCAGTGAAATGCGTTGATATCATATGGAACGCCAAAGGAGAAGTCAGTGAGCTGGGCTTTGCCTGACACTGAGACACGAAAGCGTGGGTAGCGAACGGGATTAGATACCCCGGTAGTCCACGCCCTAAACGTTGCCAACTAGGTCTTGGAAGTATCGACCCTTTCAGGACCGTAGCTAACGCGTTAAGTTGGCCGCCTGGGAAGTACGGCCGCAAGGCTAAAACTCAAAGGAATAGACGGGGACCCGCACAAGCGGTGGAGCACGCGGTTCAATTCGTCAACAAGCGAGGAACCTCACCAGGGCTTGAAATCCTACTGCAAATCCCGAGAAATCGGGACTTCTTCGAGAGTGTAGGACAGGTGCTGCATGGTTGTCGTCAGCTCGTGCCGTGAGGTGTTCCGTTAAGTCGGGAAACGAGCGCAACCCCTGTCGAGTGTTACTTATGTCACTCGAGACTGCCCAGCCCAGAGTTTTCGAATCATCGAAAATTTCGGGCTGGGAGGAAGGTGGGGATGACGTCAAATCAGCATGGCCCTCTGACGCCCTGGGCGACACGCATGCTACAATGGCCGGTACAATGGGTTGCCAAACCGCGAGGTGGAGCCAATCCCATAAAGCCGGTCCCAGTTCGGATTGGAGTCTGCAACTCGACTCCATGAAGCCGGAATCGCTAGTAATCGTGAATCAGCCATGTCACGGTGAATACGTTCTCGGGTCTTGTACTCACCGCCCGTCACACCAAGAGAGTCGGTAATACCCAAAGTGCCACGCAAGTGGTCCTACGGTAGGATCGATAATAAGGGTGAAGTCGTAAATTTGTTGCGACCTCAAAGAGCAATCTTTGAGAAAAACCTGACTATATGCTGGAAACCCTGTGTATCTTGTGCTACTCATGATAATATATTTATATGAGTGAAAAAGCTTCAAGTGCAGGCAATCAGCAGGGAAGAGCATCTTTCGCAAGAAAGGGAAAACTCCCCTCAGAGACTACACGTCAGGCGCCTTTCTCTGAAAAAGAAATAAAGGCTTATCTTTTAGGTGCATTGCACGATGCAACTTTCAGCAGCAATCGAAGATTTCGGTTTTCTCAAAAGGGAACCGGATGGTTGAAATTTCTTCAAATGCTGTTTAGAAGAATTGGTTATAAATCTTGGGTTTATAAGGAAGGTAAAACCAGATCCGTATATGTTCTTGAAACTTTAGCGAAATTCTTGGATTTTGAGTTTAATCCTTTGAATCTGAAGTCAAGACAAGAAAAGATCGGATACATTCGAGGTTTTTTCGATGCCGAAGGTGGCATTCCAAAAAACGGAAAAAGGTTTTACATTCAACTAGTGCAATCAAACAAGAAAAAACTTCAGCAAATCAAGAAAGTCTTGAAAAATCTGGAAATCGAAACAGGAAAAATACACAATCCAAGCTACAGGGTGGATCCTAAATATTGGAGAATGTATGTCCCTGCAAATTACCAGAAAAAATTTGCTAAAGTGATAAATTCTTGGCATCCGAAAAAGACAAAAGTATTCAGAGAGAGGATGATGATATAGTCCATGCCTTATAGCGATATAGGGAGAAACATGAACAAGGCATCCGTAGCGGAAGCTGTGGATGGATCACCTCCTTTCTAGGGAGATACGGTTGAGAACTCCGATTTATCGGAGTATAAAACCCATATGGTCGTTCGTCCCGATTTATCGGGATGACAAAATAGATTTTTTAGCTAGTATAAGGCTATTTATTTAGCTTTATGCACAGGGCAACCACAAAAGTTTGCAAAAAAAAGACAGGGATAAAACCCTGTTTTTGCGTTATCAACCAGGAAATGGGTCATTTCAAGGGAGATATTTAGAGTCTGCTCCGCTTGACATCAGGCTTCGTCTATCTTATCCTGCTTTGAAAGCTAAATAGCTTTTATTTACCAACTATTTCAGGAGGTGAGGGCAAATGAACCCCATACAAAAATTTTTATGGACTGTAGGCTTGTTGATTTTGGCTCTTATCCCAACCTGGTTTTTTCTGGGGTTTCGCAGCTTGCTCGCACCCTCAGGATTTTTCCAGAACCTCTTCGTTTTTGGGCTGGGTTTCTATTTCCTCGGTGTGATACAATTAATCCTGCTCATTATTTGGCTCATCTTTGCATTTCACATTTGCACTGATTAAAGAAATGTCTCAGGAGGACAGATGCCAGATAAAATCGTGACTGTGGAAAAGGACGGTGAGACATATCTCATCAAAAATTTGGAACACAGACTGGAGCCGAAATTTTTGGCTCGTAATCCCAAAGACGGAGAATTGTTCCTGCTATTGGGGGATAATGGAACTTATGCTCTTTTTAAGGGAACCGAAAAGAAAGGTCTAAGGATTTGCTCTCCTAAACACGTTCAGCTCTTTGGCGATTGCTTCGCCTTTATGTTCGAGCAGGACGGAAGAGTTGGAGAAATAACAGACCCTGACGACCTGGACAGCGGAAGGAAGCCCATTTTTAATGATTTCGGAAGGGGAATGAAAAAACTGGACGTTCTGCCGCATAAGGTGGTTAAGTAATCTTGATTAACAGGGGGATGAAAACTTAAAGCACTGGGAGCCTCGGCTTTCGGTGCTTTTTCTTTTTCAGAAAGAATTTCCTTTCTAGGGAGATATTTATCCCGTAGTAAAGCATCAGCTTTTACTACTGGGACGGTTGAGAACTCCGATTTATCGGAGTATAAACCCACACGGTCGTTAATAGACCTTAGCATCAGGACAACCGCAAAAACTTGTAATAAATAAGCCAAAAAATAGACTTTCTATAAATGGCTCTATCATAGAAACTGCAGTTATTTAGCTGTAGTTTTTATGTTCGAAAAAACCGAAAAAACCTCCCTAGAAGCGAGTGCGTTCCAGGGAGTAGCCCAAAATGAGGCAAAAAACATGAGTGAGCGGATCGAAGACTTTCTAGAGTATTCGCGCTACGAATTAAACTTCTCGCCGGTAACGATCATAAAATATCGTGATTCTTTGCGAAGCATGATAAAAGATTTGGGGGATAAGTCGGTGGAACAATACGAAGTTCAAGAGTTTGTGAAAATGAAGCGTTTAATGATGGACAGGGGATTGAGCGAAGCAAGAATATCAGGCGTGGTTTATGCGGTGAGAAGTTTTTTGCTATATTGCAAAAGTTTTTTGAAGCTTGAAGTTTTGGAACCCAAACAAATACGTCCGCCGAAAAGATTTAAGCGAGAGGTAATATTTCTCACGAAAGAGGAAATCGAAGCTTTTATAAATACAATCAATATAAAAAGATGGAATGGTTTGCGATTTAGGACACTGGTTGAGGTTCTTTTAGGAACAGGGATGAGAATAGGGGAAGTTTTATCACTAAATCGCAAAACTATCATCTGGGAAAAAAGGGAAGCGAAAATTATTGGCAAAGGCAATAAAGAAAGAACGGTCTTTTTCACGAAAAGATCGCTTGAATGGATCACCAAGTATCTCGAGAGGCGAAACGATACGCACGAGGCAATATTTGTAACCAAGGCGCCAATCAACCGGCTTGCAGTGGCTGACGTCTGGCGATTTTTTGATAGGCACCGGAAATTGGCAAAAATAGACAAAAAGCTCACGCCCCATATTCTTCGTCATACCGTCGCCACAAATTTAGTTTTCAATGGTTGCCCAATTGTTCACGTCAAAGAGATTTTGGGTCATGAAAGGCTGGATACGACCTGCAAATATTATCTAGGCGTGGACAAGGAGAAGGCAAAAAAGGCACATAAGCAGTTTTTGAATTTTATTTGACATACTTGATTATCGAAAGATGTTTAGAATTATTTTTCCAATCAAAAACTTCGGCATAAAACCGAAGTTCTTGGGCGGGTACACCTGTTAGCCGAAATCGGTTCAGTACTAGAAACCTTCTAGTAAAGACTTCAGACGAGTCTCAGCATGAATTTGCCAGTCCCCAGCAAAGTGGGTCGCCCCGACACAATCGCAGTGGGTCAGACAAGCTGGCGCTGCTTCAGGGCTGTCGATAATGATCAGCCTTGCCGATATCATTTAATATTATTTTAGGAGCTTGTCTAGAACAGCATAGGGATTTATGCTAATTCTATGACCGCTAGATTGATTAAAAACTCTAAACTAACGAATCGTCAAATTAACAAATTAAT
>LBYD01000003.1 GCA_000995965.1 Candidatus Moranbacteria bacterium GW2011_GWC2_40_12
TAATTTGTTAATTTGACGATTCGTTAGTTTAGAGTTTTTAATCAATCTAGCGGTCATAGAATTAGCATAAATCCCTATGCTGTTCTAGACAAGCTCCAAATATTATTATACTTGTATCAGTAAACTAGTTTACTGATACAAAAGCATTTAGCGTTTTGTTTATAGGTTTCATTATTACAGTATGTTAGATTGTCGCAATAACATCAAACTTAACTAAAGCGGCATCGGCGGAATTTTGGAGTGCTTATATCTCCAAAACCTTTTCTTCAAACCTTATCGCGAATCCGCCAACCTTAACCGAATCATCAATCGACACAAAAATCTTCCCTCCCTTGTTCATGCAATAACCCTGCTCAATGACGAAATTACTTTTATCCATCAATTTGTGCCTCACAACATACGCACCAAGTGCCCCGGCAGCGACTCCGGTTATCGGATCTTCGTTGATTCCGGCCAGCGGATTGAATTGTCGGGCATGAAAATCTGATTCTTTTTCCATTGTTTCAAAAGTGAAAGGATAAAACCCTTTTGCTGCATGTTCACGGCAGTATTTTTTTATCCCTTCCAAATCCGGGTTTATCTTGAACAAGGTATTGAGTGAATTCACCGCGATGATCAGTTTTGGCGTGCCCGTGGAAACAATTTTGATTGGGTAATCGAGAATTTCTGTTTCGGAAATATTCAGTAATCGGGCTATTTCTTTTCTATTATGATCAGATCCTCCAAATTGCGGTTCGGCTTGTGTCATCACAATTAATCCATCCTCGCGATATTCAATCGGCAATACGCCCGCCTTTGTTTCAATATTAATCAATTCGCCCGACATTTTCACCTCTTTCCGCAAAGCATGAATCGTGGCAATCGTGGCATGGCCGCACAAATCAACTTCTTGAGTCGCCGTAAAAAATCGCAGCCTAAAATCCGCTTTTTCCGACTTTTGCACGAAAGCCGATTCAGAAAATCCCAGTTCGGCGGAAATTTTTATCATCTGATCGTCCGATAAATTATCAGTGTCAAAAACCACCCCCGCCGGATTTCCTTGGGATTTGTCTTTCGTAAATGCTTTTACCAAAATTGCTTTCGCTTTCATAAATTTACCATTTTTCAGGATAAAGTTCATTTAGCGACTCTTTCTTCAATTTCCAATTCCAATTTGCCTGCATCCATTTTCATTTTTGCGCCAATAGGCAACACAATATTTTCCACATTATGGCCGAATTCTCCGACATGCATAATTGGAAAATCATACCCCTTTGTCACCTCCAGAACTAAATCTTTGATTTTTCTCTCATTTCCTTCGATTTTTGGGTCATCACTAAGATAGCAATATCCCACAAGCAGACCGCTTATCTTTCTGAAGACTCCGTGGATCCTCAATTTCATCAACGCTCTGTGAATTTGTTTTTTGTTCATCTTATTGCTTTCGAAAACCAGAATGCTGTTTTCCAGCTTAGGCTGATAGGGAGTGTGCAAAAGTTGTATGAAGGATTTATTACTCCCTCCGATAATTCTTCCCTCAGTCTTGCCTTTTTTTATCGAGAGCCAGCCTGAATACCCGTTTGGCGTGCTTGTCAGATCTTTCCACTCTGAATTTGGCTCCATTTTTTCCAATTGCTCGTCAAACCAGGATTTTTTCATGCAAGCGATGGCATAATTTGAATTGTATTTTCCAAACAGACTGAGACTGTTGGATAGAAAACCGACCAACCCAGTTTTCGCATAAACTGCGTTCACGATAGTTGTGGCATCCGAAAAACCGTTTATAATTTTGGGATTTTTTCTGATCAGTTCAAAATCCAATCCCTCCAAGAGATCAATCGCGGTGCTTCCTCCAATAGAAAAATATACTGCCTTTATTTCCGTATCGGCAATCATCCGGTGAATATCCTCCAGCCTTTCTTTTGCCGTTCCTGACGAATAATAATGCCTTCCAAAAGCATGCTTGCCCCAAACGATTTCGACGCCCAGCGCCTCTTCAAGTTTTTCTGCAGATTTGAGAAACAATTTCTTTCTCGATTGAATGGAGCTAGACGGGGACACTATTCCGATTTTATCGCCTTTTTGAAGTTTTGGAGGAATTATTGTTTTCATATTTTTTGATTAACTATTTTTTTCCGGCGGGGTTTTGGAAGATTTTAATTATTCAAAAATAAATACTATGAATTTTTATCATCGACTAACACTTTATCACCGAGAATGCCCGGCGCATGAATAGTAATTATTTCTGAATCCTCCAAAAATTCGTGCGATACCACATTCTTTGATTCGACGTATAAAAATTCACCGCTCGAAATTATTACCTCTTTGCCATTTACGATATTTTTCATCTTGCCCTTAAACATAATCGTGACCTCCATTTTCTTTTCGTGGTAATGTGCCGGGCGGAAATCGCCTTTTCTGAATTTCAAATATCCAACTTCCACTTTATCCGTTTTGCAAGGATGCCCATCTTCAAAAAAATCACCAAGAAACCAGTAACGATATTTTTTGAATTGGTCACCGTCAAATTTCCCCGCAAAATATTTATTGTTTTGTAATTTTACCATGTTATAAATTATTTAATAATTTCCCGGCGGGATTTTGGAGGGTTGAAAATTTTATCTTACTTCAAATAGGCCTAGTATATGCACCCCTTGCTTTATTCTGCCATTTATCCGGAGTCCGAAATTGTATTCTTTTTCTAATCCGAATCCGGCTTCTCTGAGGATATTTATCCATTCGTTCCATTTATAATATTGCCCAGTCCAGGGCATATGCGGGTTGTTGACGTTGATCAGCCAGTCATTCGCGACAATGAACTCCCAGCGCTTTTTTTCGCTCAGGGCATAAAATTTTTCCGTGAGTGATTTGTCCGTCTTGATACCGAGCCTGTTATTTTCCCGTGTCATATCCGCGTCAAAATTTTTCATGAAAGATTCTTCCCAAAGAAGCAAAGCTCCGTTCGGTTTTAGTATTTTTCTGCAATCCGCGAGAGTTTTTTTAATCGCGCCAAGATTCAGAAAATGATGCAGAACAAATTGGAGGTTTATGAAGTCAACTGAATCGTTTTTCACCGGAAAATTATTCGCCTTTGGATCGACTTGAAAATAGGCGCTTTTTTTGGGATCAGAAAAATCATTTCTCCGGGGAATAGTGTCAACGCCGATAAATTTTTTGATATTTTTGAATTTTTTGGCGAGATAATTGATGGTCGCCAGTTTATTCGCCCCAATATCGATAAATGTCCCGGTTCCGCTGAAGTCGAAAAGTTCGAGCGGTTCGATTTCGTCCGGACCATTCTTCGCTTTTTCTTTGGCTTCGAGCAGTATCCTGTCGCAAGTTTCTCTTGATTTTTCCCGATCCTCCGTTTTTCGTTTCGCAAAGGCGGTAAGAACAAAATCTCGCGCCATTTTTTGTGATAATCCAGCTTTTTTGAAATTCGCGCTGAAAAAATCAATGAGTAAATTGGTCACTTCTTCGCTTTTCCAAATATCAAGCGGATGCCGTGTCAGATATTTTTTTTCTGTGATGTTTTTCATGAGTCAATTTTCCCAACGGGCTTTTGGAGGTTTTTTCTTCTCTAACAAACAAAATTAGGAAATGACTTTCAAACAATTCTCAATCATTTCTTTCAAAATTTTCTTCCCAAGCGCGAGAGAAGCATTTTTTCGCACATCGCGACCGTAAAATCGGAAACAATTGTCCGTTGCCGGAATTTTCATTTTGCGGCTTTTCTTTTCTTCTTCGGGAAAGCAGGCCCAAAAGACAGAAGTCTCATATTCTTCTGCATGATGCACTTCAACACTTAAATTTTCCCAAGGATTGAGTAAAAGAACACCCTTTTCTTTTTTTTCAACCTTTTCCAACACCTTGAGATGCCCGGAACCAGCATGGCCAGCAATGAGGAATATTTTTTTGAATCCCTGATCTTTCAGATTTCGGACGAGAGCGGAAATATTTTTTTCAAGCAGCGACGGATCAATATAATACAAATTGCCGGGCAATCTTTTCCCAAGATGCCGATCCATCCCAGCCAATTTCCTGCCTTTGACAATTTTATGTTTATCCGTCCCAAGATAAATTGGCGGCAAAACATATCCCGGTCTTTTTTTCGCCAGCTCTTCGCACAATTTCACCGCGACCAGATAATCCGTTTCGATCGGAAGATGATTTCCGTGCCATTCCAGGGTGCCAAGCGGAACATACGCAATCCCCTTCTTCGCCATTTTTTCAAAATCTTTGAGATATGTTTTCATAATTTTTATTTAATTTTATAGAAAAACTATAAATTATACTATCTCCTTCAGTAATTCAACGATATAATCAAACGGCGGGTCGTTGAGAAGAACGACATCATAGAGCTTTGTATAATGCTTGAGATTTTCTTCCGCTTTTTCGTTGAGAAATCCTATTTTCAAAACATTTTCGGCGTCAAAGCCGTCGCTCATGCCCGCGTCGCCCGTTCCGTCTCCGAGAAGTAATACATTTTTCCTTTTTTTTATTTCCTCGTAAACGGGGAACTGCTGAATCGCTGTCTCGTCTTTATTGAGAGAGTGGATTATCGGCTCATTAGCTCCCACCATATATCCTTCTGCATCCCACTTGAAAGAATTTGCAACCAAATGAATATTCTCGAGGGATATGCCTTCCTTTTTGAAAAACATTTCTACCGCCTCACCTCCAAGTCCCGCCGCCGACATAACGACAAAAGGAATGCGAAGATCGCGAAGGCGCTTCAAAAATTCTTTCACTCCTTTCCGCAATTGGACGCTTTCTGAAGTAATGGCTTTTTCGATATCCCTTTTGTTAAGGCGCGACTCGCGGAAAAGTTCGAAATGCTTCGTCCACCATTCGTGCATGGCGACTTTTCGCTCTGCAAGCGGAACCGACAAATCAAACTCCAGGGGACGGTATTTATCCTTGAGTGCATGGGCTTTGGACGGATAGTCTGGTGTCAGATATTTTTCCCGGCGGAGAATTGCAATGAGCGATGGCTTTCTCTCGCCGTTTATCATGCTGTAGGTAAGCGTCCGGTCAAAATCAGCCAAAACATGCAATTTTTCCGCCCCGCCGCGGCGAATGGCTTCTTTCTTTCTTTTGAATTCCTCCGGATTCGCAATGATGATACTTTCGATTTTTTTTGTATTACTCATAAGCAAAACTTATCATTTCCAGACAAAAAAATCAAAATTATCTCTTTCCCGCCAGTTGGCCACAGGCGGCTTCGATGTCGGTGCCGAAGCGGTATCTTTGGGTGGTGAAAATTCCGGCTTTTTCCAGAATTGCCTTGAATTTTTTGATACGCGCCGGCGGCGAAGCCTTGAAACGCCCGGTTGGGTTATAAGCGATGAGATTTATCATATATAGAGGCCTCTTTAGAAGCTTCGAAAGTTTTTCGGCCTGTTCATCGGAATCATTCACGCCGTCAATCATCACGTATTCAAACATCACTTTTCGGTTGGTTTTTTTGATATATTCATCGACTGAGCGCAAAACTTTTTCGAGCGGATACTTTTTATTGACCGGCATCAGTTCCCCTCTTAATTTATCATCTGGGGCATGCTGCGAAATCGCCAGATTGATCTGCGGAAATTCTTGAGCTAATGCTTCGATACCTTCAAAAATACCGGCCGTAGAAATGGAAATTTTTCTCGCTCCGATTCCGAAGCAATTATCATCGTTTATAATTTTTATTGCCTCCTTCACATTTTCCCAATTGAGAAACGGCTCCCCCATTCCCATAAAAACGATATTAGTTATTTTTTCATTCTTTTCTTTTAATAATCTGGCAAAATACAAGACTTGTTCCACGATTTCCGACGCGGTGAGATTTTTTTTAAACCCCATTTTTCCCGTTTCGCAAAAAAGACATCCCAAAGGACATCCGACTTGGGAAGAAACGCAAATTGTGTTGCGCTTGTCCGTATGTTTCATCAGAACCGTTTCAACCAATAATCCGTCTTCAAGCCAAATCCCCGCTTTCAATGTTCGACCGTCTTTCGAGGGAAAAATTTGTGCTGAAATTTCAAGCGGCGCCTCGCGATCCAGTTTTTCCCGAAGGCTTTTCGGAAGCGCCGTCGCTTCGCCCCACTTCGAAGTCAAGTCATGAAAAACCGCTTTTCTGATTTGGCCGAGGCGGAAAGCCGGCTCGGACTTGGCAATTTCCTGAATTTTTTCAATATTCATCGGCTGATATCCAGATAAAATTCTAATTTAAATACGTATATAAATTAGTACTCGTATCCAAAACCTACCATTTCAAGAAGAAAAAAACAAAAATTGAAAGAAAAGCAGTATTTATATGCTATAATAATTACATAAGCATTAAAACGAAAATTATGAAAGGTTATGTAGGAAACATCGAAGATGCAACCAAAGAGAACGAAAATTTCCGGAAAGTTCTTTACACCGCCAAATTCAGCCAGTTGGTCGTGATGAGCATCCCGCCCGGAGAAGAAATCGGCGAGGAAGTCCACACTCTTGACCAATTCCTGCGAATCGAAGATGGCAAGGGCAAGGCTATTCTTGACGGCATCGAACATGAAATCGAAGACGACTGGGCAATCGTCGTTCCGGCTGGAATGAAGCATAACTTTGTGAATACCGGAAACGTACCGCTCAAGCTCTATACCATCTATTCCCCTCCCGAACACCGCGACGGAGTCATCCACGAGACAAAAGAGGACGCGATGAACGACAAAACAGACGAATTCGACGGAAAAACGACGGAATAAACCCCATTTATAAAACACCCCGATATGTTTCGGGGCGTTTTATTTGTTGGCGAAATATAAAAAACATTGACAAAATAAGAAAAATCCTCTATTATTCTTTTGTTTACAGCGGGGTAGAGTCCCGCCACGGCGGGAGTAGCCCATAGGTTAAAGCTAACTATAAAAATTCTAAGTCAAATTTATTTACAGCGGGGTAGAGCAGTCTGGTAGCTCGGGTGGCTCATAACCACCAGGTCGTGGGTTCAAATCCCACCCCCGCAACCTAAAGTGTTTTGAGAACGCTTGTTGCTGGTAAGGGTTCATCACGTCATTCGACATGATGCCCCGTCGGATGACGGGGCAAATCCCACCCCCGCAACAAACGTCCGCAAAAAATTCCGAAGGCACTGCGCCGGTGCTTTTGTTTTGTTTCTATTTTTGATAGACTGATACCACCAATGCCGGGGTAGCTCACCTGGTTAGAGCGCGGGACTCATAAGCCCGAGGTAGAGAGTTCGAGTCTCTCCCCCGGTACAAAATTGAATATTGGGGGTGTAGCTCCCCGAAGAAATTTCTTCGAAATTTACGGGGCAGGCAGCTGGTTAGATGGAGCTGTAGCTCAGTTGGTTAGAGCGATTGCCTGTCACGCAATAGGTCGCGGGTTCGAGTCCCGTCAGCTCCGCAAGAGTCTGCCTGCTTGCCCCGTAAGTTGAGCGAAGCGAAACTGTTCGGGGTCTCGCAGAAGGTCGTCCCGCCAAGGCGGGATGGTCCCCTCTTTTTTTCAAGAGAATCCCATTCGTGGGATTTTTTTGACATGATTAGCCCATTTGTATAATATTGAAAGCCGCACCTTAAATCAAAAATAACCGAGGTAACTCGGAAAATTGGCAATCGGAATGGACTGAAAAAGTGAAATCATTTTTTTTAACCTTTTTTAGGAGGAATCATGAGCCAAATTATGCAAGTTGAACGGATTCGTGGAACAAACTCTGTTGCACTGGGCATCTTCGACAAAGTCGAGGCTAGCTGGGCCATCATCAATGCCTTAATCGAATTGCAGGGACTGCCTAAAAGTTCTATCTGCGTCGTGGGTAATTCACGGTTTGAACAAACTCTCCCGCAATACCGCGAAGAGCCGGTAAGAATTTTATGGGAAAAATTCAGGAAAAATAGCAGTTTAATGCTGCTCACTCACCGCACCCGCGACGACGGAAGTAATATCCTGCTCATTTTTCAGAAGCTTTCCAACTACCTGTTTTTGGACCATTCAGGCGGCGGCATAAAGCTGTCTTTAGCCAGGGAACTGGCCAGCCTCGGAAACAAACTTCTTTGTTTTTGACAAATCGCGGGAGGCACTGATACGTTCGGACCTCCCGCCCCAATTTCAAATCCTTCAAAAGGATTTTTTTTATTAAAAAAAAGCCCTTCTGGAGCACAGCTTGCGCTGTGCCCAAAAGGGCTCTGGGGTCTTTATCATCAGGCCTCCTTCCCCAAGGGGACCAAAAGGTAAGACAGTAGAAGCTCCTGATGGGCCGGGGAATGCAGCGCTTCTAACCGCGTAGCCGTCCCTTCAAGTTCCTGAAGATCAGCGATGCGGTTGTCGAAATTAGCCGCTGCAACTTCCTGCTCTGTGGCGAACAAAATGGCCTTAGCAGCCTGCCAATTATTGTCGGCTTCCTCCATTTCCTTCCTGGAATTTATTTCATTTTCCTCAGCTTCAGCCAGACGCAGTCGAGCCTGTTCCAGATCATTCTGCCTGGCTCCGTAAGCTTCAATGCTTTGGCGGTAGGCATTCTCCGCGACGGACACGTCGACTACTCTGTCCTCCCACTGGTTTTTCAAAGCAGCCTGCTCATTCTTTAGCATTTTCAGATCGTTCTCGATTTTTTCCCGCGCCGCCAGGGTTGAGATTTGAAGAAGCTGTCAGCGTATTGGTCATAAGCCAATCTGCTGAACACGACAACTTTTTGTCCAACCACTTCCGGACCTTTAGCCAAAATATTTAGTTTACACATTTTGGCCAGGAAAAGATCGAGGCTTGCGCCTTCCAGTCCCAAGCCATCGAAAAATTCGAGGCTCAAGAGATTTTCTGAAACCTCTGCCATGAGCTGGAAGACGAGGACCTCTTCGGAGGTGAGAAACAACGGGTTTGGCGACACAATCGCCGGAGCGGGTAAGGGATCCACTCTATCCTCCGGCTCAGCCATCAGCGGCGGCAACGCTATCGGCCCGGGAATTTCACTGGCCTCGAAGCCATGAACATCAGTGAAGCCTTTAGATATTGCCCCGACTTTCACCGTCGCCCCCTCGGACACAAGTGAAATTTCTTTCGGCTCCGGCTGCTGCCCAACAGTGGTTCGCTTCCTGCGGCCGTCAACGGAGATCGCGGGCGCCGTTTCTTCAGTCGCTGGCTTCCCAGGCCATTCATTGATGAATAGCCCGCCAGTTCCCTTGATCTTTCTGGCCGCCAGGGTCCAACCCCAAGTCCTGTCCCCTTTATGAATGAGAAAGCCCTGCTTCGATCCCGAAAGAGTCCTCAACATCCTTTTGCCTTCTCTCAGGTTCAGCTTCAGATCCCCCAATCTGAAGTCTCCCCACTTGACATTGGCGGGACCAAAATCTTTCCCTCCCGTCACCGTGAATAATTGGTCCGCCAAAAGACGGAAGCTGTTCATCTTTTCCTGAATCTTATCCCAGTCCGGCTCCATGAGTGGCCTCCTGTTTTGCCGCAAATTAAATAACTCCGCCGATGGCGGTTTTTTATAATAACACAACACTTTCCGGTGTCAAAAAATATTGGACTTCCATGAAAAAATGTCCTATTCTTATTTACTGCTCTTTAAAAAGGCAGCGCAGTCAAATTCCCGAAAAGGAGGCATAGCCATGCCCAGATGGCCCAAATGGATCACGGCAAAGTATATGTGGCAAATGACGCATTGTCTCCGAATCGGAGACTTGGTCATTTTTCCCAGAAGCAGACCGACAACAAATGATCTTCGAGATCTGAAAAAACTGGTGTTGGCAAAAGATAAAATCAGAAAATTCCTGCCTGGCTATTTGCAAAGGAATATCGAAGATGAAACGTCTGGAAGAATTTATACCGGATTTGAGAATCTTTACCGGGAGCATATTGATGACCTTCCGCCAAGAGCGCTGAAAAAATTGCGCGATCCTGATTGGATGGAAAAGCTCCCAAACAGCATCCAGGCGTCACTTCGTTACCATCGCACATTTCTGAGATACGAAGATGACATTTTCGTGAATAATGCGTTTGCGCCTCTTATATTCAATACCTTTATCGGGTTCGAATATATGCTGCTTCGAAAAGGCCTGCTGTATGATGTTTATTACGCATGCGAACTGTGGCGACAGCGAGGCAACCCTCAACTTTCTAACAAGACTGACCCAGTCTGCAGTGAACTTGGCATCGGATTAAGCGAGAGACGCTCAGTTCAGACGAGAGAAATGCACTGTTTGGATATGTATCCCCTTGCCACATTGGTCGCATATAACAACAGACACCGGCTTTCGCGCCACTTTCGGAAAAACTTCAGGGCATTCGCGCCAGTCCACGACCGCTTCATTCCGCCAATGGGCGATGAGATTATGGAAATGGATATGGCGGCTTTCTGCGAGGTGCAAAATATAAAGCGCCTCTCCGAAATCGAAAAATGGGAAATCATGCGCCGGAAAAGGGGTATTTCGAACAAGTCTATCTTTGGAGCTACTTGCGGCGAGGGAGTTGCCGGAGATGCCGGAGATAAAATTGACAAAATTTCCTATACCGCGCTCGATCTAACCTATTTTTTCCGCCTCCATTGGGGAAAAGCTGGACCTAAGCCCGCGTGGCTGAAAAGAATTTTCAGCATCGTTGAAGCCTGTCCCGAACTTTGCACGGTCTGGGACAGTATCGTGATTGACGACGGAAAGGTTTATTTCGCGGATCCGATTCGTCTCGATGCGCTGATCACAGTAAGAGCGCTTAATTTCCGGCACAATTACTACAGCGAACATTCTCGCTCGGACAAGACCATTCTTGCAAAGTCTGTCCTGGGATACCTTTATGCCTCCGGCAAAATCAATCGATATGATTTTCAAGAAAAAAACCGCGGATATTTCGATGAATTGATCAATGATTTTGTCGGGCATTGGCACATAATGGAACATGCCGGATTCGCAATGGGCAACCCTCGCGTGGAAACTTTCACCACGCCGGAAGACGCTTTCCGCCGGGAAAAGGATCTTTTTGACCGCGGAATTGTGCTTTCCGCCATCGAAGATGTCCGGGGAAAAATCAATCCGGCGACGCATTTTCTTGTGCAAGCGTCATCGGGCGATATTCTGCCTTTCGCCGAAGCATATCCCCAAAAAGCGGAGATAATCCACAAAATCTGCCATATATCCCGGCCGATTTATCTGATGTATCTTCAAAATCTCAAGGTCCCGCTGGATTCTTATCTCAAGATGAGGGAATACAAGCGAATGCAATTTGCCCAACGGGGCCAAATTGTCTAGAGCAGCTGCCGATACGGAGCTGCTTTTCCATTTCTGGACAAAAACAAAAAAGTGCGATAATCTAAATCGCTGCTCTTTAACAGCAGAGAAGTCAAATTTTCCGAAAAGGAGGCAAATCATGCCGCTAACTGCGCATTATCTAATGAACCACATGACACGATGTCTCCCTATCGGAGACATCGTCCTTGTCCCTGGACTGATCGGCCCTGAAGAAGCAAAGCAACTGCTGAACCTGTTCGATGTCGGTGATCTCATTATTTCTTTGGCTGACGAAATTCCGTCGCTGAAAAATTATCAAACCGCCAACGAAAAATACAAACAGGGCAAATTTGATGGCGCGGAACAGTTTCTTGTCGTGCTGTTGAATGAGTTGTGGCAAGAGTACATTCAGTTCCGGGCAGAAAATTTCGATAAGGATTCTCAGGAGCCAACTTGGTTTTCGCGTCTACCAAGATTGATAAAGGGCCATCTTCGAACCCAATTCCAGTTCAATTTGGAAGAAGCTTGCCCAAACCTCACAGTTGATGTTCCGTACACCGGAATAAGGTTTATGTACTTGCCCGCATTTGTGACCGCGACAACCGAGTTTCTTAAGAAAAAGGACACCAGACGGCTGCAATTCATAAACCAGCTCCCTAACCTGATCTATCCCAATCTGTCGGGCGCATCGCTCAGAAAAAGATACGGTCATTCTCTGGGCACCGGAGCCATTACCCGCGTTGTGGCTTTCAACAACTGCAGAATCCTTCCTCCCTGGCTAAGGCATACTGTGCATATTGCCGGAAACTTGCACGACATAGCTACCGCCGCCGGTGGTGACGGCATAAAGCCCGCCGATCCCGCGCATTTATGTGAGGAAAGAAATGCTGGAGAGATCTTATTAAGAAATCGATGGAGGCGATACTTCCAGGAAACTGACACGTCTGCCCAACTCGTCCTTGATATCATTCGAGGTGAGGATGAATTTGGGCTGGGCAACCTTCTGAGCCAGACTGACCGGTTCGATTATATTGCCGGAGACTTGCAGAATTGCATAAAAAAATCTGGGCCATCTAGGGATGAATCCCCGATTTTCTATTTCTTTTTTGACCATCCCACTACTCTAACCGTATGGGACTGCGTCAGGTTGATGCCTGCCGGGAAAAGTTTCAAAACAGTGTTCACCGATCCAGCAAGGCTGGCTGATTTTCTGGAGTTGCGCACGCTAATGTTCGTCCATTACTACTACAATCAGAGTTCGAGATCCAGAAAAGCTATTTGGATTGGCACGGCAGGCGGATTTTTATATTCTCAGGGAAAAATATCGGCCCAGGAGTTGCGACGCATAACCGATTCCCATCTGGACAAGATTGTGAGGAACCATCTCCGGATCGATCAAGCTGCTTTGGGAATCCCGCTGACGGAAACCTTTTCGAGCTACGAGGAAGCTTTAGCTCGCGAGTTGCATCTTTTGAGAGAAGGGGCGATCTCCGCAACCGAACGGTGCACTATAAATTCTGCCGTTGATGAGTCGCTCACTTTCGCGGCATTAGGAGAAATCGTTTCTTTCCGGGAGGCCAATCCCAAAAAAGCCAGGGAACTGGATCTGCTGGCAGGAACGGAAAAACCCTTTTATGTTCATTATATCCGGAAACCGGATATCAGCACCGCAATTCTCGAGAAACTAAAAAAGTTCCGGATTCAGCAAATCAAGGGAATTTTGGATGAACTTTAAGCAGCTTGCCCCGCGCGGCAGGCTGCTCTTTTTTATTTCCATTTTTAATCCAGCAATTATTTTATATTTTATGCTTTAGAATAAAATGTAAAATAAATTGTATCATAGTAATTAGAATATATATTATTTTTTACTGCGGTTGATATACTTTGTGTGTAGCAATTCTTCCGCTTTTTCGGATCCGGGGTGGCCGAGAAATTCCCGATATATTTTCTTGAGAACCGGGTTTTCGTGGGATTTTCGGAGCGGCATTTTTTTATCACGCGCCATAACTCCCGCGATGCGAGCTTTGCGGACTGCCGGGCCGGTTGGCACGGGCTGTCCGCCCCCGCCGATGCAGCCATTCGGACAGGCCATCACCTCGACAAAATGATAGTCACTTTTTCCATTTTTTATTTCTTCGAGTAGATTTTTTGCGTTTCGTATTTCGTGGACCACTGCCACCCGCAATTTGAGGCCGCCGACTTCAATTTCCGCGCAGCGCGCTCCCGATTCTCCCCGCACCATTTCAAATTCCACTTTTCCGAGCCGCTCTCCAGTGATTTTTTCCACCGCCGTCCGAAGAGCCGCTTCCATCACTCCCCCGCTCTGGGCAAATAATATCCCTGCTCCCGTAGAAATTCCCAATGCCGGATCAAATTTTTTTTCTTTCAAAGCGCGCGGGTCAATTTTCTTTTTGCGAAGGAGCCGCGCCAGTTCCCGGACTGTGAGAACAATGTCCACATCTTGATATTCGCTGCCGTTTATTTCTTTTCTTTGCGCTTCGTATTTTTTTGAGGTGCAAGGCATTATCGAAACCGAGACAATTTGGTCCGGATTTATTTTCTCCCGTTCGGCATAATATGTCTTTACGAGCGGCGCCAGCATTTGCTGGGGAGATTTGCAGCTCGAGAGATTGGGAATAAATTCCGGCCAGTATTTTTCAGCATACAAAATCCACGACGGGCAGCAGCTGGTGAACATCGGGAAAGGGCCTTTATTTTTAACGCGCTGAATAAGTTCATGAGCTTCCTCGAGAATCGTGAGATCGGCTCCAAGAACAGTGTCAAAAACCTTGTCGCAGCCCAGTTTTTTGAGAGCCGCCACCAATTTTCCTTCCCAAAAAGTTCCGGGAGCCTCGCCAAATTCTTCACCCAAGGTGAACCTCACCGAAGGAGCTGTTTGAACAATGACCATTTTTTTTGGATCGGCGAGCGCTTTTTCAAAATCGGTGACATCATCCTTCTCCGTGATCGCCGCCGTGGGGCAAACCGCGCTGCATTGCCCGCAAAAAATGCAGTCAAGGGGAATTTCAAAGGGCGTGCCAACATTTGTTTCAGAACTTCGATAATTCATCCCGTAGGCTTCAACTGTTTGCATATCGCGGCAAATCCGGATGCAGCGGCGGCATTCGATGCAATATTGCGAGTCGCGCGAAATACAGCTATTTTTTTCTTCAAACACGGTATGTTTCCAATTATTTTTCAATAAATCCAGCTCATCCCCGCTTTTCAATTCATTTTTTCTTGGAACAAACTTGAATTCATCAATATCATATTTCTTTGCTAAATCCTGCAATTCACAACGCCCATTTCTTTTGCATGACGCGCATTTTCCGGCGTGGTCTGCCCAAAGGAGCTCCAAATTTATTTTCCTCGCCCGGTTCACATTTTCCGTTTCCGTTTTCACCTCCAACCCATCGCTAATTTTTTGAGTGCACGAAGACACCAATCCATTGGATTGATTTGTTTCGACAAGACACATTCGGCAAACTCCCTCACTCGGCAGCAAATCCGGATGCGCGCAGAGAGTCGGAAGACGGATTCCGTTTCGCTTGCAAACGGAAAGGATGGTATCACCCGGATTGGCGTCGTATGATTTGTTATTTATTTTTATCCGCATGAAATTCTTCACTAATTACTAATATTTTTTCATTCGTCAATTCGTATTGATTCGTAATTCGAAAAAGCTAATTGAATATTTTGTCAGAAAACATTCTCATCGCATCCTTCCATGCCACCGCCGCAAAATTTCCCAGTGGACAAAATGTCGTGTTCGAGAGCGTCCACAAAATTTCTTCAATATTTTCCTTATCTCGTTTCGAAACATCATTATTTTTGATCCGTTTGGCGATTTCCCAAAGCCGATAGGTCCCCTCGCGACACGGCAAGCACTTTCCGCAGGATTCCCGGTGAAAAAAATCCGCCCAGGAAAAAAGCAAATCCTTGATATCGGCACTTTTGTCGACGACCAGAATTGACCCGCAACCGAGTGGAAATTCGCCCGGTCCGTAAGAAAGAGACTGGTCGAGCTTCCCTGCCGGTGCCAGCCGGCCTGATGCTCCTCCAATTTGGGCAAACCAAAATTCTTTTCCGCTTGCCATTCCCCCGCCATAAAGAGAATTATAAATCAGTTCTTGGGCCGTTATTCCAAGCGGGGCTTCGTGAATTCCCCGATTTCTCACCGCTCCTTCAAGAACAAAAAGTTTTGTTCCCGGGGAAGCACTCGATCCAATCTGGGAAAAAGTTTTTGCCCCCTGTTTGATGATAAAGGGAATGTTGGCCAAAGTTTCCGCATTATTTACAATCGTCGGCTTTCCAAAAAGTCCGGCCACCGGCGGATAAGGGGGTTTTAGCCTCGGCTCGCCCCGTTTTCCTTCGATACTGCTCAAAAGCGCCGTTTCCTCTCCGCAAATATAGGCGCCGGCACCCTCAAAAATAACAATTTCAACCTTAAACGCGCTTCCCATCACGCTTTTTCCCACCAATTCTTTTTCCCGGGCCTGCTCAAGGGCGATTTCCAGAATTTCTTTTTGTTTTTGGTAGTTCCCGTTTATATAAATAAACGCCTTTTTCGCGCCGACAGCAGCCGCGCCAATGAGGATCCCTTCGATTATTTGATGCGGATTTTTTTCAGCGATCGCCCTGTCCTTATGCACTCCCGGTTCGGATTCATCAAGGTTGCAGATGAAATATTTTTCTTTAGCTGGAGTTTTTGCCGCCATTCCCCATTTTTCTCCAGTCGGAAAACCGGCTCCGCCTCTTCCGCGAAGCCCGGACATTTTTATTTCCGCCACGACTTTTTCCGGATCCATTTCGCGAATGGCTTTTCGGAGCGCCCCATATCCTCCGGTCCGGGTGTAGCTGTCTATCCTCAATGGATCTATTTTATCCCAATTTTTGGTAAGAATATCCATTCTTGTAATTCATAATTTGCAATTGGTAATTGGATAAAATAAAAAAAATCCCAATTACGAATTACTAATTACCACTTTCTTCTACAAATAATTCTTTAAAATATCATCTACTGTTTCTGGTTTTACTCGCTCAAAAATATTCCCCTCTATTTCAACGATCGGTCCCCTGTCGCAAAGTCCAAGACAGCTCATGTATTCTAATCTGTATTTGGAATGAATATCATTTCCGACTTCAACGCCAAGAAACATTTCAATTTGCCGGGCAACTTTTTTTGAATTTTCTGAAAGACACGGTCCGCCTGAGCAAATCTTGATAATTTTCTTATCGTCCTTTTTGGTCCGGATTCCGTCAAAAAAACTAGCGAAGCTGTATACTCGCGCCAATGGCAAAGAAAAATAATCGGCAATTACTTCACATTCTTTTTTTCCGATATATTTGTTTTCTTTTTGTGTTTTTTTGAGTACGGCAAGCAAATTTTCCGGCCTTGGCTCAAAATTAAGAAGGATTTTTTGAAGAGACATACATGTATTTTAACATAATTGCGGAAAAGGGAGAAGTTTTGTAAAATAAACTTGAGGAATTGTGAATTTGGAATTTTGAATTGGGAACGGGAATCTAGAACAAGGAATTCAAAATTCAATATTCCCATTCATAATTCTCAATTCACAGTTCTAAATTCTAATTTAAAATATGATCGAAAACAACAACACGAAGACAATTGCCACAACTTTCCCTCTTGCGACTTATCAAACCAAAGATATCGCCTGGACCATCGCTTTCATAATTGCCGCCGTAATTTTTCCCGCTCTTCTCGCCCACACTCCCCAAAATCAATGGGTCACAGGGACAATCATCAACGCTATTTTGTTTCTCGCCGTTTGGCGCGTTGGATTCGTGAACGCCGCTTTGGTCGCCGCTTTGCCATCGTCAATTGCCCTTCTCCGCGGCCTGCTTCCCGCGCCGATGGCAGTTCTGATTCCCTATATTATTTTATCCAATATAATAATGATTGCCATATTCTATTCCGCCCGAAAAACAGACTTGGAAACTAAGTTTCCAAGTCTAATGTTTGCTGTAAGTTTTGCTTCTTTGCTGAAATTCGCTTTTCTTTTCGCCATCACTTCCTATTTTCTGAAAGTATCTTCACCTCTTCTCGTAATGATGCACTGGCCGCAGCTTTTCACGGCCCTCGCCGGAGGATTGATCGCGGTGGGAATTATGAAAATTCTGAAATAACCCCAATAAAAAAGCACCGGCATAACTCCGGGGCTTTTTTTATAACGAGGAATATTATATCTTTGTAATTTCCACTTCCGTGAACATCTGCCGGTGCCCAAATTTCACCTTATACCGTTTTTTTGCCTTATATTTGATGCCCCGGACTTTTTTCGCTTTCGCCTGCTTCAGAATTTTCCCTTCAACTATTGCCCCTTTTACCAAGGGATTTCCAACTTTGACTGATTTTTCATCTCCCGAAAACAAGACTTCGGAAAATTTCGCCGCGCTTCCGACATTTCCCTCGATTTTTTCAATTTTTATCTTGTCCCCTTTTTGGACAAGATATTGCTTCCCGCCAGTTTTTATTACCGCTAACATAATCAATCGTTAGAAAATTACTTGTATAGACTATTAAACTTTCGGCTAGCTGTCAAGAAACAATGCAAAATGCAAATAGGCCACGCCACCCCTTTCTCTATAAGCGAAAGCCTAACAAAAATCAAAATAACAGTTCAGAATAAAAAAATATTTTTGAATTTTACATTGTCATTTTTCATTTTGATTTTTGAATTTTAAATTTTATCTTGCTATTCAAGAACAACTGGAATAATCACTTCCTTGCTATCTCTTATTATTTTCAATTTGATCTCCTCTCCCGGCTTATATTTCGAAACAAGGCGCGCCAAATTATTTTCAGAATTCACTTCTTCCCCGTTCACGGAAACGATAACGTCAAAAATCTTGAGCCCCGCTTTTTCCGCGGAGCTTCCCGCGATAACAGCAAGTCCCTGCTGTCCGCTCGGCGAGTATACAAACGCTCCACGATCCAAATTGCCAAACAGCGCCGCTGATTCGCTGGAAAGAGGCAAATAATAAGCCCCCAGTGATCCCCGTTTTACTGAACCGATTGAAATATATTGGTTTACTAGCTCCAAAATGCAGTCCGATGGAATGATAAAATATTGCTTCCTGTCAGATACATTTCGCACACCCATAATCCCGATCACGTTTCCGCCATAATTTGCCACAGCTCCGCCCACTACTCTCTCGTCCCCCTCCTCGTTCATTTCAAAATCAGCCACATAAACTCCCTGAAGTTTTTCCGAAAGCGGCAATGCGCCCGCCAGCGAAAAATCAGAGTCATACTGGCTCACCAGCCCTGATTTATAGATAAGTTGAAAATTATTCCCGCTTCTTCCAATCGCGACAGCCTTCATTCCGGTTTTTATATCTTCGGAGGCGATAAACGAGGCAACAGGTAAATTCTCCACGCCATCAATTTTGAGAAGCGCAAGGTTTGTGAAATTGTCTACTGCCACCAGACGGGCGTCAAAGGATTTGTTCGTTTGCACAAAGACGCGATATTTTGCCTGATTCTCAAAAACTGCATCTTTATATGTCAAAATCAGTCCGTCAGCTGTGATGACTAATCCGCTTCCGTATTTTGCCAGACTCGTGTCTTTTGTTTTTCCGGGATTTTTGCTTTCCCCTCTGAGGGACAAAATTTCCACAACGCTCGAGGCCGACTCATTTGAATAGCGCGAAATCGTCTGATCTTCGGAAACAGTCACTTGCTCGGTTTTGTTCACTATCACCACGTTCTCGGTGGCTTTTTTAAAAAAATCATATTTCCCAATCCATTTTACAGTCGCAAGATATGGAAATAAATAGCGGTCAATTATAATCAAGCTGGCTCCGGAAAGAATGAATATGGTCATCACAAAAAAAACGATCCTGACAATCTTACGGACCCAATTTTTCTTTATTCTATTTTTTTCTCCTTTGCTTTCCATTAGGCTAAATAGCTGGATACCATTTCGCGCTGAGAAGTATAAGCGAAGCGCCTCCGACAAGAAATAGTATGCTGAATGTCAGCCGCTTTATCGTCATTTTATCCAAGAAATAATTTCGGATAATCTCCCATCCCGAATAAAAAATTATAAGGGCAACCGCCCCGGTTGTCAAGTATCCAAAAGGCCATGCGTTTTGAATCCAGGTAGATACCGCCATCAGATAGGAAAGGAAAACAGCATAAAGAACCCTCTGACTGCGATTTATTTTAAGCTCATTGAAAACCAACAAAGCGTATGAAACGGGAAATGTGACCAAAGCAAAGATGATCATGATTATCCACGAGGGTACTGCAATGTTCAGATACCATCCATAGATAGCCGTAAACCAGCAAAAAAGGGCGGAAATAGACGCCAGGTTCAGCATTGCCTTGGCAGTGAGATCCTTTCCGTATCTTCCCAGCCGAAAAGAGCCGAGAACCGCCAAATAGAAAACACCCGTCGAAAGAGCCAGAAAAGATTTCGCTTCCGCCGGAGAATCAATGAGAGGCAAAAGAAGAACCGATCCCACAAAAAGAAAAGCGGGGACAATAAAGTGGAGATATTTGCGGGAAATCCATTTTGTAGCAATCAAAAGAACGAGGAGAAAAATGATGCCTTCCCAAAGAAAAGTTGCCGGACGGCTGAAAGCGATCCAGAGTGCCCCGAAATACATCAGAGTGAGAAAAAAAATGCTAAATTCCCAAATCATATTTATTTATTTCATGCTAACACGATTTTTCCGCCTTTCGCTCCCACTTTTACCCGACCTCCTTCTTTTATTTTTCTTTCGATTATCCGAAGGGCTAATTCGTCCAGAACCATGTTTTGGATGGCGCGCTTCAGAGGCCGCGCTCCAAAAACTGGATCGAAGCCGGATTTCGCCAGAAGTTCTTCTGCATCCTGATTCACTTCCAGTTTAATATTTTTTTGCAAAAGGCGCTTTCGCACCATTTCCATTTGAAGCTCGATTATTCTTTTTACCTGCTCGATTCCAAGAGGATGGAAAATAATGATTTCATCAAGCCGGTTCAAAAATTCCGGTTTGAATTTTTCCCGCAAAGAATGCATGACCTTCTCTTTCATCTCCTCCTCGCGAAGAACCGACTGTTCACTTTTTCCGTCTCGAAAGCCGAAATCCTGCATCTTGTAGATTATCTCCGATCCTACATTCGAAGTCATCACGACGACCGCGTTCTTGAAATTTACCACCCGTCCCTTAGCATCGGTGAGGCGCCCTTCGTCAAGAATTTGCAAAAGGACGTTAAACACATCATGATGGGCTTTTTCAATTTCGTCAAAGAGAATGAGGCTGTATGGCCGGCGCCGCACCTTTTCAGTCAGTTGTCCCCCTTCTTCATATCCTATGTATCCCGGGGGTGAGCCGACAATTTTAGCAACCGAGTGCTGTTCCATGTATTCACTCATATCCACCCTGATCATGGCGTTTTCATCATTGAATAAAAATTCGGCAAGGGCCTTGGCAAGCTCCGTCTTCCCGACGCCAGTCGGGCCAAGAAACATGAAGGATCCGATTGGCCGGTTCTCTTCGGAAATCCCGGCACGCGATCGGCGAAGAGCATGAGCCACAGCCTGAATGGCTTCCTCCTGGCCAACCACCCGCTTTTTGAGGACCTCTTCTATTTTCACCAGCTTTTCCATTTCTCCCTCCATCATTTTGGCGACGGGGATTCCAGTCCAGCGGGAAACAACTTTGGCGATATCTTCCTCTGCCACCTCTTCTTTGAGGATCGGATTTTTCTTTTGAAGAACCACCAATTTTTTTTGCTCGGCTTTTATTTTTTTCTCCAGTTCCGGAATCCTTCCGTAGCGGATTTCCGCCACTCCAGCGAGCTCCCCTTTCTGTTCCATTATGTCCGAATCGCTTTTCAGGCGGTCGATTTCTCCTTTATGCGCCCTGATGTTCGCGATGAGATTTTTCTCGCTCTTCCACTGCAATTTCCAGCTGTCAACTTTCTCCTTGATGTCGGCCAGTTTTTTTTCAATTTCCTTGAGCCGGTTTCTTGAATTTCTGTCTTTTTCTTTCTTGATGGCTTCTTTTTCAATTTCCAGTTTTCTTTTCTGGTGCTCAAGATCGTCAATTTCAGCCGGCAGGCTGTCAATTTCCATCCGGAGCGCCGAAGCGGCCTCGTCGATGAGGTCAACCGCTTTGTCAGGAAGATTGCGGTCAGTGATATAGCGGCTTGAAAGTCGGGCGGCCGAAACAATGGCTCCATCCGTTATCCGGACTCCGTGATGAACTTCATATTTTTCTTTGAGCCCTCGTAAAATGGCAATTGTATCTTCAACCGACGGTTCACTGACAAAGACAGGCTGAAAACGCCTCTCGAGAGCCGCGTCCCGCTCAATATATCTCTGATATTCCTTGAGAGTAGTCGCTCCAATTGCCTTTATTTTTCCCCGGGCGAGAGCGGGTTTGAGCATATTCGAAGCGTCCATCGCCCCTTCCATCGCCCCGGCGCCAACCAGGGTATGGAGTTCGTCAATGAATAAAATATACCGGCCGGCCGATTTTTCAATTTCTTTTATAATCGCTTTGAATCTTTCTTCGAATTCCCCCCTGAATTTTGATCCAGCCAAAATAAGACCCAGATCCAGCATCAAAATTTCTTTTCCTTTGAGATTTTCCGGAACGTCACCGTTCACAATCCTTTGAGCCAAGCCTTCGGCTATGGCTGTTTTCCCGGTTCCCGCTTCGCCGATCAGAACCGGATTGTTTTTCGTCCTGCGTGTCAGCACCTGCATGATGCGCCGGATTTCTTCTTCGCGGCCAATCACCGGATCCAACTTTTTCTGAGACGCCTCTTGGGTGAGATTAATCGTGTATTTTTCAAGCACCTGATATTTCCCTTCCGGCATTGGGCTGTCAATTTTTTCGCTTCCCCGGACTTCTTTCATGATCTTGGAAACTTTTTCCCTTGAAATTCCCTGCTCTTCCAGGATTTTTTTGGCATTGCTCGCCACTTTGAAAAGTGACAAAAAGATATGCTCAGTGCTGACAAACTCATCCCCCATCGCCTGGGCCTGATTGAAAGCTTCTTGAAGAACGCTCGCCATTTCTGATGAAAGATAAAATTGGGGCGCACCGGCCACTTTTGGAATTTTTTCAATCTCACTGAAAATTTTTTTCTTCAATTTTTCGCGCTCGATTTCCAGTTTGTCTATTATTGTCGGAACAATGCTTTCTTGCTGGCCGAGAAGGACATAGAGAAGGTGCAAAACATCCACCACGTTCTGCTGCCGGCTTTGAGACATCTGCTGGGCGCCCTGAAGGGCTTCTTGAGATTTGATAGTTAGTTTATTTAAATCCATATTTATATAGTTTATTTATTAGCACTCGAATGATATGAGTGCTAATTTATTATATATCTTCTATTTGCTTTGTCAACCTTTATTACGCCCCGAAATACTTTATCATTCAAAGCATTCTTCACTTTTATTTTGGTTTTTTCAGCCAGAGACTGGTCCGCCTTTGGCGGAGATTTTTGCACTTTGAATTTACTATAAAAAGCCCCCGCCGTCAAAAGGGGAGGAAAATTTAGACACAAAAAAAGCGCAATAAAGTCCATTTCTGCGCCCAAACCGCCGATGACAAATCCGGCGAAGTTTGCACTAATCGAAGGGCCGGCTGATATTGAAAACGGACTGTTTATCCCTTTCGCTATTTTTTTGTCGATATCGGGGAATTATTCCCGTTTTATTATAGCAGAGGGGATAAAAAAATAGGATTTCCGCAGTTTATTTTTCTTCCCCAATCAGAGGCACAAAAGCAAATCCGGGATATTCTTCCTCGCGGAAATCTTTTTCGGAAATTTTTTCTACCGTCCAAATGCTGTTTTTCACCGGGATCACGAGCCTTCCACCAACGGCCAGCTGTTTTTTCATCTCCCTGGGTATTTCTTTGGCTGAAGCAGAAACAAGAATGCGCTGGTAGGGCGCTTCGTTGACATATCCCTTTGTTCCGTCAGTGCAGATTATTTTTACCCGCCCCCCTTCGATAAGGTTATATTTGCTCACATTATTCATTCCAAAATGGCAGAGATCCTTGATTCGTTCCATTCCGATCACTTTTCCTTTTTTTCCGACAATATGCGCAAGAAGTGCCGTCGTCCAGCCGGAACCCGATCCAACATCAAGAACCTTGTCTCCCGGAAGCGGACCAAGTTTTTCCATCATAAAAGCCACTGTGAGTGGCTGGGAAATAGTCTGCCCCTGCCCGATTGGAAGCGGAATATTGGCTTGAGACGCGCTCTCTAGCTCTTCCGGAACAAAATCTACCCGCCGAATTTTTGAGAAAGCGTCAATAATCCGATCGGTCTTCAGATAGCCCTGGTATACTAAATCGCGAATTAGCGAATCCATGAAGCTGAACTAATTTAACTTATAACTTGTCATTCCCCCATTATCTGCACAATTATGGATCTTTTTCTTGCCCCGTCCATTTCAACAAAAAAAATGCTTTGAAGACTGCCAAGCAGCATCTTCCCTTTTTCGATCGGGACTGTTTCGCTATTGCCTATCAGCATATTTTTACAATGGCTATGCCCGTTTGAACGTCCATCAGACCGGTTCATTCTTTTGAGTTCAAAGAGATCATGGGAATATCTTTCATCAATAGGAACCAGCCTATAAAGCATTCTCTGGAGGTCCTGAAGAAGCAGGGACTCGTTTTCATTGATGGCAATTCCGGCTGTCGTGTGCCCGGAAAAGACCAGTACCTGCCCATTTTCAATTTTCGATCCTTTGACGGCCTCGTCAACTGCCGTGGTGATGTCGATGAATTCAATCTGGCTTCGGGATTCTTTTTCGATTGTTTTTTTGTATATTTTCATTTTGACGTAATTTGTAATTAGTAAATGGTAATTGGGATTTTAGTGTCCAAATTACGAATTACAAATTACCAATTACTTAAAAACTTTTGCGACAACTCGAGCAACCCTCCTATCCAGCACGTCTGGCACTATTTTATCACTTTTTGGATTTTTCACCAAACTGGCAATTGCAAGGGCGATTCCAATCTTGATCTTTTCGGAAATAATATTGGTTCTCGCATCAAGCGCCCCTCGAAAAAGACCTGGAAAAACAAGGGCATTGTTGATCTGATTGGGAAAATCGCTTCTTCCGGTCGCCATGACCGCTGCCCCGCCTTTTTTACCTTCCTTATAAGAAATTTCTGGAACCGGATTGCTCATGGCAAAGACAATCGCTCCTTTATTCATTCGGCGGATATCGCCGGCTGTCAGAAGCCTCCCCGTTGACACGCCAATGAACACGTCCGCCCCTTCGAGGGCTTCGCCGACGCTTGTGAAAAATTTTTCGTTTCCGGTTACGCAAGCGATTTCTTTTTTTGGACCATTTGTCTTTCGCAAGCAATTGCAGCAAAGAGATCCCTTGCTGTCAAAGACAACTATTTTTCGCGCTCCGTATTTTGACAATAGTTTTGTGACAGCCGTTCCTGCTGCCCCCGCTCCCGAAATCACAATCCGGACATTTCTGATGTTCTTTTTCACGACTTTGAGCGCATTGACGAGTCCGGCCAGGACCGCAATGGCCGTCCCGTGCTGATCATCGTGAAAAACGGGAATGTCCAGCTCGTTCACTAATCTTTTTTCTATCTCAAAACATCTCGGAGCAGAAATATCTTCGAGGTTTATTCCGCCGAAACCCGGTGCGATATTTTTCACGGTTTCAATGATTTTTTCCGTATCCTGCGTCGCAAGAATAATCGGAACTGCGTCCACATTCGCCAATTCTTTGAACAAAACGGACTTTCCTTCCATTACCGGAAGAGCCGCCTCCGGTCCCAGATTCCCCAAACCCAAAATGGCGCTGCCGTCTGAAACAATCGCAACGCTATTTTTTTTCCAAGTGAGTTCAAAAACTTTTTTTTTATTTTTCGCTATTTCCCGAGAAAGTTCGGCAACGCCGGGAGTATAGAGAATCGGTAAATTGCGTTTTGTAAGTCTGCGGCGACTTTTTATTTCTATCTTGCTGCCTTGAAAATTTTGAATTTTGAATTTTGAATTTTGAATCAAATTATGATGATTGAATTTTAATTTCGAAATTATTTAATTCAAAATTAAAGTCAATGAATAAAGAAGTAGTCCAAATCAAGCCGATATTTGCAATTTCTTATAAACAGAACCAGCAGCAACCGCTCCTTCCGCCGCCGCGGTGATAATCTGCCGCAATTTATTCGATCCGTTAGTCACGTCTCCCGCCGCCCAAACGCCGGAAATATTCGTGGTTTGGCCGCTGTCCACCTTGACATATCCCTGCTCGTCCGTTTCGATTCCCAATTGATTTGTTATTTCCACCCCAGGCTCGCTGCCAATTTCAATGAAAACTCCTTGAACTGCCAATTCTCCGCTGCCAGCGTGCTGTTTGTCCAAAACAATTTTTTCAACCGCCTTATCCCCTTTTATCTCTTTGATATTCGTACTGAAGATGACTTCGATTTTTCTCTCGGCCGAAATTTTTTCCATATAGGCAGGATCTATCTTGAGTTTTTCCCCCCGATAGATCAAATACACTTGGCTGGCATATCGAGAAAGAAGCAGTGCGGCCGACCCCGCGCTGTTTCCTCCACCGACTACCGCCACAACTTTTTCTTTGAAAAAAGCGGCATCGCAGGTCGGGCAATAGGAAACCCCCTTGCCTTTGAATTCAGCTTCACCCGGAATTTGAAGTTTCCGGTATTCCATTCCTGACGCCAAAATTATATTTTTTGCCTGATACTCACCGGAATGAGTCGTGATTTTGAATATATCCCCCTCTTTCGAGACGCTGGACACCGAATCCATCAGGATCTCCCCACCCAATTTTTCAGCGTGTTCGCGCATTTTTTGCAAAAGCTCAAAACCGGGCATAGAAACAGTTCCCGGCCAATTTTCGATCTGGTGGGCTTCGTTGGCTTGCCCGCCGGGTTCCCTTCCAATCACAAGATGCTTCACCTTATAGCGCGAAGAATAGATAGAAGCCGTGAGGCCCGCTGGCCCGGCACCGATGATAATTAGATCGAAGATATCCATGACTATAATTTTGAATTCGGAATTGTGAATTGTGAATAGGAATATTGAATACGGAATTCAGAATTCTATATTCTTGATTCCTATTCTAAATTCGCAGTTCTCAATTCTTTTTCGTATTTTTAGTTATAAAATACTTTCTATACTTTCCCCAATTCCTCTTTCAATCCTTCCTTATTCTGCACGCCCACCAATTGCTTCATTTCCTTTCCGTCTTTGAAGATGATCATTGTTGGGATGGACATTATTCCGTATTTCGAGGCAGTTTCGCGATTTTCATCCACATTCAGTTTCCCTATTTTAAAATTGTCCTTCAGCTCCTGCGCCAGTTCGTCAATAATCGGTCCCATCATCTGGCAGGGACCGCACCATGCCGCCCAAAAATCGACGAGAACAGGCTTTTCGCTTTTGAGAACTTCTGCTTCAAAATTTTGGTCTGTGAACTCATGCGCCATAAATTTGACTCCAATATCCGATGTTAGGAGTGTCCCAATACCGGAAGTTGGAACATTTTAAGCTTTTTTACGATTTACATAAAGAAGCGCTGCTCCGCCGACAAGGATAAGCGCAATCAATACTACGGGAAAGATATTTTTTTTATTTCCGGTCGGATTCTGTTCCGGCTGGTTTTGTTGATTCATATTTTTTCCCGCTGCCTTTCCGTTTTTTTCCGGATCCGGTAGTTCCCTGGCTTCCACATTGGAGATCTCCTTTTCAAAATTATCAATAATTGGCTGATCACCGACTAAAAACTTGTCGCCAAAAGCAATGGCCGGCACGCTCCCTTTATATTCACTGTCAAACGCTTCTCCGAACTTCATCAGCAGCCGGGCGTTGAAAGGATTTGAAAATTCAAGCTTAGTGATTTCGTATTTGTCATAAATCCCGTTCTCGCTGAAATATTCGTCCACTTTTACGCAATGCGGGCAGGTATCACCGTAGAAATAGTAGGCCTTTTTCTTGCCGGCATCTTGAGCAGAGACCAAAAACGGAATTAGCAGAAATAAAGCAATAATTGATTTTTTCATGGTTTTTTCTTTACAAGTAACAAATATGCTTCGCACTGCGAATATACGAACGCAAGAACCTTTCCGAAATTCGTATATTCGTAAAAGATTCGTAATTCGTAAAGATTATCCCCCAAACCGTCTCGCTCTCCTCGAATAATCCTCAATCGCCTCGTGCGCTTTTTTGTCGTCAAAATCCGGCCAAAGCACTTCCGAAAAATACAGCTGGGCGTTCCGAAGATCCCACATCATGAATCCGGCGCTAATATGCGGCTCGCCGCCGGTGCGAATCAGAAGATCCACCGGCGGAAGGTCTCGCGTCATAAGATTTTCTTTTATCATCTTTGAGGTGATACGCTTCACCTTGCCTTTGCATTTCTCGATGAGGCTGTTGGCCGCCTCGACCAATTCATCATCGCCGGAATAAGCCAAAAGAAAATTCAAAAAAAACTTCTGGTATTTTTCGGTTCTTGTCATGCATTTTCTGATGATTTTTTTGACCGTTTCCGGAAACTGGTCTTCCCATTTTCCGATCACATTCACCCGCACTTCATGACTGTGGATATCCTCATTGTCTATCAGTTTTAAAAAATATTTTCGATAAATATCCAGCAACGCTTTTTTTTCGCGAAGCGGCCTTTTCCGGAGATTATCGAGTGAAGATCCCCAAAAAGTGATATGTTTCACGCCCAAGTCAAGATTAGCCCGCAACACTTTTTCGAGGTTCTTTGCTCCCGCGTCGTGCCCTTCCCAGGGCTTGAGGCCTTTTTTCTTCGCCCATCGCCGGTTCCCGTCGGGAATAATGGCGACGTGATTGGGAATGTTTTCTAATTGAGACATATAAATAAACAGGGAATACTAATCCCGATCTTTATCTGTTATTTTTCTGTGCCGTTATTATATTAAAAGATTGAAAAATACACAAATGTATTTCATTTTTAATTTCATCGCGAAGCGACTACAAAATTATACACTTTGCGTTTTCGCTTTATATATTTTCTAAACTTCTCTCTTCACTATATAATCCGCGATCCCGATCAGAAACGCTTTGACCTCCCTGTTGAAATCCGACTTTTCAATGGCCGCTTTTCCTTCTTCGACATATTTCCTCGCCAAATTTTGGGAATATTCAAAAGAGCCGGTTTCACGTATCACTCGCCTGAAACTTTCTATATCGCTTTCAGAAACATTTTTATTCCCCAGAAGTTTTTTCACCAATTTTTTCTGCTTCACGTCACTATTTTCAAGGGCCTTTACGATTAGGAGAGTTTGTTTCCCTTCCCGAAGATCGGAGCAAACCGGTTTTCCCAATTTTTTTTCGTTCCCGAACGCCCCCAAAATGTCATCCTGAATTTGAAAAGCGATTCCGACCGGAACGGCATATTCGCTCAAAACTTTGAGTATCTTTTCGTCTGCGCCGGCGAGAAGCGCCCCGAGATGAAGCGGGCCTTCGACTGTATATTTGGCCGTTTTATTTCGATGCACTTCGATAATTTCTTTTTCAGTCGCCCGGCCTTTCGCTTCGAGCATCACATCCAGAATCTCGCCGGAAACGGTATTTACGACAATTTCCTGAAGTTTCAAAAGGGCTTTTTGCTTTCTCTCCGGAGAGAAACGGGAATTGAATATTATTTCATTTCCGAATGCCGCCGCCATATCACCCGCCACAATCGCCATTGAATCGCCAAAGTGTTTCGGTTCGGCTTTTTTATAAAATTTCTTTGCCAAACCTTCATACCTCTTGTGGATCGTCTGGACACCGTGGCGAAAATCATCCCGGTCAATGATGTCGTCGTGAATGAGAAGAAAAATATGCGTGAGTTCTATACTCATCGAAGCCTCGATGATTTTTTCAAAATCATTGCCACCGGCCGCCCGATATCCCCAATACATGAAACCGGCCCGCACCCGTTTTCCGCCGGCGAGAATCAGATCGCGGATGCATTTCACGGCGTCCTTCGCCGACGGCCCGACCTCCCGCATCTCACGGAGCTTTTTGGCAAAATATTGGGCCAGACTACGATCAAGCGTTTTTTTGTAATTTTGCAGTTCTATTTTCGCGTCCATATAACTCTATTTTGGCTTATATAAGGAAAAATAGCAAATTTTGATTGACAAAGTTGGATAATTTATATATAATAACAGCAATAAAAAAACGAGTGGAGGTTAACATGCAACAGGCGACGTCGCAGCACACAGTGGATCTAGGAGGGGATATCAAACGGATTTTGATGGTCAGCCATAGCATTGGAGGAAAACGGCATATCGCCGAAGTCCGCGCTACTGGCAGTATGGATTTCGTGAGGCCTGCGCTCCACGAAATGTTCGTGGCCCCGGTCATCGAATCTGAGAAGTTCCTGAAGAGGAAACGCTTCTCCTAACCACCTCCACCGTGCAACACCGCCTCGCGGCACTAGGACGCCATCGCGCGTATCATTACCTAGTGCCCGGGGCACCTTTTTTATAAGGACAATTCACGAAAATTATAATTCGCCTAACTCGGGTGTTTTTTTATTGAAAAATCAGGCGTGATATTTTTTTCTCACAATTCTCAATATTGGCCGGTTTCGCTCTTTTATTCTTGCCTGTGCGATCTTATCCTGTAATTCTCTTTGAATATCCCTGTTGCTCGAAATATGGCTCCATCGGTGAGCTTCCAGAAGGACGCTGTCTGTCCGATCCAGCACTGACTGCCGTTCTTCTTTTGATAACTCATCGAAATGTTCAAGGATGGCGTCAAGGCTTTTGACAATGCCAAGAAATGAACTCGCCCTCAACGCTTCATCTCTTTTTTCCTTTCCCTGAAATAAGTCTTCACCAACCGGAACGCTTGCGAAGAAATCCTTCAAGACATTCGGATTGAGTCTTTCCGTCGGCGCGTTTATTTTTGGAATATGTTCTTCATTTTTCGCTGTCTCAAGCATAATATTTCAAAATCCTTTGTAGCCTCTAGGGGAATCGAACCCCTCTTACTAGGATGAGAACCTAGCGTCCTAGCCGATAGACGAAGAGGCCACGATAACTTATACATTACTAAAAATTTTTCAAATTGTCCATAATTTTCAAAAAAGAAAAGGGCCCGTGCTGGATGCGCCTGCGATGCAGACGCCACGGACCCCCTCGGGTCGAATTTTGGTTTCGCAATTATTAGCTCCCTCCTTCGCCTCTTAGGCTTTGCCAACAGGATTGTAGGCGTAGTTGCACCCAAGTCTAGAGGTGCAAGGCATGGGCCCATTTCCATAGAAGATACAGGATGGGCATTGCTCTGAAAAATGTCGCTCGGGTTCTTTTATGGTGATGAATCCCATTTTTGAAAAGCGGCTTTCCCTTACAATTTCCTGGAAAGCCTCAGCCGCTGCCATTAAACTTCCTTCAGATGAATTCATTGTTCCTCCGAAAATCTCGGAAAATATTTAGTGAAAAAATGGTTAGTCTTGCGCCCAACTTAAGAATCAAATTTACGTTTAATTATTAAATCGGGCACAAGACTTTTTGTGTTTTCTTCCAAAAAACACAAAACGACCCAGCGTATCGCGTGGATCGTTTGTTAAAGAGCTGACGGTTGTCCCCTATTTCATCCCGCCGCAACTTTGGCGAAGGCGGATTTATTTCTACAGCCGTGAGCTCTCTTAGATATTCAATTTTGCCGAATTTTATTTTCCCCTTTTTATTTCAACGCCTCTTTATTCTACTCCACTGAAAATATCGGTCAAGCCGGAGTTATCCACAACTATTTTTTCCATTCGGACGTCTGCCTAGGCAGCAGCTTTTCCGATTGTTCGGGAAAACGCATAATTTCCTCTGATATAAGCTCCATTCGGGCTCCCTGGGAACCTTTTATCAAAATAATATCGCCTTCTTGAAGCATATTTTGAATAGGGATTTTAGCTTCAATCGAATCATTATAGCAGAATATTCTTTTTTTGTCAAGTCCAGCCTTCTCTGCCTCGTCGGCGATGAATTTCGCCTTTTCTCCCACCGCGAAAAGCATATCCGCCGTTTCGGCCACTTTTCTCCCGACTTCCCGATGGCCCGATTCGGTCTCGGCACCGAGTTCCAGCATATTGCCAAGGGCCGCGAGACGACGACGCGCTTTTATCTTTCCTAGAACTTCAAGTGCTGCCAGTGTGGACTGCGGAGCAGCGTTGTAGCTGTCCTCGATAATGATCGTATTTTTGATACCGTCAATGATATTGAGTCTTCCCGCGGGAGATTGAAAATTCTTGAGGGCGTCGGCAATTTCTAGGAGGTTCATCCCAAAATGAGTTCCTACCGCAGCGGCGGCCAACACTGAATAAATCTGCGGCCGGCCAACTGATTGCATGAGCCTCACTGGAATGGACACCCCGTTGAAATTCAACTTGAAACTGATTCCTCTTATTTTTTCAAGATCCCCGCCATAAAAATCCTCTGTTTTTTCATATCCGAAAAAAATATCAGACGCCCGCACGTTTGCCTTTTCCAAAAATCCGTAAAATATCTTTTCCGCCTTTATTTCTTCCGCCATCTTTCGCGCTGCTTCGTCATCAAAATTGAGAACTGCCAGTCCGTTTTTCGCGAGATATCTCACAAGCGTGCTTTTTTCTTTGGCAATTTGTTTTATGTCTTTGAAAAACTCAAGGTGGCTGATGCCGACTGCTGTCACCACACCCACCTCCGGTTTCAAAAAATTGACGAGATACTTGATATCGCCCGGCCGGTCGGCGCCCATTTCAAGGACCAAAATTTCCGGATATCTTTTTTTGCTTTCCAGCGTGACAATGAGAACAGCTTTCAAAAGGACAGCCAGCCATCTCCAAATGTTTCCTTCTCCGCTTTCAAGCCCGAGAACTGTGAGGGGAAGGCCTATTTCATTATTATAATTTTTCTCATTTTTCCGCACCCGGTATTTTGCCGACAGCACAGCGAAAATCGCCTCTTTAGTCGAAGTTTTTCCCACTGATCCCGTCACGCCGACAACGCGGGGCTTGAAACGGCGCAGAGCTTTGGTTGCGAAATATCGCAATATTTTTTCTAATAATTGGATTTTTCTGGATTTCATAAACAGAATTTTGAATTGAGAATTGCGAATTTAGAATGGGAATGTTTGAATTTAGAATCCTGAATTCTTTATTATTTATTCCCATTCGCAATTCTAAATTCTGAATTCTCAATTCTTATTTTTTTTCTTCTTCTCCTTCTTTTCTTCCACCGTCGATGTTGGCTGCGCCGGAGCCGTTTCTTCCGGTTTTGGCGCCTGATATATCGAAATGTCGTGCGTGGCGTTGAAAAGGTCTATGTCTTTTTCAGTATATTCTTCGGTTGGTTCGACACCAAAATAATCTAGCATGAATTTCGCCATTTCACCAAACGTCGGTGCGGCGCTTGATTCGGCCCACTCGACATTCTTGGGATTATCGAGCTTCACAAGCATCACGAACTTCGGGTCATATGCTGGCGCGAACCCGGCGAACGATCCGACATGCGCATTTTCATCGTATCCACCGCCTTCTTTCTTGGGAATTTGGGCTGTTCCGGTTTTTCCGGCCACGAGATAGCCGGGAACTCCCGCCCTTTTTCCGTGACCGTTTTGGACAACGCTAACCAGCATTCGAGCCAAATCCAGACTGGCTTCCCTTGACATAACTCGCCGTTCTTCCCGGGGCTGGGTTTTGATCTCTTCCTCATTGCCTTTCACGATTTTTTCCACCAAGTATGGCTTCAAGAGTTCGCCTCCGTTGGCAATCACAGTAAAAGCATTCACGAGTTGAAGCGGCGTCATCGAAATCCCCTGTCCGAATGATGCCGTAAAAGAATTTATGCTTCGAAGTTCCGCCACACCCGAAATATTGCCCGGAACTTCCCCTATTGTTTCAATTCCAGTTTTTTCTCCGAATCCGAAATTTTTGACATATTCATAAAAGCGCAGGTTTCCGAGAAGTTTTTCAACAAAAATGACTCCGGTATTCAAAGATTTTTCAAGAACCTGAGTCATGGTTTGGACGCCATTAGCTTTTCCGTCAGAATTTTTGATGGTGTAGCCGGCTTCGCTGACCGCGCCTGTGTCCGTATAGGTCGTGTCCGGCATCACTACTTTCGCGTCAATCCCGGCAGCCATCGTGATTGGCTTGAAAACGGACCCGCATTCGTACGTTCCGCTCACTGCCGGATTGGAAAAAACTGACATATCTTCCACTTTGGAAAAATCATTGGCGTTGAAAGTCGGCCAGGACGCCATGGCTAAAACCGCTCCCGTGCGTGGTTCCTGCACAACTATTGTCCCGCCGTCCGCGCTGAATTTTTCAACCGATTTTTTGATCGCCATTTCGGCGCGGTATTGAATCGTATGATCAATGGTCAGATAGATATCAGCGCCATTTTCGGCCGGCACAACGGTTCTGTCGCCAATCGAAATCCAGCGCCCTCCCGTATCCCGTTCCTGCTCAAGGCTCCCCTCACGTCCAGTCAGTTCTTTTTCCCAATAGGCTTCAAGACCATAGCGTCCTTTTGTTTGGTTGCCGTCAGACCCGACAAAACCCACGATCTGGGAGGCAAAAGTTCCGCCGGGATAAAATCGCTCGTTTTCAGGGGAAAAATATATACCCTTGAGTCCCTTTTCCCTAATTTCTTCGGCTTTTCGTTCGTCCACTTTATGCTTGAGAACCGCATACCAGACACCGGGCTGATCCAGCTTGTCCTCTATTTCCCACTCATCAAGTTCCAGAATCGGCGCTATTTGCCGAGCGGTCTCTTCCGGATTTTCCACTTCCCGCGGCACGGCAAAGACGAGATTTAGTTCCTTGTTCACCGCCACGGGATAGTATCCGTCAGTATCTTTCACTAATATCTCCCCTCTCCTGGGGACAAGATCGTCAAAAACTTTGTGCTGGTCGGAAGCCAGCTCTTGATAATAACTATGGGCGAGAACCTGAAGAGTATATAGGCGGAACACAACTATGCCGGCGGTCGCAAAAATAAAAACAACCAGAACATATATCCGGAAGTTTGTTTTTAGAGAACCGGTTTTTTGTGCGGCAAAATTTTTTTTGGTCATCAATTTTTGTATCTATTTCATCGCCACGTCGCCCGGCAAATTGAGATAACTCACGTCCTTCGGCGCGACCATATTGAGATCTTTGGTCTTTTCTTCAATTTTATACATCGATTTGAGTTCCGCTTCCTGAATGCGAAGCGCCTCATTTTCTTTCCGCGATTTATTGAGCTGATTCTCTAAATTTCTTATTTCATAGCCCTTTGTCGCCAAATTATTCACTTCGAAAATATAAAAGACTCCCGCCGCGCAAACAAGCGCGACTAAAATAAAACTCAAGGTCACCCGGCCCATTTGAGGCCCGGCATTCAGTGATTTTTTCCTTTCACCGAACCGGACGGAACTGGAATTGGTGATGGTAAGATAACGGCTCATTGGACTTTCGTCCCCCTGATTTTCTTTTTTATTTTTGAATTATGAATTGTGAATTGCGAATTAGAATGGGAATGCGGAATCCCGAACTCTGAATTCTTTGTTCTAAATTCCCATTCGCAATTCTTAATTCCAAATTCTCAATTCTTTCACATCTTCTCCACTACTCTCATTTTCGCGCTCCTGGCTCTCGAATTTTCACGGATTTCTTTCTCGCTTGGCTGAATCGGTTTTTTGGTAATAATTTTCAGGATTCTTCTGTGGTTGCAAACGCATTTGGGAAATTTCGGCGGACAAACGCAGTCTCGCGCTTCTTTTCGGAAAAAATTTTTAACAATACGGTCCTCTAGTGAATGGAAACTGATGACTGCCAGCCTCCCTCCATTAGCCAATCCATTCACCGCCTTTTCCAGAAATATCTTCAAATTTTCGAGTTCCTGGTTAACTTCAATCCGTAAGGCCTGAAACACCCTCGTTGCTGGATGAATTTTCCCCATTTTATAATTTTTTGGAACTGATCTGAAAATAATTTCAACTAATTTTCCAACTTCGCCTATTTTTTCCCGCCGGCCGGCGGATATTCTCACCCTTGCTATTTCTCTGGCAATTCTTCGAGCGTATTTCTCTTCTCCGTATTTCCAAAAAATATCAGCCAGATCTTTTTCCGAATATTTGTTGACAACATCCGCCGCCGTTACTTTCTGAGTTTCAGGAGAATATCTCATGTCGAGGGGACCGTCGAGGAGAAAACTAAACCCTCTCCTTTTATCTTCAATCTGGTCAGAGCTGAATCCAAGGTCAATCAAAATTGCATCTGCCGCGTTCAGATCCAACTCTTCAAAGATTTTATCCAAATTCGCGTAATTTTCACTTACCCCGCACCAATACCCGACGATTTTATCCCCTGAAAATAGAGGCATGAATGCCAGAGGAGAAGCATTCTCGTCATTAGCATTACTCGCTACTGGTGCGGGGAAGGCCCTATTCCGAATATCGTAACCTTCCTTTTTTAATCTTTGTTGAAAATTTTGAATCGCCCCTTCGTCCCAGTCAATTGAAATGAGCTTTCCGCCCGGCAATATTTTTTTGAGCATTTCGATTGAATGACCGCCGGCTCCAAGAGTTCCATCAACGACCGTCATTCCTGGTTTCAAATTCAGATTTTCAATTAACTCTTTTGCTAAAACCGCTTTGTGAACCATATCTAATGCAAAATGCAAAAATCAAAATGAAAAATGACAGTGTAAAATTCAAAATATTTTTTCATTTTGAATTGTCATTTTGACTTTTGATTTTTAATATATTCCGAGTTTACCAAGCTGTTCCGCAATTTCATCTGTGTTTTTTTCAGCTTCCTTCTTATACTTGCCCCATTTTTCTCCATCCCAGATTTCAAGGCGGTTATAGAGCCCCGCAATCACCACTTCTTTTTTGAGTCCGGCATACTCCTTGAGATAGTCGGGGATAAGAACCCGGCCAAGCTTGTCGATGTCGACATCCACCGCGCCCGCCAGCATGAGCCTCACGAAACTTCGCGTTCCCGACTCCCCCATCGGTAGACTTCCAAGTTTCGAAGACAGATCCTCCCAAGTTTTCATTGGATATACGAAAAGGCATTTATCAAGTCCGCGCGTGACAACTGCCCGTCCGGAAAAAACCTCCCTGAATTTTGACGGAATAGCTACGCGCTTTTTCGGATCTATGTTGTGAGAATATTCACCAATAAACATTTTTTCAAGACGACAAAGAAAAATACAAACCGTGTTCCCCCGTTTGTTTATCCACAAAGTGGCCTAGTTATCCCCACTTCTATCCACTTTGCAACACTATGAATACATTTTAATCCACTACTAAACATCAGTCAACACTTCATTCCAAAATAATAAATCGCTTATATAAGCAACGAGGAAGAGAATCTACGCACAAGTTATCCCCATTTCGCACAAAGAATGAACCAAAATAGAAAAACGATAGGAAGTTTATTATTATCTTTTATTTTCTGATGATAAAAAATCTTGGAGAATTTTTCTATTCATGATTCGCGCCTTTTGATCCGCCCTTGCGCAGTTTTGAAAGCGATTGTATAATTCAAGTGTAATATAAAAACAGAAACAAAATGCGAGCGGCTGATGGGGGTTTTTTCTTTGCCAGCTCTTCGCAAAATTTTAGAATGCCAAAAAAGAAAAAAAGTGAAAAAGACAACGGTCAGGAACTCCAAAAAATCGCCGCTATTCGCGAAATGATTGCGAATGCCGAGCGCACAATCGTGTCCGCGCGGGCGATGCTTTCCCAGCTTGAAGGAAAGCCTATGAAAAGATCCGCACCGATAATTTCCTCCGACGAAGAGGGAGAAATTGTGGAAGGAGTTTTTGACGGCCAAGTAATGATGGGAACCGACGGAAAGCAATATCCCGTCCCGGCTAATTACGCTTCGAAATCGAAATTAGTCGAGGGAGATATGCTGAAACTAACAATCACTCCGGACGGTTCTTTTGTTTATAAACAAATCGGCCCGGTGGAGCGCAAGCGCCTTATCGGAATCGTGAGTCAGGATGACTTGGGAAATTATGTCGTCCTCGCCGAAGGGAAGGCGTATCGCGTGCTTCTCGCTTCCGTCACCTACTTCAAGGCCGAGCCGGCCGATGAAGTCACCGTGGTCGTCCCAAGGGACAGCGATTCTGTTTGGGGAGCGATTGAAAATTTGGTGAGAAAAGGAGTTGGCGGGACGGATTTCTCAGCGGAAGATTTTGGGAAAGAAGAAAATCCAGAAGAGGAAAAGGAGGATAAAATCATCAAAAGCACCAAAGACAAGCTCGGCCAGGATGGCAAATTGGAAGGTGATTTCATAGATGAGTGGACGCCGGAACTGGAAAAATTGAGAGAAGAAGCCAGTAGGCCTGTGGTTTAATTATAAGCTCATGGAAGCGAAGAATAAAAAAGGTTTCACCCTCATTGAGCTGTTGGTGGCTATTGGTATTGTGTCAGTCTTGACCGCTGTTGTTTTTGTTTCGATTAATGGTTATCGAAGAGATGCTCGACAAGCAAAGATATTCGGATCGCTTAATTCAATAGTCACTAGTATATATAGCTGCTTTGGATTTAATGGTAAGGTTAACGCACCTTCTTCAAATGTTGACATTTGCTCTCTGTCTCCAACATATGGAAAATGGCTGGACTTGTCGATTGAACCAGGCAATTTTGAGTATCTATTCGACCCTGCTGTTCTTGTTGAGAATCAATATCTGCCAAAGAAAGATTGGTCTTTTTTGGTCCAAAGCACAAAAGACCAAATAAAGATTTGCTGTAATGACCGAATGAAAGGATGTGAAGCAATCGAATACGGCGGCATTTGTGATTAATAATTTAAACAAAAACAAAAATTATGTGCCAAAAAATTTTTTGGAACCTATGCAAGAAGTATCCTGTTATTCAGCAATTTTCTAAATTTGTCGTGATCGGAGTAGTTAATACCGGCGTTGATTTTCTCATTCTGAACTTGGAAATGTTTTTGACCGGCATATCAAAAGGCCCGTATATGCTGGTGCAAAATGCTGTTTCTTTTTCCATAGCGACAGTAAACAGTTATTTTTTCAACAAATATTGGACCTTTCAGGACAAATCAAATAAAGACAAGGGGAAAAAATTCTCGCAATTTATCGGCGTCAGTATTGTCGGCGTAGCCATCAACAGCTTGATTGTTTTCTCGATAACGACATATGTTCCGCCAATGTTTGGCATCAGCAGCGTTCTTTGGGCCAATCTCGCCAAAGTCGCCGCTACCGGAATTTCCCTTATCTGGAATTTTGTCGGCTACAAATTTTGGGTGTTCAAGAAATAGCTAAAAGTTCGACTTTAAAGCTTGGCTTTGAGAAATTCCAAAAGGTTCGACCTTGAGGAATTTAAAGCGACAGCGAAAAAGGGAAAGGTCGAACCTTGAAAGATAATTGGAATTTGTAAAAAAATTGATTTAACAAGAATCAAGCGCCAAACGCTTTTTTTGTTGTGCAAAGCAGAATACACCAGTAATCTAGTTTACTGGTGTGAAATATTCTTGCAAGTATAGAAAAAGGGGCAATTCGCGAATCGCCCCTGGTTAAAATTAAGTTCTAATTGTAGCCGACTAACACTATTGGTGTAAGTCTTTGACATACAGCCGGAATCCGCCTCCCCATGCCGACCATTGCTCGAGGCTGATAGTATTCTTGGGATTTATGACCTCCTTGAGTTCCTCGAGTTCTTGGGGATCAAGCTCAAAGCTAGCTTCGCCAAGAAAACCACATTTGGGGTGCTTGAACACGATTTTGCCGTTTTCAAACACGATATCAGCCGTTCCGTCCGTAAACAGCGCCTTGGGAAAAGTCGCACAAAATTCTATCGATTCTGTGTGCGGCTTGGCGCTTAACTTCACGCCGTCAATCCTGCCGTCGCCATTCTTTGTCACTTCAAAGACAATTTCGTAGTTCACAGCCTTCCTCCTTCCTCGATTTTTGCTTCAAAACAAATTATCATCTAATAGAGATTGTGTCAATATTTTTGAATTTTGAATTGTGATTTTGATTTTTGACTTTTGAGTTTTGAATTCATATAATGAATCAGTATGAGCACCACCCTTTACCGAAAATACCGCCCGGCGACTTTTTCTGAAGTTATCGGGCAAAAGCACGTTGTGCAAACTTTGAAAAATTCCATAAAATCCGGCCGCATCGGGCAGGCTTATCTTTTTGCGGGCCCGCGGGGAACCGGAAAGACTTCGATTGCCCGAATTTTCGCAAAAACCATCAACTGCGCCGCTGACTTGGAAACTAAGTTTCCAAGTGGCGAACCCTGTCTCAAATGCATCCCATGCAAAAATATTCTTGACGGACGCGCGCTGGACATCATCGAAATTGACGCCGCTTCCCACACGGGAGTGGATAATATTCGGGAACTCAAAGAAACGGTTCAGCTCCCGCCATCCGCGCTGAAATACAAAGTATACATCATTGATGAAGTCCACATGCTCTCCGGTGGAGCATTCAATGCGCTTTTGAAAACTTTGGAAGAACCGCCGGCACACGTTATTTTCATTTTGGCGACGACCGAAGTCCACAAAATTCCGGAAACAATTCTTTCCCGCGTCCAACGGTTTAATTTCACCCGGCTCACCGTTGAAGAAATAACCAGCCGGCTCGAGGATCTGGCAAAACTCGAAAAAGTCAAAGTGGACCGCGAAGCACTCGAAATCATCGCCACGAGCTCCGAAGGCGGAATGCGGAACGCCGAAAGCCTTCTCGGACAAATCATCGCTCTCGAAGACAAAAAAATCACCACCAAAGAAGTGGAGTTTCTTCTCGGGACAATTTCCGAGAAAGAACTGTCTGATTTTGTCGGCGCGATCATTGAAAAAAACATTCCTGAATCTTTTTCAAAAATCAGTAAATTGCGGGAATCAGGAATCGATTTCAAAAATTTCGGAAAGTCACTCTTAAACTATCTTCGCCAAATGCTTGTTCTCAAAATAAACCCGGAACTTGGAAAAAAATTGTCCTATGAACTGACAAAAGAGAGACTCAAACAGATAAATGACCAGATCAATAATATTGAACTTTCCGAAATTTTGGATCTGATAAACACGCTTCAGGAAAATACTGAAAAATTCCGCAACAGTCCCATTCCCCAGTTATTCTTGGAAGTAAGCCTCGCGAAAACGGTTTGCAGACGTCCAGCGCCTGCAAATACGGCTGCAACACCTGCTAGCTCCAAAAATGAAACTGCTTTGGCCGCGCTTTTGCAAGTTGAGCTTTCAGCCAAGAAAAAAGAAATTGCTTCAAAAAATGACAAGCCGGAAGAGACAGATGCGAAATTCAGAAATAAGAACGTCAATAATCCCGATGAAGACTTCGGCCTCATTCTTTCCCGTTGGCTGGATATCATCGAATCTCTGAAAATTTACAATCATTCCCTCTCTTCAGTGCTTAAAATGTCCCAACCGATGCTGATTGACGGAAAATATCTGATTCTCCGGACAAAATATTCTTTCTACAATGACAAAATCTCCGAAACCCAGAACCGGTTGACAATTGAAAAAGCGATTGATAAGATAACCGGCGTTGTTTTGCGGCTAAAAGCCATCACGGAAAAAGATTTTTCTTCGCAGTTTCCGGATTTCAAGGAGAAGAAAAGTTTGATCCAAGAAGCGGTCGACATATTCGGCGGCAAGATAGTAAAGGAATAGACACTGGAGCGTAATCCCGATTGCATCGGGATAAGGCATCCCGATTTTATCGGGACATTCGTGGGTTCGTCAGGTCATTCGACCTGACGCCCGGTCGGATGACCGGGCGAATCCAAAAATACAATTAATATGCACTATATATATTCTGTTTCTTTTAAACAGGGATTTATACAAAGGGCGAACTGATGACCTTAGAAGACGCATCGAGGAACATAGACGAGGCAAAGTTAAATCAACGAGAAATTATTTACCAGTCAAGCTTATTCACTATGAAGCCTATCTCGATAGGAAGGACGCCGAAAGAAGAGAAACATTTCTAAAAACAACGGAAGGAAGAAGGTTGTTAAAGCAACAGTTAAAAGAATCATTAATAAAATTGAACATCATTAAAAACTAGTTTTTTCGTAAAGCTGGGGCGTCGCCAAGTGGTAAGGCAGGGGCCTTTGAAGCCCCCATTCGTGGGTTCGAATCCTACCGCCCCAGCTTTGCGCGAAATGACTTCTGGGACAGTCCCGATGAAATCGGGATTTATCGGGGTTCGAATCCCTGTCCCGCAGCCAAATATTGACAAAAACCCTTCCATTCGCTAGGATTCTCCTAGCTTTTTATTTTATAGACAGGAGGTTTGGGAGGATGAGCGCACAAAAAAAAGGATATCTGATTAGTGGAGAAAAGACGGAACAAGCCAAGCAGGAAATTGCCGCAATCCTACAGAATCTCAAAAACGACACTGGCCTGGCCGTCGAAGCCATCACTGTGAAACATCGCGAGGGCAAAGTGGACCGCATCCACTTCCAACCCCTCGGCGCCGCTTAGCCTGCGCCCCTGCCACTATCATTTCCCCACCGGCTTGCAGCTAGCCGGTGGCTTTTTTTATCCAAAATAAAAAGTGGTCAATTGCATCCACGTGGACAAATTTGACTACCTCGAAAAAATGGCTAAAAAAATATTTAAAAAACACCCCTCGGCGGTTTTCCGCTTTGGGGTGCTCATTTTTCGCAGGAATTGTGCTTGGCTAAAATTTCTGCGAAAGTGTGAATTTGATGGATGTCTCCATCGAGATGCAGCGTCAGAAATTCTGTATCTGGCCTGACCTCGGGCATGGCCGAAAGAAATGTTCGGCAATTGCCTCAGGGAAGCAGGGTTGGGTGCAGAAGACCGCTCTTGTGATCCTCTTGCGGCTGGCCGACAATCACAACGCCGACAATCAATTCATACCCGGCATGACGCGCAGCTTGAGCAGCAACGGTTTCAGCGCACAAATTTGGCCCATCAGCCACCGGTTTCATATTCGATCCCCTGAATATCTTATAAAAATCTTCGATATAATAGGGCTGCGAATTGAAAGCATAAAGCGCGCATCCTACGCAAAAATTCCTGTAGGACATAGCGCAAGTAGCCGCCATTCTTCTGGCCTCATCGATCAGATACTCGGCAATTTGCCAAAATGCGGGAAGATGAAGATTCTGCATTTCAAAAGCTTTCTCTTCTTCAGATAATTCCCTCCAGCGTCTGCGCCGCTCAATGAGTTTTTTATAAGCTTCGACATCCGGTCCGTACATCTTCCCTCCTCACCTCCTTTTTTTGTTGATTTTTCGGACTTCGCAATTTATAATACGTCGCCGGATTTGTCAATAGGCGTAAAAAAACCGAAAATAAATCTTTGGAAAAATAATTAATCCGGTCAATCCGATTTAAGGACTATCCTTGACTATAATCATAAAAAGAATTACGTAGCTAGTTACGTAATTCTTGAATACTTGAAAATAGTTGCCAGCCTTACAGCCCGTATTTCTTGATCAGTTTTTTGTAAGCCTTGGCCTGTTTTTTTGTGTAGGTCCCGTCTTCAATGCTGTTCATTATTTCCCAATATTTCCGCGAATCTTTCCAGTCGCTTTTCGCTTTCAAGGTTTTTCCATCGGAAAGGACCGTGATAAGATAAGGATCTTCGTCTTTTTGAGAGCCCTCGAAAGTAATCATCTTCCTGTAGTTCGGCTGAATGATGCAATAACCGGTGTCGCGAAAATCGTATTCCGGGGCGCATTTCACTCCAGCGACTTCGTGATTCGGCGAAAGAAAAACAATTTTCGCCGTGCCATATCCGAGCTCTTTCAAAAGGTAAACAATCAAGGACGATTTTTCGCTGCAGATTCCTGAATTTTCAAAAAGCGTTTCGTATGGATAGCGGGATCCGTGTCCCCGTCCGCTGTCGATGATCTCCGTGCCGGTTGATTTGTTGTAATCATAATCGATATTTTGGACAAGACTTGCAGCCGCCCGCACCCGGTCGCCGGATTTTTTGATTTTCTTGTTGAGCCATCGCACCAGCGGCGCCAAAGCCTCCCTCTGATCGGAACGCCCCAATAAGCGGTCATTGTAGCAATCGGCCAGAGTCGGATATCCCTGGCAGTTGTAATCGGGAAGTGCGAAAATTGTCTGATAGACCGAAGAATCAGTCGGCACTTTATAATTTTTCTTTTTCCCGTTGACCACCGCTTTCACCTGCTGCTTGCCGTCAAAGGCGGCGCCGGCAGGAAGAGCAAACGATAAAACAAGACCAATCGCGACAATTTTTGTTTTGAGCCTGCCCGAAATGCTTTGATTGCTTTCTTTTCTTGGCATATCTTTGTTTTTTTGATTTATTTTTTTGTGCCCGGATATTTTCCCGCATTTCAAAGCAGGCGGGCATATTTTTATTTTAGTTTTCATTATTATACCATGAATGGTATAATTCAGCCACTAAGAGGAACCTGAGAAAAATAGTGAAAAGAAATAATTCGTCCGGCTATATCCTTGTTGTTCTTCTGGTGACAGTTCTTCTTGTCGCTGTTTTTTCTGTTTATCTTATGAATAAGCTCTATTTCAAACAGTCCGATCGGTTGGAAGAAAACGGCCTTCCCCAAAGCGATATCAACCAGCCTGCCAACGTTCCCAACGCCCAAAACCAGGTTGATGCTGTCAGAAGACAAATGAATGAAATTCAGAAAGATCAAAGCAAGAAATTGAACGACTCAATGCTTAAATAATAACCAAAACAAAATGAGGGAAGAAAAAAAAGAGAAAACGAACGAGCCGGAGAAAAGTGAAGCGACGACAATCACTTTCACTGTGATAACAACACTTCTGGCCGTCGCTTTTATCGGCGGGCTGATTTTCGTCGGAAAAATATACAACGACCGAAAAAAAGAATTGCAATCTCTCAAGCGTCAGATGGAAAATTTTCAAAAAAGCTCCGGCACTTCAAGCGGCGAAACGACCGTCACGGGCGAAATCGGCGATATCGAAAACTCGCTGGAACAAACAGCGCCCATCGAGAATTATGCCGGCTGGAAAACATACACTAACGGCGAAATCGGATACACATTGAAATACCCCGTCGATTGGGCGGTGCAAGAAACAGACGAGTTTAGCCCGCTTTATGGCGAGACAGTAAAATATATTGCTATTTATGCACCGGAAAACAAATATTTTCTCCATTGGGGACTCAAGGAAAAGGGCGCCGGCTATTATATTTCTGACCGGACCGGAATGGGGGCGGGTGAGGAAAGAAAATCGGGAAAAATCAAAATTCTCGGAACAGAATTTGACATCACCAACTATATTTTCCAGGGAAAAGCCAAAGAAATTTTTTATCCGACGGCCGGACGCTCCCTGACCGGAGACGGAAAATATGAATTCACTGCCGCTTTGAGCGGCGGCTCCGGATCCAACTGGGACAATATCGACCTCTCAAGCGCTCCGGAAAAAGCGCTCGCTGAAAAAATTCTGAAATCAGTCGCACTCGCCGGGAAAACAACTTCTCCGGCCGATTGCGAGCAGAATTTCACGAATGAGGAAAATCTCAACAAGACCGGCTGGAAGACTTTTTCCAATGAAAAATACGGATATTATTTCGAGCATCCGAAAAGTTTGACGGTCGGCGAAAAACAAGATGATTACACCGGCCTGGGAAGCGGAGCCGATCAGCAATCCTTTGAATGGCGCTCCGGATCGATGACAGGGACGGATTATTATGGCTATAAGGAAGACCGCCAAATAAATAGGAAAGTCGGCTGCGCGAATGCTAAAATAACTTATCTTTCCGGAGATCCGACAGCCGATCCGCCCGGCGACGTTCAAGACCGGCTCATCCTGGTCCAATTTGAAAAAAGCGGGATTCCGCATGTTATTTTGTTCAGCTATCAATATGTCGGCGCCTCAATCTCCGGTGATGTTGCGGAAATGTTCGAATTGATGCTGAAAACAGTGGCGTTTAGATAAATAAACCACTCCCAAGGCTTGGCTTTGGGAGTAAATAATTATGGAACAAGAATTATTGGAAAATCAGCCCAAAGAAGATTCTCCTCAAACCAAATTGGATGCCATGGACAAAAAGATTGATGAGATCCACAAGCTGGCGAACAAAACATACAAACTTTTTCTCTGGACAATGATCGCGACTGCGGTAATGTTCATTTTGCCGCTTATTGCTCTAGCTTTTGTCATCCCCTTCTTTATGCGAACAATGACATCCGGTTTGGGAATATGATCAAAAAATACTCGCCGAAAAAATATCTCAGCATACTAATATACTTATGCTGAGATATTTCAGAAAAAAAGTTTCCGTTCGAATGGAAACTTTTTTATACGCAAGATACTAGCACCAGCCACAAAATACTAACTAATTTGATAATTCGGTGATTCCTTGGTGATAGTCACATCGTGAACATGGCTTTCCTTGAGACCCGCATTGGAAATACGGACGAATTTCGCTTTTTCGCGCAGCTCTTTGAGATTGGGCGCCCCGCAGTATCCCATTCCCGACCTGATTCCCCCGACCAGCTGGTGAAGACTGCCTGCCAGCGGACCTTTGGCGGGAACACGCCCCTCAATTCCTTCCGGAATGAGTTTTGAGGCTTCTACTTTGCCCTGCCCATACCGGTCAGCCGATCCGTCAAGCATCGCTCCTAGCGATCCCATACCACGGTATAGCTTATAATTTCTTCCCTGATACAAAATAGTTTCTCCCGGCGCCTCATCTGTTCCGGCGAAAAGACTCCCGATCATCACCGCGCTCGCTCCGGCCGCGAGGGCTTTCACGATATCGCCCGAAAATTTGATGCCTCCGTCCGCAATCACCGGAATTTTATGTTTTTCTGCCGCTTTTACAACATCAAAAACGGCTGTGAGTTGAGGCATACCGGCTCCGGAAACAATCCGCGTGGTGCAAATCGAACCGGGACCGACTCCCACCTTGAGCGCGTCCGCGCCGGCTTTGATCAAATCCTCTGCTCCTTCGGCGGTGACGATATTTCCGGCTGTCACTGGAATGTCAAAATTTTTCTTGACTTCGCGCAAAGTTTTGAGAACTGCCTCTGAATGGCCATGAGCCCGGTCAATGGAAACCAGATCTGCTCCGGCTTTTACCAGCAAATCCACTCTTTCCAGGACATCTGTGCTTGTCCCAATCGCCCCCCCGACCCGCAACCGGCCGAGACTATCTTTGGCGGCATTCGGATATTTTCTCTTTTTTTCAATATCTTTTATGGTAATCAATCCTTTGAGAGTGTTTTGCTTGTCCACAATCGGCAGTTTTTCTATTTTGTATTTATGCAGCATTTTTTTTGCCTGCTCAAGCGTTGTTTTTTCCGGCGCCGTCACCAGGTTATTCTTCGTCATAACACTGCGGACCAGCCTTTTCATATCGGTTTCAAAACGCATATCGCGATTGGTGATGATACCGATTAATTTGTTTTTCCTGTCCGTCACCGGAATTCCGGAAATGCGATAATCCTCCATTAGTTTTCTCACCTCACCAATTGTCGCTCCCGGTTCGACTGTCACTGGATCAATAATCATACCGCTTTCTGATTTCTTCACTTTTTCCACTTCAGCCGCTTGCCGCACTGGCGACATATTTCGGTGGATGATTCCGATTCCGCCTTCCTGCGCGAGAGTGATGGCGAGCCGCGATTCAGTCACCGTGTCCATCGCCGCTGAAAGGATGGGAATGTTCAGTTTGATGTTTTCCGTGATATACGTGCCGACATCCGTGTTCCTCGCCGAAACCCCCGATTTCTGCGGCACCAGAAGAACGTCGTCGAAGGTGAGTCCTGTCCTAATATTTTTTTCTTGAGGCATAATTATATAAATTTTAACAAAAGAAGCCCCAAAAAAGAGCTTGCTTGCCTTTTTTAAAATATAGCACTTTTTGGAAATTGTGTCAAAAAAATAATCGGATTGACATACCTGAATTTTTGTCTATATTAAGAGCTAAGGAGACGATCATAATGAGAACATCAATACGCCGAATGTTGTTTATTCTGGAAGAAGCAATTAACCGAGTATTGGCAAGAATTCTGCCGGAAAGTATTATCCGGATACTGTCACGTATCGGTTAACTCTCCGCCACGCTGCTGTTTCCTTCTCACGGGGAACAGCAGCCAATTTTTTTATGACAAGCAAAGAGTTAAATAATATTTCAAAGTTAATCACTTCTCATAATATCGGCGTCATCCCCACCGACACAATCTATGGCGTCGCGGCTTCGGCGTGGTCGAAAAAAGCGGTTGCGCGGGCGTATAAAATAATGAAGCGTAATTCGAAAAAGCCTTTTATCATTCTCATCAGATCGATCAAGGATTTGGATAAATTTCATGTTACGCTGGATAAAAAAACCAAAAATATCCTCAAGCAAATCTGGCCGGGAAAAGTGAGCGCGGTTCTTCCCGTAAAATCGGCAAAATTTCACTATCTCCACCGAGGAACAAAAACTTTGTCTTTTCGGATACCGAAAAAACCAAGCCTCGCGAAACTTCTCAAAAAAACTGGCCCGCTGATTTCTTCGAGCGCCAATCCGGAAGGAAAAAAACCGGCACAAACAATTTCCGAAGCCAGAAAATATTTTGGGGACAGGGTTGATTTCTATGTCAGCGGTGGTAAAATGAATTTACTCCCGTCAACGCTGATCGGAATAAAAAATGGGAAGATAAGCGTAATAAGGAAGGGAGCCGGGAAAATCCCGAGTGGTTTAAAAAATAATCAATAATATACCGATAAAATGAGAAAAATTTCAAACTGCGGAAGGCCGCACGACGATGAGAAAGATGAGTCAAAAGAAGAAGAAATAGGCAGTTGTTCCTGTTCCGAATGCGGACATTCTTGCGGATAATGGTAAAACGAATATTTTTTCTTTCCAAATAAACGCTCTTTAAGGAGCGTTTATTTTATGTTAGTATAATTTCAGAGAAAGGAGGTGAAAAAAAATGATGAAAAAAGGGCCTTTGGGTATGGTTGCCTTTATTCTGCTGATCATCGGGGGACTGAATTGGGGATTGGTCGGATTTTTCAACTTCGACCTGGTAGCCGCTATTTTTGGCGATATGACGACTCTTTCCCGGATTGTTTATGATCTTGTCGGACTCGCCGCCCTCTTTATGGTTGTGAAGAAATTCATGATGATGGGAGAAGAAAAGGCTGATTAATCACAAAAATTTCACATCACTTCCCCAAGCCTTATCGACAACTAAGGCATTGGTTTTGTTTTTATGAGAAAACCAAAGAAAAAAGTTACCACCCTCTGTATGGTCCACCAGCACCCGCGAATTCTTCTCGGGATGAAAAAACGCGGCTTTGGTGCCGGGCGCTGGAACGGGTTCGGCGGAAAAGTGAATCACGGAGAGACGCTCGAAGAAAATGTTGTTCGGGAACTCAAGGAAGAGTGCGGAATCATTGCCAAAAATATCCAAAAAAAGGCTGTTCTAAATTTTTTCTTTGAGCATGATCCTGATGAGTATATCGAGGTTAATGTATTTGGTATATACGATTTTGAAGGCGAACCGGCCGAATCCGAAGAGATGAGGCCGCAGTGGTTCCATGTTGATGAAATTCCCTACGACCTGATGTGGCCGGACGACATCCACTGGCATAATTTGTTTTTCGCCGGAAAGAAATTCGAGGGAAATTTCTTTTTCAAAGACTACGATACTATCATCCGCCATGAAATAACCGTATTATAAAATCCTACAGAATACTGTGATACTGTAGGATTTTTATTAGGAGTATGGGTATGTTTTCTATTTTCAAAAAATATCCCGGTTTATTCGTCGCTTTTTCGAAAAAAAATGACGGGTCAATGAAATTGACAGGCAGTCCCCTTCTATCGGATAAGATATTTCTAAACCGCGGGAAATATCTCAAAAATATTAGCATCAACCCAGAAACGGTTGTTTCGGCTGAAATCGTTCATGGAAATAAAATCAGTGTTGTTTCCAATACCGATGGCAGGAAAATGATCGCTGGCGCCGACGGGTTGATTGCCCAATCGAAAAATATATATTTATCCGTGACTTCGGCTGATTGTTTGCCGATTTTTTTGTTTGATCCGGAGAAAAAAGTTGTCGGGATGGTTCATGCCGGCTGGCGAAGCCTGGAAAAAGATATTTTATCTAATGCTGTCGGCAAAATAAAAGAGCTTGGCGGAAAGCCGGAAAATATTCTCGTAGGCATCGGTCCGGCCATTTGCCAAAAGCACTATGAAGTCGGCCCGGAAGTGGCCGAAAAATTCGCAAAATATGCGGAAGATATAAAGAGGGTTAAAGATAAAATATATCTGAACATCAAAAATATCGCCAGACTTCAGCTTTTGAAATTAGGCTTAAGCAAAGATAATATCGAAATCAGCCCCGAATGCACTTTCGAACTCCCTGAAAAATACTTCTCGGCTCGGCGAGACAAACCCGAAAAAATCAAAGCAATGATCGCATTGATTGGAATGAGAACATAAAAAAAGCTCACTCCAGCATACGAGTATACCGAAAGCCAATATTTTGTATCCTTAACAGGAATCGCCCGGTCATCCGACCGGGCGTCCCATCGGATGACGGGACGAACCTAATAATAAAAATTGCATCCTCGGCAGGATTCGAACCTGTATTTTAATTTCCCTGCCCGAATTTGCTTGTGCCCTCGATAGGAATCGAACCTATATCACGAGATCCGGAATCTCGCGTCCTATCCATTGAACGACGAGGGCAAATTCACAAGCAGGCTGGCGGAAACCAACGCTCTATCCAACTGAGCTACAAGGACATATCCACAGCCTGCCCCGAAGCTAAATGTGAAGCATTTATACTTCGGGGGACGACGAGGACTCAATTAAAAAAATTATTCGTATATTCGTATTTGATTCGTAATTCGTAAAAATTATCTATTTTTCCTTCCAGTCGCGGCTCCGCAGCTTCTTGTGATAGCTTATGGCAAAGCGATGCGCTTCATTGCGGATTCTTTCGATAAGCTTTTCATCGCCTAAGATAAAATTGTATTTCTTCCTTATTTCCTCATTTCTCCCGAGATATGTCAAGAGGAATTTTGATTGGTATATATCCAGCTTTTTTCGGGTCTGGCCTTTGGCTACGGCAATGACCGGAAAATCATGCCCCAAATCGCCTAAAACGCTTTGCGCCATATTGAGATGCCCTTTTCCTCCATCAAGAAGAATTAGATCCGGTTTCGGCCAATTATTCCGAAAACGCCGGACTAAAACCTCTTTCATCATACCAACGTCGTCAATTCCAAAAACGGTTTTTATCTTGAACTTTCTATATTCTTTTTTGTCCGCTTTTCCGTTTGTGAAAACAACCATCGACCCGACTGCAAAATCACCGGCAATATTAGAGATATCATAAGCTTCGATTCGGACTTTTTCCTTAAGTTTAACTTTAGGAACATTTCCTAAAGTTAAACTTAAGGAAGTCATATCTCCGGATATAAGCGCCACATCCCGGATATGCTCCAGCGCGAAAATTCTATTGCGAGCCTCGGCCGCTTTTTCGAATTCATGATTTCTGGCACAGGCTTTCATTTGTTTTTTGAGCTCAACCAGAAGATTTTTCTTTTTCCCTCGAAGAATCATCTCGATGCCGTGAATATTTTTGAGATAATCCGGCCGAGTTATTGCCCCCGCGTGCGGTCCCGGACACTTCCCTATTTGGAAATCAAGGCAGCCTTTTTCGGTTTGCTGCTTCAACGAGTGAAACGGAAAAATTCGACGGATGAGTTTCAGGGCGATATTCATTTGATGTTTTGAAAGATACGGCCCGTATATTTTTTTCGCCGGCACTTTCCCGAGCTCTGTTTTCCAAAGAATAATAATTCTCGGGAATTTTTCTTTCGTCACAACAAAATAGCCGAAACTCTTGTCGTCTTTGGACATCACGTTATATTTCGGCTGGTGTTTTTTGATGAGATTGGACTCCAAAATCAAGGCTTCGAGCACGGAGTCGGTAACGCGCACTTTGATATCAGAAACTTGTGAAATCATCGGCTCAATATTCGGCCGGTCAAGATGCGCGTTTTTGAGAAAATAACTCCCTACTCGATCCTTGAGACTCGTCGCTTTCCCAATATAAAGAATCTTCCCTTGCTTATCACAAAATTCATAAACGCCGGGGGATTTGGGGAGAGATTTAAACTTATTGTATTTTCTTGACATTATTGCAATCATTTGATTGGATATATTTAGTTCACTATCACACGAGAGGAGAGTCGGCTATGAAGAGAAAGGCCTTGTACTTTTTCATTGTCGCTATGCTATTTCCTTTAGCGACCGGCGGCAATGCGTCGGCCAAGGAATCTTTCCGGGAAATCAAGGGTTTCTGGATTGAAAAAGTTGATTTCACACAGCCGGGAATGCGAGTCGACAACAACCGCGGTTTCACGGTTCTCCTTCTGAGAGGGATCGAGCCAATCGCCAATCAAGGCAAACGTGTAGTCAAAGCCTTTCGGGGTGTCTATGAGGAAGAGATCCCGCTGGGCAAGGAGGTAATCATAAAATTTCGTCCGACTGAGGGTATATCCGAAATAGTGGAGAAATCCCCATCCGGAAAATGAACATCAATTCTTCGCTTCATTGAGACCGGGTCCATTTGTGACTCGGTCCTATTTATTTTTCGAAATACAAAATACCAATTACTATTTCAACACTTCCCTCAAAAACTTCCCCGTATAACTTTCCTTGTGATACTTCACCACTTCTTCCGGCGGGCCGGTGACCACCACGCGTCCGCCGTTGTCCCCGCCTTCCGGTCCGAGGTCAATGATCCAATCGGCCGTTTTGATAACATCCATATTATGCTCTATCACAATGACAGTATTTCCCGCCTCCACCAAACGGTGCAAAACGTGCAAGAGTTTTTTTACGTCGTCGAAATGGAGTCCGGTTGTCGGCTCGTCCAAAATGTATAATGTATTTCCCGTCATCCGCCGCGAAAGTTCCGAAGCCAGCTTGATCCTCTGTGCTTCCCCGCCGGAAAGCGTCGTCGCCGCTTGCCCCAAATTGATATATCCGAGCCCCACTTCTTCAAGGACTTTCAGCGGATCATATATTCGCGGAAAGTTTTCAAAAAAATTCCTTCCTTCCGAAACCGTCATCGCGAGCACATCGGCGATATTTTTCCCTTTATATTTCACTTCCAGCGTCTCGCGGTTGTATCTTTTTCCCCGGCAAACATCGCAAGGAAGGAATACATCCGGCATAAACTGCATCTCAACTTTCAAAAATCCTTCTCCCCGGCAATTGTCGCATCGTCCGCCGTTCACGTTGAAGGAAAATCTCCCCGGGCCATAGCCGTGACGTTTGGCGTCTTTTGTCATCGCGAAAAGCTCCCGGATCAGCGTGAAAAAACCCACATATGTTGCCGGATTTGACCGCGGCGTGCGTCCGATCGGCGACTGGTCAATGTGAATCACTTTGTCAACGTATTGCGTTCCAAGAATTTCTTTGTGTCTGCCCGGCCTTTCAAGGCTTCTCATAATTTTTGCCGACAAACCTTTCCCCAAAATGTCTTCCACGAGTGTTGATTTTCCGGATCCGGAAACACCCGTCACGCAAGTCAATGTTTTCAGGGGAAATTCGACGCTAATATTCTTCAGATTATGTTCTGTCGCCCCTTTCACCGTCAGCCATTTTTTGTTTTTCACCGGCCGGCGGAATTTTGGTATTTCTATCTCGAGCTCCCCCCGCAAATATTTTCCTGTTATAGATTTTTTTTCTTTTTCAATATCTTTGACGGACCCTTCAGCCACAATTTCCCCGCCAAGTCTCCCCGCCCCCGGTCCAATATCCACCAAATGATCCGCGCTCCGAATCGTCTCTTCGTCGTGTTCAATCACGATGACCGTGTTGCCGATATCTCTCAATTTGAGCAGTGTTTCAAGTAATTTCGCATTATCCCGAGCATGAAGACCGACCGACGGTTCGTCAAGAATGTATAATACGCCGACCAGTTGAGAACCAATTTGCGACGCGAGGCGTATTCTTTGCGTCTCCCCTCCTGCCAGAGTGTTGGCCGAACGAGCTAGCGTCAAATATCCGAGTCCCACATCATCCAAAAATTTCAGGCGGTTTTTCACTTCTTTCAAAATTTTGTCCGCGATTATTTTTTCCCGCTCACTTAACTTTATACCCTCAAAAAATTTCAGCGTATCAGCAACGCTCACGCTGGAAATTTCTGAAATATTTTTTCCTCCCACGGTGATGAGTAATGCCTCCGGTTTGTATCGCGATCCTTTGCAGGCCGGACATTTGCTCCGCGACATATATTTTTCAATGTCCTGCCGCACGCTTTCGGATTCGGTTTTGAAATAGCGATCCCGCATAAATCCCAAAATACCGTTCCACTCCACATTGAATTTCCAAATCGCTCCAGTCTTTGTTTTGAGACGAACTTCAATGTCATCCGGTTCTTCATCCCCAAAAAGCAAAATATTTTGTTGTTTTTCGCCGAGATCGCGAAAGCGGACATTGTCGGGAATGCGATAATAGTTTGTGACAGCACGCAAAATCGAACCTTGATAGTTGTTCGGCTTGTAGCTCCAGGGCATGATTGCACCCTCAGTAATGGTCCGCGTTTTGTCGGGAATCACAAGATTCGGGTCGATCTCTTTTTTTGTGCCGAGTCCTTCGCATTCCAAACACGCTCCCTGCGGGCTATTGAATGAAAACAACCGCGGCTCGATTTCCGGGAAAACGGCCTCTTCATGCTCCGGACAAGCCATATTCTGGTTGAAGATAATTTCTTCTGGATTCAACTTTGAGGAATTTGGCAAGGTTTGGCCTTGGGGAATTCCGAGAGCTCTGCTCGAGGAAGGAAAAGGCCGAACCTTAGCCAAGATTGATTTTGTTTTCATCTTAACTAACCCTTGCGAAAGTTTAAGCGCACTCTCCACACTTTCAAATATTCTCGACAAATTTTTGTCATTCACCTCAACCTCATCGATCTTCACGTCAATGCTGTGTTTTTTGTACCGCGCAAGGATCAAGCCAAGCTTTGCTTTTTCCGTGAGATCGATCCTTTGGCTGTCGACAATAGCCTCCGAAAAACCGCGCTTGAACATTTCCCCCAAAAGCGTCGAATATTCCCCTTTTCTTTCCCGCACCACCGGCGCAAGAATTTCAATTTTCGATCCTGTTCCGGCTTCCAGAATCCGATCCACAATCTCATCAATCGAAAGTTTTGAAATCACTTTTTTGCAAACGGGACAATGCGGAATGCCAATTTTGGCATAAAGCAGCCGCAAATAGTCGTGAATTTCCGTCACCGTCCCCACGGTCGAGCGCGGATTGTGGGATGATGCTTTTTGGTCAATTGAAATTGCCGGACTCAAGCCCTCGATGGAATCAACATCCGGTTTTTCCATCTGTCCCAAAAACTGCCGGGCATAGCTCGACAAACTCTCGAGATATCGCCTCTGCCCTTCGGCAAAAATAGTATCAAAAGCCAGCGTTGACTTCCCCGACCCGCTGATTCCAGTAAACACAATAAACTTCCCCCGTGGCAGTTCAAGATTTATGTTCTTCAAATTATGCTCGCGCGCTCCGCGAATTATGATTTTATCCATAACAATAACTCGCAAATATAGAACGAATTTTTAACGAATGAGAGCGAACTTGCTAACACGTTTAGGTATTCGCTCCAATTCGCTTTTTTATTCGTTCCCCATTGGTGAGATTCTTGAAATACAAAAACTTACCCCAAATTGGCATCTATACACCAGCCTATTTTGGTGCGGGGGTTTCACTAATATAATACTATTGAGTTAATAAATCAATTTCAAAAAAGGGTGCACAATCATCTTGTGTGCACCCGCCTTCAGGTAAATATGCATCAACGTATTCGGTTTAAACCACAACCGGCAGCATCCGGTTGAATGCGTCACTGCACATGCCGTCCCATTCCTCCTTTTCTCGATGCCCGATTTTACTCCAAGGCGGAAAATTAAGAGTGTCAAACGACGTCCACACTCTTCTCTCCCAGGGGGTTGCCGGAATAAACTCCGGCGTTGGCATTCCGAACGATGCATACATGGCCTGACCCGGTCCGCCATTTCTATTCATACCCGCGAGGATATAAATCCGTTTGGATATATAGATCAGATCACCCACAACTACATCGCCATTTTTCCACGCTTTAAGTAGTCGGTTATACCCGGAGCCACTTGTAATGGGCTCTACGTATCCGCTCCTTAAAGCCACATCCCTGAGCCATGTGAAAAATTTTACCTTTAAATATGCAATTCTTTCCCTAACCGATATTCTCCTTTTCCTCGCCCCCATATTGGGCCTCCTTAATGGGATTGTTTTGCAAATTCATTAATTAAAAAATAACAGAGTTTGATAAAAATTACAATCTCACCCCATCTGCAATTTCCGGAGCTGGATTATCTCATCTCGAATCACCGCCGCTTTTTCGAATTCCATGTTTCGGGCGGCGGTTTTCATTTCCGCTTCTTTTTGCTTGATATATCCGGCGATGTCTTCGAGCGATTCCAGTTTCACGAATTCGCGCGGAATTTCGGGCTTGAGTTCGTGGTCAACGATGGATTCGATTTTTTTCTTGATCGTTTTAGGAGTGATGCGATGTTTTTTGTTGTATTTTGTCTGCGTCGCGCGACGGCGGTTGGTTTCATCGATCGCCCGTTTCATCGAACCGGTAACATGGTCAGCGTATAAGATTACCCGTCCGGAAATATTCCTCGCCGCGCGGCCAATTGTTTGGACAAGTGAAGTTTCGGATCTCAAAAAGCCTTCTTTGTCGGCGTCGAGTATCGCGACAAGTGACACTTCCGGAAGATCAAGACCTTCCCGCAGAAGATTCACCCCGACAAGCACATCGAATTTTCCACGCCGTAAATTTTCCAAAATACGAACCCGGTCCATCGTGTCCACACCCGAATGCAAGTATTCTGACTTTATCTCGTTTTCTTTCAAAAATTCCGCGAGGTCTTCGGCCATTTTTTTCGTCAAAGTTGTAACCAACACTCTCTCTTTTTTATCTACCACTTTTGTAATTTCCGCTATAACATCTTTAACCTGGCCTTTTGCGGATTTAATAACCAATTCCGGATCGATAAGGCCCGTCGGCCTGATAATTTGCTCGACAACGCCGCTCTTTTTGGAAACTAAGTTTCCACTTGGAAACTTAGTTTCCAAGTTTTTTGCCAACTCATATTTTCCCGGTGTGGCTGATGTAAATATTACTTGGTTTATCTTTTCCTCAAACTCTGAAAATTTCAGCGGCCGGTTGTCATAAGCGCTCGGGAGCCGGAAACCATTATCAATCAATGTTTTTTTCCGGGCGTGATCTCCGTTATACATCGCGTTGAGCTGGGGTACTGTCACGTGCGATTCATCGATAACGATCAGAAAATCTTTGCTGAAATAATCAACGAGAGTATACGGCGGCTCCCCCGCTTTTCGTCCCGTGAGATAGCGGGAATAATTTTCTATTCCATTGCAATATCCAATTTCCCTCATCATCTCAAGATCCTGCTTTGTCCGGCGATATATTCTCTCCGCTTCGAGCAATTTTTTGTGTTTTTTGAAATATGCCACTCGCTCATTCAGTTCTTTTTCAATTTCCGAAAGCGCTTCTTCCATCACCGGTTCCGGCACGACAAAATGCTTGGCGGGATAGATCAAAACTTTTTCCAAATTTCCCAGCGCCTCGCCCGTCAAAAAGTCATATTCGCTGATTTTTCCAATTTTATCCTCTTTCAACTCTATACGCGTCACGATTTCTCTGGATGGCGACATGATTTCAATCGTGTCCCCGTGAGCACGAAATCTTCCGCGGGACAAATATTCCGAGCGAAGAAAATGCATCTCCGCCAGATCAGAAATCAATTTTTCCCGGTCGATTGCCTCTCCCATCTTGAGACTCAACGAAATATCCTCATAGAATTCGGGCGACCCGAGACCGTATATGCACGAAACGGAGGCGACAATGACCACGTCCTTCCGCGACATCACCGCCATCGTCGCCGCGTGACGCAAGCGGTCAATCTCGTCATTTATCTGGGATTCTTTTTCGATATAGGTGTCGGATGCGGCAATATAGGCTTCCGGTTGGTAGTAGTCATAGTAGGAAACGAAATATTCCACCGCGTTTTTGGGAAAAAAAGTTCGAAATTCCTGAGCGAGTTGCGCCGCGAGCGTCTTGTTCGGCGCAATGACGAGCGTGGGTTTTTGGATATTCTCAATCACATTCGCCATCGTGAAAGTCTTTCCCGACCCCGTCACGCCGAGAAGAGTTTGGAATTTATTTCCCTGCTTCAAACCAGCGGTCAACTCTTTGATTGCTTTGGGCTGGTCGCCATCGGGTTTGAACTTGGCACTTATCTTAAATTTACCCATTATTTTTTTATAGTAAACTAGATTACTTTTACAGAGCTAACATATCAATCAACTTTCAGTATACTAGTATAATGAAAGTTGATATTTTATTGCTTGGCAAGACTGTTTTTTGGTTTGATAAGCAAAATCAATGTTCAATAATTATATACGCAAAAAATGAAATAGTCCACCATTGAAAAGAAGCGCAGTATTTCACCGCGCCTCTTCGAAATTCGCTGCAAAGGTTAAGGACCAAATAGTCCCATATCCTTTAGTTTTCGGATTTGAGCCGCAACCTCAAATACATCGAGGCCTTCTTTTTGAAGATACTTCTTCACCTCCTCCTCTGATTCGAAGAAGTATCTTTTCCAATTAAAGGACCAGTATACGGCTACACAGCCCAGCATCCATACCCACGCCAGAGTAAAGGCACGCAGATTGTGGATAGTCTGAGGCAATAATCCGGCATCGGCTTTGAAGCTCTCATAAATGAGTTCAAAGAGCAAGAAAGCCACCAATCCTGGAACCAGCAGAAGACGAGCACGCACTTTGAAGACTTTCAGGGCGCACAATGAGATATAGTATGAAAGCCCTTGTTTCTTGCTCAATTGCAAATATCCCCAGGTTCCCTGTCCTTGAATCACGCTCAAACTTAGCATGACGCTTTTGTAAATCAGCAGGGATGAGATTGTGACGCTGCAAACAGCCAATTCCAAATCGCAGTTGTAGAAAAAGAATATCGCAAAACCTCCGATTACCATTGACGGCAGCAGCAAAAACTTGCCCCGATCCTCATTCTTAGCTGACATATTTCCTCCTATAAATTGATGTCATGGAAATCACGATAAAAAGAGACACTTAAGAGTAGTAGATATCAACGGAAATGTCAATAATAATCTAATCAGGAGACAATTTACATAAGTTACAAATAGTGATATAGTGATAGTATGTTCAAACGCGGAATTGCCACATTTACCCTCGATTATGGCAAATGTCCCAAATGGCTTTTTGAGCGTATGGTGAAATTGGGACGGGAGATGGCGCGGGTGATCATTGCAGAATATGGGCCGGATGAATTTGTGAAGCGGATTGCCGATCCGGTCTGGTTTCAGGCGCTCGGAACGGTGCTCGCTTTTGACTGGAACGCTTCGGGATTGACGACCATTCTCACCGCCGCCCTCAAGGAAGCCATCCGCGGCGAAGAGAGAGATCTTGGAATTTATATTTGCGGAGGGAAAGGAAAAACATCCCTCAAAACTCCGGAGCAAATTTCCCTTTTTGGCGCACGGGCCGAGCTGCCGCAGGAAAAAATAAATTCGCTCGAATATAACTCGCGAATGGCGGCGAAAGTTGATTCTTCCCTTGTCCAGGATGGATTCCAGATTTATCATCACTCATTCTTCTTTTCCCGCAACGGCGTTTGGGCGGTTGTTCAGCAAGGCATGAACGAAAGAGAAGTCACGGCGCGAAGATATCACTGGTTTTCGGACACCGCCAAGAATCTTATCATGGAGCCGCACAGTGGAATCATCTCCGACGGACAGCACACAGGCCTCAATATGGCCGCCAAAGAAAGCGCTAACACGCAAAAAATTTCGACGGAGCTCGTGCAAGGAAGCTATTCGACCTTGCTTAAGGATCTTAAGTTGCTTAGGAAATATAGTACGCCGCAAAGCGAAGTCGTTGCCATCGGCGACAAACACAACGAATCAGTGAATCTCAAATTGCACGATCGTGATTTCAAAGTTCTGCCCGTTGTCACGGAAGATTTCGCGAAAAGCAAATACTTGCAAAAAATTTTATACGAAGTTTCTGAAATAAAACCGAAAAATTACGAGCAATTACTTTCGCTAAAAGGCGTCGGGCCAAAAACAATTCGGGCGCTGGCTCTCACCGCCGAAGTGATTTACGGCGCGAAAGCGTCATATGAGGATCCCGCCCGCTATTCTTTTGCCCACGGCGGAAAGGACTTTGTCCCCTACCCCGTTGACCGGCTGACCTACGATCAGACCATCCAAACCATGCAAAAACTTGTGGAAAAAATGAAAATTGGCTATTCTGAAAGAAATAAGATAATGGATCGCATAATATGAGCCAGGGAGACATTGAAAACCCATTCCGGAAAAAAGGAGGAGACCCGCAAATGGGAAAGAAAAAGGATAGGATTTTCACCGACGAGGATGTTTCACTCTTAAACGAAATGGTAAAAATAGCCGTGCGTATTCTAAGAAACAAGGGGGTCAGCGTTGAACACCCCGAATTTCAAGAACGCAAGAAAGAAGTTATCGGTATTGTTTTTGGAATCACGGAAATAAGCTCCAAGGAGGAACAGGACCGTTTCTGGGGAAGTTTGGCCAGACGTATCGAAAATACGATTTCAATTTCCCCGGAAGAGCACTTCCGCCGGAAGCGTGCAAGGGAGCTAAAAGATTCTTTCGACCAGCCGGAAAACGAAAGGACCCGAGAACAGTTGGACAAGGCAAGAAGTATCGTCCTTGAAAAAAGAGGCAAAGGAAGAAAAAAGGCAAAAGTTGACGCGGCCATGATTCGGGACGCGGTACATTTAGCGCTGAAGGATTACAAATTTTCCGGAGCAAAGATGAGAGAGGCCGCTGCCAACGTTCTGAAATATTATTTGTGCGCCGATTATATGATTCAAACTGACGATCCTAATCTAAAAAGATTATCGGATCCGTCTCGACAAAGAGACCTCTTCTGAAGACTAAATTGCTGAATAATCAGCCGCCTTGGCGTTGCCCAGGCGGTTTTCTTTTTTCAAACGACAAAAAACCAGCCAATTCAATAGGCCGGTTTTTTGATTATAAATAGCCATTTTTGCTATTTACCCTGCCACTAAACCGTTGGAGAAGTCTCCACCGGAGGAACTTCCGGAGTCGGTTCCGCTGGAGGAGCCATTGGAGCTTCCGGAGCAGCCGGAGCTTCAGTTGTTTCTTCTCCTCCCATCGGAGTTGTTGTTTCGTCAGTCATAACGATATAAGTTAAAAATTAAAAAATCAAAATGAAAAATGACAATGCAAAGTGTTAAAATCGACTGGCGCTAAAATAATTATAGCATTCAAAACACTTTTTTATTTTTAATTGTCACTTTTACTTTTGATATTTACGCTTTAAATTTACAACGGTTTCTCTCCCATATCAAACGCGTCGGCTGTCGCGGCCGCAGCGACAAAACTGGCTTTTTTCTTGATCTCCTCATTCACTATATCACGATTCCTGCCATATTTCAACTTAGAAAGTTCTTTTATCGCTTCGGCCACTTTCGCATTGCCTTTTGTCGGCGGATAAGTTTTCAGATTGAATGGCGTCGCCACCTGGCTCGCGATAAGAAGTTTCACAAAAGCGTTGTGATTGTCCACGTTCATCAAATCATTGGCGTCAAAAGACGGCTCGAATTGTTTTTGGACAAATTCTGCGTCCTCGGCCCCGATACGAAACGAACAAAGTGAACCAACATTGCCGAAAACGGCCTTGGAGATTTCCTCTTTGAGCTGGGCAATGAATTGATGGGCGATTACAAGCGCCAGGCGGTATTTGCGGGCTTCTGAAAGTATCTGGGCGATGGAATCAGTGGTGAAATTCTGAAATTCATCGATATACAAGAAAAAATCTTTGCGCTCCTTTTCCGGCATATCCACTCGCGACAGAGCTGAAATCAAAATTTTTCCGACGATTATCATTCCAAGCAGATTGGCGTTGATTTCGCCTATTTTTCCTTTTGAAAGATTGACGAGGATTATCCGCCGATCGTCCATCGCCTGGCGGAAGTTGATTGTTGATTTTTCCTGAGCGATGATCGGCCGCATCATGTCATTTGAAATAAATTGAGTAAGTTTTGACGTAATATAAGGAACCATATTGGCAAGAGCCGCTTCACCCCCCGCTTTTTCTGCTTCTTTTTCCCAGAAATTCTTGACAACCGGATTCTGGCAGTGCTGAAGTTTCATATGGCGGAATTCTTCGTCCGCCAAAACCCGCGGAATTTCCATAAGCGTCGAACCGGAATCCGGGTGCTCCATCACGAGAAGCGCCGCATTTCGCATATACTGTTCGAACATTGGTCCGCCAGTTTGGCGCAAGTCGTACAGTTTGTCAAAAATGTTTATCATTTCGTTTATAACGAACGTTTTTTGCTCCGGTTTTTTCTGGTCATATTCCAGCATATTGAGTCCGAAAGGCCTTTCCATATCGGCCGGATCGAAATAAATCACGTCTTCCGCCCGCTCCTTAGGGATAGATTCAATGACATCATCAACCAGGTCACCATGCGGGTCAATCACGCAGACTCCTTCGCCATTTTTGATATCCTGTTTAACCATTTCCTGAATCATGGTCGATTTTCCGGTTCCGGTTTGCCCGATGATATAAAAGTGCCTCCGCCTGTCATCCTGGCTGTGGCGAACGACTGTTTCCACGCCCCGATAATCGTTGAAGCCGAGAATGATGCCTTCTTGGGAAATATTGCTGGGCGGCGCGGAAGTGCGAGACTTGAGCCAGGCGATTTTTGGAGTTTCAGTGGAAAGAAGCGGAAAGTGAAAAATACTCGCCACTTCCTCGGAAGAAAGGACGATTCCCTGATTTTCCTTGAAATTCCGGAAAATAAAATCAAAGGCGATATCTTTTTTGCGCATCCTGTCTTCTCTCATCACCCGAAACCGATTCAAGCCCGGATTTTCATATTGGATAAAGGCATTTTCAAGTTGAGCCAAAACTTGCTCTGACCGCTCTTGCGTGAGAGCCGAGGATACCAGTCGAATGTTGACCGAAAATCCCGGCTTGTTCGATTTTCCCTCGATTTTTTTTATGATTTCCTGCTCTTCAGGAGTAAGCTGAATGGGATCCTTGTCACTTTTCAAAATATCTTTTTTTTGGCTATCATCTTTCTTTACGGCCATTTTGAAAAATCCCCGAAAAAATTCACGGATGTAATTGTCTTTTTTCACATCCGAAAGACGCCTTCCCTGCTGCATCTTGTGAGCCACTTCCCGTCCCTTGCTCCTCCAGTCGCCCCGTGCCGGTTTCACCAAAAGCTGTATTGCGGCTCCTTCTTTTTTTTCTTCGAACTTTCCCAAAACGTTGGTTATATTGTTGAGCGGATCGGATTCCAAAAACTGATAAGTGCGAATGGGGAAATGGTTCTTCTCGCTTAGTTTCAGAAAGGACGCTGCCGTGAAACTCCCCGGTGAAAAAATATTATAATCCTTTACTCTTTCGACAGCCGCTTTGGGATAAAAGCTTTGGATTTGGCGCTCAATAATATTGATGAATTTTTTCGGCGCCCCGACATAAAAAGAAATTTCGTCTGAGTTTGACGGATTGGCCATTTCAAGGGCGATGACCGCGTCGCCATAGATCAACCGGTGGAAAATACCAGTTTTTTCCTTGATGTTACCGAGGCTGGCAAGAAGATGCTCCATCACGGATATGAGCTCTTTGTCATTTTTTGGCGGCTGTTGCTGCTGAGACTGCTGGCTTTGGGCTTTGAGCGGCCGGCTCACTTTCACAATATCTATGTCCATATTGAGCGAACGTGTCACCTGACCGCGGAAAGAGACAAAACTTCTGAATATCATCAAAAAAGCCGATCCGAAGCTTAGAGCGGCCAGAAGAAAAGCAATAGGATATAAAATTAGGTTTAGGTTGTAGATGTCCATTTTTATTTTTGAATTGAGAATTGGGAATTCAGAATTGAGAATGAGAATATTGCCTGCCTACCGGCAGGCAGGAATCTGGAATATTAATATTCCACACTATATTTTTTTTATCTTTTCGCCCTTATAAGTCCAATTATAAGTTTATGACATACCACCGTTTGGTCAGCAATTTTCATAAATTCAGATTGACTAAGGTATCCAACGTCTTTAGCAATTAGAAGTTGATTTTGAACTTCTATCAGCGAGGTATGGGCAGTATTATAAAACTGATTTTTTTCCTTGGAAGATCTTTTCGCAAAGCCTTCAGCTATATTCGAAGTAAAAGAAACTATTGCTCTTCGAAGCTGGCTTTTCAAGCCATATTCCTCGCAACCTGGAAAATCGTTAGTTGCTTTATAAATAATCAAAACCAATTTGTGCCCTTCTTGCCAAACGACTAAGTCCGTAAACCTAGTAATTTTCCTAAATTCATTATTCTTTTTTCCCATTCACAATTCTCAATTCTAAATTCATAATTCTTTCAAAAGTCCTTTCTGAATAAGCTGCTTCCTCAATTCATCTTCCAGCAATCGGTCGTGGACTTCGTCGAGAGTATAATTGTCCGCTATGTCGGAGGTTTTTCCCTTGTCCATATGCCGGGCGACTTTTATCGCATGTTCCGGTCCCTTTTGAAGCGCCATTTCCACCAATTTATCCACTTTTTTCTCATATTCGGTGATTTGAGAAACCGTCCCGGCGTCATCGCTCACGCTCGCCCCGGCCGCCGGTTTTTGAGTTTGAATTGCTTTTCTGGCAGTTTCAATTTTCTCGGAGACTTCTTCAAACTTTTTTTCTCCTCCCGTTTCAGATTCGATTCCCGGCATTTTTTCAGCCGCCGGCACATCCGGCATTTCCGGTTTTTCCACTATCGTATTTTCGGAATTTTTCTGCGCATTGCCAACTGAAATATCCCCTTTCAGCTTTTTCGCCAAATCCAAATCCTCCTTTTCGATAGGCTCCTGGTAGTTTGATTGAGGCATAATTATTTTCTACAACTTATAAGCAAATACGAGCATAGAAACTTCCTCGAAGAATTGTGAAATTGGATTTTTGAATTGTGAATAGGAATAATAAATAGAGAGTTATAATTCAACATTCTTGATTCCCATTCCTAATTCTCAATTCACAATTCTAAATTCTATATTTTTCAACTTTTCGCCGCTTCGTCTACATTTCCAAAGCTGGCAATGTCTTCTTTTAGCTCGTCTTTGAGGTCGCTAACCACATTTTTCACAAATTCTTCGTAATCAATAATTTTTTCTCGCAGAAACTTTTCAACTTGATCCGACTCTGTTTTTTCTTCAAGCATTTTCATGAGCTCTTGCTGATCTTCCTGCGTCAACTTGTCCATTGTCTCTATATAGAGCCTTTTCAGGACCAACTCCAAAAGATCGACCAGAACTTTGGCCTTTTGCTCTTCGGGCAAATCCGTGAGTCCCAATTCTTCAATGATCGTCTGCTTCAAGATTGTGTTTTGCGCGGTCATAATTTTGATTTCAAAAAATTAAAGTCTATTTTTAATACTCAAGTTTTTGAATAAATGGAAATTAGTCCTCGACATCCGCTCAAGATATTGCTGCATTGTTTCCCGTGCATTGAGAGGGGGAAATTTTTGAAAGGTTTCCTGGGTGAACTTAGTCGCTTTTCCCATTTGAGTTATCTCACTATACGTCGATGGTAGCGGCGTATCGCTGGTAACCCCGGGACTCAATCTACTGATTGCCTCATGAACTTGAGAGGCAGGCGTGTTGAGTTTGAAGCCACCTAAGTTTTCAAGCCAGCTGTTCCAAAGCCGCGCGTTGGCGCTGGTGAGTCCCGCTATTGCCTGTTCATTCAAAGCTTGAGCTTCGACTCCAAGCCGCGCTATTTTTTCAGCGCTTGCGGCCGACGAAGTTCCCGGCCGGCCGCTTGTCACGTCTTCCCAACGGGCTTTTGCTTTAGCCTCCATTGCTTCAGCCGCTCTCATTTTTTGATCAGCAATGCTTTCCACCGCTCTTCCTCCACCCCGCACATGATGTTCTGCTGCCGCAGCCGCCTTTCCCGCACCGTGAGCCGGCTCGTGATGAACGGCTCCAGCCTTGATTTGTGAAGTGTCTCCCACAAACAATTTTCCTTTATCATCCAAAGTCACCATATAGCCCTCTCTGACTACTGACGGCAATTTTCCTCCATGGTGGCTCTTATACCATTCCATCGCATTGGCGGTTTTGTTTTCCGCGAGGATTTTTATTTTTTGGGCGTCTGACAAATCATTGAAATTATCAGCATTGATCCCCATTCGGCTCAAGAAACCCTGCTTTTTGAGAGAATGAAACAAATTTTGGATTTTTGGATCATCAGGCTTAAGATTATATTCCTTCGCGTGTTCTATATACATATCTCTTGTCACCTTCCAGACATTTTCACCGGATTTGATCCTGTGCGAATCACCCAAAAACGGCTTGCTTGTTTTTTCCGGAGCAACCGATCCTCCAGCCTTGGGCTGCACTTCCGCGTCAGAAATCGGGCTGTGCGCCGGTTCATAGAAACCGGTTTTCCCGCCCCCGAAGGAATGGGTGATTTTATCCCAGGCCTGGCTAAAAAATCCTTTTATGCCCGCCGCATAATGGCTTACAATAGTGCCTGCGATAAATGTTCCGCCAGCTAGTCCAAGAGCGAGAAGCTTTTGTTTTCTGTCTTTTGAAGCAAATGTTTGTTCTTCCTCGCCGATCGATTTTCCACCCTCCATCCCTTCGACAAATTGTATCCATTCTTCCTCAGTTTTGCTCTTTATTGCCTCAATTTGTCTCAAAACATCTTGTTGCACTTCTTTCTTTTTGGCTTCAATGGTCCCTGCTTCCATTCTTTTTTTTGCCGCGTAACCGGCTCCCACAGCGCTGAAACCACGCCATATAGCGGCCGCTGATGCGCCCGCCGATCCAACAGCCACAACGCCCAAAGCGGGCAAACTGGCCGCAATCAGTGACGTCGCGGCAAAACCAATAGCTCCAGCCGTTGCAACTCCTTTTGCAACTCCTTTTGCGGTCAATTTTCCATCCACGAGAAACTGTTTGGAGACAAAATCTCGATAATTTTTGCCAACATTCGCAAAGCCCACAAGAGCTTTGCCTGGCCACCATTTCGAATTTTCAGCTCGCAGTTTGTCTTCCTCTGCCCTTGACCTGATAGCGATCGCAGAAATATGGTATTCGGCTAAAAAAGTTTCAAGCTCCCGTTCATTTTCCCTGAATGCTCTATATCCAGCCATTTTCAATTTCCGAAGTAGTTCCTCTCTCTTTTCCAAAAATTCTTTTATCTCGTCATCCTTCGCCTTTCTTTTTGTAAGACCGACGGATTCTAAAGCGCTTGATATAACCCGCCACTTCCTGCCCACTCCTTCTCTCCCTTTGAAAATTTTCTCCTCATTCCCGTCGAATTCCTGCTTTATTTTTTCAAATTCTTCATGATTTTTTCTTTCATTTTCCGCACTTAAAGCGTCAGATTTGGCTTTTGCTCCTTCAGAATCTTCCTCGCTTGGCCCGCTTTCTTTGTTTTCCGGATTTACGTCGTTTCTCCCTCCTGACAAATCTTGCGCGGCGGCCGGTTCTTCATCTGGGGGCATTTTATTCTCGCTCAAATCTGGCTCAGATGCGGCGCCTGTCTTTGCCTTTTTGTTTTCTTCAGAACTTTCCGGAGTTCCGGCGGCAGTTGCACCAGGAGCCTGGCCAGCTTCAGGAAACCTTCCTTTTTTTATTATTCCCATTATTATAAAGTTAATTTTATGATTTTTTTGCGCCTCGAATGAACTCTTCCAGCAAAATTCTGCTGTTATAATATCTGATAATCAGCTTGGCATTTTCTTTGTCATAACCGGCTTTTCCGGCTTCACCTTCCAGCTCTCCCCGAAATTCATTCTTGAACTTTCCCGACTCTTCCGCTGTTGAAATCTTTCTTTCTTTTTTTTCCTCGAAATAATCATCCAATACTTCTGGATTCAGAAAATATCTTTGAAAAAAAGCGACATCGAAGTTTTCTTTCGAAACGATCTCCCTGAAAACTCTTTTCAGCGAATTGAGAATGCTCATGTTATCCTTGCGAGCCTTATCCGCGTCTTCTGGCTTCATTTCTTTGTATTTTTTCTCGACTTCTTTATTCAAATTTGTGATTCCCGCTCTATTCACCAATTCCACGTATTTTTTCTTTTGCTCTTCGTTTAGCTTGTCATATTCTCTTTCTTTCATGGCCTCTCCATTGCCCTTTTTTTGGTGCGCCTCCGATGCCAAAAGCGATGCCACTTCCCCTGGTTGAAGATTCGGCGCTGGTTCATCTGGTGCGGGTGATGATCCTTTTTTTTGTTCTGCATCGCCCGATATTTTTCCTTTCGGCAAAATTTTTATGATTTCCTGTCCCCTTGAAAAAGCATTTGTTGCTACCCGCCGGGCTTCGGTTATAATCAGCTGATCAGCTAATGGGCTTTCGTATTCATCTCCCAACAATTTGAGAATCAGACCCGCGTGTCCGTCAATATTTTCGAGGATTTTATGCCTGATTTTCCCTTTTTCATGCTCCAGCCTCCCGTAATCGACGCCCAAAATCTTCTTTTTTTCGACGAATGCGTCTATCCTCGCCACACTTTCAGCAATGGCTTGCCTAATCGCCTCAACAATTTTTTTTCTCATTTCCTTCTGTTTCGAATTTTCGCCTGATTTGTCAATGGTCATTTCGCCAGCGTCCGGCACGTCCTCGCCCAGTAAAATTTTTACCTTTTTTATTTGCTCTTCAATGATGCCGAGATTTTTTTCCGATCTAGTTTTTTCCGCAGCGGCTTCTAGCGCGTGCCTGTAATAGCCCAGAATGGCTTTCGTAGTTTCATCCCTGATTTCAGGAATTTGATTCAGATTATTTTCCAAAATAACCTTTTCCAGCTCTTCTGTCCCATTTTGATATTTTTTGGAAAGGGCATCCAGGGTGTATCCCAAGCAACTTTTCGCAATTTCGTCCTCCTCCAGCAATTTTCGCGTTCTCTTCACCCAAGGCGCAAGGACTTTCAACCCGTTTTCATTCAGGATTTTGGTTAAATTGCTTTCGTTGGAAAATAATTTTTCATAGTATTCTTTTATTTTTTCGATGTAATCTTTTTTCGGACTATCCGGACCTTTTTCTCCTTTTCCATCGACTGGCAAATCGGCTGGAGGCAAAGGAGAATCTTCAGCGCTTTGTCTCGCAGCAGTTTCCTGAGGTGAATCTTCCGGCATCGCTCCTTCAGGCGGCTCTTCTATTCTCTTTCGATGTATATTTTCTTCAGCCATTTTTTTATATTTCACAAACCAAAACTAAACTTATCTTATAAGTCTCCAAAATTTTTGTTTTTATATTACGTTTAAATTATACCACAAAAACTTTCTGAAGTGAACAACTCTCGGCGGTGTGGATAAGTCCGAGCAATTTTCTCTCAAAAGAAAAAGCCCCAGCGCCGCCCTCGAGTGGAAATCCACATGGGTTTGGCGCCAGAGGCTTTGAAGTTTGGCGATCCCTATTCAGTTGCCCTCACTTTCAGTTCAAATGAGTGGAGCTGTCCATGATTGTATTCAACCGAAATTCGACTTTCTCCTTTTCGGTTGCCAATATAAACATTGGGCGTGATTATCTTGAGCGCTTCCCCCTCAATCCTGATTTTTTCACAGGTAGTGATTCTGTCGGTCCGGATCAGCATTATGCCTTTGTCCACGGGCATAGTTATAGTCGAACCGTTAGCAAGGACGCCCCGATCCACCGTGGTTGCTCTCTTTTTACGGCGCACGATTTCCCCCAAACGGGCAGATATTTTTCCATCACTCATATTGAAGGAAACGATATATCCGCCCGCATAGAGAAGGAGATTTTTGCCCACAATTTCATCTTTGAAAATAACTTTGCCGCCTTCGAACTCTATGACCGATGATCTCAAGCTGGACCATTCAATCAAGCGCCCGCCTTCGGCCGTGAGAGAGCCGCACTCCAGAAACCGTTCCGGAAAAACTTTTTCCAATTTCCTGGCATGCGGATAGAAACAGAAGAAAGAATAACTCAAATTTCCGGAACTGCCTTCTTTTTTGACAAAAACGATACCGTCATCGCCATTGAAGAAATTCTTGACAATGAGGATTGAATTGGCCTCAAGTTCTCCGGAGCAGAAAACCTCTTCTTTTTCTTCGTCGCCATCGAAGAAATACTTCGAAATTTCATACTTGGCTTTCCCGTTGTCAGCCCATTGGTGCCAAAGGGCATACTCCTGATACAATCGGTTAAAATACAAGATTTCCCACACACCCTGCCGGTTAGCGGCCAAGGCATTTGTGCCGATTATTAAAGAAAAAAAGAGAACAAACCGCAATATCCACAATTTTTTGGCCATTTCCTTTCCCCTCCCACTGAAATTTTGAGCGCTTTGCCGCCTTGCCCCGCACCAAAAATGCGCTTTTCGCATTTTTTCGATGATTCTCGAATTTTGGTGCGGGGTGAAAAAACGCTTTGTTTCTTTGACTAATGCTTAGAACAGAAAAAAGATATTGTCAAGCCTCGCGGTTGTGCTGTATAATATGATCATCGGAATAACTTCTAAAACAGAAATGAAAAGGAAAACGAGAAATCAAAAAAAATCTGCCCTGAAGGACAGAATAGCTGTTTTTTGGAAAGATAAATCTTTTCTCCGGCATCGTTTTTTTTATTTGACAGTCGCGGCATCGATTTTTGCGATTGCTATTCTGGCAAGGACATATCATATCACGACTTTGCCACCGGGAGTCTATCCGGACGAAGCCGTGAACGGGACAGACGCTATCAACGCTCTTGAAACTGGCCAATTTCAATGGTTCTATCCTAATAACTACGGACGTGAAGGACTCTTTATGAATCTCATTGCTCTGGGATTCAAGATTTTCGGCGTGAGCGTCATAACTCTCAAAATGTGGTCCGTTCTTTTCGGCGTGCTGACCGTGGCCGGAATGATGCTTCTTGCCCGCGAGCTTTTCGGAACCTATCGCGCCGGCCTTGTCGCCGGATTCCTCTATGCCACTTCTTTTTGGGCTATCAATTTCAACCGCATTTCCTTCCGGGCCAATATGCTGCCGTTCGTCCTTGTTTTCACTTTCTATTTCCTCTTTAAGGGCCTTCGGGAGAAAAAAACCTATGATTATATCCTAGCCGGCGTCTTTTTTGGCCTTGGTGTCCATGGATATATCGCTTTCCGGATCGCGCCCGCAATTCTGGCCGCGCTGTTTCTCGCTTTTCTCATTTCAAAGAAAAAATTTCTTCGCCAATACTGGAAATCAATTCTGTCTTTTTTGCTGGCCGCCTTTTTTATCGCCCTTCCGATGCTCCTCACTTTCTGGTTCCATCCTGAATATTTTGAAACCCGCTCCGAATCCGTGTCTGTTTTTTCACCGAAAGTCAATCAAGGCCATCTTGGAAAAGCTCTCTGGGAAAGCGTGACCAAAACCTTTGGGATGTTCAATTTTCAGGGGGACCAAAACTGGCGGCATAATTTTCCAAGCCAGCCCCAGCTTCAATCCTGGACGGGCATTTTTTTCTTGATCGGAATAATCGTCTTGTTTTATCATTTCTTTTTCTGGCTCTATCAAAGGATCAAAAACGGAAAAAGGAGCCAGGAATTTGTGGTTTCCGTTTTGCTTCTCTCATGGCTCGCAGCAATGCTGCTCCCCGGACTTCTCACCTATGAAGGCCTTCCCCACGCCCTCCGCACCATTGGCGCCCTTCCAGCCGCGATCCTCATTGCCGCTTTCGCCGTGGAAATTATTTTCAGATTCCTGGATCATATGAAAGCAAAAAATTTCCGGCTTCCGATTGCCCAGCTCGGCCGCGGAGCGCTTATCTTTCTCATTGCCTGGTCCGGATTTGTCGCCATAAAAACATATTTCATCGACTGGGCGAGCGCTCCAGAGATTCACGCGGGCTTTTCCCAAAATTTCAAAAATATGGCTCTTTATCTCAATAATCTTCCGGTTAGCGTCAACAAATATGTCGTCGCCAATGCTGGCGGCCAAATCATGGATGACGGCCTGCCGGTTTCAGCCGAAGTAGTCAGACTTCTCACTCATTCTCCCACACCGGGAATAAATTATTCCCGGCCCGGCGACTTCGACCCAAAAAACATCAAGGTACCGGCCAAAGTTGTCCTCATGTATTATGACGGAGAAATCATTGCCAAGATAAAATCGATTTTCCCCGGCGCCCTCGTCCAAAAACTCGACCCTCAGCCGGGAAACGGGACCGATTATTATGTTATTAATGTTAACTAAAATTTATGCTCGAAAAATACCAGCATCATATCGTGGCGGCAATTCTTATTATAGTACTCGCCATCTCCATCGGCACGGCACTCGGCGATGCGGCCATAATGGATGAGGTAGCCCATATTCCGTCGGGTTATTCCTATGTGAAATATCATGACTTCCGCCTCAATCCGGAACACCCGCCGCTTCTCAAAGATTTGGCCGGAATCCCCCTGCAATTTTTGGATGTCAGCTTTCCGACCAACGAGCAATTTTGGACCACCGACGCCAATGGCCAATGGAACGCCGGCTGGCGTTTTCTGTATCTCCCCGGAAATGACACGGAAAAAATCATTTTTTGGTCGCGTTTCCCGATTATTCTCCTTTCACTTCTTCTCGGATTTTTTATTTTCAAATGGGCCAAGGAACTCTTCGGCCTGAAAGCAGGGCTTCTGGCGCTGGCTTTCTACGCCTTTGATCCCAATATTCTCGGCCACAATCACTATGTCACAACCGATCTTGGCATTGCCGCTTTTCTCTTTTTTGCCTTTTATTTTTTCCTGAAGTATCTCAAAAATCCGAATTGGCAGACAATCGCACTGGCTGGAATTTTCATGGCATTGGCGCAGCTGGCCAAATTTTCGGCAGTTCTTATGTTCCCTGTTTTTGGCATTGTTCTCCTCGCCAACATATTCTTTCGAAAGAAAAAAATCAAGTTTTCCCTCCTGGGATCGGGAAAAATAAAAAAATTCTGGCTTCAGAAATTTTATCTATACTCGTCCAGCTTTGTCATTATTTTTCTCATCCATATTCTTCTTATCGGAGTTGTCTATCAGCTGAATATCTATCGCATGCCAACCGAAAAAATTCACGAGCTTGTTGACACGCAGCTGTATGGCGGATCGAAGAACCTTACCGGCGACACTCTTCACAAAATGGCGGATAACCCCGTTCTCCGCCCCTATAGCCAGTATCTTACAGGCCTTTTTATGGTTTTTGGGCGGGTGGCCGGCGGAAACACGACATATTTCTTCGGCCAGGTAACAAACCAGAGTTTTCGGGAATATTTTCCCATGGTGTTTCTCATCAAAGAGCCTATACCCATTCTCCTGTTTCTCCTTAGCGCTCTGGCCATTGCTCTTTATTTCATCCTCCGAAATAATTTGGCTGATTTCCCGAGGCATATTTGGAAAAACGTGAAAAATTATCTGGACGGCCATATTGCCGAAACTGCCATGCTTCTCTTCGTTGCCCTTTATGCCTATGTGAGCATCACGGGCAATCTCAACATCGGTTTTCGTCATCTTTTTCCGATTCTTCCGTTCATGTATATTCTCGTTTCCAAAGAAATTGTTTTTCTCTGGGCAAAATTGAGAGGCAATGCCAGAAAAATCTATTCTGTTGCTGTCGCCGTTCTTTTGCTCTGGCTCGCCGCCGAGACGGCTCTGGCCTATCCCTATTATCTCGCCTACTTCAATGAAACCGTTGGCGGATCAAAAAACGGCTACAAGTATGTAACCGATTCTAATGTTGACTGGGGGCAGGAGCTCAAACGCCTTCAAACCTTCATCGAGAAGAATAATATTGAAAAAATCCGAGTTGACTATTTCGGCGGCGGCGATGTGAAACATTACCTTGGTGAAAGAGCGGTTATTTGGCACGCGGATCTGGGGCAAGAACCCGGCTGGTATGCAATATCCGCGACTTTCATCCAAAATTCTCTTTACTATAAAATCACCGAAGGAAAACCCGACTACCAGTGGCTGCGGGAAAAAGAACCTTATGCCGCAATCGGGCACTCAATACTGATATATAGAATTGTGAATTAAGAATTTTGAATTGAGAATAGGAATATCGAATATTGAATCCTGAATTCTTTATTTTTTCTTCCCATTCAAAATTCAAAATTCGCAATTCCAAACTCCAAAAACCTATCTCAACTTATAATACACCTTCCCTTTCACCCTTATGTCCAAGTATTCCAGCTGGGATTTTTTATCCCCGGCGAGGTCTTTCTCGAATACTGTTTCGAGTATTTTTTTTGTTTCTTGCGGCGGAATGGCGCTCAAAAGCTTCAATGTCCAGCTTCCGTCGCCTTCTTTGATTCTTGTTATGATCTCCTGCGAAGTAAGAGCCGGCGTGTGATAATTTCCGTCAATTGAAAGCCCCAAATCATCGACAATCACTGCATCAATTTCTTTGAGATACCTGATAAAGTCCTCGCCAAGCGTTGTTTTTCCCGTTTCCACGGGACGGGCGTTATCGTCAATCGCAACCAGAAAACGGTTTTTGTTTATTTCTTCGTCAGTCGCATTTGCCCCGGAATAGATCAAGCCGCTCTTATCGGCCAAATAGCAAACTCCCCCGCTGCACCAGACGAGTTCCGGCTGGCGCTCCCTGACTTTTATAAGTATCGCTCGCGGGAATTTCTTTTCAATCGATGAAATTTCGAGACGGTTGAAATCATCTTTGAGCTGGCTGCTTATCGCGCTTTTATTGACCAGAAAAAAATTTCTTTTTGAAAAATACCTGATATATTTCCCCTCCATCACTCCTTCAACTTTTTCGATTATTCGCTCCGATGTAATTTCTTTGTTTCCTTCGACGGAAACCGATTCAATCTCCAAAAACGGGGAGAATAAAAGAAGATACCCGCAAACCCCAAAAAATCCCAAAAACAATACCCAAAAAATAAAGCGGCTGAAGCGGCCCCTTTTTTCCCGATTGTCCCTTCTCGGAACGCCTGAATAGACTTTTGGATTTCTCCCCTTCCAGCTTTTGTTTTTTTCTTTTTTTTGGAAAAAAGACATGGATGAATTTTATAAAAAGCTTTTCACCACCTTTGCCGCCATCCAGGCGTATATGTTCGTCCGGCCGTATTTCTTGATTCGGACGGATTCTTGCTTTTCTTGAAAAATGAAATCGAAAGTCTGGCCTTGGGCGTCGGTCCTCAAGTTTTCCGCCCGTGCTTCAGCCTCTTCGGAAAAACCGAATGTCGTCACTTTCGCTTTAGTGAAATTTTTGAGTTCCTTCACTCGGCCATCGTCGCAGTTCAAAAAGAGATAACCGTCTTTCGGCAATTGCTGAACCAGCAATTTCAATTCACCAAAAACATTGTCGAGGCTCGAATTCGCGTAAGTATAGCTTCCCTCGATGTTTGTAACAATAACTGCATTGGGACGCACCATTTCAAGAAGGGGCTTCATGTCGCCTTTTTCCTCAACGCCAAGTTCGAGGACCAGTTTCTTGGGAAATTTCCGGCCAAAAAGGGCCCGCATTTTAGCCTGGACAAGAATTTTGAGCCACCGAAGCGCCGAAGATTCTCCGGAATCGAGATAGAGAATGGCGAGTGGCAGGCCGATTTCGGTGTTATATGATTTCGGGTTTCCCCGCACTTCTTTTTCGCCGTATTTTTCCCGCAGAAATTTCAAGATATAATCTTTGGTCGTGGTCTTGTTCGTGCTTCCCGCCACGGCAATGATGAAAGGCCTGTGCCGCCAGAGGGTTATCTTTGTCAAAAGCTTGAGATGAAATTGGACAATTTTCTTAAATATTGATTTCATCAATATGTAATTAGTAATTGGTAATTTGTAATTGGGATATTTGTTCTGATCCGAATTGCGAATTACTAATTGCAAATTACGAAAAATTCTTGCCAAAGAATTTTTCTAACCGGTCAAACGCCAAGTTAATATCTTTTTCCGATCGCCCAAAACACATTCGAATGTGATTTTCTCCTCTGGGGCCAAAAGCGGAACCTGGCACCGTCGCAACTTTCGCTTTCTCCAATAATTCTATCGCAAACTGCCACGAACCGCCACCGGGAGCAATTTTTTGAATTATCTCCCTCTTTATCCTTGGAAAAACAAAATAGGCGCTGTCGGGTTTCTGGTATTCAAAAACGTGATTCATTTTATCCAGCCTTTTGCATGTAAGATCTCTTCTTTTTTGGAAATAGTTTTTGAACGTCTCAACATCTTCGTCCGCCATCTCGAGCGCCGCCTGGGCCGCGAACTGGGAAACGACCGGCGCGCAAGTGACCAGCGCGTCGTGGACTGCCAGAATTTTTTTGGCGAGATCCTGATGCGTCGCGAGATACGCGATCCGCCAGCCGGTCATGGCGTAGGCTTTGGAAAAAGAAAAGATATAAACAAGCCGATCCCGGATGCCGCGCAGTTCAGCCAAGGAATATAATTTTCCTTCGCCATTGAAAATAAAATCCTTATAAACCTCATCGCTTAAAATATACAAATTATGCTTGATGGCCAACTGCGCCAGCGCGTGAAGCTGGTTACGCTTGAACATTGTCCCGGTCGGATTGTTGGGATTGCAAAAAAGAAAAGCTTTTGTCCGGGGGGTGATGAGTTTTTCAAATTCCTGGATATCAAGCGCCCAATGTTTTTCTTCCGAGAGTGGGACGAAAACGGGAACTCCGCGGGCTACCTTGATCGCCGCCTGATACGAGGTATATGTCGGATCGGGAATCAAGACTTCGTCCCCAGGCCCAAGAATCGCGAGCAGAGTTGCCGTGATAGCCTCAATTGATCCGGCCGTGGCAATGATTTCGGTTTCAAAATCAAAAAATTTGTTTTCCCGTTCGAGATGCTGGGCAATTGTTTCCCTGAATTCGAGTGTTCCCGGCGCGAGTGAATATTTCGCCACCTTGCCTTTTTCGATCGCTTCAATCGCCGCGTTTTTTATCGCATCCGGCGTGTCAAAAGACGGCACGCCCTGCGCCAGCGAAACAACTCCGGGGATGCGAGACGCCCGGAGTTCCATTTCCTTGATTGGGGAAAGATTTATACTAGACATTGAAGTTGGCTTTGAAGGGCTGGTGGTATTTGCTGTCTCTTCTTTTCACGATCCTTTCATCGACAAAATTTATCCTTCTTTTCAAATATCTGACTATTTCTTCAAATCTCTCACCTTCTTCTGAACCCAAATCCTTCTGTCTCAATAATTCTTGATACTGCTTTACAAAATCTCTTAAAATATGAGAATCCATCACATTTCTTATAATTCGCTTGAATTCAGCAAATGTCACATTCCTGACATCAATTTCCGAAACATCTGCGCCATTATCGCTGTCGCTTGCTGATTTTTTTATCTTATGAAGGTCTTCAAGAGTCATAAATTTATTTTCTTTTTATTGTCTCCAAATTCCCGGGCATATATTTGCGAAGAATTTCCGGAATGACCACGCTGCCGTCTTTTTGCTGATAATTCTCGATAATTGCAATCAAAGCCCTTGATACCGCGATGGCGGTGCCGTTGAGCATGTGCAAAAATTCTTTTTTTCCGTCCGCGCGTTTCACCTTAATGTTCAGTCTTCGCGCTTGATAGCTCGTCGTGTCGGAAGTCGAGGTGACCTCCCCCCAATCGTTTCGACTAGTCATCCAGGCTTCGAGGTCGTATTTCCGGTAAGCCGGCCCGCCCAGATCCCCCGTGCAAATGTCCACCACCCGAAACGGAATACCCAAATTCTTGAATATTTCCACTTCTATATTTTTTAGTTCAGTATGCATGGATTCAGAATTTTCTGGAGTGGTATAGGCAAACATCTCCACCTTCGTAAACTGGTGCACTCGGAAAAGTCCCGCGCTGTGCCGGCCATAAGAACCGGCTTCTGTGCGGAAACAGTGGGAAAGAGCCACGTATCTCAATGGCAATTTTTTTTCGTCTATCGCCTCATCCTTGTGATATCCTCCCATCGTAATTTCCGCCGTTCCGACCAGATTTAGATCCGTTTTTTCAACACTGTATATCTGTGACTCTTCCCCCCGAGGATTAAATCCTATTCCGAGCAAAATATCATCTTTGGCGAGATCCGGAGTAGAGAAAGGGATGAATCCTTCTTTCACGCACATATCAAGCGCATAATTCACCAATGCCTGCTCCAAAAATACCGCTTCGTTTTTGAGAAAATAGAATTTCGCACCGGCAACTTTCGCCCCCCGCTCAAAATCAATGAGATCGAGATTTTTCATCAATTCTTCGTGTCCCTTCGGCTCAAAATCAAACTTCGGCGGCTCGCCATACCTTTCAATCTCTTTGTTCCCGGTGTCGTCTTTCCCTGCTGGCGAATCGGGATGCGACATATTCGGGATCCGAAGATAGATCTTTTTCCATTTCTTTTCGGCTTTTTCAAATTTTGGCTCCAATTCCGACAACTGGTCTTTGATCGCTTTTCCCTTGATGATTGCTTCATCTTTGCTTACCGCGGATTTCATTTCTTCATTCAGCCTGTTTTTCTCATTTTTCAGCTCTTCTATTTTTCGCATCAAATCCTTGCGCTCATCATCCAATCGCAAAAAACTATCAATGCCGCATTTGATATTGCGCAATTTGCAATTCTTTTTCACAGCGTCCTTATTTTCCCGGATGAATTTGATGTCGAGCATGAATTTATTTTTGTGAATTATTCTTCTCAAACATGACTTCGCCGATAGCTTTTAGCTCATTCTCGATATTTATCAGTTCTGCTGACACTAAAGCACGCCTGGTTTGCAATTCTTCTTCCAGATTCGCTAATTGTTCTGCATCCAGATTATTTATTTTTTCGTTGATAAATCTCGATTTTTTGAGATTATCCAGGGCATTCTCTTCTGTTTCGCGCGCTTTTTCCAGATTGTTCATATTTTTATGATTATTATTTCTCTTTCATCGGAGGAAAAAGAACCGTTTCCCGCACCGATTTATTCATTAAAAAAGCAAACAGCCTTTCTGAAAAGCCGAAACCGAAGGCCGGCGGCATGCCATATTCGAGTGCTTCGACATAATCTTCGTCAAGCATTTGAGCTTCTTTGTCCCCCGCTTCGCGAAGCTTCATCTGCTCCTCGAATCGGGATCTTTGGTCAATCGGGTCATTCAGCTCCGAAAAGCCGTTACCGAGCTCTGAAGCGCAGGCGATGACCTGTAACCGCAAAACTTTTCGCGAATCTTTCGGATCTTTTTTGGCAAGAGGAGAGACTTCAACCGGATGGCCGACGAGAAAACAAGGTTCTATCAGCTTCGGCCGGACAATTTTCTTGAAAAGAAGATCCGTCATCCTGCCTTTACCAAAATTTGGATCGTATTTGATTTTCAGTTCATCCGCTTTTTTTTGCAGCTCCTTGATGTCAACATCTTTCGCAAGGTCAATTCCCGTTTCATTTTTAAACAACTTGAAATAATCCAGCTTCGGCCATTTCGCGCCCCAATTTATTTTATTTCCTTCAAATTCAGTTTCCAGGCCTCCCGCGACACTCTTGATCAATGCCTTGAAGAGTTTTTCCACAAATCTCATTCCGCCGCGAAGGTCCTGAAAGGCTTCGTATGTTTCCAGCATGTCATATTCCTGAAGATGCTCGCGATCAATCCCCTCGTTGCGAAAAACCCGCCCGATTTCAAATACTTTTTCATAGCCGCCGACCAAAAGTCTTTTCAGCCCCAGCTCAAGCGATATTCTCAAATAATAATCACGGTTGAGCGCATTGTGATGCGTCGCAAAGGGTTCTGCTTCTGCCCCGCCCGGTATGTTTTCAAATACGGGCGTCTGCACTTCAAGAAAACCGCTTTTCGAAAGAAATTTCCGGGCCGTTTGCCAAAAAATATTTTTTTTGCGAAATATTTCGCGCGTTTCCGGATTCATCATGAGATCAAGATAACGGCGGCGCAAAAGCTCTTCCGTATCCTTGAGACCAAAATATTCGGTCGGCACGGGAGCAAGGCTTTTCGAAAGCATTTTCCAATCAGAAATCTGGAGAGTCATTTCGCCTGTTTTAGTTTTGAAAAGTTTTCCCCGCACTTCAACAAAGTCTCCTAAATCAACATTATCGATGAAAAGTTTGTGTTTCCCGCCGCTCATATATTGCTCATTCAAAAATATCTGGATTTTCGCCGATTCGTCTTCAATATGGGCAAAAGCCGAACCGCCCATGGGACGAAGCGACCGGACTCTCCCGGTGAGGTTCAATTCCTTTTCCTGAAGAGCTTCGAATTTATCAAGGGCTTCCCGATTTTCCATCGAGCGCTTCGTTTTTTCCGGATACGTCTCCATTCCCGCTGAGCGCAGGTTCTCAAGTTTTTTGAGTTTTATTTCTTTGATTTCATTCAACATACAAATTGAATTGAGAATTTAGAATTGGGAATTGCGAATGGGAACAAAGAATCATGAATTCTGAATTCTATATTCCGGATTCCCGTTCCAAATTCAAAATTCGCAATTCAAAAATCTTCTTATAGTATACCTATTTACCAATAAAAAACAAGGCTGGATATGTTTCCAGCCTTGTCCGCGATTATCCTAAAAATCTATTTCACTTCAATAATTTTATACTCTTTTTCGCCGCTCGGGGTGCCGGCTTTCACCTTATCGCCGGCTTTTTTGCCCAAAAGCACTTTTCCGATCGGCGATTCGTTGGAAATTTTCCAGATCAGCGGATCGGCTTCGTTCGAGCCGACAATTTCGAAAATTTGTTCGTCCCCGTTGAATTTCACCTTCACTTTGGAGCCCATCTGAACCACATTGGATCCCTTTACAAAACTGGCCACTTCCGAGGTGCGGATTGTGTTTTCAAGCTCCATTATCCGCCTTTCGTTGTCGGCTTGCTGGCGTTTGGCTTCAGTGTATTCGGCGTTTTCAGAAAGATCCCCCTGTTCCTTGGCTTCTTTGATGGTGGCGGCGATTTTCTGCCTCATCTCGGTTTTTCGCATACCAAGCTCATCTTCCAGTTTTTTGAGACCCTCGGGCGTGAGAAATTTAGTCATAAAAAAGGCTTAATTTAAAAGCACTCGCTCGCGAGCACTGAAAACATATTGTATCGAACAGCCTGTATTATATATAAAAGAAAAATTATGTCAACCCAGTATATTGTTATTCTCCACTATTCCTTTCTCCAAAATACCAGTCATAAACTTCTTTCGTCACCGGCACAGCCGTTGAGTGCCCTTCCCCTCCCCCTTCAACCAAAACTGCGATGGCAATTTCCGGATCATCATAGGGAGCAAAAGAAACGAACCAGCCGTGCGTTTTGTTCTCGCTTCCAAACTGGGCTGTTCCCGTTTTTCCGGCCACCTCAACCGGAAGTTCCTTGAGGGACTGGGCCGTTCCGGAAAGAATTGTTTGCCGCATGCCTTCTTTCACCACAGAAATATTGGAAGCCGATATGAATTTGCTATTCAGAGCTTCCGGGTCAATATTTTCTTTCGTCCCGTCATTTTTTTTGACGTAGCTTGCAAGATGGGGGCGATATACCGTTCCTCCATTCGCAATCGCCGCGATATAGTTCGCAAGCTGCAGCGGCGTTGCGGTATCAAAACCTTGTCCGATGGCAGAGTGATAGTCATCTCCCAAATACCAGCGCTCCCCGATTTTATTTTCTTTCCATGATTTGTCCGGCATAAGCCCGCTGCTTTCTCCGGGAATATCAATCCCCAATACTTTCCCTAGTCCGAAAAGGTTGGCATATTTTTTCATCCGGTCGATTCCAAGCGCCGGAATATTCTGCCATCCTCCTCCGATGGAGTAGAAAAAGACATCACAACTTTCTGCAATGGCTTTTCGGACATCGGTCGAGCCGCCGTGCGTTTTCCAGTCCGGAAAATTATAACTGCCGATTCTGATGCCGCCCCCGCAATCAATTGATGTGTCGGAAGAAATTATTTTTTCTTGGAGCGCGGCCGCAGCTACCAGAGGCTTGAGAGTCGAACCCGGAGGGTATTCCCCGGAAATGGCGCGGTTGAACATCGGCTTTTCCTCATCATTCAGAAGCATATTATAATCCTCAGGTTTGATGCCCTGCGAAAAAAGGTTATTGTCAAACCCAGGAAGGCTCACCAGCGCCAAGACCTCGCCATTTTTGGGATTCACTGCGACCGCTGCCGCCGTTTTGGTTTCAGTTTGCGAGAACATATTCTGGAGGCTTTCCTCGATTTTTTCCTGAAGTCCCGCGTCCAGGCCCAAATACAAATCGTTTCCATTGATCGGATTTTCCGTTCCCAGATTTTTTTTGATGTTTCCAGCCGAATCAACTTCGACCTTCTGCTTGCCGTTTATTCCACGGAGATATTTTTCGTAGCTCTCCTCCAATCCCATCTTCCCTATATAGTCAGTGAGCAGATAATCCGAATTACTTTCGAGTTCCCCGGGATTTATTTTTCCCGTGTATCCGATAACCGGGGAAAAGACGGCCCCGTTCTCATACTGCCTCACAGCCGTTTTTTCCAGCTGAAAGCCTTCGAAATCGCTCTTTTTCTCAGAGAATACGAGCGCTTCTTCTTCGCTAATATTGCTTTTCACGAGAACCGGATTAAGCGAATCTTCGTCTTGTGAATTGGTTATCGCCGCGACATTTTGATCATTCATCTTGAGAATTTCTGCCACGGCTTTTATCTCCTTGTCTTTTTGGAGGGAGTCCTTTGGAAAATCAGCCGGAACGAAAATAACATCGAAGCTGGGAACATTCCTGACCAGTTCCTTGCCATTTCTGTCATAAATAATGCCTCGCGGCGCTTTTATGACAATTGCACGCACCCTGTTTTCCCGCGCTATCCGATTATAATAATCCCCTTTCACGACCTGGAGGTAAAAAACTCTGCTAGCCAAAGCCGCGAAAACCAAAATCGCGGCGAACCGGAAAAACCGAAAGCCGAAATTGTCCAGCGGTTCGCTAATCAGCATTTCTTCGCGAGGACTGTTTTCGCCGAAATTGGTCATTTCTTCAATTTCCAGTCCCTTTCCCTGGCGCCTATTTTTGAAATATTTATTAAAAAACATATAATATCTCGACTTAATTTTTTATCTTTTTTTCCCGGCCAAAAATATCCCAGATCTTTTTGGAAACTTGCGGGCAAAAAAATATACGGGTATAACCGAAAAAGCCGTATAAGCTGTTTTCAAAACATAGGCCTTTCCGATAACAGAAAAATGGCGGAGGGAAGCAACATCCGGGGAAAAAAGCTTTTCTATCCTGAAAATAATTTCTATCAAAATGTCAAAGGCTATGCCAGAAACACCGGCTGTCAAAAAAAGAAGAACTGCAAACAAGTACCTTTTCGAGCGAAATTCAGTGATTGCCTTCATCTTATCAATCAGCCAGAGAATCACCACCAGGGTCAAAATTCCCGAGCCAACGAGCCAGGTTGATCCGACATCCAAAAGAAATCCGGCAAAAATGGTCCAGCCCAATGATTTTTCAAAGCCGAAGATTATCGCAAGGCTCACGACCAGCGCAACAAACAAATTGGGAATTCGGCCAATATGGAAAAACACGCCCAAAACAGAATATTGAAATATAAAGAGAATCAAAATGAACAAAAATAGATTCAACTTTTTCATAAAAAGTATCAACCTAGAATCTTTTCACAACAAAAACCACTTTGAGCGAAGTCAAATCCACGGAAGAAAAAATTGTCGCTTGCTGAAATAGCTTATCCTCAGATTGGTCGACTTGGCCGATTTTTCCGACAAAGAGACCTCTTGGCAAACCACCGCCCAGGCCTGAAGTGATAGCGGTGTCCCCTTCTTTCACGACTTCCGCCTGAGAAATCATGTCCATTGTAGTCCCAAGGCCGTATGTTCCTCGAATGATTCCTTTCGCTCCCGATTCTAAAACCTCGCCGTTTACGGCTCCTTCCTGGTCGGCGACAAGAATCACATTGGCTGTATCGGGAAAAACCTGCCTGACTTTTCCCACCAGAATGCCGTTGGAAACTATAACCGCCATACCTTCTTTTATTCCCGCGTTCACCCCTTTATCAATGAGAATCATGCTTCCCGGACCCAGAGCGTCTTGCCCGATCACGAAACTGGCTTCAAGATCGAATTTGTTCTTTGGAAGAAGATCCAATTCAGTTCTCAAAATTTTATTTTCTTCAGCTGTGTCCTTCAGCCTCGCAATTTCCGCCAGGAGCTGCTGGTTTTCCTTCACAAGTTTTTCGTTTTCATCCTTGAGATCTCCGATTGAACCGAGAAATTGGAAAAATCCATGCGTTCCTCCTGAAAAAATGCGGAATGTTTTCATGAATGGATTCAGAATCCAAAGTGCCGTCCCTCTCACCGGATTATCGGCTCCACGGGATGATATGAAAACAACAATCAGCAAAAAAATTGCGATGGAAACGAATTTTGTGTTTTTGCGGGAAAAAAATTTCATATTTTACGAATTACAAATACCCGCCTCGCCGGCAAAGAGGACGCTTCGCTCCACGAATATACCAAATTACGAATATTTTTGCATTCGCATATTCGTAAAGACTAAAAGCTGACTTTATCATATTGCGTTTCCGTAAGCACGTCTTTCAATTCATCGATATGTTCGAGGATTATGCCTGTCCCCCGGACAACCGCTGTCAGGGGATCATCCATCACTCTTACCGGCATATCCGTCTGCTCGGAAACAAGCCTCTCTATTCCCCGAATAAGGCTTCCTCCACCGGCAAGGATTATACCCCTTTGCATAATGTCCGAAAGCAGCTCGGGCGGCGTCTCTTCGATTGTTGACTTGATATTGTTGACGATGATTTTGATTGAGCGGAAAATGGCTTCCCGAATTTGGGCGTCATTCACAATCACTTCTTTTGGAAGCCCGGTCACGAGATCCCGCCCGCGCATAGGCATTTCCAAAACCTCATTCAGCTCATAGGCGCTTCCGATGCCGATTTTTATGTCCTCGGCTGTTTTCTCTCCCAAAAGAAGATTGAATTCATCCCGGGCATAGCGAATGATGTCTTCGTTCATCTCATCCCCTGCGATACGCAGGCTGCGGCAAACAACCACGCCGCCCAGTGATATCACCGCAATTTCAGTCGTCCCGCCGCCGATGTCAACGACCATATTGCCCGATGCTTCTTGGACCGGGAGGCGGGCCCCGATAGCCGCCGCCATGGGTTCATCAACAAGATATGCCTTTCGCGCTCCGGCGCTGACTGCCGCATCAACCACGGCCCTTTTTTCCACTTCTGTCACTCCCGAGGGAATCCCGATCACAACTTGGGGCCGGGAAAAAAAAGCCGAACCTCCCTGGTGGACTTTTTCGATAAAATAGCGAAGCATTTGTTCCGTCACCTCGAAATCAGAAATGACGCCGTCCACCAGCGGACGTGTGGCAACGATATGCGAAGGCGTTTTTCCGACCATTTTTTTGGCTTCCGCGCCGATTGCCAGGACTTGCCCCGTTTTCTGATTCACGGCCACGACCGAGGGCTCGTTTATTACGATTCCCTTGTCGCGGACATAAACCAAAGTATTGGCCGTTCCAAGGTCAATACCGATGTCCTTTGAAAATTTCCCGAATATTCTTGAAAGCATTTATTCGTGTAATGTATTTTTTATAAATCGAAACATGATAATCAGAAAAAACTAAAAAAGTATTTCAGCGTTATGTGAATTTCAGGCTATTTTTATATTTATTTTCTATTCCTAGTACCTAATATTACCCCAGAAAAAATATTGTGTCAAAGTTCGCTTATATGAAGGTTTGAACTGAATAAATTTCAATAGCGCACTCCGCAAAAAGTAGTCAATTATATCCACGTGGATAAGTTTGACTACTCTGAAAATCGCGAAAGAAAAAAGGGCATGCCGCGCCGGCAGAGGCCCCTTGGAAAATGCTCACGTCTAACTCTGAAACAAAGCGCCTATGATATTCTGCATGCGCTGAGGCTTCAGAAGAAAAGTGATATTATTGTGCTTTGCTGTTATGTTATCAAGCCAATTTTTAAGTCCAGGAACAAGGCTCGGAACAATGCCAGTAAGTATTACCACTGGAATCTCCGGATGGTTCCCTGCAACCACAAACCGCCCATTAAGTATCAGCTCGAGAATACGAAGTCCTGCAAAATAAACCGCAATCGGAACTTCGTTAAACGGATCTTTATCTGTACCTCGCGGCAACATTAGGTCCAATAAAATAGCGTCGTATTTCTCGGACTCCAAAAACCGTAAAGCTGAAACGCCGTTTTCTGCAACCTTAAGGTCAACCCCGCTTCTCTCGAGAACCTTAACAAAAGTCGGGTAGGGTTGATCCTCTACTCACAAAACCTTCAACCGCCCTTCTCTCTTATCCACTCCCATCCCTCCTTAATATCTTTTACATCAGATTTTTTATTTTCTCCACCAAATCGAATTTCGCAAAATCGCGAACGGTCACGAAAACCATGAGCGAGATCAAAAGAGCAAAGCCCAGGCTGTGCGCGCGTTGCTCAAATTTTTGAGAAACGGGCGAGCCCTTGAGCCTTTCGATCAGTATAAAGAGAATCCGACCGCCGTCAAGCGCAGGGATCGGGAGAATGTTGATGATAGCGAGGTTCACCGAAAGCATTGCTGTGAAACGGATGAGATAGTCGAAACCAAGTTGCGCCACTTGCCCGGTCAGCACCGCGATCCCCACCGGCCCGGAAACATCGAGTCCCGCCGGCTGGCCGACAATGAGCCGCCAAATGAGAAGGCCCAAAAATGAAATGAAAGTGACTGTCAGATCAAAAGTATACTGGAAGCCGAGGGCAATCGCCTTATACCACGGATATTTCGCGATGACTATTTTCGCAAGCCCTATCCCGAGCGGCCCCTCGCCCTCCGGAAAATCAGCTCTCGGCGTGCCGGAAATTTCCAACTTTTCCTTGCCCCGCTGAATTTCCAAAACCACCTGGCTGCCTTTGTTTTCTCCGATGAAATTTTGCACTTCCTCAACTGACGAAAATTTCAACAGATTATTGTTCATCACCGCGCCTAGAATCTCATCGCCGGCGCGGATTCCCATCGCTTCAGCCGGCGTTCCTTTTCCGACATCCACAATGTGAATTTTTTCGCTTCCTATTCTGCCGCCTTCGACTTCCTCGACGGGTTGCGGAACTCCCAGCCAAAAACCGAGAGAAAACAACGCGATTGCCAAAAGGAAATTCATCGCCACGCCCGCAGCAAGGATTCTTATCCGGGCAAAAGGAGGTTTTGAAGCGAAGCTTTTCGGATTGCTTTTTTCCTCGCCGTCCTCTCCGATAATTTTCACAAATCCACCGAGCGGAATCCAGTTGACCGAGTAAACGGTCTTCTCTTCACCGATTTTTCTCGCTTCGCGGATCTCTTCAATTTCTTTTGATCCCCAAATTATTTTTCTTTTCCCCTTCTTGTTCCAATAAAAGCCGAAGGCTCTCGGCGGAAAACCAAAGCCAAATTCCTCAACTTCGACGCCATTTCTCCGCGCAACCAAAAAATGTCCAAATTCGTGGACAAAAACCAAAAGGCCTAGGACTAAAATGAATATTAAAACTGTTATCATAAAGCAAACGAATTGAAAAATCGGAGTTTTGAAAGTATTGCGTTAGACCGCCCCGGCTTCCGTCAGGGCGGACCAGCCTACTTAAGAAACTCTGATTTTTCGCTGATCAAAAACCCCTATACTTCCATAATTTCTTTTTCTTTCTTCGCTCTTATCTCATCAATTTTTTCATTATACTCGTCAATCAATTTTTGCAGTTGCTCTTTTCCCTTGAATTTTGCATCTTCGCCCAGCTTTCCGCTTTTTACCAAATCCTGGATTTCATCCCAAGCCTGCTCGCGCGCCTGCCTGACTAATACGCGTGCCTCCTCTGAATATTTTCCCAAGACTTTCACCAACTCCGTCCGGCGTTCCTCGTTGAGAGGCGGCATGGCGATTCGGATTACCAGTCCGTCATTGGTCGGATTGAGCCCCAGCCCTGATTCGCTCAAGGCTTTTTCAATGTCGACCAAATTGTCCTTGCTCCACGGCGTGATGACAATAAGACGCGGCTCAGGCACAGTGATGCTTGCCACCTGCTTCAATGGGCTTTTGGAGCCATAATAATCAACTGAAAGATTTTCCACCATCGCCGGGTTTGCCCGCCCCGTTCGAAGTTTCGCGATTTCTTCCCTGAACCGCTCGATGGCTTTTTCCGTTCCCGGTCTCGCTTTTTCAATAATTTCATTTAGCATAGATTTATCTTTACGAATTCAATATTCTTTTCGAATTACGAATCTATACGAATATACGAATGCAAAAAAATTCGTAATTCGTATATTCGTAGAGCGAAGCAGATTCGTAATTCGTAAAAGCTATCTCTTGTTCAATCCAACGAAAATCTGCGCCGGATTTTGAGGATTATACTGGACTGCTTCAAGCGTCCGGCCGGTGTTGAATTGCACCGGGAGCCAATTCACTCCCCCGTCGACAGACTTATACAGCGCTTGTGCCACCGCGCAAACGATTTCTTCCGAATTTTGGGGATTGACGGCGATGGCGCGGATATTGAGATCGCTCGGGTTGCTCAAAGTTTTCACAACTTCCCAACTGTCTCCCCGGTCTTTGCTTCGCAAAAGGCCATCCGATGTTCCCGCGTATACCCACCCTTCGCGCGCCGGATCTGTCGCGATTGAAACTGCTCTGCTGAGTCCGTTCCCGAGCGAAATAGACCCTTCGCTTTTGCTTCGATGCAGCACTTCAAATTTTTTCCCTTCGTCGATTGTTCTCAGAATTCCTTTCTCAAACAAGACGAAATAGGCAACATTCGGATTGGCATGGTCGAAGGCGATTTTCGACACCGCCGCCTGATTTTCTGTCCAATAGGCGTTTCTCCATGTTTCTCCCGCATCTTCAGAAAAAATAATCTGCCCTTTGTCAGTCCCGGCAAAAATATTTGACGGTTTTTGTGGATTGAGCGCGAGCGAAAGCACCAATGTTCCGTTTGACGGCTCCGAATACGTATCCTTCCACGTTTCTCCGGAATCAACGGATTTGAGGATCTTTCCCCTTTTCCCAATCGCCGCAGCGGCATAAACTACGCTGGGATTTGCAGGGTCAATCGCAAGAGAATACGCTTTTGTGGGAGTAATTTGGGATACCGGGAGCTGTCTCCAGATTTCGCCTCCATCGGACGACTTAAAAATGCCGCTTTTTTTTGAGCCCGCGTATATCTCGTTTCCATTTTGGGGATTGCTTGCCAGGCTCAAAATATCAACTCCGCTTATTGTCCGGTTGTCTTCGGCCTTTTCTTTTTTTGAAAATGTCTTCCCGCCGTCATCAGATCGGAATATGCCCCCGTCAGCCCCGCCGCCTGCCAGGGAACATCCGGAGACTGCGACAGCCACCAATAATAAGATAAATAATTTAGTTACTTTCATATATATAATATATCATAATAATTTCTATTCGTATATTCGTTCCGCTTATCGGGATTTGTAATTTTACCCATCGTATAACCTGATTGAAGGCGGGCATAAGGCTTCACCACTTCAAATCCAACATCAGATTTTCCAAAACCGCCCGGGTATTGGCATTTGAATTCTCAATTCTGTTCACCGCATCCCGGTTCTGGCGGACAAGATCAGCCATTTGATCCAACTTTCCGAAATTCTCCCTGCTTGCCAGATTTCTCAAGCCTTCCGAGAGCACGCCTTCCCAGTCTTTGAGGGTTTCAACCGCTTCGTTTCTGTTTTTTGAAATTTTTTCGGCGAATTCAAATTTTTCGTGAATATCCTGGCGCAAAATTTCTCTCAGCCGCGTGATATTTTCCTTTTTAGGCACTGGAAGTTTTGCCGCGGGGAATCTCAAAACTGCGCACCGGGACGAAATGGTCGGCAAAACTGATTCCGCGTCATTCGCGAGAAGGATGAGGATAGTGCTCGCCGTCGGTTCCTCAAGGATTTTGAGAAGCGCGTTCGAGCTTTCGGTATTCATCCGCTGGGCTTTCTTTATGACACAGAATTTTTTTTCGAGTTGATAAGGAAAATATTTGAGCCGTTCCCGTGCCTTGCGGATTTGCTCGATGACAATTTCTTTCTCGCGAATCCTCCCTTTTTTGTCTTCGACAATTTCCGGTTCCAGAATGACAACGTCCGGATGAACTCCATTCCTTATTTGATCTGCAAATTCTCCTTTGCCGATTTTCCCGGATAGCTTTTGGATGAAATAAAAGGACGCCTCAATCTTTTCCTGCCCGTCCGCTCCGGAAAACAAAAAGGAGCTCGGCCGCTTGGGTGAATCCGCCAGCCTGTCAAGATATGTTTTGATTTTCGCATCCATAAAATTGATAAATTATAAGGCTGATCCTTGAAATGATTATTTTTCGCTTAGTATCCACCAAGAGAATATGATGTCTTCGTCAATCGGTTCTTTGATTTCCACCTTGAAGCTTTCATCATCCAGAGTTTCAGTGACCGCCAGCGATTGGATGAGTGGAACTTTCGGCGTTACGAAAATTTGAGCCGCCTCATTTGCGACTTTTGTCGGGACGATGACGAACTTGTCTCCCGCCTTGATAGTGGCTCTTCCCAATGTCGCTGAATCTTCTTCCTCATTTCTCACGGCGTAGCTTCCGGCAACAACCCCGTCCGCCGCCACTTTCCCGGTTTCCACTTCTTTGGCTTTGAAGATTCCGGCGATTTCCGCGCTGCCTGTTTCATCAAGAGTGACAATATTCGCCATTTTGTTTTCAAGGGCTTTGATCCGCTCTTCGTGGCTTAGCAATCTTTCCGTGATCATATTTTCGGTTTCCATCATGGAGGCCAAAAGGTCGGTGGTTGAAGCCTCGAAGGCGGCAAGGTTGTTTTCGGCTTCGAGAAGGCGGGTCTGGGCTTCGGTGATTTGCAGTTGGTAATCTGTGAATTGGGATTGGAGACTGCCTATCTTTGCTTCTTGTTCATTGATAGCCGAGCCAACAAGTGTCAGCTTGTCGCTAACCGTGAGACTTTCGTCGCCTAATTTCTTATCCAAATTGCTAATTGCGAATTGCGAATTGCGAATTTCGAGTTGCTGCTCCTGCACCGCTTTGGTGAGAAGGGGGGTGAAAAGGGCGTAGCTTAGCCCCTTGTAGCCGTTGGGTCCGGCGGTAACCAGCTCCGGAGCAACTTTTTCCACATCTTGGGCGATGAAGCCCATATGCGCGGGATCGGAGTTTGATTCCCCTTTCATGTTGAACGTCACCGGATTGAGCGCCATTACCTGGTCGAGAGCCGATCCCATCGGTTCGATATTCTTTTTGAGGCCATCCGGAAGCCGAACCGGTGTAGACTTCAAGCTTGTAGCCGGGAGCGGTGGTGCCGATGCCGACGTTGCCGCCTGATTTCATCAGCAACAAACTGCTATATCCACTACTTACATTACCGTACTCAAGAGCAGAAAAAGTGTTTGCTCCGTTGTAGTAAATTAGTTGCGTCTTTGCTGAAACAGAACCAACATTTCCAGAGGGTTGCAAAACCAGACTACCTGTCCCCTTGGAAGATAAAACAACCCCGGCAAGTCCCTCATTACTTGCTAGGTTATCGGCGTAAACAAGCAAGGGATTTGTTGTTCCAACTTCTAAATTAGCTATCGGATTTGTCGTCCCGATGCCAAGGTATCCGCTGCCATTAATGATTCCCCTGTAGCTGTTAGCTGTCTTGAAAAAGATGCCTGATCCGGAACCGGTTCCTGATTCCAAAGAAATCATCGAATTGATTGCATTTGCATTATTTCTAACAACAACCATTCCGCTGTTATTTACCAAATCAAGCCCACCGCTTGACAAACCAGCACTGGTCACACCGTTGATTGTCTCAATTATACCGCTGCTGCTAACCATAAAATTGGATGAAGCCCCTACGGCGAAAAGTCCGGCCGGATTCGTCGTCCCGATTCCCACATTCCCCTCCACGATCATCCCCCCGTCTGGGGCTTTGGCGGAGAGATAGAGCGAGCCGGGAGCAGTGGTGCCGATTCCCACTCCGCCGGAGATGGAGAGTTTCGAGCCAGGATCGGTCGTCCCGATGCCAACGTTGCCGGTGATGGTTGTCTGTCCCCAAACAGTAAGCTTCGATCCGGAGGCTGCAACATCATTGTTTCCTATCCCAACACCGACATTATCCATTCTTATTTGACCAAGAGTACCTCCCGCGTCTAACCGCAATATGCCCGTACTTGAAATTGTATTCACGGCAGATATCGACCCGTTATTAAAATTAGTACTATAGCCTGAGGCGATGTTCAAGAGATATGAGCCTACAGCAGTCGTTCCAATTCCAATATTTCCAGCCGATGAAATAAAGAGCGGCGTCGACGCTCCTATTCCGACTTGGAAAATTCCGGCGGGGGCGGTTGTTCCGATGCCGACGCTGCCGTTCACGTATGCGTTTCTAGCTAACCATATATCTCTCCAGCGGAGAGCAGATGAACCTAGATCGTTTGTATTGTCTGTGGATGTTCCGAAATAGCGATATGTAGTAAAGTCGTACATTGTATACTTCCCGGATATAAAAGTAGACATATCATGTGTAAACGTCGCTACATCGCTAGTGCCATTTTTGCTAATAGTGAGGGCACCTGAAGAATTGACAATAAATTTATCATAGACAGTGGAGCTATATCCAAGTCTCAAAGGTTCAGTTTCTGAAACAATATTCAGAGCTGCCCCCGGACTCGTCGTGCCGATTCCCACGTTCCCCTCAATGATCATCCCTCCGTCCGGTGCGGCGGTGGAGAGGAAGAGCGAGCCCGGCGCGGTCGTACCGATCCCCACTCCGCCGGAAACGGTGAGTTTGCTCGCGGGAGCGGTTGTCCCGATGCCGACGTTGCCGTTCATTATGGCGAGACCGGCTGAGCCCGGAGTGTCTGTGCCGATTCCAATGTTGCCGTCTCCTTTTATTGAAAAGTAA
>LBYD01000004.1 GCA_000995965.1 Candidatus Moranbacteria bacterium GW2011_GWC2_40_12
AAAGGAGATGGAATTTCGTTTCAATTACAGACAGCAGAATTTAGGCTTAATTATCAGGAAATTGTTAAGTAGCTCTAATCGTGTTCTAGACTAACTCCTTATTTTATTATATTTGTCAATGCTTTGTTGCCTTTTTTCAGCAATACTTTTTTTGTTGCTGAGCGAAGAAAATCCCATTTTCTTCTTACAGGCTTTCAAGTAAATCGCTCGCCCGTGGTCAATGTGGAGACTTTGTACTACATCGACCGCACTAGGGCGACGATTTGCTAAGCGAAGATTCTGTGTTTCGATAAGATATTTGATTTTTACAGGAAAATAAGGCAGAATATAGATACAAAAAAATTTAGCTCAAATGTATGACATTAAAAATAATTAAAAGAGCCGATAGTTTTCAAGGTAGTAACAGACCCTTTATTAGAATAGCCAGCGATCATATTTCTTTTAATACTATGTTTTCGAAAATAGCTGGAGTAAAAAAGGGTTAAAGAGTCACTCCATACGAGGATTCAGAAAATTTTATCATAGGATTTGAATTTCATGAGGATGAAAAACCAGATTCATATTCGGTATCTCAGGCTAGTTCAAGCAAGAGGAGGGAAAAGAGTTCCGGTTATTTTTGTGCTGCCCAGGGAATTGTCAATAAATTTCCTTGGATTAAAAGTATAACGAAGTTGCCAGCTACTGATCAAAGATTTTATGATCCAAAGAAAAATGGAAATGTATGGATAATACAACTTTGTCCAGCCTTTGAGGAGAAACGAGCAAGAGAATCAGAGGATATCCCATCGAATGTTTCAGGAATTTATAGATATTTGAGTGAAAGTGGGGAAATTGTATATATCGGAAGAGGTTATATAAAAGGAAGGTTAAAGTCGCCTGAAAGGCAAGACTGGGTTTTTGATGTAGTAGAATATTCAGAAGTTAAGAATCCAGATTTGCAAGTAAAATGGGAAGCATTTTGGATTGAGAAATTTAGAGAGCAAAATAACGGAAAATTTCCAGTTTATAATAAAGTATCTGGGTTTAAGGAAAATGAGTAGAAATTTGACTTCAATATTAAATGAAGTTATATTAACCTGATTTAATTAATCAGGTTTTTTTATGCCAAAAAAGAAATTTCCATTTGGAGAAGATCTTGTTCGCAATTTGTATTCGCTTCGAGCCAATGACGAATATAAAGCGAAAATGAAGGAACTGGAAAAAAAATACAACCCTCCCTCTGATTGCGATGTCATCGATGGGAAAGAAGAGATTGAGTTTCTGAAAAATACTAAATTCATAGAATATATGAAAGAATCTTTAGGAGTGATAGATAAACATAATATGGAATTGGTCGTTGGTCATTTGGTTTCATATCTCGCTGATAAAGGACATCTTACAGAAATTATGAAAGGTGGCAAAGTAAAAATAAATTTGGAGGAAATGACAGAATATTTTTTTTCAAGGTCGGGCATTAAAATAATAGACAAAGGTAAAGCATATACAACGCTAACGATACCTTCGGATGCCACAGCAAAGGAAGTCCAAAAATATTGGCATGAAAACAGAAAGCTGCGGGGTAAAGAGAAAACACGGAAAAAGCTGAGTAAAAATTCCGAACGGGATTATGAGATTTTGCGTTTGCAAATTGCAGGCAAGAAAGCCAAAGAGATAAGGGATATAATCAACGCCGATCCTCGCTTTGCAAAACAAAAAATAGCTTATCAGGATGTTTCAGTAATTATAAAAAGGCTTAAGGATAAGGCAAAAAGCATTACACGTAAGGATTCCTAATCCGTCTTATACGGCTTAAATTGAATACTTTATCCTGACTACATTAGCAATAATGTAGTTTTTTATAAGGGTCAAAGGAATGGAGCGAGGGCGGATTTCGCCGTAGGCGAAAGACGCACCGCTACATAACTTGACTTGATTATTAATACATATCTACGGGAATGTATGGGAGAAGTATTTAATAAAAGATTAATAATTTCTGGCTTTGAAGTGGAATATTACCATTATAAAGATAAACCCGTTTATCGAGGATTTGATCGTGGTCCCCGAAAAAAGCGAGGGGAAGAGGATATTGTAGTTGAGGAAAAAGTGCAGACGGAAAAGGCCAAGTCATCCGTCGATCGTACCCGAAAAGAAATCCGCCGAAGGATTAATTCAAATCCCAAGCTCACGAAGTTCCTGACGCTTACTTTCCGAGATGAAATTATAGACATCGACATCGCCAATCGCAAGCTAAACCTGTTTACCCAAAGAGCCAGAGATCGCTGGTCGGAATTTCAGTATTTGGCAGTTCCCGAATTTCAGAAGTCGGGACGAGTTCACCATCATTTGATTTGTAATCTTCGCTACGTGAGGAGTGAGGAGATTGAAAAAGTTTGGGGAGAAGGATTTATCAAAATAAAACTCTTAAGAAAAACCGGAAATTTGGGTTTGTATCTTTGCAAATATTTGCAGAAAGATATGTTTGACAAGAGAATGTTTAGAAAAAAGAAGTATTTTTGCTCCCAAAGTTTGGAAAAACCAAGAGAGATGGTTGGCAAGAGAGTAGAATTATTTTTGAACAAGAATTCATACAACTTGAAACTAATTCGGGAAACGACGTTTAATAATAAATTTATCGGAGAAGTTGGATACACTCTTTTTAATTTCACAACGTTAGGTCTTGATTTGAAATGGAATGAAAATGAATAAAGAGAATAATAAATTAATTGAAGAATGTTTCAAAAAAGCCAGGATAACTGACGAGCTTTGCGAAATTTCTGTTATCAAGTATCGTGAATCTCTAAAGAGATTTTTTCGATCCGTTGGTGATAAAAGTTTTGCGGATCTCGAAATGAAAGATATCGAAGATTATATTTTCAAAGCGAAGAAAAGAGGCAATAGCAATTCGGGAATAGTGAGCGTAATTTATGCTGTAAAGTGGGCGATAAAAAAACTTCAAGCTCAGGGTTTTATCAAAAATAAAATTGATTTGGACAAAATTTGTAAGCCCAAAATCAAGAAACAAGATGTGAACTATCTGACGAAAGAGGAGATTGAAAAATTTGTAAGCGTAATGAAAAAGGAACTGGAAAGCGGTGAAGCAATAAGAAAAATTAGGACTATGACATTATATGTTTTCTTGCTTGAAACGGGAGCAAGAATAAATGAGGCCTTGTCTATAAAAATAAAAGATATTGATTTTGAAAGCAGGGAAGTGGCGATTATCGGAAAAGGGTCAAAACCAAGAAAACTTTTGTTTTACGATCAGTCGGAATTTTGGATTAGAAAATATTTGAGGAAGCAGAAGCGAAAGTGTGATTATCTTTTTGCAACAATAAGCGGAAAGGCGAAATGGTCATATAATGACGTTTGCCGATCATTTCAGAGATATCGAAGACTATCCGACATTTCAAAAAAATTTACTATTCATACTTTCCGGCATACGTTTGCAACTCAATTATTACTCAATGGCGTTCCGTTAAACCAGGTTAGCTTTTTACTTGGCCATGCAAATCTTGAAACAACGATGAAATATTATATCGGCACAATAAAAATTGCAGAAGCGAAGCAATTTATGAAAGATGAGTACTTTGACTTTATTCCTAAATCAAAATTTACTAAAAAATGTGATGGACTTGACTGAAATATATTTTTTATATATAATATAGAGTCAAAATTGTCAATGTGTTTAAGTTTACAAGTTGTTTCAAAATAAGGGTGGCGACCAATCGCTAGCGTGTCCGACTGCTAAATTCGGAACGAAAGAGGGGGTTAAGGATGAAGAGTTTTCGGGAACCCGAGGAAGAGTTAATCAAAGCGATTGAGACCAAGTTGGCCATAGCCCTAGCCAGGAGGGATATTCTTTTCAGCGAAATCAAGGCGTGGTGCAGGACCTGCTACGTCTTTAAGCTGAACCCTCTTGGAAAACTTCGGAAATTATTGAAGGGGGTTTGTGAAGTGAGATTCCAAAAAGACGTTTATAAGAAATCCACAATGCACAAAGGCCCTGCGCTTATAATTCTTTACAATCCTGATTACATGGAGATAAGAATTCATGTTATCGCCAAGGGATTTGTAGGGGAGGGCGACTGGGGTTATTGGCATACGGAGGACAAGAGGTAGTAAATGCGGAGATCCTGAAAAAGGACATCGCTTTGGGGAGTAGACACAAGTGTCTCTCCCCTCCGTTCTAAGCTCATCAATAGTTGGTGAATTTGGAAAGGAGAAGTCTGGTTTTGCAATTTGCAATTTTCAAAAATATTCACTAGAATGATTTCGCAGAGTTAACAAACTTAATTTAGCGCGATAGCTGCAGTTTCTAGACCAAGAATTTTGCGGAAAAATCCGTTTTGTGCCTGAACCCGACCACCTCCTTTCTAGGGAGATACGGTTGAGAACTCCGATTTATCGGAGTATAAAACCCATATGGTCGTTATAGACTATTAGCACAGGGCAACCACAAAAGTTTGCTATTCAAAAGCCAAAAAAGACAATTTTATTTCCAGTGGGATAAACTTTGTATAGATTAGACATAACAAAGACAGGGCACATCAGCTCTGTTTTTGTGTATCCGCTAGGAAATGGTTCGTTTAGAGGGAGATAATTGGAGTCTACTCCGCTTGACTTTAGACTATAGAAAAGTTAGTTTATAATGAACACAAAAGCTGTTATTTACCAAGTTAAAATACAAGGGGAGGGAAATAGGCCATGATGCTTCATTTAGGAAGAGTGCATATTCTCAGGGTTGATGAAAATGAAGTGGCTATCTGGGGAGGACCAGGAAGAGGTACATTTCCAAAGCCTTCAGAGGACATAAACCTCAAGGAAGGCGACTCTGTCCTCTTTTATTTGTCTGGGGACCCGCCCACCCAAAAAATCATCGCAGTCGATAAAATTTACGAGGGCGAAAGACGGTTCGTTGTCAGGGTACTGGGCAGTCTGGAAGAAGTTCCGCCTGCTGAAGAGAAGGGCAGGGCGAATGTGGAGGTATGGCTGACCAGATTGCCAGTTCCCAGGACAGCAATAAAATTACGAGTGGTCGGAGTCAATGAGGAATTACTCTTTAAATCAGGAGACCTTCTGTTTGACTGGCTCTCCGCACAAGATGAGTACTTTGATGGCTGCCTAACTGTGGTAAGAGAGGGAGAGGTTTTCGACCAAACCTCCTGTATTATGGAATCGGGGGGCCACGCTTCAAGGCCAGTCTTTATGGGGTTAAGGCGGGCCAAATCTGACGAGGTTAGCACCTTTGTTCCAGAGGATTTTGAAGAAGGCGATGTTCTGATACTGGAAATTCCACCCAGGGACAATTTCGTCTTCACCGAATTTCTGAAAATCCAACACCTGCAGTATTCTTCATGTGTGTCAGCATTGAGGAAAAAACCAAGCGGCACGATAGGAGAATTTCAGCCAATCTTTGCCGAAGAACTACAGGAAAAGGCGAGGGAGTTCCTCCAGAATCCCAGCATCAGTATTCTGCGGTGGAGGAGTAGGTGATATTCTCCTGCATTTATTCCAAGAGCTTTGGTGGCTACGGTCATCAGGGCTCTTTCTTTTTCTAGGGAGATATTTATCCCGTAGTTCCCGATTTATCGGGATACTACTGGGACGGTTGAGACCTCCGATTTATCGGAGTAAGAACCCATACGGTCGTTCGTTAGCCTTCGGGCTAATGGCAAAATAGATTTTTTGGCTATTATAAAGCTATTTATTTAGCTTTATACACAGGGCAACCACAAAAGTTTGCGAAAAAATATACTCATTAGGTATTGGAAAAATACTGAGAAAAATCGGGCTTCTTTAAGAGAGGTTGGAGGAGGTGGTAATTCCTTCGCTCCAGGGCTGAAAAATGTCCGTAAACTACCTCGAGTCCTTTGGGACTTAAATAAGGGAACAAGCAGGCTTGCCGATTTGGAAGATATTGTTTCCGTCCTGCCCTCTCAGTTTATTTCTCAATTGGAGGATTGAATTTAATCCTCCCCAATACCCAGTGAGTATATATATAAAGACAGGGATAAAACCCTGTTTTTTGCGTTTTTGTTAAACAATAATTCGTGATATATTTAGAGCGGTAATAATTAAAACAAATTCTGGAATAAGTGAATATAAAAACTATCTTTTTTGACGTATATCATACATTGTTATCTGTCGATTTCAACGGGAATAAAGAAGCGTGGGATGTTTTTTCAAGTTTCTTAAATAGTCGGGGTGTTATTGTCGATACTGTTCAATTTCAGAAAATGTTTGGTCGAGAAAAACAAAAATACTATTCCTCAGTTAAGGATTCAGAAATGAAATTGAGGCACCATAATTTAGTTAATTTAGTCAATGCTGCATTCTTAAACTATGATATTAAAGTAGAAAAAAAGGAGTTGCATGAATTAATATGGAAATTCAGGCAGTCCTATCATCCCGATGTAAATCTTATATCGGGAGTAAGCGACTTGCTGTGTGAATTATCTCTAAAATATATTTTGGCTACGGCTAGCTATGCACAAAGTTATTATACATACAGAGAGCTAGAAAAATCAGGCATAGCGCAATATTTTTCGCATTTTATTTTTTCCTCAGATATTGGATATAGAAAAACCGACCAAGAGTTTTACAAAATTTGTCTAAAAAAAACAAATAATGCGCCAGAGGAATGTTTGATGGTTGGTGATAATTATTTGCAAGACGTTGTTACTCCAAAAAAAGTTGGGCTTAAGGCAGTTTTAATAAGAAATCCGCTTACCGATAGGCAAAATATAATAGGTGATGTAAAACCAGACGGAATTATTCGGCTGGAAGACATAAAAACGCTGCCATTGATTATTCAGTCAATTAAATAAGTAAATTTTATTTTACCAAGAACAATTACTAAAAATAAGGATACCTCCCATAAATACGCTAGCGGAATCTGTGGTGGACACGGAGTGCGTGAGAAGCCGAAGGCACCGAATCGCCTCTCCTTTCTAGGGAGATATAGTTGAGACCTCCGATTTATCGGAGCACAAACCCATATGGTCGTTAATAGACCTTAGCATCAGGACAACCGCAAAAGCTTGCAATACTTTAGATAAACAAAGAGCACCACATCAGGTGCTTTTTGTGTTATCTCCCTGGAAACGGATTATTTTGAGGAAGATTTTTGGATGTCCGCTCCGCTGTTTGATTTTACATTCATTTTCATCTACTATTTTTATAAGACCAAATGACTAAAATCTCTGTACCTTAACAAGGAGCCGTTTATGAAAGATATAATGAAAGTTCTCTTTTTTCTGGACGTTATTTGCCTTATTTATTTTTTCATCAGAGGTCCCTGGCTTTTTAGGGTCAGGAGAGAATACTACCGCCAGGTGTATTCGATGCTGGCAAGCCAAAAAGGCGAACCGAAAACCCAGGAGGAAATGGATGAGCTGAGTAAATACACTTCCCCGTATTACGATGCTATTTGGGGATTTTCCCGAACACTCTTTTGTTTCTGGAAATGGGACCTCAGCAAAATGGTCAGCGACAAACAGAAATTTGATGAAGTTGCTAACTTCTCAGGGGAGGAGACATTATGCACTCATTAGAACGGATGAGGGATATCAGGGGATTTCAGGCTCTGCTCAGAAGTGGCGGACCAACGCATCATTGCCTGAAATGCGGTTGGGAGGGCGTGCTTGAAAAGGACGGCTGTCCCGTCTGCGGGATGTATGGCAACATCCAGCCCATCCACGAGCCTAAAGTCGAAGGGACAGGTGAAATCATCGAGGAATACACGATTGACCTCGAGACTTTCAAAACCGAGCCTATTAACAAATAATCTTTTTCTAGGGCAACCGCCCAGCCAGACTTTCGAGTCTGGTTTTTTATTTCCAAAAAGATAATTTGAGTCTGCTCCGCTTGACTTTAGGAGTACTTATTGATAGTTTTGTATGAAGCTAAAAAGGGGGATTCAGTCCCTTACAAACTTAAAGCGAGGAGGAAAGCCGTGGAAGCCAACCCCGAAGTTGTTATAAAAGGCAACAGGACGCACTTGGTGTTCAAAGATGATGTCTCAATGAACGCCTTTGCAAAAAAAGCTACGGAAAAGCTGTTTGTTAGGTTTTGGGACTTAGTTCTCGCCTCGGGCGACTTCAACTCCCAATTAACCTTTTCAACGGAGGACTTCAAAGATTACATTGAGCCTCTACTGAAATGATAAATAGGGGGATTCAGTTCCTCACAAATTCAAGGTAAAGGGGGGGCAGATTATGCCGAAATTAAAAAAGTTCGATGTGAGCATCTACTGGCGTTCTGTGTCTTTGGACGTGGTAATTCCCAAACAATATGTCTGGGAATTTATGGCTGAGTTTGGGAAAGCCTTTGTTATCACAGATGCCCGTGAAGGTGGTCAGTTCATCAAAGCCGTTGACGGCTATTACGAACATCCTGGCGGATGGCACATCCAAGTTAGCATTACCGACAGCGAGGAGATGAAATTCTACGATTTCCTCCGTGGCTTCTGCCAGCAAAGAAACCTTTCTTTCCGTGAGCCTGGCAAAGACCTCATCAGCATTCTTCGGGTTTTGCGGGAGCTAGAAGAAAAAGCGAATAAAGCTCCGATGGCCGAACTCCTTCAAATTCTCCCGCCTGAAGGCGAAGCGAAGGAGTTGTTGCGGATTGCCGAGCAGCTGAAGTTTCTTTACCTGAATTACGAATCCTACAGGCTGTCGGGAAAATACCAGGAGAAAGAATAAAGAAAGGGGGGTCTTATGACTCGGATTTCCATGACGCCCGTGACCGATTGGGAATTCCCAATAATGAGATGGTTTTTCTTCTTCGGTTGGACTGGGATGATAAGCGGTTGCTCGTGGCTCCTCTGGTATTATAAGTTGCCACCGATGCCCGCTTCCATTCTGTGGCCGATTGGGTTGACCATTCTTTCGGTTCCCATTGCGTGGATATTGGGATGGAAACTTCTCATCGGACCGCTATTTTGTGGGTTTATGGCACGACACAAATCCTGAAACTGAAAGATAATCTTTCGGAAAATTTGTTAGCAGGGCCTATGGAGGCAGTCCCTGCTTTTTTTATTTCCTTTCTAGGGAGATACGGTTGAGACCTCCGATTTATCGGAGTAAGAACCCATACGGTCGTTATAGACCTTAGTGCAGGACAACCGCAAAAGCTTGCTATAACAAAGAGCACCACACCAGGTGCTTTTTGTGTTATCGCCCAGGAAACGAACTATTTCAAGTGAGAATCTTGGAGTCCGCTCCGCTTTGGAATAATTGACATTTTGCCTGAAATCTATATGCTTGAAACAGCACATTTATAGGCACTGTCGGACGCGAGCTGAAAGCGGTCGCGTGGCAGCTTTATTCATCAACTCTCAACAGCCTGGATGCGTGAAAGGACGCATGGGCTAAAGGAGAAAAAAATGAATAATTCGGACGTCAGGCTTAATGGTTGCGGTAGGACGGTTGTTTTTCAGCCAACGGCGACTGTCGGCATGGGAAAGGCAGAGCTGGGAATGGCGGACATGAAATTTTTCGAAGAACTCATCACTGGCATTCTTGACATGGATTTTGCACACGTGGCAACTCTCCAATGGCAAAGCGATTCCATTTCGGGCCAAAGTAGGTGCGGGGGCAAATTGATTATCAAAAAGTTAATAAAAAAATCTGGCACCTATGACGGCGGATACCATCAGAATGCGGCGGAAAAAGTTCGCTTCACCTGTTCTAATCCCAAGTGCGGCCTTAATATGGTCCCGAAAATTCCCTTGTTTACGCTGCGAAGTTCATTTCTGCATTTGCTCCTGAAGCAAATGGTGCCCGGTTATCAAAGTGCTAATTTTTTCAATTGCTTGTCGGTAGTTCGAAATGATGGCTATTGTAGCCATAATCAACTGGGAGACGAAGGATGGGAATCCATCAGAAAAATGGGCACCATTACCATGCTGGGCAAAGTACTGTGGGGAGTCGAAAGAAACTTCTATAAAAACGAGTGCTTCGCGTTCAAAGACTATGACTTCAGCCTCCTGGCCGTTGAGGGTCTCAATACGTCCGAGGGATGTGATGGTTTGGATCGGTGGCTTCAATTTTTGGTCTGCAAACTGCAAAAATTGGTAGGGGATTTGATTGGTCGCATTATCCCGTTAGCTATCGGACCCAAGAAAAGCTATTGATGCCAACTTTTTTCGGGCAACTGCCCAGCCAGGCTCCCAAGTCTGGCTTTTTCTTTTCTAGGGAGATACGGTGAAGTAGTGGTATCCATATCACTATAATCCTATATGGTCGTTAATAGACTTTAGCACAGCCCGCTCGCAACGCTTTCGCGTAGCGAATGCGGGCGAGGACAACCGCAAAAGTTTGCGATACTTTAGATAAGCTGAAACAGGGATAAAACCCTGTTTTTGTGTGCAAATATGACCTTGACGAATACATCCACAAATGATATAATCAACAATCTACATCCTTAGTGTTGTAGAAATTAAAGACGCTTGTGCGTCCCAGGAGGATTGAAATGGCAAAAATCAGTATTGACACAAAATGTCACGGTTCATTCCAGTTTACGCCAAAGCAAGATTATAGCCTTCCCGATGAAGCTGGATTTTCAGCCATCTTTAAGGGATGTCGCATGGCCATCAAGGAAATGGGAGAATTGGCAGAACATCTGGAGGTAATCAAAGTTTCACTTCACCAGGAAAAAGAAAACGATTACTTGAAGCTGAAAGCCGTGGCTGTTTTTTCCGACCAGTGCTCAGGCAAAGAAAAGTTTGAGGCACCCATTCAATTCAAGAGTCCGTACCTCAATCTTTCTGGTTGTGCCGAGACTGTGAGACTGGGCATTTTGAATGCAGTATATTTTGCCATATCAAGGAGAATTCATTTAAAAGAGAAGGAGCTGAAACAGCTTCAAAGTTTTGGTTCGTTGCTAACACCTATCTGTTCTGGTCCGAAAAATACAATTTTTCCTCTCGCTAATTACAGGGACTGTCCTCAATGCGGATTACCAAATCCATTTAATTTTGAATGGGACCGCCATGCTGAACAGAAGCTTAAATGTGCGAGATGTGGCAGCGAATTCAAACTCTAAAACTGATACTTATCGTGTACGAGAGGGAGCATTGTGTTAGCAATCTCCCTCTCTTTCTTTTTTCTGGGGAGATACGGTTGAGACCTCCGATTTATCGGAGTAAGAACCCATATGGTCGTTCGTCCCGATTTATCGGGATGACAAAATAGACTTTAGCTAATTCGTTAAACTAAGACAGGCTTGCCTGCCGTAGCTTTAGCGAAGGCAGGACAACCGCAAAAGCTTTTGATTTTTGTCGAAATTTATAATTTCGCAACAAAACTCAAATCCGCCTCTGGCGGATGCAATTCAAATATACAAAAGCAGGGACAAAACCCTGTTTTTTCGATCCCGACCCGCGTCACTTTTGTGCAATTATTGACCGATTTTAAAATCATTAAAGAAAACAAAAATACAGAAATTCGTATTATATATTGATTTTCTACATTATGGATAAACAGAAATCCCTTTCGGACACTGCTTTAGTTGAACTGGCGACAAAAAATCCTGAATCGTTCGGGATTTTAATGGAACGGTATCAGGGACCGCTTTTTCACTATATCCGTCGAATCGCGCAGCTTTCCAAAGAGGATACGGAAGATTTACTGCAGGAAGTGTTCATTAAGATTTATCAAAAATTAAATGAATACAATGACGAGTTGAAATTTTCCAGCTGGGCATACCGCATCGCCCATAATCATGTCATTGACTATTTTCGCAAGACAAGCGCCAGACCGCGTACGAACTCGCTTGAAGACAGTGAATGGGAGAAGCTAATTCACTCCAGTGTTCATGTTGAGAAAGATATTGCTGACGGAGATTGCGCGAAAAAAATAAAAATTTGCATTGGCAATCTGCCCGTTCACTACAGAGAGGTACTCATTCTGCGATTTATCGAAGAAAAAGAATACGAAGAAATTATGGATATTCTAAAAAAACCGAAGGGAACAGTCGCGACGCTCATCAAACGCGGAAAAGAAATGCTGGTTAAAAGACTGGAAGAAGAAAATATTAATTGTTTTTAATGATATGAAAAATCTGATTCAAGACACCATTGAAAAAATAAAAGAACAGCGCATTTCGCCCGAGCCGAAATGGAAATATCTGGTGAAAAAATACTTTCTGTGGGCTCTGTTTGCAGCCGTTTTGATTTTGGCGGCGATTTCTTTTTCCGCGGCGTATGACAACGCAAATAATCTGGATTGGGATTTATATCGCTTTATACATCAAAGCAGGTTTTTATATATTCTCTCAATCCTTCCTTATTTTTGGATAATTCTAATTGCCATCTTTTTGATAGCTGCCTTTTTTGAGATTCGCAAAACTGAAACTGGCTATCGCTATAGCTGGTCTAGAATATTATTGATAATTGCTGGTGGCATCGCAGTTTTCGGTGGATTTATATCTTTGCTTGGTTTTGGCGGAAAATTAAATTCAAAACTGGTAAAAGAAGTTCCTTTTTATAGCCAACACATGATGGTTACAAAGGAATCGCAGTGGATGCAACCGTCAAGAGGATTTTTGGCGGGAACAATTACATATGTTTCTGAAAATAAGATAGGAATTAAAGATTTAAACAGCGATGACTGGAATATTAATATTGACGATAATACACTAGTCAAGCCATCGGTAAATATTTCTCGAGAAGAAATGATAAAGATAATAGGAACAAAGACGGATGAGAATAATTTCAAGGCGAAAGAAATTCGCCCTTGGACGGGAAAGGGAGAAAGAAAGGGGAGTAACGGTCAAGGCAATAGAAGCTCCAGGGCGCGGGGAAATTGAAGGTCTGAAAACTTTTCCGAAAATATCCGTTCTATATTGTGCCGGCAATAAAGAATTAACAATTAGAAAACAACTATGACAAAGAAAGGAATTATGCTGGGAGTTCTCGGTCTCGCAGTCGCGGGGACGGTGGCATACGCAACGGGAGCCTTGGCTTATCGGGGGGATCCGAACCAAAAGGGTCCTAACAATAATCCCGAAAGGCATGAAGCGATACTCAAGGCTTTTGAAAACAAAGACTACGCGGCATGGAAAGCTCAAATGGGTGATCGCGGAGCGGCTCGCAGAGTAACTGAACAAAATTTCGCTCGCTTTGCGGAAATGCGCCAGTTGAGATTGGATGGAAAAACAACTGAAGCAGATGCGATTCGCGCAGAATTGGGACTTGGACAAGGCAACGGAAAAGGCAATGGGCAGAATAACGGACAGCGCGGGCAAAATCGAGGGGGAAATTTTGTTGACGCGAATGGAGATGGAAAATGCGACCGACTGCAATAGCATTGTTAAACCAAAAGAAGAACATTCAGATGTTCTTCTTTTGGTTTCCTAGTGACACAACTGATATTTTTTAACTCTAACCCGACCCAACATTGAATGTTGGGTCGGGTTAATTTTTGCGGATATGTATTTGAATACTTACCTCGGTAAGTATTTTTTATTGCCCCGTAGGAGCGTAGCGACTTTTCGGGGCGTTATCACCCAGGAAATGGTTCATTTCGAGGGAGATATTTGGAGACCGCTCCGCTTAAGTGTGATATAATCAAAAATATGGAAATCAAAGACGAAATTATCACAGCCAACGGGAAAACAATTTCAATACCAGAGGATACTAAAAAGCATCTATCGGCTCATCCTGATGTTTTGGAATTTCTGGAAGAGGCTATATCAAAAACGGTTGTTCCTGAGAAGGCGAAATATTTTGAGGGAGCAATAAATCTTGGACGAATTATCGGAGAATCAAAACTTATTGAGACTGAAAAAATCATGCCCAATGAAAAAACCACATTCGCTTTCAGGCTGGAGAGAAAATATCCGTCCCGAGTAATCAAGAACGAAAAGGGGATGCTTTGCGATTCGGTGACTATCGAAATAAAATTCGATAATGTAAAAAAAGAATATTACCTTTCAACTGCTTATGTTGGTTTTCCTTGTCCGTATGAGCCATTCTATATTAGCGATGAAACAAGTGATGAATTCAAACAGGCTCTTGATTTTTGGTGCAAGCACGCTCTAGTTTATGATTCAGTAATAATGGATTCGGCCTTTGAGGCTTCTTGGGACGAGGTGCTAAAAAAATATCCGTCAGGATGAGATGAACCTACATGGTCGTTAATAGACTTTAGCAACAGCCCGCCTGCAACGCTTCTGCGTAGCAGATGCGGGCAGGGACAACCGCAAAAGTTTGCAGATTCTTTCAAATAACAAAAGCAGGGATAAAACCCTGTTTTTGCGTTATTTGACATTTCACTTGACTTTCCATATCAAAAATGATACAATTATGGCATATAAATGATATAAAAAATATATGCAAGCCAAAAGCGACAAACTGAACAAAAGACAAGATGCTGTTTTAGCCATAATTTCCGCCAATAAAACGGCATCTATCGGACAAATATTTGAGCATATTCAAAAGAGCTTGGGCGAGGTCACCAGGATTACCATTTCCAGAGATTTGGAAAAAATGCTGGAGATGAACCTGATTGAGAGACAGGGTGCTGGACGGTCTGTTATTTATTTGCTGTCGCCTCAATATTCAATATTGAAGAAGATAGATGTTGAAAAGTATTTTTCCCAAGACCCCGACCAGCGAGAAATCAGGGAGAAATTTAACTTTGATATTTTCAGCCAGCTGAAAGGTATTTTTTCCGATGCCGAAAAAAACAAGCTAACCGAATTGGATGAGGCTTACAAAGAAAAAATAAAGAATATTTCTCCCGATGCTCTCAAAAAAGAAATAGAAAGACTCAACATTGATTTCAGCTGGAAATCTTCAAAAATCGAGGGAAACACTTATAGCCTCTTGGAAACGGAACAACTCATCAAGAATCAGAAAGAAGCCTCCGGACACTCCAAAGAAGAGGCGACAATGATTCTCAATCACAAGAAAGCTTTGGAATATATTGGCAGCAACAAAAAGGAGCTTCAATCCGTTTCTGCCTCTAAAATAGAAGACATTCATTCTTTACTGGTGGATGGCTTGGACGTGACAAAAAATTTGAGGAAGACTTTGGTCGGGATAACGGGCACAAATTACAAACCGCTAGACAATGAATTTCAAATCAAAGAAGCTTTGGAAAAAACTTGCAAGCTGGTGAATGAAACGAAAGACGTTTTTGAAAAAGCAATCGTATTGATGCTCCTCATTGCCTATATCCAGCCTTTTGTCGATGGGAACAAACGCACCAGCCGACTTTCCGGCAATGCCATTTTGCAATCCTTCGATTCTTGCCCGCTTTCTTACCGCAGTATGGACGAAATCGAATACAAGAAAGCAATACTGCTCTTTTATGAGCAGAACAATATTTCATATTTCAAAGAACTCTTCTTGAAGCAATTTGAGTTTGCGGTGGAAAATTATTTTGGATGAGGCGAAAATAAATCCCTAAATCTTTCACGAAACATCTTCCCATCCAAAGCGGAGAAACTTTCTAGGGAGATATTTATCCCGTAGCTAAGTGTAACTTATACTACTGGGACGGTTGAGACCTCCGATTTATCGGAGTAAGAACCCATATGGTCGTTAATAGACCTTAGCATCAGGACAACCGCAAAAGTTTGCTATTCATAAAGGGAAAAAAGACAAGTTTATTTCCAGTGGGATAAACTTTGACATAGATTGGACATCGCAAAGACAGGGCACATCACTCTGTTTTTGTGTATCCGCTAGGAAACGAACTATTTTGAGGGAGATTTTTGGAGTCCGCTCCGCTGAAATTATCAGTAGCTCAAAACGTAATAATAAGAACGATAAATCAATTTTATGATGGGAAATTATTACGGAAATATGATGGGGTGGGGTTTCGGCTTTGGCTGGATTTTTATGCTTTTATTCTGGGGACTTATCATCTGGGCGATTTTCGCTTTAGTGCGTGGCGTTTCAGGACACGGCTTCTGGGGCGGACACAATCACGGAGAACACAAACAGGGCAATAATGCTCTGGATATACTGAAAGAACGATATGCCAAAAGGGAAATACACAAGGAAGAATTCGAGGCGAAGAAGAAGGATTTAGAGATGTAACCAAGAACTTCATATAACTGCAAGAACTGCCACAAATTGGCGGTTTTTTGCTATATACTCCGCTCCGCTCTGGAGTGGGTAACTCGACTTAACTTCCTTCCCCACAAAGGTAAAGTGTCAGGGCTATGAAAAGGAGCAAGAGCACACGAACCCTACGGAGTTGAAATCCGCATACATATGTGTTATTGTTTATGCACAATAATTAAAAAGTATGGAGAATTTAGAAAAAATGGCTTGGCAGTGGGTCAGCGAAAAAGTTGAAAATGTCGACATCTCAAGCGAAAATTATTGCAAGACGAGAGATGTTTTCCAGGCGAGACTGGAAAAAATGACAAATGACATACTACAAGAAAAGGAAATCGGAGAAAATAAGGCATACATTGTCGCTGCTATTGCAGGGGAGGTTGGGAATAATTCATTCGACCACAACCTGGGCAATTGGAGAGACACTCCAGGAGTTTTTTTCGACTACGAATATCGAAATGGCGGATTGATAATTGCTCTAGCCGATAGAGGGCAGGGGATTTTTGCGACACTCAAAAAAGTCAGACCAGGACTGGCAAATGATGAGGAAGCTCTCAAGGTGGCTTTTACGGAAGTTGTCTCTGGCCGAGCCCCAGAAATCAGAGGCAACGGACTCAAGTTTGTCCGTGAGAATGTGAAAGTGGAAAATATTCATTTGGACTTTTATTCAGGTGGGGCGAAAGCTGAATTGAACGAAGATTTCAAAATAAGTGAAGCGGAAAATGAAGTGAATGGTTGCTTGGCTATATTTCGGATAAAAAAATAATTTTATGCGTATTGAGCTGAAAAAATTTGGCGAATTTTTGACCTCACGACCAGCTGGCAAGGAGGCGTTCTTGGCTATGTCAGCTTATCTGACAAAGGGTTTGAGCGAGGAAGAAATTATCGAAATTGATTTTTCGGGAGTCAAGGTTCTAACGCCTTCTTGGGGAGACGAAATTATCACGAAAATCGTGAAAAAATTCAAAAATGTGAAATTCATGAATGTTGAGAACCCGACAGTCAAGGCAACTCTCAAAACTCTTCGGAAATATTCTGGAATCTCCCACGAATCACCTCCTTTCTAGGGAGATACGGTTGAGAACTCCGATTTATCGGAGTATAAAACCCATATGGTCGTTCGTCCCGATTTATCGGGATGACAAAATATATTTTTTAGCTAGTATAAGGCTATTTATTTAGCCTTATGCACAGGGCAACCGCAAAAGTTTGCAATACTTTCGTATAAGCAGGAACAGGGATGAAACCCTGTTTTTGTGTATCCGCTAGGAAACGAACTATTTCGAGGGAGATATTTGGAGTCGGCTCCGTTTTCTGCAATTGTCCTTTTTTGTGTTATGATGTTGAATATGAATTTGAAGATTGAAAAAATTGAAGATTTGGGATGGGATAAATTTTTTGAATCCAAAAGAACCGAACTGGGATTGGGCGATTTTCCTGTTGCCAGGGTGATTGCCGAACACAGGGGAGCATATAAAATCAAAAATGAAAATGGCGAATTTCTGGCGAAAATGACGGGGAGGCAGATGTTCAAGGCAACATCCAGGGAAGATTATCCCGCGGTTGGTGATTGGGTTTCAGTTACCGAACTCGGCAACAAGCAAGCTGTTATCCAGGCCGTTCTCCCAAGAAAATCAATAATCAAGCGAAGATTTGGGGATAAGAATAAAGTTGGCGAGAAGAATGATATTCAGGTTATCGCCACGAATGTTGACGTTGCTTTTATTGTTGAGTCTATTGGCAGGGATTATAATGTTAACCGCTTTGAAAGGTATTTAGCTATTGTCAAAGACGCAAGTATAAAACCTGTTATAATAATCAACAAAACGGACTTGAGTATCGCTTCCGAACTTGATTCCAAATTAGCGGAGATAAAAAACAGGTTAAGAGATATTGATGCCATTTTTACCAGTGTTATAAATAATAAAGGCTTAGATAGGCTGAAGGCCTATATTCAAAAAGGTGAAACCTGTTGTTTTCTGGGCTCTTCTGGCGTGGGGAAATCATCGCTCATCAATAAGCTGTTGGGGAAAAAAGATATTAAGACGGGGGATATTAGTTCTTATTCAGATAGAGGCAAACACGTTACAACAGTTAGGGAAATGTATTTTTTGGAGTCAGGCGGCATTGTGATAGACAACCCAGGAATCAGAGAAGTCGGTATAGCAGATACTAGCGCAGAAATAAATAGCGTATTTGATGAAATAGCAATTCTCGCCAAAAAATGCAGATATGTCGATTGCACACATATTCACGAACCAGACTGTGAAGTTTTGAAAGCATTAAAAGACGGAATATTAGATGAAGATAAGTATTCCAATTATATAAACCTGAAGAAAGAAACCGAATATCTTGAAATGAGCCAGTCAGAAAAGAGAGAAAAGAATCGGAGTTTCGGAAAATTCATCAAAAATTCAAAGAAAAAATTGAAAAAGTCCGGGCACAAATATTTTTAGTCGATGAAGCAAGGAAGCGCCCAAGAAGGTGTTTTTTTTGCTTTACTCCGCTGTGATATAATACAAATATGAACCCAAAGAAGATACAACAAATTCTCCTGTATTGCGGTATTCTCGCTTCAGTCCTCTATATCGGCACTGACACTTTTTTGGCTATGTCTTGGAAAGAATATAGCTATAACTCTCAGACCATCAGCGAACTGTCCGCTATCGGAGCACGAACCAGAATGTTTTGGCTCCTCACTATGATTTTTCTGTTTAATCCTCTTCTTGTTGCTTTCGGCATAGGCGTTTGGAAATCCGCTGGTGAAAAACGTTCTTTGAGAATCACTGGAATTTTGCTGTCCATATGGGGAGCGCTTGGATATGTGTGGCTGTTATTCCCGATGCATATGCGCGGGGAGATTGGGTCAGCCACTGATACTGGACACCTCATAATGGCAGGCATAACCGTTCCTCTTATGGTGCTGTTCATTGGCTTTGGGTCTGGTGCAAGAGGAAAGGGGTTCCGTCTTTACTCTATTCTGTCAATTTTGATAATGTTGGTCTTCGGTGCTTGGACAGGGATGCAGGCTCCGCGAGTGGAAGCCCAATTGCCGACTCCTTGGCTTGGAGTCATTGAGCGTATAAGCGTATATTCTCCGATGCTATGGATTTTAGTCTTGGCGATTATACTGTTGCAAACAGAAAAGAAGGACTTGATATAGCGAAAACTTTACAAAATTGAAGAAACCGCCAAAATCTGGCGGTTTTTTTCTGCATATTCCGCTCCGCTCTCGAGTGGATATCTCGCCTTGACCCGAAGCACTTTCTGCAGAAATTGAACGGGCAGGCTTCCTTTCCCACGAAGGTAAAGTGTGACGGCTATGGAAAGGAGCAAGAAACCACGAACCATCCAAAACACCGCTCAAGAATATCTGATGTGGCTTCAGGTCGAGAGAAGGTTTGCCCAGTCTTCAGTCGTGAAATATCGCTCAATTCTGAAATTTGATATTTGCCTGAAAATGTAATATATTATAGGCATGGGTAAATACGAAGCCAAAATTCCCGAAATTAAGGAAAAAATAGTGAAAGCTATCAATCCCGAAAAAATAATCCTTTTCGGTTCTTATGCTTGGGGCAAGCCGACTGATGACAGTGACGTGGATTTATTCATTATCAAAGAATCAAAAGAAAGACGAATTGACCGGGCCAGAAGAGTGCGGGAAGCAATATCAGACAGCAGAGTGCCAGTCGACATTCTTGTTTATACACCAGAGGAGATAAAAAAGAGCATTAATGAAAGTAGAAATCTTTTTGTTGAAGATATTGCGTGCAACGGAAAAGTCCTTTATGAAAAATCAAAGGACACATTCGGTATCGTGTTTCCTTCACGTTCCTTAACTATTCTGCAATAAAAACTTATGTTGACCGATTATGTAAAAAATTGGCTGGCAAGAGCCGATGAGGATATAAAAACCATTGAACTGTTGTTAAAGGAAGATAAAGGGCATCCTAATCCAGTTTGTTTTCATGCCCAACAAGCTGGTGAAAAATATTTAAAAGGATTTCTAGCTTATCACGACCTGCATGTCAGAAAAATTCATGATTTGGAGGTTCTCCTCAAAGACAGTGTCAGTGTGGATGAGTCTTTTGCGGAATTAATGCCTCAAGTAAAGCTCTTGAATCAATTTTATACCGAATCTCGATACCCTGATGATTATGTGGAGTTTTCTTTGCAAGACGCAAAAGACGGATATGAAGCTGCGAAGGAAATAAAAATTTTTGTTTTGGCGAAAATAAAGAGATAAATCTCCCACGAATCACCTCCTTTCCAGGGGAGATACGGTGAAGAAGTGGTATCCATTATCACTATAATCCTATATGGTCGTTAATAGACTTTAGCATCAGGACAACCGCAAAAGCTTGCTAATATTTTGGCAACAAGAACTATTTTATTGAATTTACTTTATGATATGAGCGTGCTAAATAGCTTACATCAGCACCATCAGCTTGGAGGAGGGTCTCTTGGTGGATACCGTTAAAAAGTTTTTTGTAGTTTCGGCAGCGGGGCTCTACGAAGTCCTGATAATGAACAATGGCGCAGAGGGATTCTCACTTCAATTTAAAAGATGTGCCTGGCGAAGTGGATCCAGCCATGTCAAAGATTATCGGGAAGATTGGCCGATCGATAAAACCCCGCCTGGCAGTTTCATCGGTGTTGCGTACCATTATGGCATCATGGTTTTGGATCCAGGCTACACGCGCCTGGAAAATCTCGGAAAAGTGCCCCCTTACATTATTGAAGATTTCAACTTCAATGTATGTGGGGAAGGGTATGCGCCGCGAATAAAGCCAGTAGTCGCCATGTTCCTTGAATGGGACGTTGCCTTACGCAGTTTCGGCGTCGATTTCCAAAAGCCGTGGAATGAACGCTGGTGGGAGGAGACCAGGGCTGTCCTGAACGTGATGAAAAATTACCCGTTTTTTATCTATGATCGCGAGATGACAAAGCGGTTGCCCTGAATTGCGGCTTTCATCCGCGGGTCGTAAAAGGAGGAATTATGCAGGTGATAGTTTTTGAAGAAACGCATGACGTGTTTGGTCCCTTTAAGTCCCTTAAGGATGCCGAAGGTCATCTGAAGGAAAGCGGTTTTACGGAAGTGTCTCCCAAGCATTGGGCAAATGGAGACGCATATGTGAGGATTAAGACGGTTAAAAAACCGCGAAAGTAAAATCTTCAAGATCGCGGGGAAAATTAGAATGAAGGCCGGCGCGCTTTACCCCGGCCTTTTCATTTGTTTTAGTATTTGTTGGAACAATAAAAATCGCCGAAGCGAAGCAATTTATGAAAGACAAGTATTTTGATTTTATTCCGTATTCATTAGTTGATAAAATTTAATTAATATTCTAGAGTATAGATACTATAAATGTAAATTTGTGCGTTTATGAAATTAGTCTGGAATAATCCTGAAACAATGGAGCCAAAAGGCTATGGTTGCGGTTATTGTGGAAAATCATTATCGTCTGAAAAAGGATATAGAGCACGTCAGCAGGGGTTTGGTGATAGGATATATGGTTGGATATATATATGCCATTTTTGTCATAAACCGACATTTTTTGACAGTGAAGGAGAGCAGACGCCAGGAGAAACATTTGGTAATTCAGTTAGTGGAATAACTGAAGAAAATGTCGCTAACTTATATAAAGAAGCAAGGGATTGCACAAGTATAAATGCCTATACCTCGGCAGTATTAGCATGTCGAAAATTATTAATGCATATTGCTGTTGATAAGGGAGCGAAAGAAGGGCTTAAATTCATTGAGTATGTGGAATATCTGTCAAAAAATAACTACATACCACCAGGAGCAAAAAATTGGGTTGACATCATAAGGGACAAGGGAAATGAAGCAAATCACGAAATATTAATCATGAATGGTGATGACGCAAAAGACCTTTTGAAATTTGTAGAAATGCTATTAAAGATAATTTATGAATTCCCTGCGGACGTGGAGAGAAGGCGGAATAAACAGGAATCTAAACCGTAATTTGATTTTTTCAAAATAATCAGCTAGAATCACCGCAGAAAGTTAACAACCTTAATTTAGCGTGATAGCTGCAGTTTTCGAAGCAATAATTTTGCGGAAAAATCCGTCTTGTGCTTGAACTCCAACACCTCCTTTCTAGGGAGATACGGTGAAGTCCTCATTCTTCGGAATGAGATTCAACCCATATGGTCGTTCGTCCCGATTTATCGGGATGACAAAATAGATTTTTTAGCTAGTATAAAGCTATTTATTTAGCTTTATGCACAGGACAACCGCAAAAGTTTGCTATTTCAAATAGGGCAACTTTACCCCGTACTTAGCGAAGCTATAGTACTGGGGCGCAAAAGCTTGCAAATGAAAACGAGAAATACCTGAAAAATGGTGTTTTTTGTGTTTTTGGATTATTATTTCGGTATGAATAAAATATATTTCATTAGCGGTGTTTGCGGTGTTGGGAAATCAACCATAATGCCTTATCTAAAATTACTACTTCCTCAGAGTAAGTACAAAGTTTTTGATTTCGATAAAAGAGGGGTTCCTGAAAATGCCGACCGCAACTGGAGGGTGTCTGAATCAAAATATTGGATTGGGGAAGGGAATAGACTTTTGCAAGAAAATAAAAACGCTGTCATTTGCGGTTTCATAAAACCCGATGACCTTCCGAGTTTGACTGATGAAAAATCAGCTGAAATCAGATTGATTCTTTTGGATGCGGAACCAGAAATAATACGCCAAAGACTTATAAGGCGATATACTAAAAATAATGTTTTTAACGAGTCACAAAAAGTCATCGGAAAGCCAGTTAATGAATTCATTAAGAGTAATGTTTATTTTACCTTGAAAATGAAAGATATTTTCAGTGAGCATAGCTGTCCGATAGTGGATACTTCAAATCTGACGCCTGAGGAAACAGCAAAAAAAGTTGCGGATATTATCTTAAAGAGTTAAAAAAACAGGAATAAAAGCCCTGTTTTTGTATTTTCTTTCAGGAAACATTTCGTTTCAAGAGAAATATCTCGGAGACCGTTTTGATTTAGTTCGGCTGAAATTATTTTCGTGGTTTTCAAGTATTACATAATGGGTATATATTCATAATAGTCAATTCTAGAAAGCGAGGTGAGAAAAATGCCAATGAAAGATAAAACAGGCCCCAGAGGAATGGGCTCAGGGACTGGCAGAGGATTGGGTTCTTGCGGAGCGGGAGCCGAGGGCGGTCTCGGACGAGGGAGAGGATATGGTAGAGTGATGTGCGGATGGTTTTGGAGAAAATACAAGGCTATGTCGAAGGGAGAGAAAGAAGAAATTCTGAAAGCTGAAGCTGAAGATTTGAAGCAGGAGCTGGAAATGGTTGAAAGCGAACTCAAAGAACTGGAAAAGTAGCCCCGCAGTCCGAAAGCAGTCTTTCTTTCCAGTAGGAAAAGAAAGTTGCTTTTGGTATAATGAAAAAAAGTGAGAATAATTTATATACTATGGTAAGGCCAAGAATTTTCCGAAAACTTCGTTTCAAGCCGAAAAGCCACTATTTCAAACCTCAAGGCATTCCACTGCGTCATTTGGAAGAAGTTTTTTTGACGAAAGAAGAAATGGAGGCAGTGAAGCTCAAAGATTTTGACGGTCTGGAACAAACCGAAGCCTCGGAAAAAATGAAAACCTCCCAAAGCACTTTTCAGCGGATTCTTTCTTCCGCCAGAACCAAGGTTGCCAAGGCAATGGTTGAGGGGAAGGCGCTCAAAATTGAAGAATAATAAAGAGATACGGTGAAGTATAATGTATCCACCATTATCACTATAATCCTATATGCCCGCCTGCCGGCAGGCAGGGACAACCGCGAAAGTTTGCAATAAATACAAGAAAAATGCCTTTTTTAGGCGTTTTTTGATTGGTCAGAAATTTAGCTTGACAATGGGGTATTTTTGATATATTCTATAAAGTCAAAAATACAATCAAAAAAGGAGTCAATCGTGGTGAATTTAGAGGGGAAAAATCCCTGAAGTTGAAAATTACACCCCCTAGGAGGTTTTACACATGTATCAAGTTGCCGTTGTTGTTTTTACCTACTTGGCCAAAGAGAGGCCGAAGGCGTCCCCAGCCCCCGAAGACCTGTTGTATATGGATGTCCAGATCGGCCGGCGGGAAGCAACGAAGCTTCGGCTCGATGTCTACACCGCAGACCCTGATTTCGGTCAAATCGGCAGGTGTTGCGTGCCCCATGAGACCGAAATCAGCTTAGAATACAATGATCTCTTTTGGGGAAGTCGGGTCGATTGCCTCGAGGCGGGCCTGGTTCCGTTCAGCTTATTTTTCAAAGAGAGCGGCAGGCTTCTCGAGGCATATATCCCGGAGAACAAGCTGCCGCAATTGAAAGAGATCTTCCACTGTTGATTATTCCGCCTTAAAGAGCCCCTTAGGTGTATCCGCATCTCTGGGGCTCAAACTTTTTCGTGGGATATTTTTGGTGTCCGCTCCGCTTGACTATGTTTCGAGTATAACCGCTCCTAAAGTTCGACTTTAGGAATCGGAAACCAAATCTCCCGAGCCCGCTCCGCTCTGCTTTGTTTTGATGGAAAAAAACGGAAAAAAGAGTTATAATAAAAATAAAGATAATTTCCGCTCAATCAAATGAATCGGCATAAATCAGAACTTTATTTTTTACTAATCCTGATTGCGGGAATTTTTCTGTTGACCTTTTTTATTTTTAAGCCGTTCATCTATACGCTTATCCTGGCGATGGTTTTTGCCGCCGTTTTTGATCCGATCCATAAAAAAATTCTCGTGTTTACGGGCGGAAAAAAGGCTTTGGCGGCTTTACTGGCCGCTGTTCTCGTACTGATCGTCTTTATCGTACCTGTTTTGTTTGTCGGCATACAGATTTTCCAGGAAAGCTCGCAGCTTTATTCTTTTCTTACGCAAGGCGGCGGAGCCATTGACTTTTCCCGCGGCGTGGGAGACGCGGCGCGCGGACTGGAAAAATTTATTCCCGCGTCGATGCACTTTTCCGTTGATTTTAATCAATACGCAAGGCAGGGACTGGACTGGATAGTCTCGCATCTGGGTCCTCTTTTTGCGAATGTGGCGAAAATATTGGTCGGAATTTTCGTTTTTCTGGCCGCTCTTTATTATTTGTTCAAAGACGGACAAAAACTCAAAAAGGCCTTAGTCGTTTTGAGCCCCCTGCAGGATATTCACGACGAAAAAATTTTCAGCAGGCTGGAACTCGCGATCAATTCGGTAATCAGAGGGAGTCTCGCGGTAGCGCTTATCCAGGGCTTGCTGACCGCCATCGGATTCTCTATTTTCGGAGTTCCCAGCGCGGCGCTTTGGGGCAGCGTGGCGGCCATTGCCGCGCTAATTCCCGGTGTCGGAACGGCTCTGGTGCTCGTTCCGGCCATCCTGTTTCTTTTCTTGAGCGGGGAATCTTTTTCCGCGGTAGGTCTGCTTATCTGGGGAGTGACGGCAGTGGGTCTGGTGGATAACTTCCTGGGGCCGAAACTTGTGGGAAGCGGAACTCAGCTTCATCCATTCCTTATCCTTCTTTCCATTCTGGGCGGTATCGGCTTTTTCGGTCCGCTGGGATTTTTGCTGGGGCCGCTTGTGCTGAGTCTGCTTTTTGCCCTTCTCGAGATTTATTCAACTATTCGCAAGGAACATGAAAGATAACCGATTCTTCGCAAAGAATTGTTTCAAGTGATAAACTTTAATTCTGCTAAGCTCCGCTATCAAGTTTTGCGAGCTTTAGAAATCTCTGAAGTCCATGAAAAAACCCGATGAAATAAAAAAAATCGTCAAAGACAAGTATGGCGAAATTGCTGCCGGCAATTCAGGATGCGGATGTGGCTGTGGCTGCGGAAATGAATCCAATGAGCAGATTGCCAAAAGCATCGGCTACTCGGAGGAAGAAATAAATTCTGTTTCTGAAGCCAACTTGGGCCTGGGATGCGGAAATCCAACCGCAATGGGGGAAATCAAGGAAGGGGAAACAGTTTTGGATTTGGGTTCGGGAGCGGGATTTGATTGTTTTTTGGCTGCGAAGATGGTTGGCGGTTCGGGCAAAGTGATTGGAGTGGATATGACGAAAGAGATGATTGAAAAAGCCAAAGACAATGCTGAAAAATATGGATATACAAATGTTGAATTCAGGCCGGGAGAAATCGAAAAATTGCCAATTGATGACAACTCCATTGACGTTGTGATAAGCAACTGTGTCATCAATCTTGTTCCCGATAAAACAAAAGCATTCAAAGAAATCTATCGGGTTTTGAAAAAAGGAGGAAAAATGTATATTTCTGATATTGTGCTGCTTGAAAATCTTTCCGAAAAGGAGAAAAATGACGAAGGGCTTTTGGCGGGTTGTGTCGGGGGCGCCCTTCTCAAGGACGAATATCTCAAAATTATTGAGGACACTGGATTTGAAATGAAAGGTTTGTCGGAAGACAAGGATATCAGCAAGAGACAATATCAGGGAATTTTGCTTGAGAGTTTGAAGGTCGAGGCTCGCAAGCCATGAACATTTCTGAAATCGCGAGCCTTGTATTCGAAAGACTGGGACAAAGCCCGTTTTTCTTTTTGGAAATATTTGATATAATAATTTTACAATCACACAATTCCTTATCAGAGAAAAAATGAAAAAACAAAAACCATCTTCCAAAGGCATCATTTATCCAATCAAGCATCTTTTTGATCGAAAGCAAAAGCCGTTGCTTCACACAATAGAATGGATGTTCGTGCTATTGGCTTTTTTTGGGATCGGCCTCTCAGTCATGTATCACGAACGCGTGACGATGTTTTTTGAAGAGGCAAAATTTTTTCCGCCCGGGAGCAAAGAAGCGCTGATCCAGACTCCCGAGGAGCAAAAATTATTCACCGGAGAAACGGTTGCGGAGCCGATTGACACGACTGCCTGGGATACCTATCAAAACAAATGGTATGGTTTTGAGATTCAGCATCCCGATTCATGGAAAAACAACACGCAATACAAAACGGCGACTGAAAAAAGCGCCGTCTATGAAACTATTTATAAATACAGGAAAGACAGTGACGACGCGAGCGATACTTTTGAGGGATACGACGTGAAAATATATCCGGTGAAAAAAATAAAAAATGTCGAAAGCACGAATGATATTCACAAAAAAGAAGGAGCGCCCGATGACACGAGCGGATGTGAACTCTTTGAAGAAATGAATTTCGGACCGGAAGGATTTTATTTCCAAAAAGTGAGCGTGAAAGATGACAGCCCCTGCTATGAGCCGGCTTATTTCTATAGCCTTACGAAAGGGAACTATATCTATAATATTGTTCCGGCAGTCGGGGAAAGCGGTGAAAGATTTTCCGATCCGGAAAAGGAAACAAATCGAAGGTTCCCCGAATACAAAGAGGCTGTCAATTCTTTCAAATTTATTCAAATAGTCCGTCCTCAAGCCAAAGCCAGGCCGAAAATCACCGCCAAACGGCCGGTTTCAGCGAAAGTTGTCGGCGGAAAACTGGTCTGCGCCAAAAAGAACGACAAGCCCCGAAAAAGCAAGCAGAACAAACCGGGGCATATGGACATGGAATGCTGTCTCGATCCGGACGAAATCCCAAATCCGTGGTGCACGTATTGATGTAACCGCGAGACCAAGATATTGAACAAATAACGGAAATGCCAATCAGAAAAGAAACGCCAAAATGGCGTTTTTTTTTAGCTATGCTATAATTTTAGAAAGAATAAAAGGTAAGAAAATAATATGCTTATCAAAGACATAATGACCCAGGATGTCATTACGGTTTCCAAAGAAACCCCTCTCAAAGAAGCGGCGGGGCTTCTGGCCAAATTTCGCGTTCACGGACTGCCGGTCGTCGATGGAAATAAAAAGGTCGTCGGCATTGTCACGGAAAGTGATTTTTTTACGAAAGATGCATCAAATATTTTTCTGCCGACTTTTCTTGAATTTGTCTCGCGTGGAAATCCCGGCGATTCCAATGGCGCTGATCTCTCAGAATTTGGCTCAAAGACCAAAATAGAGGATATCATGACCAGGGAATGTGTAACCATAAAAGCCGGCGAATCCATTGAACAGCTCATTCGGCACATAAAAGAAAGGAATTTCAACTCCATGCCGGTTGTTGATGATCAAAATACTCTGGTGGGAATCGTATCAATCATGGATGTGATTAGATTATTATAAAGAATAAGAAAATGAACGTCCAAAAGCAAAGAAGCATTTGCCTGGTGGAAGATGACTTGATGATTCAGGAAGCATATGCGGTGAAGCTGAGGGAGAGGGGATATCAAGTTGTCACAGCGTCGGATGGATCCCAAGGACTCGAGGTTCTCCGGCAGAGAAAACCGGATATCGCCCTAATAGACATAAATATGCCAATCATGGATGGCCTTGAACTTATGGGTGAAATGGCAAAAGACCCGAATTTAGCTGATATTCCGGTCATCGTCCTCACAAATTATGATGATAATAAATTGGTCAAAAAAGCCGGAAAACTCCAGAGTCGTTTCTATCTGATAAAATCGCTCTACACCCCCGCAAAGGTGGTGGATGTTGTCGAGGAAGTTTTGCACAACCGGCTCTGAATGGTATTTATAAAAAAATATCTCAAATAATTGTTTTCCCATCAGCCGCAAAAGCGGAAATAAACATAAAAATAAAATAAAAAAAATGCAGCAGAAAAAAAACAAACCAAAAGATATCCAAGTTCAGAAAAATAGCAACAAAATCATCTTTTGGATTCTTGGCGGGTGCTTGGCGCTATTGCTTCTCGGTGGCGTTTTTTTTGGGGGGATAGCCTATTGGAGCTACAAAAAGGTGAAGAAAGACATAAAGGAAAATCAGCGGAGATTTGAACAAGCTCAAAATCAAGCCCAAAATTCCAGTCCCAAAACAGGAGCGAGCGCCATAACGAACCAAATATCAATTCCGGAAGAGCCTGCGGCGATGGAGGAAACGTATAGGGGCGGTGTTCCTGATGACATTTATCCTCCGGCAGTTTCCGAAAAGGCGATCGGTTTTGTGAAAAAAGCTTATGCAAAGGGCGGAAAAAATTATATTGAAATTGATTACATCCAGTGGCTTACCGGTGATGTGGCGGAAAAGGCCATGCGTGAAGACGGCGAGTGTCCGAAGAAAGGCGAATGCATTGTTCTCAATGATTATTATATCCGCAACCAAAATCCGCTCATCCGGACTTTTGAAGTCGCATCGGATGCCGAGATCCTCGCCCATGATTTCAGCTCTTATGACGCGAATGCAAATTGGAACGAGAGCTGGACTTTCACCCGGTTTAGCAATTATTTCAATAGGAGCGCCGACAACAGATATTGGGATTCTGTTCCCTTCCATGTCGAAATCGGAAACAACCAGATGCTCAAAATAACGGAACAATACATTCCATAGCTGAAATCCGTAAAAACGCCCTGACAAGTGTTGGGGTGTTTTTTTGTTTGCGTTGTGCTAGAATTTTTATAAAGACCGTCTAGCAAAATAAAAATGCTAAATAACGCGCTGAAAAACCGATATATAAAGGATAATGCAGTAATGATGACCGGAACGGTTCTGGGAGGTTTTTTGGGCTATCTCTATCACTTTGTCGTCTCTCGCCAAATGTCCGTTGCCGAGTATGGAGAATTGCAAAGTCTCCTGTCTATTTTTTTGATTTTTGGCGTTTTTAATTCCGCAATTTCGTATTTCACAGTCAGACACACATCTGTGTTCGCGGTTCACCATGATCAAGCGGCGAATTGGGAATTTGTTGATTACCTGATTCCCAAAGTATTGAAATACGCGATGGTGTTTTTTATTTCGCTTCTGGTTTTCAGTTCGATATTTTCTTCCGCACTCCATTTTTCAAGTCCGGTCGGATTTGTGGTGATAAGTCTGGCGACATTCATTTCGACAATAACTGTCATTTATTCCGAAATATTGCGCGGCTGGAAAGAATTTTTCATAATGAGCGTCATCGGAGTTTCTATTGTCTTTGTGAAGTTATTGTCAGGTGTAATATTAACCTTCTTCTCTCATAAGACGTCAATCGTGTCCCTTTCACTGCTAATCCCGTCTTTCGCGGGCTGGTATCTGGCGAAATACTGGAGTAGAAAAAAAATCGCCATTCAGAATGCGCAGGAAATCAAGGGAGGGTGGAAAGAGAAATATTTTTCCGAAATAAATATCCGGAAATCTGCCATAGCTATTTTCATTTATTCTCTCGCGCTTGTCTTGGTCTCCAATCTCGACATGATTCTCGTAAAATATTTTTCTTCACCCGAGCTCGCCGGATATTACGGCGCTTTTGCTCTTCTCGGCAAAATCATCCTCTGGCTCAATCTCGCCGTCATCGGAGTTATGCTTCCGGGAGCTTGTGCTGACGGTCACTCTGGAAAAAGGCCGGACAAAAAATATCTTTTGTATTCTTATGGTCTGATGGCAACCGTCGCCGCTGGGATTATTCTGGTTTATTACATAATGCCAAGTTTTGCCATCAAGCTTTTTTTCGGAAATAAATATGCCGTTAACACCCAAATACTTTGGATATTTGGAGTGATGTCATATTTTCTTTCGATTCTGACATTTGAAGCGAATCTTTCCTTTGCTAAGCACAATTTCTACGTAGTATATTTTTTGGCGGGGACAGTGCTTTTGATGGTTGCGGGCGTGGCGAAATATCATGCGAGCCTTAAGGAAATAGTCATTGCCCTTTCAGTTTCATTTTTGCTTGGCTACCTGTCTGTGGCCATATTGAACTTATCCAGTGAAAAACGGAAGCTAAACGCGGAAAAGATATGACGAAATACAGCTTCATCATCCCGGTAAAAGAAATCAACGATTATGTTCGGGATAATGTCTCGAGAATTCTCTTGTTTGAAAGAGGTGATTTTGAAATTATAATCTATCCCGATAAAGCTACGGAAGAAACCTGGGAAAAAGCAAGGCAGATCCCGACTGGATCCGGAGGCCCTGCAATGAAAAGAAATTTTGCTATCCGCGACGCGCGAGGCGAAATACTTATTTTTATTGATGATGATGCTTATCCCAAGGATGATTTTTTGAAAATCTTGGAAGCAGATTTCGAAGATAAGAATATCGTCGCAGTTGGAGGACCGGCCGTTACTCCGAAAGAGAGCAAATTTTGGCAAAGAGTAAGCGGTGCGACTTTTCTGAGCTCTCTCTCGGGGGGATTTCCGGAAAGATATCGGCCTATGGGAAAAAAAATATTCGTGGCTGATTGGCCCAGCGTGAATCTTTCCATCCGAAAGAAAGAGTTTTCCGACTTGGGCGGATTTGCGGGAGATTATTGGCCGGGTGATGATACAAGGCTGGGTCTTGATCTTCTCATGAGAAAAAATACCCGCATTTTGTATGACCCGGACCTTATCGTTTATCACCATAGACGGGAAGGGATCGTCAAGCATATAAAGCAAATCAGCGGTTATGGGCTGCACCGGGGATTTTTCGCCAAAAAATATCCAAAAACATCCCGAAACTGGAAATATTTTATGCCAAGCTTTTTCTTGCTGTTTATTGTCTTCGGAGGAATTCTTTCTTATTTTTCAAAAATATTTTTTCAGATTTATGTCCTTGGCTGGATAGTTTATTTCGTGGCATTGCTCAACGCGTTCTATGATATCTATAAGCATGAACGGAATATTCTGGTCACTCTGGCCGCGTCATACTATATTTTTCTCACGCATATTTTTTACGGCATAAGATTCATTCAGGGGTTTGTTTTTACAATTGAGTTAAAGAGCAAACTAAGGTAGTCTCTGCGAACTACAAAAACGCTTCGCTCTACGAAAATCCGAACTACGAAAATTTTCGGATATTCGCAATTAATTCGTAGTTCGTAGAGAAAAAATCTATGAAAAAGCTCAAAATATCAATATCATATCCACCTCTGGAATCTCCCAAGGGCGTGCCTCTCCTTTCCCAAAATCGCCAATTTCAGTGGTTTTCCGACCCGACCTATATCTATCCGATGATTCCAGCCTCGGCCGCAACTTTATTGAAAGAAAACGGTTATGAGGTTTTTTGGGACGACGCGATTGCCGAAGAACTAAGCTATCATGAATGGCTGAAAAGGTTGGAAAAAGAGAATCCGGATATTATCGCATTCGAAACCAAGACGCCAGTGATAAAAAGGCACTGGGAAATAATTAATGGCATCAAAAATTCAAAATTCAAAATTCAAAATTCAAAATTCATTCTGATGGGTGATCATGCCACGGCTCTTCCAGAAGAATCTCTTCTAAATTCCAAAGTTGATTATGTTCTTGCGGGAGGAGATTATGACTTTATGCTTTTGAGCATCGCGAACAAATTGGCGGGGACAGCCGAGCTGGAAGGGGGAGTATATTATCGCGACGGAAAAAGCGTGGAAAATTCCGGAAAATACGATCCTTCAAAACATGCTCTGGACGATCTTCCTCAAATTGACCGCCGGCTCACGAAGTGGGAACTTTACGCCAATAAAAATGGGAATTTCAAATATACTCCCGGGTCGTATGTCATGAACGCCCGGGACTGCTGGTGGGGAAAATGCAGTTTTTGTTCCTGGACAACGATGTTTCCGGGTGAAAAATGCCGGACTCGTTCGGCTCAAAAAGCGCTTGACGAAATCGGCGAGCTTGTTAATTTGGGCGTGAAAGAAATAATGGAAGATTCCGGTACGCTTCCAATCGGAAAATGGCTCGAAGATTTTTGCGAAGGGATGATCGAGAAGGGATACAGCGAGAAAGTGAAAATCAGCTGCAATATGAGGCTGAATGCTATCAGGGATTTCAAAATTTATAAATTGATGAAAAAAGCGGGCTTCCGGATGATACTGTTTGGGCTTGAATCGGCGAATCAAAATACTTTGGATAAAATTAATAAAAATTTGAAAGTCGAAGAAATAGAGCCGGCTCTCAAAATGTGCAAAGCGGCTGGCCTTGAGCCGCACATCACCGTGATGGCCGGCTATCCCTGGGAAAAGAAAGAAGATGTCGAAAATACTTTGTGTTTTGTGAAAAAATTATTCAAGAAAGGATATGTTGATTCTTTGCAGGCGACGCTCGTGATCCCGTATCCCGGCACGCCGCTCTATAAATACTGCCGGGAAAATAATTTGCTTTTGACGGAAGATTACGCACGTTTCGACCAGCGCGAGCCGGTGATGAAAACGGAGATGTCGCCTGATGAACTCAAAAAAATGATCGGCAAATTATACCGATCATTCGTCACGCCGAAATTTTTGGCAAAAAAAATAACCGGCATAAAGAACTGGCAGGATATAAAACACATATCTCGCGCCGGCAAAAAAGTGCTGGGGCACCTCACCGATTTTTCTTGAAAAAGCAAAGCTTGGCTTTGGGGAATTCCAAGAGCTTAGCTCTTGGAAGGAAAAAAGCCGAGCTTTGGAAAAGAATTGTTGAAACAAGCGGCGGTTTAGAATAAGATAGGGGAAGAATTACGTAACTAGGTAAGTAATTAAATTTTATGCCAAGAAGCAAAAAAGAAGAAAGAAAAACGAGAAAATTGACAAAAGTTGGCAAAAAGACAATTGCAGTGACGATTCCGATTGAAATTGTCCGCGATCTCAAATGGAAGGAAAAACAGAAAGTTACCATCAAAAGAGTCCGCGGTGGCGTGTTTATCAAGGATTGGAAATAGTAATGAATACAGAAACGAAGAAGAATAAAATTACGCTTTTTCCTGGAGGGTTTCAGAAAGTGAAAAATTACGGCTATCCGGGCTTGGATATCTGGACGGGTGATGATTTTCCGGACGACCTCAAATATCCCGACTTTTTTATTGGACACAGCGCGGGAGCGAGTTTCGTCCTTCGGTACGCGGCGAAACGAACGAGCCAATATATTTTCGTGAATCCGCTCGTGAAAAGAAAAGGAATATTTTTCCTCTTCTCGCGCTGGATAAAATACGCTTTTCAAGAAGGCCTCCCAACAGAAAAATTTATTCCGTTGAAATATTGGCCGGGTGCGCTCATAAAAGTTATCAATTTATCACGGATTGATTTTCTCTCCGCCGCAAAAGATATTCCCAAAGAAAATATCACGGTTATTCGAGGAAAGAATGATAATTTCTTCTGCGACGAAGAGGCGGCAAGAATCATCCAAGAAAATGGAATCCGTCTCATCGAAGTCGCCGCCGGACACGATTGGAACGAAAACATAGAGGAGGCGGTGGCAAGAATAATTCGCGGCTGAATTGTAACCCCCGCGAATTTCGGCGGGGGATAAGCGAAATAGACTATGGATTATCAAAAAATATACAACAAGGATTATTTCGATGGGCGAAATTCTTTCTTTTATAAGCTGGGCTATGGGAATTTTGCCAAGTTTTATTTTGACAATCTTTTCAGGCCGCTCAAGTCATATATTAAAAATAATAAAAAAGGGAAAGTGCTGGATGTCGGATGCGCTTTTGGTTTGATGCTGGAAAGATTTCCGGGTTCATTCGAGAAGTTTGGAGTCGACGTTTCAGAATACGCGATAGAAGAAGCGAGGAAAAGGCTGCCGGAAGCGAAATTTGTCATCGTGAATGCGGAGGACGAGCTGCCGCTTCCTGAAAATAGTTTTGATATTGTCTTATGCAACGATCTCCTGGAACATTTGGAATATCCGGAAAAAGCTTTGAGAAATATTTTTAAGGTATTGAAGGCGGGAGGAATATGCTATATCAACAGTCCGAACCTCAATTATTTCAGAAAGAAAATTTTTTTCTTAGCCGATAGGAAAGAACATCACATCAATCTCTTTTCGCATGAAGATCTTTCGAAGCTTCTGAAAAAAACGGGGTTCAAAATTGTGAAGAGATGGACGTACATAAATTTAACGTATTTCTTTTTTGTGAAATTCAAGTCCAACATCGGAATCGAATCGGGTTTTTTATGCACGAAATAATTCAGCAATCAACTATCCGCAGATTTCGGCGGGGAAATTCAGATATTAATTACTTACCTGGTTACTTGCCTGAAATGCTTTGATATGTGAACTTTGCATTGGGATAACAGATATCAGATTGGCAGATAAAAACTCGGGAAGGGCCGGCTAAAGCATTTCGGAGTAGACGGGCGTAATCCTAAAAGCCCACACAAAACGACATTCTCACATTCTCGAGAATGTGAGAATGTCGTTATTTTGAAATACACATTCTCATATGGAAGTCAAAGCTATTATCTTCGACGCTGACGGCGTGGTGATAAACTCTTCCGGATATTTCAGCGTCCAATATGAAAAAGAATTCGGCGTTTCAAATGACGTCATGGCGCCTTTTTTTAAAGGTATTTTTCAAGAAGCTGTTGCTGGAAGAGCGGATCTCAAAGAGCTGCTCGTGCCCGAGATCAAGAAATGGAAATGGAAAGGAACAATTGATGAGCTTCTCGAGTGGTGGTTCAAAGCCGAGCACTACGTGGACGAGAGGATCGCGAAAGAGATTCGGCGCCTACAGAAAAAAGGCATCAAATGCTGCCTCGGGACAAAGCAGGAAAAATACCGGGCCGCTTACATCAGAAAAGATATGGGTTTTGAAAAAATATTTGACGATCTTTATATCTCGTGCGAAATTGGACACAAAAAACCCGAGAAAGAATTTTTTGAATTTATCCAGAACGACCTTGCAAAAAAGTATTCCATCAGGAAAAATGAAATAATGCTCTGGGATAACAAGGAAGAAAACATTGCTGCGTCAAAAAAATTGGGATGGCAAAGTTACCTGTATGAAGGCTTCGACGGTTTTCAAAAAACGATTTCAAATTTGTAGTATCGTTCTCTGCGGATTTTTTGCGAAGGGCACAAAGCGAAGCGGTGATTGCTATTTACCTTGCGCTTTGTTTTCAACAACCTTGACATTCTGCTTGAGATTTTCGTCATTGGGATTTATTTCCAACGCTTTTTTGATGTTTTCCAGCGCGAGATCAAACTGCTCCGCGTTGAAATATATCGCGGCCATATTTTGGTAGGATTGCCAAAGATTTGGGTTGATACTCAAAGCTTTTTTATAATTTTCAACTGCCGCTTCAAGCTGTCCCATTGCCTGATAAGTGTTGCCTAAATTGTGGTAGGCGTCAGCGTAATTCGGATTTATGCCGATTGCTTTCTGGAACTCTTCCGCGGCTTTGTTGAGATCACCCTGCCGCGCGTACACATCCCCCAGGTTGTTATGAATCTGCTGGCCGGAAGGAGCAACTTTGGCAGTGGCAACCCATAAAGTGTCCTCGTTTTTCCAATCTTGATTGCGTACGATTGTTCGCGCGGAAAGGGATGCGATAATCACAACAAGGGCAAATTGGCTGACCATTTTTGCATTCTCGCTGAATTTCATGATCCGGTCAAACAGAATTGCCACAACAACAATAAGTCCCAGTGTTCCGAGATAAACGTATCTTTCTGCGACGATCCAAGAAATCTTGAACGGTGTCAGGGTGGGGAGCAGAGTTATTATAAAAAAAGACAGCCAAAAAAAAGTTTTCCGGTTTTTGAAATATCCCCAAACAATCAAACCCAGGAAAACCAGGAAAATAAAAAGGGAGATGAGAAATTGGCCCCGGGAAAAGGCCATTTCTGTCTGATAGAGTGAAAGGGCTGCCGGCCAAAATATCAGCCTGAGATAGGATGAAATGGCAATGGGGACTTGGACAAAGGGATTGAACATCCCGTCCGCAGATTGATAAGATTGCGATTCTATGGCGGATACCCGGTATCCAATTTTAGCTGCAAGCAGTATTATTATGAAGAGGCTAATTGAAAAATAAGGCAAAATCTTCTTCCAGTTATAGCGAATACTCCCAAAGGCTATTTCGTAGAGAGGGAAAATCAGAAAAAGGGCTATGGCATTTCCAGAAGAGAAGAGAGTGAGCAAATAAAAAGCGATTGAATAATAAAAGTATTTCCGGTTGTTATCAGAAAAAAGATAAAATAAAAAAGAAAGAAGAAAGAAAAAGGCATACATTGAATAGGGAGCACCTGAAATCCAGCCTACTGCTTCAATGAGAATAGGGTGGACGGCGAAGAGGGAAGCAGCTATAAAAGCTACCCGTTTCTCCAAAGCCAATGACAAAAGCAAATATATGATCAGTGTCGAACCAAGATGGAAAAAAATATTGATAATTCGAAATGTCAGAGGATGAAGCCCTCCGATATGATAGGCGATAAGTTGGAAAAAGGACGGCAATGAAAAATGCGCGGGACCTGAAAATATAGTAAAAAAACGGCCAAGGTTTTCATTTCTAGCGAACCCGGCGATATCGTCAGAGACAAAACCATTTCCAAGAGAATTTGCATATACGGCAAAAACCAAAAATGCAAGAAAGGCCAGAATAAACCGGTTCTTGCGGAAAAAACCCACAAAACTGAAAGAAACAGGGCTTTGGTTTCGATCAGTATTTTGGGAAAATTGGTTCTTCAGGAATTTGTTGTATTTTTCAAGAGTCCATTTTTTCTTGAGATAGTCAAAAATTTCGCTTTCAGGAAGCTCGAGATCCGACGCAATTTTTGAAACGGTATAATTTCGGAGGTTTCTTTTTATATAATTTTTTTGGTAACCGTCAAGTCCCATAAATGGATTTTTTTTGATGCTTAAGATAATATTAGGACAAAGCCAAATATGCTCATATCCATCATTATAGCGACAAAAAACGAAGAAAGGAACATCGAAAATTGCCTAAAATCTATTTTAGCGCAAACTTATCCAAAAGAAAAGCTGGAGGTTATTTTCGTGGATAATAATTCAGAGGACCAAACCAAGGAAATTTCCCGGAAATATACTGAAAAAATTTTCAATCGGGGGCCGGAGAGATCGGCTCAAAAAAATTTCGGAGTAAGCATGTCAAAAGGGGAATATTTCTTGCATCTTGATGCGGACATGACTTTGAGCGAAAACGTCATAGAAGAGTGCGTCAAAAAAATAAAGCAAGGGAAAAATATCATTGCCTTGTATATTCCGGAGGTTATAACGGGCAAAAAATTTTTTTCCAAAGTGCGAAGATTCGAAAGAAAATTTTATGACGGAACAGCTATTGACGCAGTCCGCTTCATTCAAAAAAACAAATTTTTGGAAGCGGGAGGTTTTGATGAAAAAATGTATGCCTGTGAAGATTGGGATCTTGATAAAAAACTCAAGAAATTTGGAAAATTTTATATAATCAAACACCCTCTTTATCACAACGAATCGGAATTTGATTTGAAAAAATATCTGTTGAAAAAAGGCTATTATTCAAAAAACGTAAATGTTTATATTGATAAATGGGGAGAAAAAGACTCAGATGTCAGAAAACAGTTTGGATTTTACTACCGGTTTATTGGAGTATTTATTGAAAAAGGAAAATGGAAAAAGGTTGTCCGGCATCCGTTTCTCACTCTTGGTATGTATTTTTTGAGATTTTTGGTAGGAATAAAATATTTGGCGCGACGAATATGAAAGATATATTTTTTAGTATATTAATCCCAACCTACAACGGCGCTGAAGTAATCGGTGACACTTTGCGGAGCATTCTTTCCCAAAGTTATCAGAATTTTGAAATAATCATTCAAGATGATGCTTCGACAGATAATACCATTGAAGTGATAAAATCATTCAAAGAATCGCGGATAAAAATTTTCCAGAACGAAAAAAATCTTGGATATCCGGGAAACTTGGAAAGTTTGAGTAAAAAAGCGACCGGGGATATCGTATATCTCATGGGCCAGGATGATATTTTGGGAAATGACGCTTTGCAAAACACTTGCAATGCTTTCAAGCTATCCGATGACATTGGCGCGGTAGCAAGACCGTATTTCTGGTTTGACGAAAAAATCGAAAAACCCGTGCGGGCCACGGAAAGACTCAGCTCGGAAAAGGACGAGGTTGTGAAGATAACTGACAATTATGAAAGATTAGTCCTCACTATTGACGTGGCCGGCCAGCTATCCGGATTGGCTATGAGAAGAAAGTTCATGGATACTCCGTTCCACGGGGATATTTTTCCTTGCCACGTCTACCCCTTCATTGCTATTCTCAAGAAGCACCCGATTGTATTTCTCAAGGATTATAATGTGGCCGTCCGCATTCGGTCGAGCCAGTGCCGCAGCGTGTCTTCGATATACGACAAGTCTCCGATTGAAAGCTGGGTCGATTTTGCCAATAATGTTTTTCCGGAAAGAGAATTCTCTGAATTCAGAAGATATTTTATCATTAATTACGTTGCCAAAAATTATGTCGGATTGGTTCAGATCAGAAATTATGCCAGGTACGGATACCTTCTTCGAGAAATCAGGATGCTTGTCAGATATCGCCGGCAAAATATTTATTCACCAGCATTTTGGTTTTTCAGTCTGGGCTGCCTTATAACTCCGCCTCTCATCTTGATTTCGCTTGTTGACTGGTATAAAAGCAGAATAAATGCACAAAATCTGAAGCACATAAAATTCAAATATAAATTGCATGCTGATGAAAAAGCTGGTCAACAAACTGCATAGATCAAAATTTCTTGGAACTATTTTTCCAACGTTGGATTATTGTTTGCGAAAAGAAATCTTGGGTTGCGAAAGCGCCCTTGATCTGGGATGCGGGCCCTCCTCTCCTCTTCAATACTGCAAAAATATAAAATACAGCGTCGGCGTTGAAGCATTTCAGCCATACTTGGAAGAATCAAAAAGAAAAAAAATTCATACGGAATATATCGAAAAAAAAATTGAAGAAGTTGATTTTCCTGAAAATAGGTTCGATGCGGTTATCCTAATCGAGGTTTTGGAACATCTCCCTGAAAAAGAAGGTTATGCAGTCTTAGAAAAAGCTAAAAAATGGTCCAGGAAAAAAATAATCGTTTCCACTCCCAACGGATATCTTTTCCAGAGAGAACTGGACAATAATCAGATGCAGAAACATCTCTCGGGATGGGATACTGAAAAAATGAGGCAGATGGGTTTTGAATGCCGGGGCTTAGCGGGCTTGAAATGCCTTCGGAGAGAAGTTCAGGACAATACGATGGGAGATGATCTCACGACAACTATCAAATATCGCCCGAGGATGCTTTGGTTCGCGGCGGCGACCTTAAGCCAAATAATAACCTATCAACTGCCCAATCGAGCCTTTGAATTGTTTTGTGTAAAAAAAATCAAGAAGTTTCGGCCTTGAAAATAAAAAAGTTCGAATCTTGAAAAAAATCAATGAATATATTCAGCAAAATAATCAGTTATCTCATCTCCATTCCCGCAAGGATCAAAGGAATGAAATTCGGGAAGAACAGCTTCATAGGTCCGGGATATGACATGGGCCCGATTCTCAAAGGGATCAGCCTGGGAAAACACGTAATTATTGGACGAAACGCCTGGTTTGATATTTCAAGATATACAAAAAATGCGGAAATAAATATAAGCGATGGTACGCAGATAGGCAGATATTTTGTTGTCTCTGCATGCAAAAATATTTCAATCGGAAAGAAATGCTTGATTTCGTATAACGTTACCATTGCCGATCATAACCACGATGTTTTCAATCCGGAAATTTCTCCAATGGATGCCGGCATTACCGAAGGAAAAGAAATAATTATTGAAGACGAGTGTTTTATTGGCGCCCACTCCTTCATACTCAAAGGTGTGCATCTCGGCAGGCACTCCGTGGTTGGCGCCAATAGTGTCGTAACAAAGTCATTTCCAGCCTATTCCGTGATTGCCGGCAGTCCGGCCAGATTGGTCAGAAACCTCAAAGATGATAAAACACTCGAAAATGAAAATAACAGTAATAATGCCGGTATATAACGGCGAATCAACCATTGAAAAAACGCTCGTGGGCCTGCTTGTTCAGTCAAAAAAATTTGATGAACTTATTGTGATTGACGACGGTTCAAAAGACAGATCAGTTGAACGCTTGAAGAATTTCTTGGATGGGCGGATGGATTATAATTTGATCCAAAATGAGAAACGGCTGGGACTCGCGGCAGGTTATAATAGGGGAATAAAATCTGCGAAAGGCGATCTGATCGTCACTCTTCATCAGGATATAATTTTGGAAAAAGATTCATTGGAAAAACTGGTCGAGCCGTTTCATGATAAAAAAGTTGTTGCTGCAAGCCACATTGTCTCGCACCCCCTCGAGGTCTGGAACAAATACAATTTCTGGCAAAAAAGTTTTTTTGGCCGCCTTGCCGGAAAGGACTTTTCGGGGATTGACGGAAAATTCGATGCTTTCCGGAAAAGCGCGCTTGAGAAAGCTGGCCTCTTTGACGATAAACATTTCCACACGGCTGGCGAAGACGGAGATATGGTCTTCAAGCTGAAAAAAATGGGAAAAATTGCTGATACCGAAGCAAGAATAATCCATCTTCACAAAGTTGATCCGAATTTTAGCTGGAAAGATATTGTACACAAGCAGGCCCAATATTCAGAAGCGCAGGGGGTGTTGCTCGCGCTTGGAAGAATCCGAAATCTTGAAACATTTGGCCGCTCTTTTTTTCGAGAGCTGATGCTTTTGGCGCTTGTTGTTCCTTATTTGAACATTGTTTCATTGATTTCGATTGCTCTTTACTCATTTCTTTATACTAAGATTATTTTTGAAAAAAACTATAAAGATAAAAGGATATTTATTCTCTCTCTATTTAATATTTTTTTGTTATTTGTCAGTTCCTTTTACTCTTTGAGAGGATTCATTTATGGAAAACAAAGAATATAATTCAGACGAAGAAAATCTTATCAGCATAGTGTTGCCTTATTATAACAGAAAAGAATTTATCATCGATCAGCTGAATAGTATTCTCGTTCAAACATACGAAAATTGGGAGTTGATTATTGTCGATGATTGTTCGACCGATGGCTCGGAGGAGATTATTCAAAAGTTTATTGGAGAAAACAAAAATCGAAGAATAACATACAAAAAAAACGAAAGAAACCTGGGGCTCATGAAAAATTTTGAAAAAGGGCTCAATTACACATCTGGCGAATATATCGCGGTATGCGACTCTGACGATGTTTGGTTTCCAGATAAGCTGGAAAAAGAACTGGAGCGGCTAAAAAAAGGAAATTTTGGAATGGTGTATTCGGATCTGGTGGTAGTTGATAAAGACCTGAAAGTGATGAAACAATCTTTCATAAAGAGCTGCTTATCCTTTTTCAGCAACCAAAGAGACGATTCGTTCGATGAATTGATCAACGACAATCACATAACCGCGCCAACGATCCTGTTCATGGCCGAGCTGAAACAAAAGCTCATTCCATTTTCTCAGTATGTTATGCAGGATTATTGGATTGCAATTGTATCCTCTATTTTTTCCTCCATTGGGTACTTAAACAAGCCGACTGTTTTTTATAGGCAACATTCAGAAAACATGATTGGTGCGAGCCAATTTTCTGCCAGCGGGTTGATTTTGGGGAGAAAAAAAATATCCCTGGAAAATCACCTGAAGATAAAAAAAAATAGCCTTCTTTTTCTGAATGATCTTTCCAGTGTTAAGGGAATAAATGGGGAAATTAAGAATAAAATCAACAAAAAAATAAAAAAAACGAAGATTTTGACGGACTATCTGTCAAAACTGAAGGTGAACAAGACAAGCTTTTTGAAATGCATTTTGGATTGTTGGAAGTTAAGTGCATATAGGGAAATTATACAAATAATTTATTTTCGCCTAAAATCATAAAAAGCATCAGAAATGAGATACGGCAAAAATTTTTTTGAAGGGCACAAGGACGGTTCGCTTTCGTCGGCCAAAGTGGTTGTTCCTCAGATTATGAAATTATTGCAACCGAAAAAAGTAGTCGACGTTGGATGTGGGATCGGAACATGGTTGTCTGTTTTCAGGGAAGAAGGCGTGGACGAAGTGCTAGGAATAGACGGAAATTGGTTAGACAAAGAAATGCTATTGGTCCCCAAGGAATATTTTCAAAATGCTAATCTGGAAAAGCCGCTGGAAATTGGGGAAAAATTTGACCTTGTCGTATCCCTGGAAGTTGCTGAACATCTTCCGCAAAATTGCGCCGAGAACTTTATTGACTCTTTGATACAGCTTGGCCCGGCAATTCTTTTTTCGGCTGCTATTCCCCATCAGGGCGGAACTCATCATCAAAACGAGCAGTGGCCGGATTATTGGCAAAAAAAATTTGAAGAGAGAGGATATTTATTTATAGACTGCATAAGAAAAAAAATATGGGATAGTGATAAAGTAGCATGGTGGTATGCCCAGAATATATTTCTTGCAGTAAAAAAAGAATTGCTGGATTCAAATGAAATGCTGAAAAAAGAGTTTCTTGATAATAGAGGGAATGCGCTTTCGCTCGTGCACCCCCGGAATTATCTTTCAAAGTTCGGGTTTAAATCGGCGCTAATAAATATTATACCCCATAGAGCCGCGAGAACAGTAAAAAAATATTTTGTATGGTTTCAAAAATAATAAAAATTATCAAGAAAAATTTTCTTTATAATAGATTTATCAGCTTCACTGTTGTGAAAATGGAGGCGTTCGTCAAAAAATCCGCCGAACAAATCAAAAAGCAATCGAAGATAATTGATATCGGGGCTGGAACCTGTCCCTATAAAAAATATTTCAAAAATATAAGCTATATTTCTCAGGATTTTTGCGTTAATGCTGAAAATGATTGGGATTTTAGCCATATTGATATTAAATCTGATGCCCACGATATACCAGTCGAAGACGGTTCATTTGATAATATCTTATGTATATCTGTTTTGGAGCATTTAGCTTATCCGCATAAAGCGATTGGAGAATTTTCACGTATTCTGAGAAGCAAAGGGAGAATCTATCTCGCAGCTCCTTTGACATGGGGGGAGCATCATGAGCCATTTGACTATTTTCGCTACACCAAATTCGGTCTTAGAAAGATGGCTGAAGAAAATAACCTGAAGGTTATAAGCATAAAAAGCCAAGGAGGTTTTTTTATTCTTCTATCTCAGACAATCACCGGTTTTCCCCATAATTATATAAGAAAAAAATTTCTGGCGAATACGTGTTTTTTGATTTTATATCCGATTAATTTTCTGATAGGATTCACATGCTATTTCCTGGATAAAATCGATAAGACAAAAATCACGGTATTTTATGAATGCATTTTTGAGAAGAAATAATATGGAAGAGAAAGAAAATCGAAAAACTCCCTGCTGTTATCCGGACAGTATTTAATTGCACTGATTTTATTGTTTTATGGATTATGGGATAAAAAGAATAATTGTTACGGCCTTGGTGCCAAAAGCGGCCAGACACAAAGGAAAAACTGGCGGGATATCGAGATTGGCGGAGATTCTGAAAAGATTTCATAATCAGTACGGATTCAATATTGTCCTTGTTTCTTCTGAAAGGATCTATGCGGATTATTTGAATGAAAATGGCGTTTCTGTCGAATTCAAATTTGTGAAATCAAGCTTGAAGTTCAAGAGCCTGCTGGGGCTTTGCATCAAATCCACGTTGATACTAATAAAATCATTTTTTGTTTTGAATCTCGATTTTCTAGAAAGTAAAAATGAGAAAGTAATTGTATATGCATCTTCCGACCTATTTTGGGAGGTAATTCCAGCATTCTTTTTCAAAATCAAGAAAAAAAAGATTGAATGGATTCAGGTGATCCATCATATTTATCCGGATTGGAAAAGAAGGCCCGGAAAAAAAATAGAGAGTTTTTTTGGCTTTTATTTGCAAAGATTATCCTTTTGGATGATCAGGAAAAAAGCCGATAAAATTATTATTTTGAACAGCGTTGTCAAAAAGGATCTGATGATAATGGGGTTTCCCGAAAACAAGATATTTGTTTCTTCTAACGGAATAGATGCTGGTTATTTTGAAAATACAGGTAAAACGGAATCGGCTTATGACGGCATTTTTTTAGGGAGATTGAGCCATAGCAAGGGAATTGTTGATCTTATCGAAATATGGGATGGTGTTTGCCAAGAAGTTCCCGAAGCTAAACTTGGGATCATCGGCGGGGGAAGCAGCGAAGCAAAAAGTTTTCTGAAAAAGAAGATAAACAGTTTTGGCCTTGAAAAAAAAGTGGTTTTGCTCGGTTTTTTGGGAGATAAGAAAGCGTATCCAATTCTAAAATCCGGAAAAGTTTTTTTGTTTCCCTCGCACGAAGAAGGGTGGGGGATTGCTATCGCTGAAGCCATGGCTTGTGGTTTGCCAGTTGTGAGTTGGGATTTGCCTGTATTCAAAGAGATATTTGAAAATTATACAGTACAGATAAAAGAAAACGATATTCGATTATTTTCTAAAAAAGTGGTTGAGCTCCTGAAACATGATACTCTGCGAGAGAAAGCAGGTATGGACGGCAAGGAATTTATAAAAAAATATTCCTGGGATAGTGTAGCAGCGAAAGAGCTAGAAATAATATCTTTATAGCAGCTAGGATAATGATTGAAAATAAGATAATTCAGAAAAATTTTTATAACAAACATTTTTCCAAAGAAAGCAGCCGGAGCGATGCTTGTTTCGACGCGGGCAAAAAATATTATTTGGATAATTTCATCAGCTCGGTGATTCGGCCTGATTCAAAAAAAGTGCTGGAAATCGGATGCGGCAACGGCTTTCTCACTTATTTTATTTTGAAAAGACCTATCCACCTCACAGCCATTGATATTTCAGAAATTGCCATCGAAAGCATGAAAAAAATATTTGCTCATGAAATCGAACAAGGGAAACTAGATTCGAAGTGCGCCGACATCCTTGAATTTATGGAAAGTACGGATGGAAAATACGATGCCATAATCGGCTCAGGAATAATTCATCATATTCAAAAAAAAGATTGGAAAAAATTATTTGAATTAGCACATAATAAATTGAATCATGGTGGGATTTTCGCTTGTGGCCCAGAACCAAATGCAGGGGGATTATATGCTTTCATTTGGCCCATGGCGAAATTTTTTTATAGCTTGTTCGGAATTGATTATGACCGGGAAGTTGAAAAGGGCACATTCGATATGATCCCGAGGAAGCTAAAGTCGGTTCTCAAAGAGGCGGGATTTCGAAATCCTGAAATCATCCCGTATCAAGTGATTCCCCATTTTCATTTGAAAATTCTGGAATATTTTGGCAAGAAAATAATAAAACATGTTCCAGGAAAATTATCATTTTATATAATTATTAAGGGAGAAAAGAGATAAAATGAAAAAAAAAGTTCTCTTGTATAATGCGATGCAAACAGCCTATGCCAACTCGGATAATTCTCCGTCTTTTTCTTTGATGGCATTGAGCGCCTATCTCAAGCAAAAGGGATATCAAGCAGAATTGCTGCTGAACAATTGCTCCGACACGGAACTGAAAAATACCTTGAAGGACTGCCTGGCGGTAGGCTTTTCATTGTATACAGGCGGAACAAGAGATGCCTTCAAGATAGCCTCGCGGATAAGATCTTTTTCTCCGGAGCTTCCTTTGATTTGGGGAGGCTACCATCCGACCCTGGAAGCGGACCAATGCCTCCAAAGCGATTATATCGATTATGTTATTCGAGGACAGGGAGAAATTACCTTATTAGAACTGTTAAAAAATTTTGAAAAACCGGATGAAAATCTGCTGGAATCCGTAAAGGGATTGTCTTATAAAAAAAATGGAGAAATATCCCACAATGAGACAAGAGAGTCTTCAAATATAAACGGATTTCCAAGTTTTGATTATGGCCTGTACGGCCATGTGTTCAAAAATGCTTCTGAAGCCACGTATATAACCAGCCGGGGATGCCCGTTTTCCTGCAAATTTTGCTGCTCGTCAAGCTTCAATCGAAATCACGGAATGAAGTTTTACCAGCTTTCTTTGGACAGGGTTTTTTCTGACCTTGAATTTTTGATATCCACCTATAATCTGGAAAAAATAAATTTTTTTGACGACAATTTTTTTATTGAATCCGGAAGGATAAGGAAATTTGTCGAAGGATATAAGAAAAGGGGCTTCAACTTTCAATGGACAGCCTATGGGCGATGCCGCTTCTTTGCAAATGCTGAAGATGACTTGATAAAAAAATTGAAAGAAACAGGCCTGGAAAGAATTTTTTTTGGAGTCGAATCGGGATCTCAAATGATTTTGAACATGGTGAACAAACAAATGAAAACAGATGATGTTTTGCTGGCACTTCGAAAAATTACCCAATTTGGAATTTTGGGAGACTTCACTTTTATCAACGGTTTTCCCAATGAAAAGGTATTGGACGTTTTCAAAAGTTTAGGGCTCAGGAACAAAATAAAGAAAATATCTCCAAAATCAAGCGTGCGCTTTTTTGTTTTTACGCCGCTTCCCGGAACAGAAATGCTGGAAACCTGCGAAAAACTCGGATATAAAAAACCCGAAGGAGTCAGAGACTGGAAGTCTTATGAATACCATTCGTTCAAAGCTCCCTGGCTGTCTCGGAGCTATCAAAGCTTTGTAAACAGCATTTCCTGGGCAGCGCAATTCAGCGAACTGGATCCAAGCATTGGGACGAATATATTATCAAAATTAGTTTTCAAATTTTTGGCAAAAGATGCCGATTTTCGCTTCAAGCACAAAATATTTTTTCTTTCTCCGGAATTCAAAATTATAAATACTATTTATAGAAGAAAAATAATACGGGGGTAACTTGAAATCATTAATCATTTTTATAATTACATGAAAAGTGGAACTAAAAAAATTATCGCTGTTAGCGCTGTCGTTCTCTTGCTGGCCGCATCAAGGCTCCTGAAACATCCCTACAATTTCACGCCCATCACTGCTATGTCGATATTTGCTGGATGCTATTTGCGAAAAAACTGGGGGCTGGTCTTTCCGCTGGGAGGAATGCTGGTCAGCGACTTTTTCATCGGTTTTTACGACTGGAAACTGATGGCAGCGGTTTATGCCGGCATTGCAATATCATTCTATATTGGCTGGTATCTGCGAAAAAAAATAACATGGAATCGAGTGATTTTCGCGGCTTTGATATCTTCTTTGCTTTTTTTTGTTGTTTCTAATTTTGCAGTATGGTTGTTCTATCAGTGGTACCCGCATACGCTGGCCGGTTTGAACCAGTGTTTCATTTTGGCGCTGCCTTTTTTCAAGAACAGTTTGGCTGGCGACTTGATTTATACCGGAGCGATATTCGCTGCCTATGAATTTTCCTTTAGAAAAATAAAGCAACGGGCCCTTCCTAAGGCTGCCTAAAAATATGTTTGAAAAAGATCCTTTGCTGAATCTGGACAAATCTCCTCACAGTCCGCACAATATTATTCCCAATCTGATAAAGAAAGAAAAAGCTTATATTTTAGACGTGGGCTGCAACACAGGGATGATAGGCAAAGAGATTATCAAAAAAAAAGCGGCAATTGTTGATGGTATTGATATCAACAAAGAGGCCCTGAAAAAAGCTTCGGAAGCCTATCGAAAAGTTTTTCAGCGGGATTTGTCTCGTGATAAAATAGAAATCGAGGAAGAAAAATATGACTATATAATTTATTCCGATATTTTGGAGCATCTGCCAAGACCGGATCAAATATTACGGGACATGAAAAGATATCTGAAGGGCGATGGAAGAGCGATTATATCTTTGCCTAACGTTGCGCGATTAGAAATCAGAGTCGGTTTGCTTTTTGGAAATTTTGACTATAAGCCGGGAATTCTAAGCGAAGATCATTTGCGTTTTTTCACCAAAAAGAGCGCTATTGAAATGATCGAAAAATGCGGGTATGGAGTAGTGGGCATAGTTCCAACCGGATTTGGGCATCGGTTTGGGATGTTGACCACCCTGACTGCGTTTCAATTCGTTTATGTTTGTAAAAAATCATTATGAAAGTGCTTGTCATTGAACCATGTTTTGTCGGCTACGGAGGTTATTTCCGGTCTTACAATATTTGCCTCAGTTTAAGCAAAAAACACATTTCAGCGGATTTGCTTGTTTCAAGCAACAAAAAATTTAACTTCTCCATAAAAAAAACAAGAATAAATGAAAACTTTTGCCAGTACGAACTGCCAAGATTCAGTATCCATCCTTATCTTAACGGCCGGTTAGTGAGAGCTTTCCTGGCAATTATATTGGGTCTCTGCAAAAAATATGACATTATCCACGCGTGTGTTCCAACGCAGCTCGAATCAAATGTATCGGCTTTTTTCCTGAAACTCCTTGGGAAAAAAATAGTGATTGATTGGGATGATTATTGGATAGGCAGTCCGCTTTTCAAAAGAGACACAATCGTAAAAAAATATATAACTTTTTGCGAAAAAAAGTCGCCCAAATATTTTGCAAATATCGTTGTTGTCAGCGATTTTTTGGAGGATAAAGCAAAAAAATGGGGTGCGAAAAAAATCCTCAAGCTGATAAATGGAGTGAATGCCAGCCAATTCACTGTGCACACAAGAGAAGAGGGAATAAGCAAGCTAGGTTTGGATGAAAATAAAAAATATTTATTAACTTTCGGAAATAGTTTTGCAAACGATAGGGCGCGCCTGCTTTTCGATACTTTTGAAAGGATATTCAATCTGGATCCCGAAGTTTATCTCTTATTCAATCTGGATCCCCTGAAAATAATTGGGGAACAAAGCCTGGCGAAAGAACGCAATTTTAAATGCCTGAAAAATATAATCAATGTCGGATACATTAGCCAAAATGATTTGGGCTATTATCTGGGTGTTTGCGAAGCCGTTATTTTTCTGCAGGGAGAAACGAAAGATGAGATTGCCTGTTTTCCCATAAGAATCGGGAGTTATCTGAATGGAGAATCTGCTATAATAATAAACGACGTCAATTCTGAAACTGGAAATACGCTGAAAAAATGCAATTGTGCCATCATAGAAAAAGATTTATCAATTTTAGCACATAAGGCCGTTGAATTTATACACGACAAAAATCGGCAAGTGGAGATGAAAAAAAAAGTTATATCGGCTAAAAATGAGTTGTCTTGGGACAATCAGATAGAAAAATTGGTTCATTTTTACGGCGAAATAATCCAAAAAAGAAAATAATGTTAGGCTATATAGAATGAATATGATAAAACAGCGAGTTGATGCTTCCGTATACGATGACAAATATTATGCCGGACGATATCAAAATATTGACTATCGGAATTTGGAAAGATTGGGCGACTTTGGCCATATCTATCAAAAAGCCGGTTCCATGCTGCAGCCTGAAGAACAGGATAAGATTGTTGATTTCGGATGCGGGATTGGTCACCTATCCTTTTATTTATTCCTGAAGTACAAATGCGATGTAACCGGAGTAGATTATTCGCAGGACGCTCTTTTTTTATGCGAGAAAAATCTGAAGTTGCTTGAAGCTCGGATTGAATATTCTTCGATTAGAGAAAAAGTACGCTTTGTATATTTCAATATCAATAATCCGCCCAACTTCAAAAATATCAAAGCAGTTTTTCTGATTGATGTGGTCGAGCATCTGTATGATCACGAGCTGAAGCTTGTTTTGGGTGAAATAAAAAAATGGGGCGGTAAAAATGGAATTCAGATTATTATCCATACGGATAACAATAATTATTTGAAATTCATCCGGCCCATACTGGATTTTTTGGCCGTTTGTTTCAAAAAAAACACTTATCAAAAGTTGAACAAGGGATATGCGGAAGTGGCGAAAGGCCACGTGAATCTCACAACTGCTGGAAGACTCAAGAGAAAACTGGTTTCGCATAATTTCAGAGTTTTGAAGATTGAATATCCATTGATGAATACTACCACGACCAAGAATCAGCTGGGTCCAATAGCACAGCACTGGTTTGTACTGTATCCAATAATTTTTTTTGGCAAGATTCTGTATTTCTTGCGGCCGAGCTTTTATGTCCTCGCGGAAAATAAAGAGACTTTCCAAAACTAACTGCATGAGCATCATATATAAGCATGATAAAGCTGTCGAAAGTGTTTTGTGCACAATAAGCAAAAAATATTCCGGCTATAATAAGTTTTTGGATGTGGGGTGCGGATATGGAGATAGGACACTTATTTTCAAAAACAGTCAGCGTGAAATTATAGGCATTGATTATATAAATTATCATTCAAAAAATTATAAGGATTTCACTTTTTTGAACAGAAACTTTTTCAACAGCGGGTTTAGCCAAAAGTCTTTTGATATTATTTTCTGCTTTGATGTTCTAGAGCATATGGAGAAGCCGGAGAGGCTTCTATCGGAAATACATAGTTTATTGCGGCCCGGCGGGATATGCATATTATCGACACCAAATAAGCTCAGAATTTTAGGGGCCATTCTTATTGCAATAGGAAAACGAAAATTTCCATATTGCCTGGATGAAAGAAATAAGGAAAAATATCCGGAATATTGGCATATAAAAGAGTATACGGGCAAAGAATTGCGGCAAATTGCGAGCGATAACGGATTCCAGGTTGAAAAGTTTTATAAAGTTTTTTATGGTTTGACTGGCGGACGCGGTTTTAAATTTTTGTTTAATTTGCCTTTTTATCATAATTCCATTATTGTGATGAAAAAATCATAAGTATTTTTTATGAAACCAATCCAAATTCTTGTCGTTGATATGGGGTCGCAATACACGCTGGTCATCGGACGGACGCTTCGCGAGCTTGGGTTCCGAAGCGCTGTTTTGTCGCCCGGAAAAGCCGAGGGGTGGCTGAAAGCAAACAAGCCCCAAGCCGTCATTCTTTCCGGCGGAAGCGCGAGTGTTTACGAAGAAAATTCTCCTCAGCCGCCAAAATATATTTTGAAAATCGATATTCCAATTTTAGGGATATGCTACGGAATGCAATGGATTTCGCACAAAACCGGCGGGCTGGTCGCTCCCCATCACGAGAGAAAAGAATACGGGGAAGCAGTGGCGAAGTTCGACACAAAAGATTTGCTTTTCCGCGGTATAAAATCCAAAAGTATAGTCTGGGCAAGTCATGGGGACAGTGTGGAAAAGGTTCCGGTGGGATTCAGAATAATTGCGCGATCGGTTGATGAAAAAGTTATAGAAGCGATGTCGAGTCCGTCCAAAAAAATATGGGGTGTTCAATTTCATCCGGAAGTGACGCACACCAAAGAAGGCAAAAAAATACTCCTCAATTTTTTGGAAAAAATTGCAAAATGCGAAAAAGATTGGCAACCGGCGGACATAGTTGACGATATCAGAAATGAGACATCAAAAGTTGCTGGAGACAAAAAAGCAATAATTGGATTTAGCGGAGGGGTGGATTCAACAACACTTTCGGCGGTTCTGGCTCCGGTATTTAGAAAAAATCTGCTGGCGGTTTGCATCGATACGGGAGGACTTCGGAGGAATGAGCTTGAAGAAATAAAATTCAACGCGCGGGCGGCCGGGGTGAATTTGAAAATTGTGAAAGCAAGCGCGCGTTTTCAGAAATCAATCGGACGCGAGACGCATTCGGAAAAAAAAAGAAAGCGCTTCAAAAAAATATACGGGCGCATTCTCGAAGAGGAAGCCAAAAAATTCCAAGCCGATTTTATTGTGCAGGGGAGCCTGGCGACTGATCTCATTGAATCGGGATCGGCGGGAAAAGCCGATCTCATCAAATCGCATCACAATGTGGGGCTCAATCTCAAAGAGAAAGAACTGCATCCTTTCCGTAATTTGTTCAAATATGAAGTGCGCGAGCTGGCGCGGTCACTGAAACTGCCGAGCTCGATATCAGAGCGTCAGCCCTTTCCCGGTCCGGGGCTTTTCATCCGCATCATCGGCGAGCCGCCCCGAAAAGATAAGCTCAACATTGCGCGCTGGGCGGACGGCGAAGTGACGGATATTTTGAAAAAACATGGAGCTTATAAAGGTGTGTCGCAATTGATCGTAGCTCTCGATTGCCAAAGGACGGTTGGCATCAAAGGCGACGGGCGGGTCTATGCCTATTCGGTAATTGTCCGGGGCGTGAAAACTTTGGATTTCATGACGGCGGAAGGCGTTCAATTTCCGGCGAACATCCGGCGTGAAATTTCAACCGTCGTTACGCGCCATCCGAAAATTGTCCGCGTCTTTTTCGACGAAACCAATAAACCGCCGGCCACAACGGAAATGGAATGATTGAGCTAAGCCCGACATTGTTCACAGAAATCCTAGTCTTGAGGAATAAAAAAAATCGCGCCGGAACGCGATTGCGGAATATCGATTTATGATAAATTCATGAAGCAAGAATCTTTTCAACCGCTTTTTCAAGGTCAGAAAGGTCATCCTTGCAAGTGCTCCAGACCGTTTCCGGATTCACGCCGAAATATTCGTGAATGATAAAGTTCCTCATGTCGATCATATTTCTCCAAGGGATGTCCGGATATTTTGAACGGAGTTTCGGCTCAAGATTGTTCGCCGCTTCTCCGATAATCGCGAGTTGGCGCACCACGGCATCGACAGTTTTTTCATCCCGGGAGAAAGAATCATAGTCAAAGCCATTCAAATATTTTTCGATGGTTTTGACGGAGTCCCGGATATGTTTGAGATAAACCCTATCCTTCATACACGGTTTCAGCGTTATGCATTACTTCGTCGCGAAAATACTTGCTCAAAGATCCCGGAGTTACAAGGTCCACTTCTCTCCCAAGATGTTCTTTGAAATGGCGATAAATCCCGGCCAGTTTGAAGAAGCCCACGCTTGCTTTCGGCTTGAACTCAATCAGAATGTCGATATCGCTGTCGATCTTGGCAGTTCCATGCAGATATGATCCAAAAAGAGCAACTTTTTTGATCTCATCCTTGAGGCTGTCATGCTCGACGGTTTCCCGAATAATTTTCTTGACTTCTTCCTTGTTCATGCTTTCAGCTTACCATAAAATGTGTCTCTGTCAAAAGATAACACGATATTTTTTCAACAAAATTGTTGATATACTGTAAATAAAGCTTTATACAAAGCAAAATAATCACTTTTGATTTGACAGAGGCCTGTTTTGGGTATATGCTATAACATTGGATATAGTACCTTGAAATTGTGCATTTTACGGCAAATCATTGCGGTTTTTGGCGAGTTTTGCGAAAAGTTTTCCGAAAACCGCAATGACGCGGTATATCAAAAAACGCGCCGTCATTTGACGACCGCCAAGGAGGACTTGCATGAGCGCAACCCTTAAGCAAGGAAAGAAATTATTATCTGTTTTTGAGAACACGTCTGCGGAACGGATGCAGGCGATTATTGAGTCAGGTTTTCTTGCGGATCTTCGCGATGGCAACATTGCGAGAGTAGACCGCGACGAATTCAGGCAGATTCTGGGGCTTATGGCTCTAACTCCCAAGCCAGATTCTCTGCTCAAATTCATCCGGATTATTGCCATCCCCTCAACCAAGAAATTCATCGCCCGCGATCACTTCGTGGCTAACATCAAGGAAGGTGCCCGGGCGAAAATCTCCTATCTGGGAGATAATTTCCGCCAGGAATTCTTGGACAAGATCGAAAAACCGGCCGGGAAAAACAGCCTTCGCTGCCACGAGCTTCTGAAACCATCGGTAGACGGCTCGATATTCGCTGAACTCGGCGGTGAAAAAAAAGTCGCGTCCACGCTTGCCCAGATTTATTGGCTGATGGAACAGCAGCCAAACGGCGAAGACGGCACCATGCTGAATGACGGACGTTGGAATATTTTTTATATTCCTAACACCGCTGGTGTGCTTCGCGCGGTCTGCGTGTTCTGGAGCGGTGGCGGTTGGGGCGTGGATGCGGGCTCTGTTGAGTTTCCGTTCAGGTGGGACGTGGGCAGCCAGGTCTTCTCCCGCAATTCCTGATCTTTTTTCCTTCGAATCTTTGAATTTTAACTCTTTGATTCTTTGGAACTTTGACCCTTCTCGATTTCTTCGGAAATTGTGGAGGGTTTTTTCTTTGCGATTTTTTTTGATATAATTTTCTTGAGACTATGTGTTACGCAACGGCTACGGCTTTTGCGTCATGGCTTCAGGAATTTTTTCGCGAGAGTCGCGCCGGACACGTCTTGCGCGAGAGTGCGGAAAATATTCTTTTAAAAAAATGTGAATTGGTGCAGAAAACTGGAGGACTTCGATGTCCCGAATAAGATACAGCCCCGAGAGAATTCGAAGGGCGGTGGCGTGGATGGTTTTCTGCTCGAGAACGAGCTGGTGTGCTTCGCGCGGTCTACGTGAACTGGAACGGTGGCGGTTGGAACGTGAATGCGAACTCTGTTGAGTTTCCGTTCAGGTGGAACGAGGGCAACCAGGTCTTCTCCCGCAACTCACTGATTTCCTCTCCCGCTGTTTTGCGGGAGAGTTTTGCTCTGAAGCCCCTTTCGCCATCCTCCGAGCATTCGCCCGATTTCTTCAAGTCTTGTTGAAAGTTCAGTGAATTTATCGGTCGGAATCAGTTTGCTTTCCCAGGCAAGTTGCGCAAAAAATTTGAGAATATCAAGCTGTGATATTGTTTTTCCGAGCAGAATTATTTTTTGATCGGGCGGAAGATATGCGGCGGTGAAAGTCAACTCAAGAACCGCCAGATATGATTGTTCAATTTTCTGTCCGATGCTGAATCGTTCGATTTTCGGAAAATTGCGATGCAATGCCAGCCAAAATTGATAAGCTTCTTTTTCTTTTTGAATAACGACCGGAAGCGTCGGGGGGGGGGGAATTTTTGAAAAGCCTGTCATTAAAAAAATTTGAGGATATAATTTCGGTTGAAAATCTTTTGCTAGCGTGGCAGGAATTTGAGCGCGGGAAGCGAAGTCGGAAAGACGTGCAGGAATTTTCTTTGCGAGTGATGGATAATATTTTCTCGCTCCACCGCGACCTTCTCAATCATACTTGGAAGCACGGCGGTTATCAAGCTTTCAAGATCAATGACCCTAAGCCGAGAGATATTCACAAAGCTTCGGTTTGCGACAGACTTTTACATCACGCCGTTTACCGGATTCTTTATCCTTTTTTTGAAAAAATATTTATCGCCGATTCGTATTCCTGCCAAATTAGAAAAGGCACGCACAGAGCGATTAACAAATTTCGCAAGTTCGCATGGAAAGTCAGCCAGAACAACACGCGAACTTGCTGGGTTTTGAAGTGCGACATCAGAAAGTTTTTCGCGAATATAGATCATGAAATCTTGCTTGGTATTTTGCGGGAGTATGTTCCGGACAAAAATATCATCCGGCTTCTTGAAAATGTGATAGGAAGTTTTTATTCAGATCGGTTTGGAGTTGGCCTGCCGCTTGGGAATCTCACTTCGCAGCTTTTTGTAAATATTTATCTGAATGAACTTGACCAGTTTGTGAAGCACAAACTGAAAGCCAGATATTACATTCGCTATTGCGACGATTTTGTTATACTTTCTGAAAATAAATCTTGGCTTGAGCGGCAAATCCCGTTGGTAAGAAATTTTCTTTGGAAAAAATTACGGTTGAAGCTGCATCCCGATAAGGTTTTCATAAAAACGCTGTCTTCCGGCATGGATTTTCTGGGTATGGTGAATTTTCTTGATCACCGGATTTTGCGGACGAAAACAAAAAGAAAAATGTTAAGAAATATTTCGGAAAAACATTTTTTATTGAGAGAAGAATTTATTTCCGATAGTTTACTCAATCAAAGTTTGCATTCGTATCTGGGGATATTGAAACATTGCAACGGACACAAAATTGAAGATGAGATCAGATCTCGCTTTTGCGCTGGAGGCTTGGATTAGCTACAATACTAAAGCGGATTATGAATAAAGCTCTTCTCGAAAAATTGAAAAAATGGCAAAGCGAAAGGGCGCGGCGGGACAATGTCGAAGCCTATCGCGTTTTGCCATATTCGGTTTTGGGAGAAATCGCGCGGCGGCAGCCGCAAAGCGCCGAAGAGCTCTTGGAAGTGAAAGGCATCAAAGAAAAAAAATTGGCAAGGTATGGAAAAGAAATTTTGGCGCTGGTGGCAGGGGAACTAAACGATCAAGGTTCGACCTTTCCCTTCTTCGAGCAGAGCTCTCAGAATTCCTCAAGGTCGAACCTTATAGAAGACAAAATATATGAAGTTGGCGAATATCTCGATTTTTTGAATATAAAACTACTGGAAGCCGAAGCGAAGATCAAAGGCGAGGTTTCGAGCGTGGAGAATCGGGGGAATTATGTTTTCTTTGGCATCAAAGACAAATCAGGCGAAAGCCTTTTGAATTGTTTCATCTGGGGAAACGATTATTCAGTGAGCGGTGTGGAACTTGAAGAAGGCATGGAAGTGATCATTTGGGGCTATCCGAACGTATACAGGCCAAGCGGGCGGATGTCGTTTCAAACGAAGCTCATTGAAGTTGTCGGCGAAGGGGCGCTCAAAAAAGCCTATGATGATCTCAAAAGAAAGTTGGAGGCGGAAGGATTGTTCGCGCCTGAAAGAAAAAAAAAGATTCCCGATTTTTCTCATAAGATTGGACTGATTACATCTCACCAGGGAGCGGCCATTGGAGATTTCACCTCGAATTTGGGAAGCTATGGCTTTCAAATAAAATTCTTTGATTCACGGGTGGAGGGAAAACAGGCAGTTTTTGATCTGACGAAAGCGTTAAAATGGTTTAATAAAAATATACCGAGTTTGGATGCGATAGTCTTAGTCCGTGGGGGAGGAAGCTTCGAAAGTTTGCAGGCTTTTAACACAGAGTCATTGGTTCGTGAAGTTGCAAATTCAAAAATTCCGATACTGGCCGGGATCGGACACGAGAAAGATATTTCCCTTGCGGCGCTCGCAGCGGATAAAATGGTCTCTACTCCAACCGGAGCAGCGGTAGAAATCACAAAATCTTGGGACGAAGCGGCGGGCAAAGTGGATGAAGCGGAGAGAAATTTACTAGGCTATCTTTCGGAAGTGTTTGAGCGGTTTAAACAGGCGAAGACAAAGATTCACAGAGAGGCGGAAAAAATCGGGCAGGCCATACTTTATAGCCGTGAAAAAATAAGCAGTTTTTCGAAAAACGTGTCTTCCAGTTTCTCGCGCCAAGTAGAAGGCATCAAGGAGAAAATAAAAAATGCCGAAAAACAAATCAACCTCAACAATCCCGAGCGGCAATTGAAACTGGGATACAGTCTTGTGAGTCTCGGCGGAAAAATTGTGCGGAGCGTGAAAAGAGTGAGAGTGGGGGACGAGGTGGATATAAAAGTTAGTGATGGGGAAATGAAGTCGGAAATTAAAGATATAATATAGCTTTACGAATTACGAAGCTTTTACGAATATACGAATGCAAAAATATTCGTAATTCGTATATTCGTAGAGCGAAGCGTATTTGTAATTCGTAAATAATATCAATGCCAAAAGAAATTAATCTAACTCAATCTCTCAAAAAACTCGATGAAATTGTCGAGTGGTTTGAGAATCAGGGGGAAGTGGATGTGGAGAAGGGGATCGAAAAAGTGAAAGAAGGTGTCAAGCTCATCAAAGCCAGCCGCGAGCGACTCAAAAAAGTCGAAAATGAATTTGAGGAAGTGAAGAAAGAACTGGATGAGGAAATTTAAGGTTCGGCCTTAAAAATTTATAAAGGTCGAACTTTGATTTAAAAAATGCAAAAAAAAATAAACTTAAAAAACAAGGAGGTTATGTATTCACTTCGCGAAAGCAAGCGAGCGAGGTGTCTCAGGATCACGATCCATCCGGGAGGAGAACTTTCGGCCACTCTTCCACGCGGGATGAATATCGGTAAACTTGAAGAGTTTATCCTTCAAAAGGCCGATTGGATTTTGCGTCGCATCAATTTGGCCAAAAAAAGAAAGCCGGCCTTTCTTCTTCCAAAATCAAGCCGCAGGGAATATTTAAAAAATAAAAAAAAGGCATTTGAACTTGCGAAAGGAAAAATCGAAGAATTAAACGAGGCATATAATTTCCAATGCAAAAGAATTTCCATCCGCAACCAGAAATCAAGATGGGGAAGCTGCAGCCGGAAAGGAAATATCAATTTAAATTATAAAATAGTTTTTCTTCCGGAAAAATACCTCAACTATATCATCGTCCACGAGCTCTGCCATCTCAAGGAGTTCAACCACTCAAAAAGATTTTGGGATTTAGTCTCCCAAGTCATACCGGATTATAAGAATATACGAAAAGAATTTAGGAATCTTTGAAATTTGAAGCGGTGCGACCGCCTGCTTTTTGGCGGGCGGGTGGACCGCAAAATATTTCAAACTTGCTTAAAATCCGATTTTGTGCTAATATGATATATATAAAGCTAACGAAACGGGCTTGCCCCGTTAGAAGTCAGGTTTTTTCTGGTTTCTGCTTGGTAGCAAAGCAATTTCTAACGGGGTGAACCCGTTTTTTGTTTATTCTTAGAACCGGTCCAATGACCGAGCTTGTTGCCGCTTATTACAAAAGAAATACGCATTTGTGGGAAAAAGTCGCAAAGCTTTCTGTTTTCATGTTGGGAATTTTGGCGGTCGGGGCACTTACGGCTTTCGGGATGCAGCTCGCCATAAACTCCCAAAAAGAACTTTCGGCTAAGATCGCAAACAGCGGAAAGATCGGTCCGAGAGAAAAAATATCCATAATTTTCAGCGATCCGGTAAAGCCCGTTTCAATCGAGGATGGTTTTTCCATTTTTCCCGAAGCGAAATTGAAACTTTTTTGGGCAGAAAAAAACCAAGAGCTTGATCTGAATCCCGTTGGCAATCTTAAGCCGGGAGAAACGTACAGGGTAAGAATAAAAACAAAAGAAGGTATTTTTAAAAATAGAGAAAATGAAATCAATCTATTTTTTCAAGTTGAAAGTTATCCGAAGGTTTTGAAGGCGGAGCCAGGAAAGGAAAACACAAGCATCAGTATCACCTCGGACTTCAAAGTATTTTTTGACAAGGCGACGGGAGATTATGACATAAACTTTATCATTGATCCGTTTGACAGTTTCAATTTCGAGGCCAATGACGAAAAAACAGAGTTTCGCATTTTTCCAAAAGACAAACTGCGATATGATACGGAATACAAAATGAGAATCACCGCGAAAGTTGCCGGCGAAGAAGACAGCGATTCTCCCAAAGAAATTTTCACAGGTTCTTTCCGGACGGAAAAAAAACCTTATGTCGCGCCGGTGAGAAACAATTCGGCGGTCATTCCGGATGACCAAGTTGTTGACCGCGACGCGAAGATCAGTGAGGGAAAATACATTGACATCAATCTTTCCAAACAGCATCTTTCAATATTTGAAAACAGCCAGCGTCTCGGGACATTTCGAATCTCCACAGGTAAGCGGGGAATGGCGACGCCGACCGGAAGTTTCAAAATTATGGCAAAGCGCGGCCGGGCCTGGTCGAACAAATACAAACTCTATATGCCGTTCTTCATGCAGTTCACGGGAGCGGGGCACGGCATTCACGAGTTGCCCGAATGGCCCGGAGGATACAAGGAAGGCGCGGCCCATCTTGGAATTCCTGTTTCGCACGGGTGCGTGAGGCTGGGAGTCGGGCCGGCTGAAACAGTTTATGCTTTTTCTGATGCCGGAACACCAGTAGTCATTCACTATTAGCGGAAAATTTGCTAAAATAAATATATAAAAAAAATAAAACAAAGGAGGTGAACAAATGGGCATAAAATCATCGTCAGACATTTTTTTCATCGTTTCGGTAGCGGCAGTTTTGATGGCAATCATCTCTTGGGCCGTGGAGCCAATGTGGCTTGCAGCAAGCCAATGGCTTTTGGTCGGGATTGTGGTCGGTGTTTGGGGAGTGTATCTTCGCCTTCGCGATATTCACGAGGGGAGCGGAAAAAAAGGTAAAAAGAAATAAAAAGCTTGGCTTTGGGGAATGACGGGAGCTCGGCTCCCGTCAGGAAAAAGCCGAGCTTTGGGAAAAATATATGAAAAAGCTTGCTATCTTCGACATTGACGGCACGATTTTCCGCAAAAATCTCCATTTTGAATTGATTGATGAGCTGTCCTGGCTGAGAATATTTTCTAAAGATGCTCGAAAGACGTTGGTGCGGGTATATGCTGATTGGCTGGAACATCGCGGCACATACGAGGAATATCGGAAGAAAATAGTCAGCATCTATGAAAGGGAACTCAAGGGATGCTGCCAGAAAGATATTGTTGATGCCAGCCGGAAAGTGGCAGATTTCAACAAAGACCGCGTATATATTTTTACCCGGGATTTAATAAAAAAGTTAAAAAAAACAAAGTATACAATAATTGCCATTTCCGGATCCCCGATAGAAATCGTAAAGGAATACAACAAATACATGAAATTCGACGAGGTTTTTGGTTCGGTTTATGAAACGAACGGCAAGGGATGTTATACCGGAAAAACTATTTTCGAGCCAGTGAAGCACAAAGGGCATGTGGTCGGCCAATTTATTTCAGAAAAAAATATGACGCTTGAAGGGTCTTTTGGCATAGGGGACACGGAGTCAGATATCAGTTTTCTCAAAATGGTTGCGCATCCCATCGCTTTCAATCCGAATATGAATCTCGAAAAAGCGGCTCGGCGAAAGAAATGGAAAATTGTTGTTGAAAAGAAAGATGTGATATATGATATAGGAAACTTTAAGACAATAGGCGCAAAATAATGCCCGAAAATTTCACATTAGAAGAGCTTTTTGAGTGGATTGTCAAAAAAACGATCTGGTTTTATCTTCCTTTTTACGCGCTTTATCGCTTTGGCAGGGAGCTCTTGCAAGAAATTTTTTCCAAGGAAGAAAAATAATGCGGAAATCATTTTCGGAAAAAGTTATTAGTATTGTTGTCCGGATCCCCAAAGGCCGGACGCTTTCTTATAAAGAGGTTGCGCGAAGAGCCGGAAATGAAAAAGCGGCCCGGGCGGTGGGAAATATTTTGAATAAATACTATCAAAACTGTGTCAGAAATAAAAAACCTGCGATTCCTTGCCATCGGGTCATTCGTTCCGACGGAAAAATTGGTGGATACGCAATGGGGAAGAAAGAAAAGATGAAATTGCTTAAAAAAGAAACCGCCCATAGCAAAGGGGCGGATTCTTTATGAGCAGAATATGAAATTATTTCACCGATTCGACAAATTTTTTGAATTGCTCCGGGAATTTCATCGCCATCTCGCTCAAGACTTTCCGGTCGAGGGCGATTTTTTTGTCGGTGAGTTTTTTGACGAAGCTTGAATATTTTTCTCCATTTTCCCGAAGAGCCGCATTCAGTCGCAAAATCCAAAGGTTTCGGAAAGTTCTTTTCTTGGCCCGGCGGTCCCGATAGGCATATTGCCCGGCTTTGAGCAGGGCTTCTTTGGCGGCGGCATAATTCGACTTCCGGCGCCACATAAAGCCTTTCGTCATTTTCAAGACTTTTTTTCTTCTTTTTGAAGCAATTTTTCCTCGTTTGACTCGCGACATAAAAAATGAAAACCACTCCTTTCCTTCCTTCCCTTAATAAGGGGAGTATAAGAAGCGGGGTCTAATTATAGGGTAAATTAAGAAGTATGTTCTCCGCGTCGGTTTTGAAGACGACTTCGTCGTTGCGTTTGCGGCGGGTGATTTTTCCGGGATTGCGCGCATTGAAATGGCCCTGGCCTATGTCCCGGCGCATCACTTTTCTTTTTGCCGTGATTCTCACGCGTTTTTTGACAGCTTTTCTTGTCTTTAGCTTGGGCATAATCTTATTTAGGGGCGATTATTACATTAAATCCTCCCGGGAATTTCTTTATTTCTTGTTCAATCTTGCTTGGGACGGAAATTGACATTATAAAACTATTCAAAGTTTCTCTTGCCAGTGGCTGGTGGGCTTTTTCTCTGCCCCGAAGGCGAATTTCAATCTTCACCTTGTTTGCCTGCGAGAGAAATTTTTCGGCTTGTTTTTTCCGGACATCCAAGTCATGGTCATCCGTTTTGAGCCCGAGGCGGATTCCTTTTATCTCGGTTTTCTTTTGCTTCGACCGCTGTTGCTGTTCCTCTTTGGCTTTCTGGTACTGAAACTTTCCAAAATCCATGATTTTCACAATCGGGGGACGGACATTGGGAACAATCTCAACCAAATCCAATTCTCTCTCGCGGGCCATCTGAAGGGCCTCTTCCGTCGGGACAATGCCAATTTGCTGGCCGCTTTCGTCAATAAGCCTCACGGGAGAAATACGGATATATTCATTGACTCTGGTCCGCGGTCCGCGAAATTGCGGCTGACGGCGAAAAAAACGTCTGCGAATATGTTTTGTGTTATTGGTTAGCTTTTTGCTTTACGAATTACGAATCTCTTACGAATATACGAATGAGATTAAAGAAAGCATTTGCAATTTCTAAAATTGCTCAGCTTGCCGAAGTTATTGGTATATTCGTACTAAATTCGTAATTCGTAAAGAATTTCGTGGAGATGGGGAGAATCGCCAGCCAGAGGCTGGTCCGCCTCGGGCGGAAACTCCAAGATGGCTAAGTTCTGCCTGTTTCCATGGTGGAGATGATGGGACTCGAACCCATGTCCAAATTTATATCTTCCAAAATATTCTACAAGCTTAGTTTACTTGTTTTGAGAAACTTTTCAAGTATAAAGTAAACAAAACCTTGAAAAGTCCTCTTTGCTCAATGGTCAGAGATAGCCGCAGAGAAAAACTATCAATCAAGCCCAATGTATGACACCAGCGGTTGCTTATTAGGCATCAGCAGGCTGATGGTCCCCGCGAATTAGGCAGGAACAACGGCGTAAGCAGGCTGAAAAGCTTGCTTAACCTTTGAAAATAAGTTTGCACTTATGATCGTTGACACAAGGTTTTACGAGTCTAATGTCATGCTCGGCTTGCGTATTTTGAGAGAACAAATTGTCGATGCCTAGCATCCCCGCCCGCAACGCTTCAAAAAAAAACGGTGCCGGCGCGATTGCCAATTATCTCTTGAGCGCTCTCGCTATTTTTCTGTCGCTTTCCCTTTTCTGTATTACAGAGCGCTTGTCATGCTTCTTTCTGCCTTTTCCTATGCCAAATTCGATCTTCAGAAGGCCTCGCTTAGTATATACCCGAATGGGCACAAGTGTCAACCCTTCAACCCGCGATTTACCGATAAGAGTGCGAATTTCAGCCCGGTGGAGAAGCAGTTTCCGGGGCGCGGTGGGGTCATAGTTCGCAATTGCCCCCGCGTGCTTGTATAAAGGGATATTGGCGTTGGTGAGATAAAGTTCTTCACCTTTGACGGTCACAAAACTGCCTTTCAAACTGATGTGCCCGTTTTTTACGGATTTCACTTCATATCCGCGCAACACCAAACCGGCCTCGAATCGCTCCGAGATAGCATAGTCGAAATTGGCTCGTTTGTTCACAGCTAATACGCTCATATCTTTATTAAAGCCGGAAATCAGGTTTTAGGCAATTTTTGTTGACGTAATAGAAATTTATGCTATGATTTCTTTTAAGAAAGGAGGGCAAGCAAGCTAGTGGATTAGCGGGACTGGCAGCCCCGGCGGTGTAAAGAAACTGTTTCCACTTAAAATTTATCTATCCCATGCCGGGCGCCACTTAGAAAGTCATTGCTTAATAACCCCCTCTCGAAAGAGAAATCAGGGTGCAATGATTAGTACATGTGGTGGGTTAGCTCGGCTTTTTTTATTTCAAATCCCTTGCTATACTGAATTTGTATGAAATCTGATATTCAAAAAATTGTTAAAAACGCTATCCAATCCGCTTTTGGGATTGATTTTGAGGTGGAGAAAATAAAAGTGTATTATCCGCCGGAGAGGATGGGGGATTTTTCAACGAATGTGGCGCTTCTGCTTGCAAAAGAAGTCGGGAAAAGTCCGATGGAAGTGGCGGAGAAGCTGAAAGAAAAGCTTGGCTCTCAAGATCAAAGCTCGGCTTTTCTCTTTCGGCAACAAGTTGCCGAAATTCCTCAAAGCCAAGCTTTTTTCGAAAAAATCGAAATCGCCAAACCCGGTTTCATCAATTTTTGGTTGGCGGAAAATACACTACAACTAGTTGTAGTGAAAATTAATGAAGAAAAAAATAAATTCGGCAATTCGGGAATCGGGAAAGGCAAAAAAATTCATCTTGATTTTGTTTCGGCGAATCCAACCGGTCCGGTGCATATCGGGAATGCAAGAGGCGGTCCGCTTGGAGACACGCTCGCGAATGTGTTTGAAAAAGCGGGATACGAAGCATATCGTGAATACTATGTGAACGATGCCGGGAATCAGGTGGAAATTCTGGGGCATTCGATTTTGGGCGATAGCGAAACGCAGTATAGCGGAGAATATATAGAAGAAATAAGAAATAAGATGGAAGAAAGCGATCCGGAAAAAGCAGGGGAAAAAGGCGTGAAGATTATTCTCGAAGAAATCATCAAGCCTTCAATGGAAAAGTTTGGAATTAATTTTGATAGCTATTTTTCCGAAAAAAAACTGCAAAAAAGCGGGAAAGTGGATAAAATTATAAGCTTACTTAGGGGAAAAGGATATATCTTCGAAAAGGACGGGGCGGCTTGGTTCAAGTCAACCGAGTTTGGCGATGACAAAGATCGGGTGGTGGTGAAATCAAACGGCGAAAAAACATATTTTGGCTCGGACATTGCTTATCACAAAGAAAAATTTGATCGGGGCTTCGATATACTGATTGACATTTGGGGAGCGGACCATCACGGGGAAGTAGCGAGAACAAAAGGAGCACTCAAGGTGTTAGGTTATGAAAACAAGCTTGATGTGATTCTGACGCAATTCGTACGGGTGATGAAAGATGGGGAGGAAATGAAAATGTCCAAGCGTGCGGGGACTTATGTCAGCGTGGATGATCTCATCGGCGAAGTCGGAAAGGACGCGACCAGATTTTTCTTTTTGATGCACAGCGCGGATACCCACATGAATTTTGATATGGACCTCGCGAAGGAGCAGAGCGAGAAAAACCCCGTTTATTATGTCCAATATGCCCATGCGAGAATTTGCAGTATTTTACGAAAGGCTGCTCTCCTAAGATCGGATCTTAGGAGCGTCCTAAGATCCGATCTTAGGAAAATGCACACAAAGGAACGCAGTTTAGTTTTCGAACTTCTGAAATTTCCGGATCTCGTTGAAGAAATTTCGCAAAACTACGCCGTCCACTATCTCCCGCAATATGCCATGGGCCTCGCGGACAAATTCCATTCTTTTTATGACGAGTGCCGGGTGATTGATGAAAATAATTTGGAACTCACTGCTCAGCGCCTGGAAATCGTGAAGGCCGTGCAAATTGTGCTGGCAGAAGTGCTAAAAATAATGGGAATCAGCGCGCCGGAGAGGATGTAATTGGTAACTTGTAATTCGTAATTCGGATTTTTTCGATATCCTAATTGCCAATTACTAATTACGAATTACTTTAATTTATGAACTATTACAACAACGGACCGCGAAAAAAGATGTTCCTCGACATTGAAACTCTTCCCGCGCCGGAGCATGTGCATGAGGCTTTGATGGAAATTCACGAATATCGAAAAAAGAAGAAAAGAAAAAACGGGGAAAAATATTCCAAAAGCTTCGAGCAATTTCTGGCTGAAACTGGGCTCGACGGGACATTCGGGCGGATTTTTTGCATCTCCTATGCCATCAATGACGATATGGTCCATTGCATTTGCGACGAAGACGAAAAGAAAATGCTCGAAAATTTCTGGGAAGCGGCCAAAGACGTCGATCTCTTTGTCGGTTTTAATATAATGGATTTTGATCTCAAATATATCATCCAGCGCTCGATCATCCACGGCGTGAAGCCGAAAACAAAGGTGCGCCTGTCTTTCGCCAGATACCGCAGCGATCCAATCTATGACGCGATGCACGAGTGGAACCAGTGGGGATACGGCAGGAATGTTTCGCTTGATTCTCTGGCGCGGGCGCTTGGCCTCGGTTCATCAAAAACCAATATGGACGGGTCGGAAGTTTTCACCTATTACAAAAAAGGAAAGCTGAAAGAAATCTGCGCCTACTGCAACGCGGATGTTGAGGTGACGAGGAAAATATACAAGAAGATGAATTTTGAATAAAGCTCGGCTTTGAGGAATGACGGGTGTTGAGCTCCCGTCAGGAAAAAGCCGAGCTTTGATGCATAATATTTACTGAGCTAAGCCCGACTTAGCTCATTTTTATAAAAAAAAGAAAACAGGACGTTGCCTGTTTATAAAGGGGGTGGTGGGACGGACGGAATTCGAACCCGCGACACGGCGATTGCAAAATCGCCTGCTCTGCCACTGAGCTACCGGCCCACGCATAGGTTTAATTTTTCCAGCGGAATTTTCCGCTGGCAGGCCCGGAAGGATTCGAACCTTCGACACGTGGATCTATGAGTCCACTGCTCTAACCTGTTGAGCTACGGGCCCGCATAAAAAGAACTGGCAGAAGGGGGACAGGGATTTGAACCCTGAATTGCGCTATCTTAGTCATCCCCCTCCTGCCCAATTGAAATAATCTAGCAAATGTAGCTTGGATTTGTCAACATTATCTTTTTTTCAAGTGCGTACCATTGCCTTATTCAAGGCTTTATTGCTATTGTGGGGAAGTGAAGTAAAGCGTTGAAATGAACCCCGTTAGAAATTCGGGGTTTACTCGATTAACTCATAAAATATGCAATAATCTTAATTATATAAATTTCTAACGGGGTGAGAAAATATCTGGCCGTAATCAAGGCCGAATGGCAAAGGCAGATGACTTATCGGGTCAACCAATTCACCTTCAGAATTGGCAACGTCTTTGAAATTCTGGTTCAGATCCTTATTTGGACGGCTATCTTCCAAAATGTTCAAGTTATCAGAGGATATAATTATAAAGAAATGATGACGTATATCCTGATTGGCTGGCTGCTTTCAATGCTCATGCAAAATTATGGGTTTGAGAATATTATTTCCGGCCATATTGAAGAAGGAAAGCTTTCAAACTTTATTTCGAAGCCAATCAACTACATAAAATATCTGATAACCCTTTCGATTGGCCGTTGCAGTTTCACGGTGGCTGTGGCTTTTGGGATGAATGTTGTCCTCCTTTTTTTGTTCAGGCATTATTTTATATTGTCAAAAGATCCTTTGATGTGGGCAGTTCTTGTCGCGATGGTTTTGGCGGGATATTTTATCAATTTGTTTATCTCAATTCTGGTGGGATTCACTTCTTTTTGGACGGTTGATAACCATGGGATATTTTATTCAATCAATACCTTGGCAAAATTTTTGTCAGGCAACTATTTTCCGATAAACATCCTGCCGGCGGCTTTTTTGAATTTTTCACTGGCTTTGCCGTTTGTCTACACTTTTTATTTTCCCGCTCAGCTCTATCTTGGAAAAATTTCAATCCGCCAGGGCTTGGTTGGACTGGGCGTTGAAATCGCTTGGCTTGCGTTTTTATATCTGGTAATCAATTGGGTTTGGAAGTTGGGACTCAAGAAATTTGAAAGCGTGGGAATATGACAAGCCCACCCTAACCCCCTCCTTGGCAAGGAGAGGGAAACAGAGAAGACTATTTTTATGAAAAAATACTGGCACATCATCACAAACGAAATTCAGCGGCAGTTCACCTATCGGGCGAGCATTGCGGCGTATGCTTTTGGCAACATCGCGGAACTTGTCGCGCTCGCCGTAATTTGGACGATTGTGTATAAAAACGTTGACGCAATCAAAGGTTACTCCGTGAATGAAATGATCAGCTACGTCGTTTTTGCCTGGTTTTTTTCATTTCTCACGACGACATACGCTTTCGAGACGAATGTGGCGCAAGACATCCACCAGGGAACGCTCTCGAATCTCTTGTTGAAGCCGCAGAGCTATATCCGGTATATGATGGCGGTTGCCACGGGCCGGATCACCATTGCCTTTTTAATTGTCTTGGTTCAGGGCGCCCTTGTTTTTTCTTTTTTTCGGAACAGCCTTATTTTTTCTTTGGACTTTCCAACGATAATTTTGCTCCTTTGCATGCTGGTCGCGACCTATTTCATCAATCTATTTTTATCAATTATCATCGGTTTCATCGCTTTTTGGACGATGGAGATCAATGGGACGTATTATTCCCTCAAAGTCTTTTCGCGCTTCATGTCTGGAACATTTTTCCCAATCGGCCTCCTGCCGGCGTTTTTTATGAAGGCGAGTTTCTTTTTACCGTTCGTTTACACAATTTACATTCCGGTCCAGCTATATCTCGGAAAAATAAGCTTCGCGGAAGGGCTGCGGGGACTCGCGATGGAAATTCTGTGGCTGGTCGGGCTATATGCTATTATAAAAATAGTCTGGCGGGCGGGACTTAGGAAATATGAGAGTGTTGGAATATAAAAATTTTCAAAATATTATGCTCATTATCAAAGTCAGCAATCTAAGCAAGACTTACGAATACTACAAAAAACAACTTGGGGTTTGGGCTTCAGTGAAAGGTCTCTTTCGTCGCGAAAAACTGCACAAAGAAGCCGTGAAGGAAATCAATTTTTCAATCGAAGAAGGGGAATTGGTTGGTTTTTTGGGGCCCAATGGCGCGGGGAAGACAACGACGCTCAAGATGCTTTCGGGGATTCTTTATCCAACCAGCGGGGAGGCTAAAGTGCTGGGATACACTCCTTGGAAGAGGCAGCCGGAATACCAAAAGCAATTTGCGCTCGTGATGGGGCAGAAAAACCAGCTTTGGTGGGATCTTCCGGCGATGGAAAGTTTCATCTTGAACAAAGAAATATATGAAGTTTCGGACGCGGACTTCAAAGAAAATCTGGATGAACTTGTCGAACTTCTCGATATCAAAGACATTCTCGATGTGCAGGTGCGAAAACTTTCTTTGGGTCAAAGGATGAAATGTGAGTTGGTGGCAGCTCTCTTGCATAAGCCGAAAGTTTTGTTTTTGGACGAGCCGACGATCGGCCTTGATGTCGTGGCGCAAAAAAATATTCGGGACTTCATCAAACAGTATAACCAAAAAAACAAGACGACGATTATTCTCACTTCGCACTATATGGAAGACGTGAAAGAGCTTTGTAAACGGGTGATCATCATTGAAGAGGGGAAGATCGGATATGACGGCGATCTGGCGAGACTCATTGAAAAATACGCGCCGTATAAAGTTCTGAAAATCACTTTTGAAGGGGAGGGAGTAAAAGAAGTAGATATTCGTGAATTTGGAGAAATGCATCAGTTTGCGCCGCATAGCATCACTTTGCGCGTCCCGCGTGAGAAAGCGAAAAACGTGGCGCGGGATATTTTGTCTTCCAATCTTCCGGTTGATGACATCTTGATCGATGAAGTGGATATTTCAGACGTGGTGAGGAAAATTTTCAGTAATGGAAATTAACAGTTTTTGGTGAGTATTTTAAAAGGACAGACTCTGGAGTCTGCCCTTTTGATAATGCGTGCAAATTTAGGGATCTTTTTTAGAATCCCAGGGTATCGGCAATCACTGAGAACGATCCGATGGCTCCAAAAAAAGCCAGTACACCCCCGATTGCGCAAATTCCCTCCCTTGTATCTTGGCTCGCTATCTCGGGCGGAAGAAAATATGCTCCCAATATGAGAAGAATTGCAAGCCAGAACCCAAAGAACATTAAGAAGCCAGGATGGCCTATTTTGACTAATACTACTATGCCAAAAAGGCTCAGGGAAAATACAATTGCTGTAATTATCAGCCAACTTGTAAATAGATCCATGCTGTTTTCTCCTCTTCGCCTATTGGCAAATACTTTGCTCTATCTATGTGAAATTCGAGCTTATTATTATATAAGATAAAGATTGGTTTGTCAAATATCTACTTCTTTTCTATTTTTTCCATATAAGTATCTTTTAGTTTATATCCCAACTTCCGATAATATTCCCTGACGCCAATTCCCGCGATGACGGAAATATTTTGGCAACCGAATTCTACGCGCGCAATTTTTTCGGCTTCTTTGATTAACTTCTTTCCAAGCCCCGCGTGTTGGGGGGATTTTTTGTCGCGGGATTTGAGGTTCAGAAGCTTTCCGTAAGTGTGGACTTCACGGATGATGGCGGTGTGTTTGAAGTTTCCAAGACTTAGTCTTGGAAAATTAATAATTCGCAAGCGGAGCAGAGAATAAAGTTTTTTGTGATCCGGCGAGACATATTCCAGGAAGATTTCTTTTCCGCCAGACGCGTTGTAGTCTATCCGGCGCAGGATGATATCATCTTTAGCCGTATAATTTCCTCGTATTTCTCGACATCTGATGCAGTGGCATTCAACACCTTTATTTTGAATAATCTGCCGAAGGTTGGAAATATTCGGCCCGGCGGCGATGGAGCTTTCGGGAATATCGCGAATAAGTCTTGAGATTCTGACATACGGCGGAATAATTTGCTTGATCTCCGAAATTAATTTTTCTGCCCTGGCGTTGGTCAGCGCTTCGTATTCTCCTTTTTTCCATAAACTATACAAAGCCGAATTTCGGGTGACGACGCAAGGATATATTTTCACGAGGTCCGGCTGGAAAGCGGGATTCGAAAATATTTCTTTGAACATTTCAAGATCTTTTTTGAAACTGCTGCCGAGAAGTCCGGGCATCATATGATAGCTGACCTTGAAACCGGCGTCTTTCAAGAGTTTTGTCGCTTTGATTGTTTGCTGGACTGCGTGCCCGCGGCGGTTTTTTTTGAGCACATCACCAAAAATGCTTTGGACGCCGATTTCAACACGAGTTGCTCCGAGTTCACGATAAAACTCTATTTCTTTTTCATCCAGCGTGTCGGGGCGAGTTTCGAGGGTGAGGCCAATTACTCTATGCTTTGCTTTCTCATTACGCATTTGTTCTTTTTGCAAACCATGGATGATTGGCTTTTTTTTGCCCGCCGAAGCCTTGGCGAAGGCTGGCGTTGCCTTTTTTGCTATTGGATAATCGTTGGCCGCTCGGTAGCATTCAGTAATAAAGTTATACTGATATTTTTTTGGCAGGTCGGAGAATGTTCCTCCCATAACAATCAGTTCTATTTTTTCGATATCATGGCCGTTTATTTCGAGTGCCCGCAGGCGTTTTTGAACCTGATTGTATGGATTGAAATTCACGGTGATGGCGCGCATCACGGCTGGTTCATTCGAAAGATAGCTTTTGGGCATATCCTTTTCGGTCGGGCAATAGAGGCACTTTCCGCGGCAGGGATATTGTTTAGTCAGTACGGCCACGACAGCCACGCCAGAAAGAGTGCGGATGTTTTTTGATTTAAGTATTTTTTTTAGCAATAAAAGATCGGCTTTTTTCCTCCCAAGAGCTAAGCTCCCGGAATTTCCCAAAGCCAAGCTTTGTTCATAAAAATCCCGAATGTCGGCGTTGCGGGGAGTGGTTGCGCCGAAGCGGCCGCAGATTTCTTTTTTGAGTGCTTCAAAAGCTTCCGCAGATTTGATTTTTCTCCGGATTGATTCTTTAATGATGGTAGCGAATAACTCATTCATGCTTTGGTTATCCTAACATTCAATGTTGGGGAAACCCCAATATTGAATGTTAGGATCGTGAAAGACAAGGGCACAAAAAAAATATTATCTGACCTTGAATCCGGTTATGATCTCATTGCCGAAAAGTTCTCTTCAACCCGCGCATTTATGTGGCGGGATTTGGGGTTTGTGAAGGATATGGTAAAACCGGGGGATAGAGTGTTGGATTTTGGTTGTGGGAATGGGAGACTGGCGGGATTCTTATTGGGGGAATCGGGGAGAGAGGAGAGATTAGGCAGATATGTTGGGGTAGATATATCGCAAAAACTGATTGATATTGCCAGTCAAAAGTATTCTAACGAAAAAACGAAATTTATAAAAGTTCACCCTGTTAAATCCACGACGAAAGGTCGGGGTGCGCCTTTGGCGCAATTTAACAGGGTAAAGCCTTCATCTTTGAGATTACCACTTAAGGATAACCAGTTCGACATTATTTTTTCCATCGCTGTTTTTCATCATTTTCCGAGCCGAGAATACGCGCTTGAAATCGCAAAAGAATTGCGTCGGGTTTTGAAACCGGGCGGAAAAATTGTCGTCACAGTTTGGAATCTGTGGCAAAAACAATTTTTAAGGTTCGGCCTTAAAAATCTAAAAAGGTCGGATCTTGAGAGTAAATCGGACTGGAGAAGTTTTTATATTCCTTTCAAAGCCGGAGAAAAAGTATTTCGGCGCTATCACCATCCTTTCAAGATAGGGGAACTAAATAGTCTCATGAATGAAGCCGGCTTCAAAACGAGGAGAACAAAAGAGGGGTGGAATCTGGTTTATATCGGAAGAAAATAAAAAAGGGCTGGTCAGGCCCTAAACTCGTAACCCTTATTGCCTCCTTAATTAGTTGTGATTAGTTAACATGACTATAAAAGGCCGCTTACTTCATTCATGGCCCTTGCCAAAAGATCCATACTCTCCCGGTTTTGAGAGCCTTGCTGGAGCTTCATTACCGAGAAATATATTTCCCTAAACAAATGGAGAATCCCGTAGATTCCGAGAATGGACCTCTCGTAAGACTCGGCATCATTCTGGTTTTTCGCCGTCCCTGCGAGGTCGGCGAGCAGATCGGCCCGGGCTACGAGAGCTTCCAGCAGGGGGTTCAGAGAGACAGGAAGAATACTGATGGGAATGGAACCCGCAAGATGGTGCCCAGGCTCGTAGATCACATTTGCCGGATTCGCACGTTCTTGCTTGATGGCATCAAGGAATTGGCTCAATCCTTTCATGTGCAACCTCCTTATGAGAGCTATAAATTTACTTGAAGTTAGCAACGAACTTCAAAGTTGTCAATTATATTAGAAAATATGAGATATTTCGGGCTTGACAAAGATAGATAGATAGTGATATAGTGATAGTGTAGACGTATCGTATAACGTGGAATGTAGAATGCTAATTTTTTAGTTTAGTAAAATGGAAAAAGAATTAACACATAAACAGAATCTAATTCTCGAAACCATCCGCGAGGTGATTGACGGCGGGCAGGGGAACCCGACGACGTATAAAATCGCGAAGTATCTGCAAAAGAAGGGGATGAAAGACGAGTCGGTGAAAAGCGTCTCGCAAGTTATCGAATCACTTGAGAAAAAAGATTTGGTGAAGCGGGATGTTTTTCGAAAACTGTATCTCGTCGAAAACGAAAATATGCCGGCCGGACTCGAGGGAGTTTTTCAGGTTCCAGTTTACGGTCTGGCTTCGGCAGGGGACGCGCTGGCTTTTGCTGAAGACAATATTGACGGCTATCTTCAAATTTCGGAAAGCCTGATCCGGCCGAGCGCCAAAGCGCAGCTGTTTGCCGTGAAGACACTCGGAGATTCGATGGACAAGGAAGGAATCGGCGACGGAGATTATGTTATTTTTGAAAAAAAAGACGCCGATTTTGATTTCGACGGAAAAATTGTTGTCGCCATTGTAAACGGCCTCGCGACGATCAAGCGATATCGCAAGCTCGGAAATGGCGTCATTGGACTGTTCCCAAGCTCAACGAACAGTTTCCACCAGCCGATCTATATCCACGAATCGGATTCGTTCATGATCGCCGGAGTTTTCAAAAAAGTTTTGCCGGTGAAATTTGTTAGCTTATAAAAAAAGCTTGGCTTTGGGGAATGACGGGAGCTGAGCTCCCGTCAGGAAAAAGGAGAGCTTTGGAAAAATATATGAGACAAGAATGTTGCAAAAGGTTGCTTCCTGAAGAATGGGACCAAAAAGAAATTGTCTGGCGGGACAAGCCGTTTTATCGCGACAAGTATTGGTCTTTTCTCCATGTGCCGTTTGATTTTGGAAAAAAGATTGTTCGAGGGCTGGAGACAATCAAAGAAGCGGGACTTATTTCAGAACAAATGGTGCTTTCAAAGAACGATGGCCTTTGGGGAGGAGAGATGCTTATTCCGGTAAGCCAGAAAACGGACCGCTTCCAGACGGAGCTGGTGACGGGGAGATTTTTGACGCGTCTTTTTGAAGGACACTACGGCGATATGCGCCGCTGGATCAAAGAAACAAAAAAATACGCCGCCGAAAAAGGTTTCGAAGCCAAAGAGTTTATTTTTTTCTATGCCACCTGTCCCAAATGCGCCAAGAAATATGGCGACGAAGTGCAGGTGGTGGTGTTTGCGAGAGTGGAGTAATTTTGCCTTTTCTTTTGGAAGTCGTTATAATATAAAAGTACCGTGGGGGTACTTATTTTTTACTGAATTTAACCTAAAACAAAATCTATGCCTCCAGCATTCAAAAGGCCCAGTTGGGACGCCTATTTCATGGCTCTTGCGAAACTTGCTGCGTCTCGTTCAACTTGCATTTCGCGTCCAACGGGATGTGTTATTATTCGTGACAAGCAAGTACTTTCAACGGGATACAACGGATCGATGCCGGGTGTGCCGCATTGCTCCGATGAAGGGGTATGCTACCGCCGGAGCATCAAGGCGGCGGACGCGGGAAAATACGATTTTTGCCGCAGCATTCACGCGGAAGCAAACGCCATTGCACTCGCTGCCCGGACCGGGATCAGCGTCGAGGGAGCGACGGCCTATTTCACTCTTTTTCCGTGCTATGTCTGCACGAAACTTTTGGTGCGCGCCGGAATCCGCGAGATTGTATATGAAATCGGATATGAATCAAAAGACGCCATGCGCGACAAGCACTGGCAGGAAGTGGCCAATGAAGCCAATATCCGGATTCGGCAAGTGAAGCTTTCCAAAGATGACAGAAAATGGTTTGAGGGATTTTTGCAGGACGATACGTCGAGGAGAAGAATACCAAGCGAGTAAGTCACATAACACATAACACATAACACATAACACAAATATGTTAATTGGCATCAAAGATTTACTAAAACTCGTCAAAGAAAAAAAGCTGGTGGAAAATCTTTCAGAAAGGGAGCTCAAAAATCCGGAAGGGTCGGGGTTTGATCTTCGAATGGGGGAAGTATACGAACTCGAAGGCTACGGCTATCTTGGCCTTGAAGAAAGAGAAACGCCAAAATCGACTCTGGTCGCGAAATTTGACGCAAAAAAAATTACCTCCTATATTTTCGAGCCGGGGAAATATTATCTCATAAAAACCATTGAAACGGTTAACCTTCCAATTGATCTCGCGGGAATAATTTTTCCGCGGACGACCCTTTTTCGTTCGGGCCTCGCGCTTTTCAATGGGATTGTGAACACCGGTTATCAGGGCGAGCTCACTTTCGGGCTATGCAACCTTGGCAAATCAAATATCAAAGTGGACATGGGCGCGCGCGTTGTCCATATCACATTTCATGAAGTGCTGGGTGAAGGATCGCAATATCGTGGCCAATGGCAGGGGGGGAGAGTGACGACGGAGAGACGGGAAAAACAAGTATAAAAATTTGACGTACGGGTTTTCCCAACATCGAATGTTAGAAACAATGAAAAGAAAAAAAGGATTATTTATCGTATTAGAGGGGTTAGACGGTTCGGGGACCACGACCCAGGCGAAGTTTTTGGCCGAATATCTCAAGAAAAGGAGCTATAAAATTGAATTAACATCCGAGCCGTCAAACAATATTATTGGCGGATTGATTAGGGGAATTCTAACCCGCCAGTGGAAGATCACACCAGTCGGGCTTCAGCTTCTTTTCGCGGCGGACAGGGCACATCATCTCGAAAATTTTGTTCTGCCGGCGCTAAAGAAAAAGCAGGTTATCATCAGCACAAGGTATTTTTTTTCCAGTCTGGCTTTTGGATCGCTGGATATTGATCAAAAATGGCTTATCGAGATAAACAAAAAATTTCTGATTCCGGACGTGACATTTTTTATCGATACGAATCCAGCAGAGTGTTTGCGAAGAATTGCTAAAACGAGAATAAGAAAAGAATTTTTTGAAGAAAAGAAAAAACTGGAAAAAGTGCGGAAAAATTATTATCAATTGGTGAAAAAATATCCGCGATTTTACAAAATTGACGGTAATAAAAAAGAAAAAGAAGTTTTTGAAACGATAAAGAGAATTATTGATAAGTTTATTAAAAGCTAAGCTTTCCCCTTTCCTGATTATTAGTCTGGAAATTCCTCAAAGCTTAGCTTTAGGATAACATGAAATATAAACCCACAATCGGGATGGAAGTGCACGTGGAGCTGAAGACGGACTCCAAAATGTTTTGCGCGTGCAAAAATGAGCTGGGGCTTGAACGGGTGCCGAACTCGAACATTTGTCCGATCTGCACCGGGCAGCCCGGAGCGCTTCCCGTGGCGAACGAAAAGGCGATTGAGTTCGTCATTCGAGCGGGGCTGGCTCTGAATTGCCAAATCGCAAAAATTTCCAAGTTTGACCGGAAAAATTATTTCTACCCGGACCTTCCCAAAGGATATCAAATTTCTCAATACGACCAGCCTCTTTGCGAAAAGGGCTACTTGGAAATAGGCGGAAAAAAGATCGGGATTACCAGAATCCATCTCGAAGAAGATACAGGAAAATTGATCCATCAAAAAGGGACGGATTTTAGCCTCGTCGATTTCAATCGGAGCGGAGTTCCGCTGATGGAGCTTGTGACGGAGCCAGATATTGAATCGGCGGAAGAAGCGAAAAAATTCTGCGAGGATCTTCAGCAAATTCTTCGGTACATTGAAATATCTGATGCGGACATGGAAAAAGGGCAGATGAGATGCGAAGCGAATATTTCGATTCGAAAAGAAAGTGAGAAAACTTTTGGAACAAAAGTTGAAGTGAAAAATCTGAACTCTTTCAAATCTGTTGAAAAAGCGATTGATTTTGAGATGAAAAGGCAGGAAGAAGATTTAGAAGAGGGAAAAAAAGTTGTTCAGGAAACGAGGGGCTGGGACGAAAGCAAAATGATGACTTTTTCCCAAAGAGAAAAGGAATCGGCCCACGATTACCGCTATTTTCCCGAGCCCGATTTGCCGCCGCTTGAACTGGATGTGCAATATGTTGATAAGATCAAAGCGGAACTTCCGGAACTCCCGGCGCAAAAAATTGAAAGGTTTCAAAAGGAATATAATTTGGCGGAAAAAGATGGGGAAGTTCTTGTGCGTGACAAAGATCTAGCGCAATTTTTTGAAAACGCGGTCAGTGAAGCTTGCGAGCTATACTCGTCCCTCACCGAATCAAAGAAAATTATCAGCAGAGAGAAAAAGAATAGCTGCAATGAATCTAAAAAGATAGATTTGGTGAGGGATAAAAATGACAGCAAAATTGTGAAACTAACGGCCAATTATATCATTTCCGAACTCAAAAAATATCTGGATGAGAAGCACAAGATTACTGATTTGAAATTAACGCCCGAAAACTTTGGGGAACTGATGAGTATTGTCGCTACTGGCAAAATAAATTCCAGCGCGGCCCAAACAGTGCTTGCGGAGATGGTGAAAACCGGCGGCGACCCGAGCCATATCATCGCCGAAAAAAATCTGGGGCAAATTGAGGACGATTTGGAAATTGAAAAAATAGTCAAAAAAGTTATTTCAAATAATCCTGGCCCTGTCGCGGATTATAAGTCCGGGAAAGTTGCGGCCTTGCAATTTTTGCTGGGTCTTGTTATGAAAGAGAGTAAAGGGAAAGTAGAACCAAAAAAGGCAATGGAAATAATCAAGAAGAATTTAAAATGAAAATATTGAGGAGGGGAATCTATGCCTAATCGAAATAGGCCGAACCAGGAGTGTTGGAAATTGGGTTGCGCAGCCGTGTCCAATCCGACCGGACGTGGTTGCAATGATGAAATTTGTCCTCAAAAATTCCCAACGCCTGGAGAGAAATTGGTCAAGGCCGATGAGGCAGCTTCAAGTGTTCCGGCTTCGGTTCTGAAATACACGCCGGAGGCAAAATGCACCTGTAATTTCGTTAATGGGGAGCACCAGGCCTGCTGTCCCCTCGGCAGAGGGAGGTCAGGCTAAAAAAGTAAAAAGTTTTGGTGATTCCAATTATCAGAAGGAGAAAGACGATGGCAAAAGTAGAAGCCTGTGAACAAATCGGTTGCGGTGTCGAAGGGAGAAATTGTGATCCCATGGGAAAGGGATGCGATAAATTTGAGGAGGCCGGCTACAGGCTTACCACAGAGGGAACTCTCATTTGCGATCTCTGCGAGGAGGTTATCGGAACCCATACGGGATTGTGTAAAAACGCACGGGACAGTTAATACGGTTATGAAATCGAGCACCAACAGGCCAGGCGCGTAATATTGCTCCTGGCCGTAGCTTTATAAAGATCTGCTGTTGACACATTATTCGGCGATTTATATAATGACAAAGATGACAAGAAATTTTGGAGCAAAATATAAATTAGTGTTTTAACGGATTCCCACCCGAGCGGTGGGAGTTTTTTTTGTAAAAGACGTATAGTTTAACAGTAAAAATAAATTATGAAAAAGACACTAAAAGGGCAATCAATTCTGGAAGCCCAGCAGTTCAGCAGGGAAATTCTGGACGATTTGTTTTCGGAGGCGGATAAAATGCAGGGAGTCTGCAAATTTTTGGACGGGGGAGATGTTCCCGAAGAAGCGATGCATGAGTGCGGGGACATCAAAGCGGGAATGGCGGAGAAAAAAATCGCGCTGCTTTTTTATGAACCGAGCACCCGAACCTGGTCTTCGTTTTATGTCGCGGCGGAAAATCTTGGCGCGAGAGTAATGGCGATTCCGCCGGCACGGCAATTTTCATCAGTCGTGAAAGGGGAGACGGTGAAAGACACAATTGCCATGTTTTGCGGCTACGGCATTGACGCGATTGTGATGCGTTCGGACAAAGAGGGAATGGCAAAAGAAGCGGACGAAGCGGCGCACTCGAACGGCCGCCAGGTTTCAATCATCAACGCTGGTGACGGCAAAGGCCAGCATCCGACGCAGGCGCTTCTGGATCTTTACACAATCAAAAGATTTTTTGAAAATGAACTTAGGAAGGATATTCACAAGGAAAAAATAAGCATCGCATATGTCGGGGATCTCGCAAATGGGCGGACAGTCCGGTCGCTCGCGTACCTTCTCAACAAATACCAAGATTCGGAAAAACTCGAATTTTTCTTTGTTTCGCCTTCGGTTCTGAAAATGAGAGATGATATCAAGGAATATCTCGAAAAAAAAGGCGTGAAGTTTTCCGAACATGAGAAACTGATCGATGTCGCGAACAAGGCGGATGTTTGCTATATGACGCGCGTGCAAAAAGAAAGATTGGAAGGGATTCAAGTTGATTATGATTTTATCCGAAGCAATTGTTCGATAACCAAAGAAGTCGTGAAGAAATTGAAAAAAGAAGCGATTGTGATGCATCCATTGCCGCGCGATCCGACTTTCGGAGAAATTCCAGAATGGTTCGACAGCGACCCCAGGGCGAAATATATCCAGCAGGCCGAGAACGGGCTCTATGTCCGGATGGCGCTTCTCAAAAAGGTGCTTTTGGGATAATTTTCTACAGACTGCGAAATGATTACGAAAATACGAACCATATGCTAGGAGTTTGCGTTGAATGCCGCAATATTGAGTAAATTAAAGAAATAGTGGGCTTGACAGGATTTTTCGGTTGTAATAATATTATAAAAATGACAAAAAATACCGGATACAAGAAAATATTGACTGTTTCATGACGGAAAACCGCCCACGGGGGCGGATTTTTTTTAGCTCTTTAACTAAAGAAGAGATAAAGTCCGGCAAAAATTTGCCGGTATTATTTGAGGAGGTAAGGAGGGATTATGAATAAGGGAAATTTAGCGGAAAATGGCGATGTCGGAACAATCTGTTGTCCCTTTGCGAATGGAGCCTGTCGATTAGTACGGTGTCCCTGGTTCCATGAGAGTACTGTCCAGGTGTGCAATAACATCGGGGTCCTTGAAGAAATTTCACGGTTGCTGATGCAGGAAGGATTTATCGTCGAAGGACTATCCATCCGTTGCGGGACATGCGGCACCCTAAATGGACACGGAAATGTCCCTGAAACGGGAGAAATCTGTCCGAAGAGATTTTGCTCGCTCCGCATCAATATCCTCACCGATCCCTAATTCATCCACCTACAGCAGAGCCCCGGTCATTTTGACGGGGCTCTAAAACTTTTTTACAGTATACTGTAAAATTTTATTTGAGAAATATCTTTACTGATTTTTCTATTTGCTGATAGTTTTTCAGCCATTTGATTCTTTTGTCTCGCTTGAACCAGGTCATCTGGCGCTTGGCGTAATTTTTTTCAGCTTGTGTGACTTTTTCAACGAGTTCTTTTTTTGATATTTTATTTTGCAGATATAAAGGAATCCACAAATAGGCAAGGCCGAAGGATTGTATTTTTTTCCAAGACAGACCCTGCTGATGTAATTTTTCAACTTCAGCGATCATGCCTTGCTTGAAACGAGCGAGGACGCGTTTTTCGATATTCAGATATAATTTTTCTTTGGGGAGCTTGAGACCAATCTGCAATATCTGGTATCTGGTATTTAGTATCTGGTATTTTTTATTTTTAATCTTAGGCACTTTGCCAATTTTTATGGCTATCTCGATTGCTCTAATCAATCTAACTTTATTTTTAGAATCTATATTTTTTGATCTTGCGGAATCTAATTTCTTAAGCATTGTGAATAATTTTTCTGCCGAATATCTTTCAAGCTTTTTGCGCAGTTTCCAGTCTGGTTTCACCTCTGGAAAATTCACATCGTCGACAATGGATTGAATCCAAAAACCTGTCCCGCCGCAAATGATGGGGAGCTTCCCACGCTTCAGAATATCATCAATTATTTTTTCAGATTGTTTCTTGAATTTAGCGACATTGAAGTCGATTTGTGGACTCACAATATCAATCATGTGGTGGGGGATGCCGTGGGAAAGGAATATTATTTTTTTTGTAGCGAGATCCTTCGGCGCGCTTCGCGTGCTCAGGATGACGGGCGTTAGTTTGCCCGTCACTTTTCCAGTTCCGATGTCCATCCCGCGAAATATCTGCCGGCTGTCGGCAGAAATTATTTCACCATTAAACTTCTTGGCCATTTTAATGGCAATATCGGACTTTCCGGAAGAGGTTGGTCCGAGGATTACGAGAATCTTATTTTTGCTTGAATTCATAATTCAAATTTGACGAAATATCTATAATTGATGTTCAATAATGATAAAGGAGGAAGAGTCATGGCGGAAATTGAATACTATTGTGTTCATAACTGCGGCATGAGAGTTGGCGGGCCTGGAGAGGTTTGCCAAAGTTGTTCTGGCAGGCATGGAGTTGCACCTCCTCTGAAGCCTTCTTCTCTGCCAAACCCACAAAGTGCTTATCCTTATGATCTTTTCAGGTAAGCTTTGCTGTGCCCTTCCGGCGAACTCCTTAATTCGGGGGTTCGCCGCTTTTAAATTGCTATTCCTACCAGGCCGAAAGCTTTTGCTTTTGTGATTTTGACTTTCACGAAACTCCCCAAGCACCAATCCCGCTTCGCGTGATGATGCGGGGCAAGGCAGATGGGTATTTTTTTGTTAGAGGAAAAAAGAACTTTCTTTTGGGTGCGGGTGTGAGCGAGATATTTGTGTTTATCCAAAGCTCGGCTTTTTCCTTCCGCCGCTTTGGCGCGGCGGAATTCCTCAAAGCCAAGCTTTTTATCGATCAAAACCTCAAAAACTTTTCCGAAATATTTTTTGTTGTTCGCGAGCGCGGTTTTGGCGAGGATATCCGTGAGAACCTTTTCGCGGCGGGCCTTTTCTTTTTTTGACACAGTGTCTTTCAGTTTCCAAGCGGCGGTTTCGGGGCGGGGGGAATACTGGGAGATATAGGCCATGTCGAATTTCAACTCCTTCAAAAACTTCGCCGTGTTTTCGAACTGTTTTTTGGTTTCGCCTGGGAAACCGACGATGATGTCAGTGGAGATGCAGGGGCTGATTCCGGGTTTATATTTTTTATAAACGTTGATGACTTTCTTGATAAGTTTTTTATAATGTTCAATTGTGTATTTGCGGTTCATTCGTCTAAGTATTTCATTGTCTCCCGATTGGGCGGGGAGTGAAATATACTCGCAAACTTTCTTTGCCTTGGCAATTGTTTCGATCAGTTCGTCCGACATGTCTTTGGGATGGGATGTAAGGAAAGTCAGCCAGAAATTGCCCGGGATTTGTTCAATGAGGCGGAGGAGTTTGGGGAAACCGATAGTTGGATCCTCCTTCACTAAAGCTTCGGAGGATGAATTCTTTTTGCTGTCGCAATAAGAATTCACATTCTGGCCCAGCAGGATAATTTCTTTATATCCTTTCTTAATCAAATTTTTTACCTCATAGAGGATATCTTTGGCGGGCCGGGAATATTCACGTCCGCGGGCATAAGGGACGACACAATAGGCGCAGAAATTGTCGCAGCCGGTCATTATCGGCACGTATGCCGTGTATGGTTTTGCATAGTCGGGCTTAATTTTAAGATAGTCGTTATATATTTTATGGCGAGAAGAATTTTGAATTGCGAAACGTGAATTGGAAATAAATTTGGAGATATCTGACGGAAAATCATTAATGGTCGTGAATAGATTTACTTTTCTTTTCAGTCTTCTTTGCACGTCTTTGCGATGGGCGAGACAGCCGGTGAGGATGATTATTTTCTCCGGATGTTTTTTCCGGATGTTATGGATCTGGCCATACACTCGGTCCTCGGCGGTTTGGCGCACGCCGCAAGTGACGAAAATGATTAAGCCCGCCGACGCTAAAGCTTTGGCGGGTGAATCCGCCTCGTTTTTAAAAGCTGGTTCAAGGCCCAGCTTTTCTAAAATCGTAGAAATTCTTTCGGCATCGGAATAATTCATCTGGCAGCCGAATATTTTCATGAAATATTGCATGCTACTTTTTTTCCTGAATTTGCTTTCTGGCTTTTTCCAAAAACCTTTCAATCTTCATGGCGCCGATGTCTCCTTTCTCGCGATCGCGGACGGCGACGGTTTTGGTCTTCATCTCTTTTTCTCCGACAATAAGCATATAATTGATTTTTTCATATTGCGCGTTGCGGATGCGCTTGCCGAGCGATTCGGATGATTCGTGGATAACGGAGCGAATATTTTTTTCTGAAAGGAGCGAATTTATCTCTGTTCCGTATTTTTGAAATTTGTCGCTGACCGGGATAACTTCAACCTGAATGGGGGCGATCCAAAACGGAAAAGCTCCAGCATAATGTTCGGTTAAAATTCCGATAAAACGCTCAAATGAGCCAAAAACTGCGGCGTGAATCATGACCGGGATAGCCGGTTTGCCTTTTTCGTCTGTATATTCCAAACCGAATCTTTGCGGCATTTGGAAGTCAAGCTGGATAGTCGCCAGTTGCCAGTTTCGTCCCAGCGCGTCCTTGATTTCAATGTCGATTTTCGGGCCGTAAAAAGCCCCGTCTTTTTCCTTGATTCCGAATCTGACTCTCTCTTTTTTGAGAGCGTTTGAAAGATTTTTCTCGGCCAGATCCCATTCTGATTTTTTGCCCATATAATCATCCGGGCGGGTAGAAAGAAAAAATTGCGGTTCGATACCAAACGCGGGATAATATTCCTTGACCATCCGGAGGAGGCCTGCAATTTCTTTCTCAACTTGCTGTGGTAAACAGAAAATGTGCGAATCATCTTGAGTGAGATAACGCACGCGGAGAAGGCCGTTGAGCTCGCCCGATTTTTCATTCCGCATAATGCGGCCTATTTCAGAAAAACGGATCGGCAGGTCGCGGTATGATTTCGTTCTCTCCTTATACATCAAAATATTAAACGGGCAGTCCATCGGTTTGAGGCAATAGGTTTCGCTTTCACTTTTGATGGAGAACATACTGTCCTTGTAGTGGTCCCAGTGGCCAGATTGCTTCCAGAGGATATTTTTGGCAATAAGGGGAGTTTGGATTTCTTGAAAGCCGTATTTTTTGCGAAGTCTTTTTCCGAATTGCTCAAGCTCATTCCAAATCGTCATGCCCTTGGGATGCCAGAAGGCTGAACCGGGAGATTCGGCATGGAAAGAAAAGAGGCCAAGATCGCGCCCAATTTTTTTGTGGTCGCGCTTTTCAGCTTCGGCAAGCATAGCAAGATAGTTTTTCAGTTCTTTTTCCGTTGTGAAAGCCACGCCATAAATTCTTTGGAGCATTTTATTTTTTTCATCACCTTTCCAGTAGGCTCCTGAAATCTTCGTCAGCTTGAAGGATCGCAAATTTATTTCCCCCGTTGATTCCAAATGCGGGCCTAAGCAGAGATCAACAAAATTCCCGGTTCTAAAAACAGCCACAGTCGCAAGTTTTGAATTTTCTCTCTTGATATCCTTTATCAGTTCAAGCTTGTAGGGCTGCTTGGCTTTTTTGAAATCTTTCAAGGCCTCGGAAAATGACAAATTTGCTTTTTCGAATTTATGATTCGCTTTGATAATCCGGAACATTTTTTCTTCAAGTATATCGAGGTCTTCCGGAATAAGGGTTCGTGGCAGGTCAAAGTCATAATAGAAACCATTTTCCACTGCCGGACCAACTCCGAACTTGGCGTCGGGAAACATCTCATATACAGCCGCGGCCAGGACGTGGGCAAGCGAATGGCGAAGAATCTCAATTCTTTTGGTCTTTTCCATCCTATTATATATTATCGGATTATATTCCAGGTAAAAAATACCTGTTTCCCGCGACATCATTCCTCAATACTGCTATGATGATGTCATCTCGCGGGATAATTTTTTTCAAAACTTGTAATATTATACTAATATTAATCCGGCTTACTTGCAAGGTTTTGTGAGTGAGATACAATAAAGACATGACTCATTTCCAGCGTACGATAAAAAGGGCGGTGATAGTTCTAATATACCTGATAATCTTATGCGCAATAGGGACGGCTGCCTTCTTTCTTTTCCGCACTAAGCCGACCTGCACTGACGGGAAGCGCAACCAAAGCGAAGAAAGGATTGATTGCGGAGGGCCGTGCCAAAAATGCGAGGAGATTCCAAAAATAGAAAACGCTCAAATACTCGAGAAAAGCATAGTTTCATCCAGATTGAACACATATGACGCCCTCGTGAAAATAGAAAATCCAAATTCTCTTTTTGGGATTGAGAATCTGGAATATTCATTCAATTTTCTGGATGAAAGCGGTAAGATCATTGCCCAAAAGGAAGGGACGAGTTTTCTCCTTCCGGCTGAAACGAAATATATTTTTGTTTTCAACGCGGATCTCGTTGAAAAACCTGTTTCCCTTGATTTCAGAATAAAGTCGTATAGGTGGCAGAAATTTTCTGAGTATGAAGAGCCGAACATTGCATCTTATCAGAAAGAATTCATTTTTGTCAGCGGTGGTCCCGAATTTGCCCAACTAAAATTGAAGATTCAAAATAAAAGCGGATACGATTTCCGGAAAATCACCACCAAAACCGTATTGCGGGATCACCAAGGAAATCCGGTGGCCGTCAACGAAACAAACAACAATGACGTGAGAATCAACGAGGAAAGGGATGTTGTTTTTCACTGGAGCGAGCCTTTTGCCCAAGACATTGACGTCCAAAATATCGAAGTCGAGGAAGAAGTCAATGTTTTCAGCGACGAGAATTTTATGAAAAAATACGGTTCGCCCGGCCAATACGATAGTTACGAATCAAATTAAAGGTATTGCATGATTAGATCTTTATACAAATTTGACTGGGTTTTGTTTTCGGCTCTGGTTCTTCTTTTGGGCTTAAGTTTGGCGGTTCTTTATCCTATCAGTTACTCAGGCGCAAAAGAAATACCGGACCAGAGTCATTTTTTGAGGCAATCGATTTTTGCGATCATGGGACTGGCCGCTTTTTTTGTCTTTGCGTTCTTCGATTACAGGAGCCTCAAGAATTATTCAACTGTTTTATACGTTTTGGGATTTTTGCTTCTTCTTGCCGTTCTGATTTTCGGAAAAGTGGTTCGGGGAACTACGGGTTGGATTGGAATTAGCGGGGTTCATCTGCAGCCCGTCGAACCCTTCAAGATTATCGCGGCGATACTCCTGGCAAAATACTTTTCCCTCCACTTAAGAAGCATAGGGGATTATAAGCATATTTTGATTTCCCTTGCTCCGGTGGCAATCTCTATATTCCTGGTGATCAAGCAACCTGATTTCGGATCAGCTTTTGTCATTTTTTTTCTCTGGATTTCCATTCTGGTGATGAGCGGAGTAAACAGGAAACACCTCCTTGTCTTGTTTTCAATTTTGCTGATAGTTGCCCTTTTAGGATGGAACTTTTTTCTCAAGGGATACCAAAAAGAAAGAGTAACGACGCTTTTTAGCGCATCTTCTGATCCGTTGGGTGCCGGATACAACGTGCTTCAGTCGACGGTAGCAGTTGGGTCAGGAGGAATTTTGGGAAAGGGGCTTGGGCATGGTTCTCAAAGCCAGCTGAATTTTTTGCCGGAAAAACACACCGATTTTATATTTGCGGTTGTGGCCGAAGAGCTGGGTTTTGGCGGAGCGGTTTTCGTTCTTGTCCTGATTTCAGTTGTTCTCTCAAGATTCATAAAAATCGCACTGAATAGCCGCGACAATTTTGGGAAGCTGCTGGTTGGCGGCGCGGCCAGCATCGTTTTTGTACATTCGCTGATTAATATTGGAATGAACATTGGGGTGATGCCGGTAACGGGAATACCCCTGCCTTTTTTGAGTTACGGAGGAAGTTCTCTGGTTACCTTGATGGCCGCTGCGGGAATGGCAGAAAGCGTCTGCCGGATAAATCGAAGTTAGGAAGCAGGCTTGCCCCGCAACACAAAAAACTTAAAAATACGTATTTTGGCTATATATAAATTATAGATGGCGCTCCAAAGAATAAATAATAAGTTTGTGGTTCGGGGCTTGCCAAAGATTGGTAATGATGTTATCTTCTTAGAGTGGTATTTTTATTGATAAAAAAGAAATGACTTCAAGCTTGATACTGAAAGCCGAGACAAGAAAAAAAGAGGGAAAAAAAACGGATGCGCCGCTGGGCACTATTCCGGGCGTTTTGTATGGACGGGGAATCAAAAACGTTCTGCTCTGGTTCAGCCGGAGAGAATTCAATCGCATTCGAGAAGAAGCGGGTGAAAGCACTATTTTCAAGATTCAGCTTCCAGACGGCGATGAGCGAAATGTGCTGATAAAGGAAATCCAAAGAGATATTTTGAATGGAAAACCGACCCATGTTGATTTTTATCAAGTCCGAATGGATGAAAAAATTGAGGCGAATGTGGAGTTGGATTTTGTCGGTGAATCACAGGCCGTGAAAGATCTCGGGGGAATTTTGATAAAAAATATAGATGAAATCGAAGTGAAGTGCCTGCCGGGCGACTTGCCTTCGAAAATAGAAATCGATATCAGCCGGATAAAAAAATTCGACGATTATATATATGTGAAGGATTTGCCGGTTTCAGACAAAGTTGAAGTTCTGGCTGATCCGGAAAATGTTGTAGCGATGGTTTCCGAACCGCGCTCCGAAGAAGAACTGGCCGAACTGGAAACGGAAGTAAAAGAAGACGTGACGAAAGTCGAGGGAGTCGTGAAGCCAGAGAAACCCGAAGAGGCCGGAGAAACTAGCGATGGGGAAAAAGTGAAGGAAAAGAAAGAACCTGCCCGCAACGATTCGCGTAGCGACGCAGGCGGGGAAAAAGAAAAATAGACCGCGTCTTTGCATCCGTCCCGGCATTTCTCCGGGGCGGTTTTTTTAAACCCAGTCCCGCGGTTTGCACGCATTGCTTCAAACGATATATATATTTTGCTGGAAAGTATTCTGCGGTTTGGGGTGAATGTGATATAATCCCAGAAGATAAAGAATCATTTTTTTTGGGATGCCGCAAATAAAAATAATTTGCCAATAAACGGTATGAAGAATAGAAATTCAATTACAAATATATTTCCTATATATTCGGCAAATATCGGGATGATATTTTTTTCGGCCGCGTTTTTATTTTTGCTGGCGGGACAGTCGGCTACAAGGGGAGCGGCACCATCACAAAAGGAAATTCTCAAAACCAGGATTGATGATCTTCGCCGGCAGATCGAAATTTATCAAAAAAACATAGACGAAAAAAACAAAAAGGAAGAATCGCTTTCAAACGACATTGAAATTCTCGCGGCGGATATAAAAAAGATCGAGCTTCAAATTCAGGAAACGAATCTTCAAATTGCCGGGCTTGATGATGAAATAACAGAAAAACAAATTGAAATTGATGAGATGGAAAAACAAGTTGGCGCGAAAAAAGAAATGCTGGCAAAATTTTTGCAGGAACTTTATGAAAAGGGAAGGGGAGAAACAGCAGAGATCGTTTTCAGCGGCCAGAGTTTTTCGGATTATTTTTCCAAAATAGAAAGCCTCGAGAGTTTTGAGGATCAGATTAAGGAGGCTCACGATCAGCTGGAAGCATCGAGAGACGCGCTCGAAGATGAAAAAGAAATTTTGATAGAAAGAAAAGTTGACAAGGAAAACATGAGAGGCATCCAGAGCGACCAGGAGAGATCGCTTGAACAGGAAAAGCAAATGGAGACCCTGCTTGTTTCCCAGGTCCGAAACGAAAAAGCGGCACTGGAGCAGAATATGGGAAGGCTTCAAAAAGAGCTGAGCGAAATTCAGTCTCTTGGCGAGCCAATCAATTTGGAAGAAGCAGTCAAGGCGGCGAAATATGCTGCGGACCTCACCCAAGTGGCGCCGGAATTTTTGCTCGGAGTGCTTCGGGTCGAATCGGGGCTGGGCACGAATGTCGGGGGAGGGAGATACAAAACAGATATGAACCCATCACAGTGGGACACTTTCAAAAAAATTTGCAAAGAGGTCGGTCTTGATCCGGAAAAAACTCCGGTTTCGCGCCGGGCTTGCTATAACCGCAATTCCAGCGATGGATGCGGCGGATGGGGCGGGGCGATGGGTCCGGCCCAATTCATGCCATCGACCTGGATGGGGTACAAGAGCCAAGTTGAAAAAACCACTGGCCACTCGCCGGCCAATCCCTGGAGCATAAAAGATTCTCTCGTGGCTATGGGGCTCAAGCTGGGTTCGGTTGAGGGCGTGAAAGCGGGGGATCGGAAAGCTTGGGCAAAGGCGGCGGGCATGTATCTCGCAGGCGCGAATTGGGAAAGATATTCATGGTATTCGGACCGGGTTATCCACTACGCCGACGGATTCAAAAAAATAATGAAAAATTATTGATCGGAAAAGCTGTTAATAATTTTGTCAAGCCTTTTGCGGAAAAGTTATCCGGTTTCGATTGACGAATCGCGAAAATAGTTATATAATTATAAGGTAAAACTCATAAAGGGGGTTTTGCGTAAGGGTGATTTGCATGGGTGTGAATCGCTTTTTTGTATTCTTTACGAATTACGAATCTCTTGCGAATAGACGAATGTTTCTAAAATTCGTAATTTATATATTCGTAGAGCGTAGCGTATTCGTAATTCGTAAACTAACTGGAGTGGGGTGAGCTCGAATGCTTGATGATAGAAATCCTTTATCGGGTGAAACGGGTGAGTCATGTGAATAGGGTGAGCTCAAATCGAAAACCGGCAAAAAAACTCGGAATGTTTTTGTTTGCGGCAATTTGCATTTTTTATACCGCAAGCCATGCCAGCGCTTCCGATATAACATCTGAAAGAATTGTAGAATTGGCTAACGCGGATAGAAAAAGTGAGGGAGTTCCGGAACTTATGAAAAATGCGAAACTTGATCAAGCCGCCGCGGATAAAGCCGGGGATATGATTCTCAATGATTATTTTTCCCATACCTCTCCGCAGGGAATCACTCCCTGGAGCTGGATTGAAAAGGAGAATTACGACTATAACTATGCCGGTGAAAACTTGGCGATGGATTTCACGTCCGCGGAAAAAATGAATGAAGCCTGGATGGAGAGCCCGACCCACCGAGCCAATATTTTGAATGAAAAATACAAAGAGATAGGTGTGGCCGCAAAAGAGGGCGTCATAAACGGACATGCTACAATCGTAGTTGTCCAAATGTTCGGTTCTGGAGACAAAAACGTGGCTGAAGAAAAGAAAACAAAAGAAACTTTGCAGGAAGAAGAGGGGACACCAAACCAAAGCGATTATATTCCTGTTTTGCCGGTAGGTGAGGTAGAGACGGATAAAATTGCGTTCGGTATTCCGATAATTACTTCACCGCAAGAGGGCGAGATTCTCAATGACGAAAAAATAGACATTGTCGGGCGGGCTAATCCAAAAAGCACAGTCTCGATATTTGATGGCGGAATATCCGCGGGTGATTCTATTTCGGACGAAAAAGGATGGTTCAGGCTGGAGATCGCAAGTATTTCTGAAGGAAGCCACAATTTTACGGCCAAAGCGGAAAAATATTCCACAGGAAAAAAAGAAACAGAGGTTTCGAAAAACGTTTCTTTCCGGATTGATCGCGAGAAACCGTCTCTCAACTATCATTTATACGCGGACGGACAGAAAAATAATTATCGCATCAGCCTTTTTTCGGATAAGAAAAAATGTTTTTTCGAACTGGGAGGAAAAAGAGAAGCCGGCAATTCCGGCGGAGCGGCAACATTTTTTATCGACGCCAAGCAAGCATCAATTGTGGCTACGGTATCGGATCACGCAGGCAACCAGACAAAAAAACAAATTATCCTCGCGAATTATTTCGCCGGAAGCGGAAAAAGTTTTTTTGGAAATCTCGCGTTTTCTTTTTCGCCCCCATTGGCCCACGCCGCTGATTCAGGAAGAGAAGCGCTCGCCGCTAATTTGGGAATAGTACCGCGCCAGTTTCTTTCATCCCGCTAAAAATTGACAGGAGGGAATAATAATTAAAACGAAAAAATGTGATGTAAAAAAAACAAAAAGAGTGTTCTTTGACAAAATTCACCATGTGGAATCCGCTTTGCGGAATTTTGCAGAGCAAAATTATTTCACAGGGTAAAAATAAAAAAGCGTATATCTATTATGGTATAAGCAGAGGTGAAATAAACACAAAAAAGTGTTTGAAAACAAAAAGGTAAGTGTCCTTACTTTTTGCCATATGGCACAATCGACAATATGCCCGTTCTCGCAGGTCTTGCAAGAACGGGTTTTTGTGTGCGTCAATGGATTATGTGCCAATATGCGAATTTCGGATTTTATTTTTAAGTTGATTATATTCAGAGTTTAATCTATAATGACAATGCTAAAAAACTCGGAGTTATGCCATATTTTGAAATAACCGGCGGGAAAAAATTGAATGGGGAAATTGAAGTGAAAGGCGCCAAAAACGCAGCCTTGAAAGCCGTAGCAGCGGCTCTTTTATCGAGCGAAAAATGGATTATCAAAAATCTTCCGCAAATTGAAGATATCAACAGGATTTTGGAAATGGCTGAAGATTTAGGGGCTAAAATAAAAAGAGGTAATAATAAGGTTGAAATTCAGGCCAAAAGCATCAAAAAAACACGCTTGAGCGAAAAGCTGGCCGGGAAGCTGCGGGCTTCGATAATCCTCGCCGGGCCGGTTCTGGCGCGCATGGGAAAAGTTTCCATGCCATATCCCGGGGGATGCGTGATCGGGAAACGGCCGATTGATTTGTTCCTCGCCGGATTTCAAAAAATGGGAGCCAAGGTAAAATGGCAGGACGACCATTTCAGCTTGTCTGCCAGGAAACTGAAAGGCGCAAAAATATTTTTTCCAAAAATATCCGTGACCGGAACAGAAGCGATGATGATCACGGCGGTTCTCGCAGAAGGGGAAACGATTCTCGAGAACGCGGCCATGGAGCCGGAAATTCCGGCCCTTGCGGAATTTTTGAATCGGTGCGGCGCAAAAATATTTGGGGCGGGAACGCCGACTATCAGAATAAAAGGAGTCAAAGGGATCAGGGGCGGTCAGATGAAACTGATTCCGGACCGGATTGAAACAGGGACATTCGTTATCCTCGCGGCGCTTTGCGGAGGAAAGATAAAAATAAGAAACTGCAATCCGGACCACATTCGGGCGTTTCTCGTGAATATCCAAAAAGCGGGGGTGAGAATTGAAGAAAAAAAGAACGAGTTGGTTGTCTGGGGGGCGGAAAAAATAAATCCGGTGAATGTGACGACCCATGAATATCCGGGTTTCGCGACCGATCTCCAGCCTCCTTTCACACTTCTTGTGACGCAAGCCAGAGGAACAAGCCAGATCCATGACCCAATTTTTGAAGGAAGGCTGCTCTTCACGGATATTTTGAACTCGATGGGAGCAAACATTGTTCTCAATGATCCGCATCGGGCGGCGATCCATGGTCCGACAAGACTGCGGGGGAGAAAAATAGCCAGTCCCGATCTCCGGGCGGGAATCACGCTTCTTCTCGCTGGGCTAATTGCAAAAGGAAAAACAGTTGTCGAAAATATTTATCAGATAGACAGGGGATATGAAAAAATAGAAGAGAGACTGCAAAAGCTGGGAGCGGATATCAAAAGAATAATGTAAAAGGCAAAAATCAAAAATAAAAATGACAATGTAAAATGTTAAAATGGTTTATACTTGTTCATTTTAACATTCGGATAATTTTACACTTTGAACTGTCATTTTGCATTTTGATTTTTTATTTTTAAAATTTTTACTGTGTTTATAAAAAAAATCGGAATTGATTTAGGAACCGCAAATACTCTCGTGTTTCTTCCCGGCGAAGGAATTGTTGTCAATGAGCCGTCGGTGGTGGCCATTTCGCTCGTAGACAACAAGATTTTGGCAGTCGGAAATGAGGCCAAAGAAATGATGGGCCGGACTCCTGAATCCATCACCGCCCAGAGACCCCTAAAAGACGGTGTAATCGCGGATTATCGGATTACAGAAGCCATGCTTCGCTACTTTATAAACAAAGTTAGCGGGAGTTTTCGCTTGATAAGGCCGGAGGTAATGGTTTCTATCCCGGCCGGCGTGACTTCAACAGAACGGAGGGCGGTGGTTGACGCGGCGGTGAAGGCGGGAGCCAAAACTGCCTATGTCGTAAAAGAGCCGATTCTTGCGGCAATCGGGGCGGGGATTCCAATCAACAGCGCGGCAGGGAACATGATTGTTGATATTGGAGGGGGGACGAGCGAAGTCGCGATTATATCTCTGGGTGGGGTTGTGGCGGCTCACAGCGCGAGGGTGGGAGGCAACAAAATAGACCACGCGATTGCCGATTTCATAAAAAAGAAGCATGGTCTCGCGATCGGTGAGAGAACAGCCGAAGAAATAAAAATTGCGATTGGGAGCGCCATGCCTCAAACAAAAGACGAGTATGTCGAGGTGCGGGGGCGCGATCTTATTGCGGGACTTCCGAAAACAATTCGGGTTTCAGCGAACGAAATCACAGAGGCTATTCAGGATGAGCTTCGGGAAATTATCAATGCCATCAAGAAGGTTTTGCAGGAAACTCCGCCAGAACTTGCGGCGGATGTGATTGACAAAGGGATGATTCTTTCGGGGGGCGGAGCCCTTCTGCGCCATTTGGATCAGCTCATTACCAAAACAACCGGAGTGCCTTGCTATGTCGCGGATGATCCGCTTCTCTGTGTTGCAAAGGGAACCGGGATCGCGCTTGAACATTTGGATATGTATAAGCGGACTATCATGATGAGCAAATGATTCCGCTTTGGCGGAATCATCCCGAGCGAAGTCGAGGGATCTTAAATATAAGGCTTCGCGAGAAATTAGAGCCTTTCGAGTAGGCTGGTCAGCCCCGATGGGGTCGGGGCTGACTAACGCGATACTCTCAAAACTCTAATTTCTCGCTTGTTTCTTTTCTTATGATCATTGGCATTGACGCTTCGCGCGCTTTTCAAAAAAACAAAACCGGAATTGAAGAGTATTCTTATCAGGCGATCAAACACCTGAGGGATTTTTTGAAAGAGCATGAAGTGGTTTTATACTGCAATCCGGCGATAAATATAAAACCGGATTTTAGTATTCCCGAAAAATGGAAGATAAAAAATCTTCGCGCGCCGATTTTCTGGACGCAGGCGAGGTTGTCGCTCGAGATGATATTTCATCCCGTGGACGTGTTGTTCATTCCGGCGCATACGGTTCCGCTGATTCATCCCAGAAACACGATTGTCACGATCCACGGACTGGAATATGAATTCTGTCCAGAAGCCTATTCTTTCTGGCAAAGGTTCTATATGCGCCGGGTGATCAAAAATTCCTGCCGGTGGGCGGAGAAGATAATCGCGGTGAGCGAGAACACGAAGAGGGATTTGGTGAAATTGTATGGAGTGAATGAGGAGAAGGTTGAAGTCATGTATGAAGGAATTTCGTCTAAAGCTCGGCAGGTTGGCCAAAGTCCGGCTTTTCCCTTTCTCGAGCAGAGCTCTCGAAATTCCTCAAAGCCGGACTTTTCGAAATACTTTTTATTTGTGGGAAGACTGGAGGAAAGAAAAAATATTTGTGGGATTGTTGAAGCATTTGAGATTTTGAAAGAGAAATACAATTTGCCGCATAAGTTGGTTTTGGCTGGAAAGTTTGGTTATGGAAAAAGTGAGATCAGAAATAAAATAGAAAATAGCAGATATAAAGATGATATTATTTTACCGGGATATATTTCTGACGAAGAAAAGTTCGAGCTGATGAAAAAAGCGGAGGTGTTTTTGTTCCCGACGTTCTATGAAGGGTTCGGCTTGCCGATTCTTGAAGCGCAAAGTGTTGGAACGCCGGTCGTGACATCGAATATTTCCTCAATGCCGGAAGTGGCGGGGGACGGGTCGGTTTTGGCTGACCCGAAAGACCCGAATGCGATTGCCGAAGCGGTATATAAGCTCGTCTCGGACGAAAGCCATAAAAATGATATAATAAAAAAAGGACTCGAGAACGCGAAAAGATTTTCGTGGAAAAAGTGCGCGGGGGAGATAAGTATCGTTCTTCAAAGGCGGGCAAGTGTTACGTAGCAAGCTACGTAATTCGTGAAATTCCAGTTCGGATTATTTTGAATACTTTCATATATGCATATATGAAAGTGTGCGCACTACGATATATCGTAGTGAAAGAAAATTAAAAATTATTTGACAGTATGGGAAATGTTCGGATAAAAAAAGCCGGACCGCGTTCAGAGAGCAGGTCCGGGCGATCAGATTATATAACAATCTAACGGAGACAAGTGCTAATTCCTATTGCCAGTAATATGGCGGAAAGAACGAATAATAATTTATACTCGAATTCGGTTAAGGAAGCTTCGTCTATAGCCGGCATCTTTTTAGCTCTTTCGCGCTCCCTGGTAAAAAAATAAAGGTGGCTACGCTGAAGAGAATAAAAATTATGCCCTCTATGATAAGTTTTTGAGCCTGGGATAATTCCATATTCTCCTCCAAGATACGGGATATTCAGGACATAATATTGTACTATGGATAATAAATTTAGTCAATTAAAAGTCGCTCTTGTTCACGACTTTCTCAACCAATACGGCGGGGCGGAAAGGGTGCTCCTCACGCTCCACGAGATGTTTCCCGAAGCGCCGATTTATACTTTGCTCTATGACCCGGCGAAAATGCGCGGGAAATTCAAGGGCGCTGACATACGGCCGTCATTTCTTCAAAAATTTCCGAAGTTTTTGAAGAAAAGGCACAAGTGGCTTTTGCCTCTCATGCCGACGGCGCCGGAGACTTTCAACTTGCGCGATTTCGATCTTGTCATTTCTTCTTCCAGCGCGTTCGCGAAAGGAATCATTGTGAAACCAAAAACAATTCATATTTGCTATTGCCACAGCCCGATGAGATATAGCTGGGACTGGAACGAAAAATATCTCGACGAACAAGGGTTGGGTTCGAAAAGGCGGATTCTGGCGCGGCTTCTTCTTAACTATGTCCGAATGTGGGATCGGGTGGCGGCGGATCGGGTTGATTTTTTCATCGCCAATTCGAGCGCGACGAAAGCGAAGATAAAAAAATATTATGGGCGGGAGAGCGCGGTCGTCTATCCGCCGGTGGAGATGGGCTCATTCGAGGTCTCACCTCGAACATCTGAAAATTCCAAGACTAAGTCTTGGAAAACCTCCCAAGACTTAGTCTTGGAAAAACAAAATTATTTCCTCATTGTCTCACGGCTTTCGCCGTATAAAAAAATAGAAATAGCAGTGGAGGCTATGAACAAATTAAATTTGCCGCTTTACGTGATTGGAGAAGGATCTCCGAAATACGTGAAATACTTGAAATCAATCGCAGGACCAAAAACAAAATTTTTAGGTTGGCTGTCGGATAAGAAAACAAAAGAACATTATAGACATTGTCGAGCTTTTATTTTGCCAGGAGAAGAAGATTTTGGAATCGCTCTGGTTGAAGCTATGTCCTTTGGAAAGCCGGTGATCGCACTCCGGCACGGCGGAGCAATGGAAACAGTCATCGAAGGCGAAACGGGAGAGTTTTTCAACGAGCCGACGGTTGAGGTACTTGCCGATGCGGTGCGCCGTTTTCAGGAACATGAAAAAAATTATAGTCCCGAAAAAATATGGGAAAACGTAAACATGTTCAGAAGAAGTGCCTTTGAAGAAAATATTTCACTATTTATTGCGAAGGTGATTAGCTAAATTATCTCAGAATATTTTCTCTGATTTAGAAAAGATACTGTGGATAACTTTTTATGGGGTTGCTTCGAAACGAAGCAATTTTTTTATTTCGGCAGGTTAGACAGGAGTAAAAAATAGAGAAAATATTTTTATGTTAAATATTTGATTATGGGATTATTGATTTTAATTATTATTAAATTGATAATAAAATTATCCGATAATACTTATATAAATTATAAATAAAGAGAATAGCATATGTAGTTAATATCGGATTCGAAATATATTCAAAATCATGATAGAAAAAAATTTATTCGCAATGTTTTGAAACGCCTGAGAACAATAAGCCTATATTTAGGCAATAAAGAAGGAGCGGTGAAAATGAATAAAATATATTGTTAGATAATGATGGTCAAAAATTTCATAAAATACTATAATATTTATAGAATGATGCTCTTCTCTTTATCTTATATATATAAGTAATAATGAGAAGATTAAATATAAAATGAAGTTAGACAAAAAAAATACATCAATAACAAAAAATCTCGCATCTGGAAATAATCCTGAGGTTGTTGAAAGTGAAAACAAAATCGAAAGCGAGGGTTTAATAAAACTTTCTGACGCGACGAAAGAGTCGGCGTATTCAAAAAGCTATTTGCTTTCGGCCGCAATTCTGAGGAAGCTAAAAGCAAAAAAAATTGGCGGAATTTGGTATACAAAAAAAGAATGGCTGGAAAATTTTGCAAGTGAAGCAAAAAAAAGGAAGGAAGATAATCGCAAGCAACTATCGCAGAAACTCGGCGGCGAATATGGCGAGTTTGTGAAATACAAGGGGGAGGAAAATATTGACTCGAAAGCCAGCGCGATAATGAGAAAAAAAGATGTTGTTCAGGAAGCCGGCATTTTAAAAAGCTCAATATACAACAAAGGATTTTTTGTCCGTCAGGCGGTTGTCGTCCTGATTGTTCTCATGCTCATCAACCTTTCAAAAACAGCCATTGGAATGGCAGAAGGAATGACAAGCAGAATGGTGGAAAAAGTGATTGTGAATTATAACGAAGGGATTGAAAGCATTGCGGGAGGAATTGGAAAGCTAAACGAAAATATGGGAGGGAAAATCCGGTTGGCGGAAATCGGAGGAGAAAGGATAATCAAAATTAGGGCTGAAATTGAAAAGAAAAAAAAGGAAAAGGAATATGAAAAAAAATACGGGCTGAATATAGAGGGCCGGAAAGAATCAAAAGAATCCCTTCTTGAGTCCGAAGGGATGGTCGCCGGGATTGAGAGCAAAAGCGATCTTAAAAACTCAAAAGGAATCGTCCTGGCCGAAACCGCGGAGACGCTTCTTGAAAATATCGGCGACATCGAAGTGGACGCCTATGTCCTCGACGAAAACAGCCGGGAAATTCCGAACGGCGAATACGCCGTCCGCTTCTCGCTCTACCGCCTCGACCGCGCGGAAGCCGACCCCTATCCTTCCGACACCGACCAGGCGTCCCGCGTCTGGGAAGAAACCCGGACGGTGAAAATCCAAAACGGGCTGCTCGCCGCTTATCTGGGCTCAGTCAACCCCATCCCGACCAGCCTCAATTTCGCAAATGAAAGCTACTACCTCGGAATAAGGGTGGGCGAAGACGCGGAGCTCATCCCGCGCAAAAGAATCGGCGCCGTGCCGCTCGCCCGGTCGGCGCTGAACGCCCAAACGGCCCAAGTCGCCCTTTCCCTTTCCGGCTACGCGGTCGGGAACAGCTCCGGAAACATCCCCGTCTCAAACGGAACAATGAACGCCAATCTCAACGCCCAATACCTCGGCGGGATGGAAGCCGGAGATTTCGCCTCCGCGTCGGATATCGCCAACGTCAGCGAATACGCCGGATGGAGGCTCCAGTCCTCTTCCGGAGACAGCGGCCAAAACATTTCTTCCGGGGCAAGAGTGGTCTTTTCCGGATCAAACGGAATCACGACTTCAAGAAGCCTGAGGACCCTTACCATCGCTCCGGCCTACGGGTCAGCGGCGGGCACCATTGCCCAGGGGAACACGCCGCTCATCGTGAACACAACCGGCAATATGCAAGGCGGGGGGACGGGAACGGCCGGAGGAGGCCTCTCCCTCACGCTCGACACGGTGGCGAGTCCGAGTTT
>LBYD01000005.1 GCA_000995965.1 Candidatus Moranbacteria bacterium GW2011_GWC2_40_12
CGTTCTGGTTAGCATCCATTTATGGGGATCGCTATGACTGCCCACGGGCTCTGCTATGCTTATCGAAAGCGCGGTGTCACCGCTGTTGCCGAATTCCCACTCCTGCCAGCTTGGATTTCCGGCAATAGGAGAAATCATCAAGGTCCAAGTTCCTTCAGGTTTCTTTAACCCGAGATATACATATTCTGTATCTATTCCTAATGCGCGGTAAATGTTTGTGTTGTCCAGTGCTATGCCATAATCTTTCCAGCCGTCGGGCATTCCCACCGCCGGATCGTAGGAAAAAAGCGAACCGCCTTGGAGATATTGATAAACTCGATTGTCATCCCCGATTACCGAACTAGCAACGGCCATTGGCAGGTTTCTGTCCGCCAGGATGTTCAAAGTCTTGGTCACCGGATCAAACTCCACAAAAGAAGTGTTGTTTCGGTTGGTGTAGCCGGTTGCGCCATAAAGCCTATTAAAGGTGGGGCTGTAAGCAAAGCCGCCTCCTGATCCTTCTTTTGCACCAGTTATAAATGCATTTTCTCCTGTATTTAAGTTGATATAGGAAGCATACCAACCGGACTGGACATCTCCACCGAAAGTCGCCAAAAGGTGTAACTGGCCGCTTGCGTCTTTCCACATATTCCTGTCACCAGAGGTTGAAACTCCCTCTGAGACGGTTCCCGCGTTGACAACCCCCGGCACCGGCGATTTGAGCGTATAGGTCGTTGCGGCGGAAGCCGAAATGATCCAGCTAAAAGCTAAAGTACTGGTAATAATTATATTGATTAAATATTTTTTCATTCTAAAAACAATTTCTAATTTTTCTTTGCAACTTTTCACTTTGCGCTTTTTCAGCCATAGGCTGATCCGCCTTTGGCGGAAACTTTAAACTAATTATTCCAGTTGCTCATCATGATCCCGACGTCTTTCACGGTCGCCTGCCCGTCGCCGTCAATGTCGGATTTGGGATTGGTGAGACTTGCGGCGAGCTTTTGAAAATCGAGTTTGAAAATATTGAAATCGGTCGCGTTGACTGAATCATCATTATTGAGATCAGCAAAAAGATATTCTATTGAAGGCGTCAGAAGATTTGAAAAAACGCTTGGACTCACCCGGCCATAAAGCAAAAGATCTTTTTTATTTTCCGCCCAGATGAGCTTGTTTGAATCCCCGGAATCGGTCGCGATATGTTCAAAAGCGAGAGTCGTCGGATGAACTCGGTATATTTTTTTGTCGACAAAGAGCCAGGCGTAGCCGTCGGGTCCCTTTTCCAGCTTGAACACTCGGCGGGCGGACGAGCCATCGGCGCTGCCGAAAGTCTGCCCGCTTACTCCAATCGCCTGGGGCGAAGTGATCATCGTTCGCGTGGAAGGCCGAAAGAGAAAAGCCTGGGAAGGATCGCCGTCTTTGGTGATTCCCAAAACCCGGTCATTGTCTACTTCAACCATAAAGGCCTTTTTTCCAAGATTATACGTGCCTTCAATGGTTTTGGTAAGGGCGTTGATGACTGTCAGCTTTCCGTCATTTGAGGAAACAACAACTTTTGTCCGATTGTTCGACATTGCCAGGTTGGTGTATTTGATTCCATTTCCCGTCGCCGGCGGATTCCCGCCTGTCCAGACGCCTTGGAACATTTCCCCTTTTTGCTCCGTTTCCGGATCATACCACGCCACAGAGCCATAATCGACACAACCCGCGGTCGCTCCGCACATATTGCCTCCCAGCCAAATTTTTCCTTCCGCGTCATAATCCGCAAAGACGCGATAGTTCATATGCTCGGGAAAAGAAAGGGCTTTGGGATTGCTGGTGCTCCAGGGCTCGGATGGATTCCAGCGCCAGAACTGGTTGGCGTAGCCGGAAATATATACTTCTTCCGTATTGAGGGGCGAAGCACTGGCCGGAACTTTCATGGAATGATACACCGAAGGAAGATTTCTCATATAAACATAGTCCTTGGTTTCATTCCCATAATTATAATCCGTGATGCTTTCGCCAATGCCGTAAAATTCGGACTCTCCGGAATGCGGAACTACCGTATTGACCGCCAGATCGTACCAGGGGCCGGTATAATCGAGTGTCGAAGTTGAAAAGCCGGAGTCGGGATAATTCCAAGAAGAATGGGGTCCATAATATACTTTACTTTCCGTGTTTCCGGGATTTGGCATCGCATAATCCCAGTTCATGTCATAGTCATAAGCTGTATTGAAAACGGAGTAGTCACCATACCCCATTGTTACCGCGCAATTCCATTTTGCCACCCATTCTTCAGCCGCATTAGCCGACAAAACACCGCCGGATATGAAATTTGCGCCCCCGTTCTCCGGCCAGTAATTTGTTGTTCCGCTGGATGTCGTGCGGTTCAAATACCATTTCCCCGTATTTCTTTCAATGAAAAATCTCAATCCGGTAGCAGACAATCCGTCCCCAAAATCATGTTCCGACCAAGATCCGGAACCAATGGAATGAATCATCAAATGATAGTTATTGGGCGCGATATTCTGCTGCCAAGCCACATATATATATTGGCTGTCGACATATAGTCCGGGACTGATCCCGTTGCTCGGACCGTAGAATACCCCATAATCCGTCCAACTGCTCGCACCAATTGCCGGATCATAGGAAAAAACATGCGAACCCTGGCCATCGGCGTCCATGGGAATGAAATATATTTTGTTGTCTGCGCCCATGACCATGGAAAGCGCCGTCCACCATTGCCCCACGCCGGTTGCAATGACTGTGTTTGTCATGGTCACCGGGTCAAACTCATTGAATGATCCTCCAAGGGTTCGATTGCAATATTCACCACTCCAGTAAAATTTATTGTGAATTGGATCATAGGCCATTTTTCCCTGTCGGCCGAATGAGCATGCACCTCCCTCAACCAGCGCGTGCGTTCCGGTAAAGGTGTTGATATAGTGAATATAGGCTTTTTCATTGCCTGCGACATCCGCTCCGCCGAAAGAGTTGATGATGTTTATTTGTCCTTCGTTATCGCGCCACATGATATGCTGGCCGGAATAGGATTGGCGGCCCTGGATGACATGGGAGAGACTTGCCTCTGAAGGAATGGGGGAAGAAAGATTATAAGCGGTTGCGGCGGACGCCGGAAATAGAAATGCATGCCCGTTGGTCATTCCGAGTAGGCCAAACAGGCAAAATACGTTTATCATTTTCCCCAATTTTTTCATTTTCATTTTTTTATTTTATTTATCGCGAATATTCTCAAAAGTTCCCAACGCGCCGGCGGGTTATATACAGTAATTTTACTCCAAATTGAAAAAAACGGCAAAAGCCGCTTTTTCGTGACTGCCAAAACAATAAACCTGATATTTATTTTATTCTCGGAAACAAAACGTCCGTCTTTTTTTCTTCCAAGGCCTTTTTTATCTTCTTTGCTGTCTCCGGCATGAACAGAACAAGCAGATCTGAAATAAAATCCAAGTCTGACGCTAATTTCTGCATAACTTCTTTAAATTTATCTTCATTACTTTTAACAAGCTCCCACGGCTTGTTTTCTTCAATGTATTTGTCGTCTTGGCGAATTATCTTCCAAATATAATTCAATGCGCCATTTAGCTCAATTTTTTCAATAAAATCTGAAATTTTGTCATTTGGATTTTGAACTTGATTTGGAATTTGGAATTTGGAATTTGAAATCAATTTCACGGTACGTGAAATCAAGTTTCCCAGTCCGTTCGCAAGATCCGCGTTGTATTTTTCAATCATCCGCTCCATCGTCATATCCACATCTTCGCCAAATGTTCCGGCACTCATGAGAAGATAGCGCGTGCCGTCCGCACCGAATTTTTCGAGCATCTCATCAATTGAAATCGCGTTCCCCAATGTTTTGCTCATTTTCCTTCCGCGGGACAAAATATGCCCGTGGACAAAAATCATTTTAGGAAGCTCTATTCCGAGATGTAAGAGCATTATCGGCCAAATGGTCGCGTGAACGCGCAGAATGTCTTTCCCGATCAGCTGCACATCCGCCGGCCAAAATTTCAAAAAGCTTGGCTTTGAGGAATTGCGAGAGCTCTGCTCTCGCAAGGGAAAAGCCGAGCTTTGGAAAAAATTCGCATCTCCGTCCCAGCCCAAACCGGTCAGATAATTCAAAAACGCGTCTGCCCAGACATAAGTCGTATGTTCCTTGTCAAAGGGAAGAGTGACGCCCCAAGAAACATTTTTTCGCGAAATGGAAACATCCCGAAGCTCCTGGCTCTCAAGAAAAGACAAAATTTCTTTTTTATATTTATGCGGAGCGATCCGAAATTCATCGCTCTTTATTTTTTCAATGATTTTTTTTTGCGCCTCTCCCGACATTTTGAGCAGATAGCATTCTTCTTTCACTTTCTCGACCACGATATCATGGTCCGGACAGCGCCCGTCAATCAAATCTTTTTCGCTTTTGAACTGCTCGCAAGCGACGCAATAATATCCTTCGTATTCTCCTTTGTATATCGCCCCTTTGTCGTATAAGGTCTGCAAAGCTTTTTGGACGGAGCTTTTGTGCTTTTCATCCGTCGTGCGGATGAAATGGTCGTATTTGATATTGAGTTTCTTCCAATAATCCTTGAACTCCTGCGAAATTTCGTCGACAAAAGTCTGCGGATCCTTTTTGGCGTCTTCGGCTTTCTTTTGGATATTTAGTCCATGCTCATCCGTTCCGGTCAGGAAATATACTTCTTCGCCCCGCGACTTGCGAAACCGCGCCAAAACATCCGCCGCGATGGTCGTATACGCATGCCCGATATGCGGTTTCGCGTTGACGTAATATATTGGGGTTGTGATATAGAATTTATTTTTCATTCTTAAGCTCAATAAACGATTACGACAAATTCCCCTTTATTCTTATCTCTGTTATTTCTATAAAATCCCAAAATTTCACGTATATTTCCTCTTTTGATTTCCTCGAACATCTTCGTCAGTTCCCGTCCCACAATCAGTTTAGCATCTGGTTTCAATTTTTCCAGCAGTTCGAGGTTTTTGAGAAACCGGTAGGGCGATTCGAAATAGATAACGGGATATTTCGCTTCCGCCACTCCCCGGAAAAAAGTCTCTCTTCCCTTTTTGTGCGGCGGAAATCCGAGGAAAGAAAATTTGCTCATATTTATCCCGGCGACACTCGCAATCGCCATCACAGCCGACGCCCCCGGGATGGGAATAATTTCAATCTCTTTCCTAAGATCCGATCTTAGGATTGCCGAAGATCGGATCTTAGGATCCAAAAGCGAAGCAATCAGCTCGTTTCCAGGATCGCTGACTCCAGGCGTTCCCGCGTCGCTCACTAGCGCGAGAGTCTTTCCATTTTCGAGATGCTCAATGATTTTTTCCACCCTTGAGAGCTTCGAATGATGGTGATATGATAAAAGAGGTTTTTGAATTTCATACCGGTCCAATAGTTTTTTCGTGACCCGCGTGTCCTCGCACAAAATGAGGTTGGCTTCTTTGAGAATACGAAGAGCCCGAAGAGTGATGTCTTCCAAGTTGCCGATAGGGGTGGCCACGATATATAATTTTCCGGATTTATCCATAAAATTTATCCTCTCGAAACAATGGGGAGCCTCAAGGTGAAGGTTGTTTCTTTTTGAGGCACGGACACGAAAAAGATTTTTCCCCGATGTCTTTTCGCAATGATGTTTGCCAGATACAAACCCAGGCCGCTGCGATTCGTATCGGTTTTCAGCGCCTTTTCAGTTCTGAAAAATGGAAAAAATATTTTCTGTCTATCACCGGCTGATATTCCGGGGCCTGAGTTAGTAAATGAAATTTCGGAAAAATCATCTGCTCGGGTGATCGCTACTCTTACCTCTGAATTTGGATTGCCATAAACAATCGCATTCTCAAGAATCATTTCGCAAGCGGTTAGAAGAAGTTCCCTGTCTCCTTCCACTTCGCTTGCCATATTATCACTCTTCTCCAAAAAGGACAGCTTTATTCCTTTTTTTGAAGCTTGGATCGCAAGCGCTGAAACAGCCTCTTTAATCATGCCATTGAGCTGGATAATATCTTTTTCCAGATAAACCTTTTTCGATTCAAGATCTTTTATTTTCACCAGGCGATCAACAAGCGCCAAAATGCGTTCTACTGATAAATCCGCCTCCAAAAGCAATTTCTGGTTTGATTCTGAAGATATTTCTTTTGACTCGGAAAAAGAAGACAAAGCCAGCTTGATATGCGTGAGCGGAGTTCGCAGCTGATGCGTGAGAATGGTGATAAACCGCGACCTGATTTCTTCGGTTTTTTTCGTCTCGCGAAACTTTTCATCTTTTTCGGAAATTAGTCTGTCTTCCTGTATCCTTCTAAGCCGCGAAAGATATCCGATAAAAAGAGCGGTCGTGAAAAGAGCCATTGAAACAGTAAAGGCGTTCACGGCAACCACATCGAAAGAATTGTGAATCGCCAGATTTGAAAAATTGTAACGGGAATAAGCATTGATTACTTGAAAATATTCAGAAAAAATCAAAACGTCATAAAGGAATATAGCCGCAAGGGAAATAAAAAAGATCTTTTTTTGATCATAAACAAAACTCGAGGCAACGATGACAAAAAAATAGAAAATAAAGGAAATACTCTCTATCCCTCCAGCAAAATGAATTATGGTTGTTATTATAGCCAGATCCAGCAAATATTGAATAAAGGTTATTCTATATATGGTCTTTGCCTTTTTATCGTTTTTCTCCGGACTAAACCAGTGAAAGAGATACCAGAAAGAATTACTCGCCACTGATATGCAAAAAAGTGCGACGATAAGTTGCATAGGAAACATGACATTTGAAACTCCTGAAATTTTCGTGATGATGCCTATGGCGAAAACAAGCGCAATATAAATCCAACGGGCTTGGGTTGCTGTATGATTGGCCTCAAAAATTTTTCTCGTTTTCAGATCTGCCATAAAGTGTTGCGATGATTCATTGTTTGCCTGCTTCTTTTATAAATGGTAAATTTTACAATATGATTCTCACAACTCACATCCTTTCCGGCGCGGCTCTGGGCGCGAATATCCAAAATCCCTACGCAGTTGCGGCGCTCTCGATTGTTCTGCATTTTCTCCTGGACATTCTTCCCCACGGCGATTATCTGAATAAAAAATCCCGTCTTTGGGAATTCTGGAAAGTGGCCGTTGATCTGGCGTTTGGCTTCGCTCTCATTGGCGGAATTATTTTTTTCAGGAGTATAACAGACGAAAGCACGCTGCGAAACATCTCTGTTGGAATTTTTTTCTCCCTGCTTCCGGACGGGACAACATTTTTATACTTCTGGATGAAAATGAAATTCCTCAAACCCATAAAAAATTTCCATGAAAAACTGCACTGCTACAAGAACGGAGCCCCCGAGCGCGAATTCCGGCTTGAAAACAATCTTTTTGATATCTTTTTCACTTTAGCTTCCCTCTTGCTTTTGCTCTTTTGGCGCATGAGTTAGGTCATTCACAATTTCGCCAGCCACCGTCGCCACCGGAACTGCGACGATTATCCCCATCATCCCCCCGAGCTTTGCTCCAATGAGAAGTGCAAGAATGACGACTACCGGATTGAGTCCGACGGCTTTTTTCATGACGAGCGGAGTGAACACGTAACCTTCAAGTTGCTGGACCAAGACGAATAGGCTCAAAACCAGAAATCCCGTAAGCGGGCCATGAAGAAAGCTGATCGCGACGGCGATAACGGCCGAAATTATCGGCCCGATATAGGGAACGATTTCCAAAATTCCAGCGACGAGCGCCAGAACCAGCGCATAAGGCGCGCCGATAAGGAGAAGCCCGACATAATCAAGCACGAAAATGATGAACATAAGAAAAATCTGCCCCTGAAGCCAGCGACCCATTTTGAATTGGATCCGGTCAACCAGTCCCGAAGTGTAATCGCGATGTTCCTCCGGCATCAGAGAGGCAAAAAATTTCTTGATTCCTTTTTCCTGAACAGACATATAGAAAGCAATCGAAAGAACGACCACAAATCCAAAAATTCCCCCGATGAACGACACCGTTCCGCTAAACAAGCTTGATCCGGCTTGCGACAATTTTTCAGAAATATTTCCCGTAAAGTTCGCAATTTGCTGTTGAAGATTGTGCGAGGTTACATAGTCTCGGATAATCCTGAAATACCCGGAAAACTTTTCGGCCAGCACCGGAAAATTTTCTCCGAGTCCGCGGATTTCACTTGTTAGCGGAGGAATCAAAAGTCCGATTGCCAGCCCTAAAACGGAGAGGAAAAGAACATAAACCACAAGCACTGTGAGAGCGCGAGGCACCTTCCTTCCCTGGAACCAGTCAACAATCGGGTCAATGGCGGAAACTATTATGACGGAAATAAAAACCAAGAAAACAATGTCGCGGACGAGGAAAAGAAACCAGAGCAGAAGCAGGATGAAAATCGTGCGAAGAATTGTTCCTGATGAAATTTCGATGGTTCTGTTCATGTGAATAGAATTGTGAATTCAGGATTTTGAATTGAGAATTGGAATATTGAATGTAAAATTCAGAATTCTTTATTCTTGATTCCTATTCACAATTCTGAATTCGTAATTCCTAATTCTAAATATATAATATTTTCTCCAAATATCTCTTGTCCTCCACCGGCCCGATAATAGCAAGATTTAATTTATCATTCACGAATATCTCCTTCGCTACTCTCATGATATCATCTGGGCTGACTTTATCAACCCGGGCGAGAATCTTATCCGGAATTTCTATTTTCTTTTTCGCAAGTTCCTGCCCCGCCAAATATCCTGCAATGTCGTCCGAAGACTCAAGCGAAAGCGCCATCTTTCCCCGAAAATTGTCTTTTGCCTTCTGGAGCTCTTTCGGGCTTACTTTTTTATCGCGGATTTTTTTGATTTCGCCGATAATTGTCTTCACTGTTTTTTCGATTTTTTTACGGTCTGTGTCCACTCCCGCCCTGACAGCCAAATAGCCCGAGTCAGTATAGCTTTCATATGATGCATTGATATAATACGCGAGTCCCAGTCTTTCCCGCACTGAAAGAAACAGTCGGCTGCTCATCGTTCCGCCAAGAATATTGGCCAGAACCGAAAGCGCGAAGCGGTCGGGATGGAACATGTCAAAGGCCCGCGCTCCCAGCACCAGATGGCACTGGTCGGTTTTCTTTTTCTTTATTTTCACCCGCGGCGCATTCTGTTTTTCGATGACTTTTGGCTTTTTTCCATTTGCCTTTTTCGGCATTCCCGCGAAAATTTTTCCAATCTTCCTGATAGCTTTTTGCTCTTCGATGTTCCCCGCGACGCATACAACTGTGTTCGGAGCGGTATAATTTTCCCGAAGATACTTCAAAAAATCGGGCCGTTTCAAATTTTTGATATTTTCTTTCGTTCCAATGATTTCCCATCCCGCCGGCTGGTCGCCATAGAGAAGTTCTTCAAAAATATCCCCCGCTTGGATCATCGGCGTGTCTTCATACATATTGATTTCCTGCAAGATCACTCCCCGCTCTTTTTCTATTTCTTTCTCTTCTATTTTCGAGTTGAGATAAATGTCGGATATCACGTCAAGCGCCAAATCGAAATGTCTGGCGTCAACTTTCGCGAAGTAGGCCGTCTGTTCTTTTCCCGTAAAAGCGTTGTATTCTCCCCCGACTGCGTCGAGCTCTCCCGAAATATCTTTTGTCTTGGGACGTTTTTTCGTTCCCTTGAAAAACATATGCTCAAGGAAATGCGAAATTCCGTTCACGCTTTTCGTTTCATATTTCGAACCGGCCGCCGCCGCCACAATGACCGCCACAGTATTCGTGTCTTTCATCGGCGCCGTCACCACCCGCAGTCCGTTTTTGAGGATAGTTTTTTTGAAATGCATGTATTTCTTTACGAATTACTAATCCGCTTCGCTCTACGAATATACGAATGTACGAATTTTCTGTATTCGTATATTCGTACAAGATTCGTAATTCGTAAAGACTACAGCTCCTCCAAAATCTTCACCAAAAGCCTCACTCCCACTCCCGACGCGCCTTTTGAGAGAAGCTCGTCCGGATTCACCGTGTCGCGGGGGCCAATGTCAATGTGCGCCCACTCTGAAAATTTTTCCGCGAATTCCAAAAGAAACATCGCCGCGTGAATCGCGCCTCCATAACGGGGATCCCCCACCGAACGAAGATTGGCAACATCTCCAAAATTTCCTTTGATGTCGTTTTTATATTCTTCCCAAAGGGGCATCGGCCAAACCGGATCACCCGCAACTTCAGCCAATTCGAAAATTCTGTCGCTTAATTTTTTTTCTTTCGAAAACAAAGCCGAGGCTCTTTCGCCCAAAGCCACTCCGGCCGCTCCAGTGAGAGTCGCGATGTTCACGACGAGGCGCGGATTATATCTTTCGGCGTATCCATGCGCGTCCGCCAGGATTATCCTTCCTTCCGCGTCGGTGTTCGCCACTTCAATGGTTTTTCCGGAAATAGTTTTCAAAATATCTCCGGGACGATAACTTTGCCCTGATGGCATATTTTCGACAGCCGGAATGAGCCCGACGATTTTTTTCCTCGCTCCAAACTTCGCCGCCGCAACCATCGCGTGCGCCACCGCCGCTCCGCCGGTCATATCGAGATGCATATCGCTCATATAATTTTCCGGCTTGACATTCAGCCCGCCCGTGTCAAAAGTGATCCCTTTGCCGATAAGAACAATCGGCTTTTCTTTTTGGGACATCATATACTCAAGGATAATAAATTTCGGTTTCTCCGCAGAACCTCGCGAAACGCCTAATATCCCGCCCATCCCCAGTTTTTTCATTTCCGCTTCTTCGAGCATTTTCATTTTTATACCGGTGCCCTGAATTGCCTTTTTTATTTCATCCGCCAATACTTTTGGGGTCATATCTCCACCGGGTGTATTCCCAAGATTTCGGCATGCGTTCACTTCCTGTCCGATAATCTGCCCCTTTTTGATTCCTTTTTCTATATTTTTTTCGTTCTGATTCTCGGCGATAACTTTTACCTCTTCCACAAAATTCCAACCCTCCTTGGGTTTATTTTTATAACGGACAAATTCATAATTCGCCATTTCAAAATTTTCCGCCGCAATTTCAGAGATTTCTTCTGTTTTTTTTCCAGCTGATTTCAAATTGAGATCCGAAAAATCAACCGCGATTTTTTTCGCCCGGTGTTTTTTCGCCTCCTGGATAATCTGGCGGCAAAGCAGAATGAACTTCCGGCGGTTGATATCTTTTTTTTCCGGTGATTTGATAACCAGCGTTTCCTCACCATTTTTCCCAACCGCAAAACGGCTTTCGGGAACTTTCGGATCAAAAGCAATTTTCACAAAATCTTTCGGCAATTCTTTTTTCCCGCTAACTTCTATTTTCATAATGTATTTTCATCAACATCTTACTACCATATATCGTAGTAAATTTATATCATGGATTTTCGCTACAACTAATTGTAGTGAAACTTTTCAAGCGCTTTTCGAGAGGGGCAAGGATAAATTGCCCCGAAGTTTTTTCTCCCCCTTTATTCCGAAATTTTCAGATCAAATTCCTTTTCATAATCCCCACAATCCACGATTAATTCCAGCGAGCTTTCTTTTATCATCTCCCTTACCCAGCGATTAATTTCCTCCTCTCCTGTTGGAATTTCCAGTCCGTTTAAATCGTCTTTACCAAAAGAAAAGAACCAGTTGACTTTCAGCACTCTTCTATCAGACAGATGCGCCAACAGCACTGAGTCACTGCCTTCAATATTTATAACTATAGCCCCAGCCATGACAGAATACCCCCTTCGTATTTTTTCTCTCCCTAAAAACGCTCAAATTTTTCAAGAACAAAAAATCAAATACTCTTCACTTTCATATATGCATACGTGAAAGTGTGTGTATTTTTCACTACAACTAGTTGTAGTGAAATTATCTCCCGTATCTCCCCTGTTCCTCAAACTTTCCTTTCAAATAATCCGCCAATTCCTCAATCTTCACCCGTTCCTGTTCCATAGTGTCGCGGTCGCGGACGGTGACGGCGTTGTCATTCAACGTCTCAAAATCCACCGTCACGCAAAAGGGCGTCCCGATTTCATCCTGCCGGCGGTATCGTTTTCCGATGGACTGCGTTTCGTCATATTCCGAGACAAACTGTGTTTTGAGATCATCAAATATTTTCTTGGCGGGAGCAACCAGTTCCTCCTTTTTGGAAAGCGGCAGAATCGCCACGTGGACGGGGGCGATAATTTTGGGAAATTTCATCATGACCCTTGTTTCCCCTTTCACTTCTTCTTCGTGATAGGCAGCGAGAAGCGCCGCCAGCACGCTCCTTTCCACTCCGAAAGTCGGCTCAAGAACGTGCGGAACATAGCGCTTGTTTTTTTCCGCGTCAAAATATTCAAGTTTCTCTCCTGACATTTTGCTGTGTTGAGTCAAGTCAAAATCACCCCGATGGGCTATTCCATAAAGCTCTTTCACGCCGAAGGGAAAATTATACATCGTGTCGATTGTTTTTTTCGAATAATGGGAAAGCTTATCCTTGGGATGCTCATATCTAGAAATATCCTCTTTTTTGCAGCCGATTTCAAGCGCGAATTCCTCCTGAAGATCGAGCCATTTATTAAATAAAGTTTCCCAGTCCGCGTCCGGCTCGATGAAATATTCGATTTCCATCTGTTCGAATTCACGCAGGCGGAAAATGAAGTTTCCGGCCACGATTTCATTTCGGAACGCTTTTCCGATTTGCGCGATTCCGAAAGGAACTTTGACGCGCATTGAATCGAGGATATTTTTGAAGTCGACGAAAATCGCTCCCGCCGTTTCCGGACGAAGATATACTTTTCCTTCGAAGCTGTTCATTTGCGTCTCAAACATCATGTTGAAATTGCGGGCATCGGTCCAATCGGACTCGCCGCAATTCGGGCATTTCGCCTTGAGTTCACGGAGTGTCTTCGTCATATCTTCCAGTCTCCCTTCCATATCCTCCCCTGTGAGTTCCTCAACCAGATGGTCGGCCCGAAATCTTTTTTTGCATTTTTTGCAGTCCACCATCGCGTCGTTGAATCCGGCCACATGCCCCGACGCCTCCCACAGTTTCGGATGAAGCAGAATCGGCCCGTCAATGCCGACGATATCCTCGCGCGCGTGCACGAATTTTTTCCACCAAAGCCTTTTGATATTGTTTTTGAGCTCCGCGCCGTACGGCCCGAAAGAATAGGCGTTCGCGAATCCCCCGTATATTTCACAAGCCGGAAAGACAAATCCCCGCCTTTTGCAAAGGGACACAATTTTTTCCATAAGTTGCTCATCTTTCGCGCTCATATATTTTTGAATATTAATGATTTTTATGCACAATTTAAGAATAGTAAAAAATATCAGAAAAACTTTTCTTAGTCAAGAATAACATAAAAAAAGCCAGCAAACCAGCGCTGGCGGCAAATATCTGAAAGTACCGAATTATTTTTTTCCATGCCCCAACACGTAAAGAGTATGAACAACTTCGCACTGGTTGACCGCCGCTTTTAAAAAATCAAGGACTTCCTGATCAACCGCCTTTTTTTCCTCGAAAACAAGAAAGGCTTTTTCTTCGTAGGGCTTTGACCCGGCGGACGGCAAAACACAAAGATTCTGCTTGTTGCAAAGATCTTTGTTTTGAGCCATATCCATTATCTCCCGATTGCCTATTTTGAAATCATTTTCTTTCGATTTTGAAGAATTTGCCCGGTGCTCGGCAACCGTCTGCATGTTTTCCGTGTTTATTATCCTCACGGTCATCCAATCCTTCCGGCTGATCGTGATTGCCATATGCAAAATGTCATCCAGATACTTCTTCATTTCGCTGCGGTCCTTCGGAGTTTTTATTTTCTTCATGAAATCCTTGATGAGAGATATCTGTACGTTTATTTTTCCAAGATAGGTGAACGTTTCCAGGAGCTCTTTCTCTCTTTTTTGATATTCCCCCTCAAGTTTTTTAATCTCTTCTTCCCTCGCGGCAACCGCTTTTTCATAAAGCCGGAAGATATTCCAGGCAAGGGACACTTGGGCCAAAAGAAAAATCGCTTCCCATGTTTCCTCCTCAAAAAAAGAAAAGTCTTCTTTCACAAGAAGGGGCGTGGATATGATTGTCACAACCAAAACCAAAAAAACAAGAAGAAAAATATTCCTAAATTGCTCTATTCGAGGACGGGGGATGAAAGCCATACATCAAAAATATTTTTTATTTCGGATTTTGCCTCATGATGCCTGAATCCCGGGCCGCCACCAAAGATCTATTTTCTATAATATTATTTGAGCTGGAAGCTCCCAACGATTTTTTCGACAAGATCGCAACTCGCTTTTGTCTCCTTGGAACAGTCATCTGACTTTGTATACGCCCAAACCGATCCGTCTTTTTCATTTATTTTCGTGCCAGCCCCCTCACAGTAAATGAGATTCCCTTTGCCGCAGCCTTTTTCAAGCTCATCCCATTCATCGGATGAGTATTTCCTAATCGTCAAAACGTCTTTATAGCGATCATCAAAACTGGCTGATTTTCCAGAAGGCTTGGCGTCAACATATATTTTCACGAATGGATTGGCGAGAGTGTCATCCGTGAGCCCTTTGACCGATCCGACCCGATATATCCACTGTCCAAACTGGGCAGGAATGGCCAGATTGAATTCAAGAGCGGGATCATTGAGAAACTTATTATTTTCTGAATAATTTACGCTTGTGGGACCGACCTTCACAGTTGCATTTTTTGATATTTGGCCGGAAGAGCTCATAAACGCCTCTCCCGTATTAGTCAGGGAAAAAAGAAGAAGATATGTGGAAATTGAGATCATCGCGATCAAGTACACCAAAGAAATATTGAAGCGGAGATCCTGCTCCGTCTTTTTCCCGGTTGCCTGAAACTTCTTGCCGGATACAATTTTTTTGCTCTTTTTTGTTTTCCTTGGCATATCATTTGATTGCCCCGCATCTTTGCCGCGTTTTTGAAAAAACATGGCAAACCTGGGAAGGCAAGTTTTATTTTTGTTAGCTATGCTTATTTTACAATAAACTCAAATTATTGACAAGACGTTGTCCTCGCTCAAAGTTCCTCTCTGCCAAGATTTGCCCACTTTCAGCTTATAACCGACCACTGCCCCATAATTGCCTTTCGCCCATTTGCGGAATTTCAAGTTCACTGCGATTATCGTTGTATCGCCTGAATTTTTCACTCGCAAAACTTTCGCTTTTTTTCCGCCAATTCTCACTGTGGCATGTTTTTTCTTTTTAATACCAAGATTTTCCATGGAAAGGTTGATTCTCCTTGTCGATCCCTTTTTTCTTTCATTATATTCTAGAGATGTCACGTCCGCGGAAATTTCAGCCTGCTCCGCAACAACTTCTTCGCAGGGGCTGGCTTGATCAAGCTCAACTGCCCGGAGCGCTTTTTGAACTTCGGCGCATGTGGCGCTTTCTGCGCCGTATAGATCGGAGCAGGCGGTATTGAGCACGTTGTAAGCATCCTCAAAGGTGGAGCTTGCTCCTAGATAGAAATTCAGCGCCCGGTAGTATATCTGCCCCATCGCCCCAGTCCCCACTCCCGTGATTGACTGGCCGTTATAGACGCCGCCGACGGCCGCAAGATAAGCCCCGTGGCTGAAAACGGTGCTGTTTTGATGAACACCGCCATAATCTTCATCACCGCAATAGTAGCCCGAATCGCTCATTTTCCCCGGAGCAGGTCCAAACCCCATGTTGATACTGCCAGGATCAGCCAGGCTGCGAGAAACTCCCGAGGCTGAATTTTCTCCTATTTTCCAATCATTGCCTCCTTCGATGGAATTTTCAATGAGTTCGCCAAAGAGATCGGCGTAGCCCTCATCCATCGCGCCTGATTCCCCCTCATAGTCAAATCCCCACGGCCAGGTGTAGTAAAGTATCGAGTGATAGGTGACACCATGCCCGTATTCATGCCCCAAAATATCTGCCGTCATCTCTCCAGAACAGAATTTGATAGAGTAATAATCATACCAGGCATTGGGGCAGGGATAAACTTTATCCGGATTGTTATCTATGCGGACATAAGCATCCGTATCGGTGTATAGATTGGCATGGCTGTTGCCCATCCCGCCCCGCTTGTTGCCGCCCTCCCGGCCAAAATTGGTTTGGAAATAACTGTGCGCTCCAAGAAGATATTCATAGGCAATGTCAATATCCGCCACGCCCGTTGCTCCCTGCCCTTCAGAACGGGAAAGGACATAGGCTCCCGAATTTCCGTCAAAGATATGGCGGCTGAGGCCTCGCGTCCCTGGAAGATGATAGACAAAGCTTCCGTCCGAAGCATCAATGAAAAAATATTCGTGTTCTCCTTTTTCCTTGTTCCCAAGCTCCACTAGCCAGACCAAGCGAAATAAATTGCTTTTTTTGTTTTCAACGAGCCCTTTGTTGAAAATAAGAAGTCTTGGCTTTATTTCTTCCGGGTTTCCTGTGTTGCCCCAGTCTCTCCAATATTTTTCAGCTTCCTTCACTGCCCGCTTTGAAGAAATTTTCGGCCGCGTCGCGGAAACAATGCTGGGCAAAAATTTTGCGCTGGCGCTGCTCACTGAATTGTCCTCCTTGAGATGGACAATCCCGTATGTTCCAAAAACAGGAATTCCCTCATATTTTTGGACATAGGCCACATGGTTCATTTTTTGGTCATCGCTTTTTATCCCGGCATAAAGCAGCTCTCTCGCTGGTTTCGCGAGGCCGAAATACTTTCCATACTCCTGCATGAAATATTTTGCTGCCACCGTTGGTTCGACTGAAACGAGTTTTTCAAGAGGAAGAGGAATTTTGTTTTTACCGGCAGCTATGAAAACAAGCGCACCGGTATTGCTGTTCACTGAATAATCGATTCCTGGTCCAATTTTTTTCTCAAACTCTTCGATATGCGCGCTCAAATTTTTTGTTTGCTCCCCCGCCACCTCTCCTTTTTCAGAAAAAAAAGTTTGGCGGAAAAACACCAAACCCAAAACAAAGAAAAACACAGCTAAACTCGCCCGAATTATTTTTTTTCTTTTCATTTTTCTTGCCACCCCCGATATGTTCCTAATTCTATCTCATTATTCGCTTTTTCCCAAGCCCCAGTTTTTTCCTTATCATCGAATTTTCCGAATAAGCGCGGCTGAAACGGAAAAAAAAGGGCTGTTTTCCCCCGCCGTGGGCAGATAAGATTTTTTCTCCGTTGATATTTCTTATTTCCAAAACTTTGTCCGGATGCGCCCCACCCGGCGTGACTATTTCAATTTTTGCATTTTGCCTAATGGCATTATGAACCCTCAGCTTGTTGAATCCCCTGATTTTTTCGGAAACCCCACTCTGAAGCGATCTGGATCGGAGAATCTCCCCGACAAATTGCCACGAGTTTTCCCGCTGGGATTTTTCAAAATCATTTTCCCATTTGTCTCTCCCGAACAAAAATCCGGTTGAATAGCCGCGATTTGCCAATTTCATAAGCTCTTTTTTCGCTGCTGAAGACAATTTTTTGATTTCGGCCCGGCTTTTTCCCCAATTTATTGCGTCCAATACCCTCCGATAGGATCCTGCGGCGCAAGCGACATAATAGGCGCTCTTCGTCCTTCCCTCGATTTTGAAAGAATCGATCCCCGCCTTGGCCAGCTCGCCTAAATACTCAATCAAACAAATATCCTTGGAATTCAAAAAATATGTCCCATGCTCATCTTCTTCGATATTTGTTATCTTTGAGCCATCCGCATTCAAACTGTCCGTCCCGCTTTGAAGAACACCATGATTTTTATTTTTTATTTTTGATTTTTGACTTAGCTTATACCTCCACCGGCACGGCTGGACGCAATCTCCTAAATTCGCACTGCGATCCTTGAACCATCGGGACAGCAGGCATCTTCCGGAATAACTCATGCACATCGCCCCATGGACAAAATATTCCAGCTCAATCCCGGGACAAATTTTCTTTATTCTTTTTATTTCCTGAAGCGTCACCTCCCGCGCGAGGATTATTCTTGAAACCCCCTGTTTTTGCCAAAATTTGACTGCCTCGGAATTTGTCGCGTTGGCTTGAGTCGACAAATGGATTTTTATTTGCGGTGCTATTTTTTTCACCAGGCCAATGATACCGGGATCGCTTGCGATCACTGCGTCCGGTTTCACTTTTTTTATGAATTTCAAATGTTTTTTCAGTTCCGGCAGATGGCTTTCATGGGCATAAATGTTCAAGGTGAAATATATTCTTTTGCCGAGTTTTCGCGCCACAGCTGCTGCTTTTCTCAAATTCGCCTCGCTGAAATCATTCAGCCTTGCCCTAAGAGAAAAATTCGGATGCCCGACATAAACGGCATCCGCCCCAAAATGATACGCGTATTCCATTTTCTCCAAGCTTCCGCCAGGAGCAACAAGTTCCAATTTCTTTTTCATGACTGCGCTGACAAAAGCCCGGCTCCTGTCAGTTATTCTTTCTTATTCTTTCGTTGTTCTCGAGAACCGCTTTTATGAAGAGAGGGTCGTATCCCGCTTTTTCGCTGGCCCGCGCGATCGCGTTCACGTCTTTGGGGAGGCATTTCCCGGCAAACCCGCGCGCGTCAGGAAAAACCGCCGAAAACATCCTTCCCATTCGCTCGTCAAGAAGCCAAAGCTCGCGAAGTTCCTTGTAATCCACCCCGATTTTTTCGGCGATGTTATAGAATTCGTTGCAAAAAGTGACTTTGGTAGCGATAAAAGCATTCTCCATATATTTCACGAGTTCCGCCGTCTTTGAATCAGTTATATGAAACCTGGCTTCCGGCCCCATAACCCGGACAAAAAAATCTGCGACGCGCGAGGCTGTTTCTTTTTCGCCTCCAATAATCTGGAAGCTGTGCTTTTTCATGTCTTTTGGATCAGCGTATTTCCAGAACGGGACAAAATAACCGCCCTCGCCCATGTATTCGGGAGAAAAGCAGATTTTTTTGCCTGTTTTCTCGCAAAGATTTTTTGTCGTGCCGGGAGGAATCGTGCTTTTGATCAGAATGAGCGGTGTTTCCAGCCAGCCCAAAACATCTTCAATTATCGAAAGGTCGCAGGAGCCATCTTTTCCCATCGGCGTGGGAACACAAATCACGCCCAAATCGCATTTGTTCATTTCTTCTTTCGGCGCCGACCCCTGAATGTTGGGATCAAAAAAGATTGCTTCAAAATTGTCTTTGAAAAAATTATATACTCCCTTTCCGACGTAGCCATAACCAATCACTGCGACTTTTTTCTTTTCTTTTCCCATAAAAATAAATTAACTCTTAACAAAATATTGTTCAATACAATGCTATCAGCTTAGTTTCTATTTTGCAATATTTTCATCAGATCCAGATAAAATTTCAGATTATGGATTGTCGCGAGCCGCCCGGCCAGCGGTTCTCCGACGGAAAAAAGATGCCGCAGATACGCCCGAGAATAATTTCGGCAGGTATGGCATTTGCAAATCATGTCAACCGGGGAAAAATCTTTTTTGAATTTCTGGTTGGTAATGTTGATAGTCCGATAAAATCTTCTGACAAGAGCCCGACTCTTGTCATATTTTTTCGACCAGATAAACAGCGAACCGTGCCGCGCGTTTCGGGTCGGGATGACGCAATCAAACATATCGATTCCCAAACGCGCGGCAAAGACTATTTCTTCCGGCTTTCCCAGCCCCATAAGATAGCGCGGCTTCTCTTTTGGAAGCATCGGCAAAATCCACTCCAAAATATTTTTCATTTTTTCCCTCGGCTCCCCGACTGCTACTCCGCCAACAGCGTAGCCATCAAAACCAAGTTTCAATAATTGCCTGGCTGATTCTTGGCGCAAATCTTTATATACCGAACCTTGGACAATTCCGAATAGTAATGGTCTAAAGCTTGGCTTTGAGGAATTCCGGGAGCTGCGCTCCCGGAAGGAAAAAGCCGAGCTTTTATGAAAATTTTTGTCAAAATATTTTTTACAACGCTCCGCCCACCTCGTCGTCCGTTCCAGCGACATACGCGCATATTCCCGGCTGCACGGATAGGGCGGGCATTCGTCAAGAACCATTATAACGTCGCTTCCAAGCGCGAGTTGGATGTCAATTGATTTCTCCGGCGTCATAAAATATTTTTTCCCGTCCAGCGGATCCCGAAACTCGACGCCTTTTTCAGAAATTTTTACTCCATTCAACGGGGATGCAGACCGCTTGCCGCCAACGCCCGCAGATTTGGAAGGGCGAACCCCTTTTTTATTTGAAAGAGAAAAAACCTGATAACCTCCCGAATCTGTCAGTATGGGCCTGTCCCAATTCATGAGCCGGTGCAATCCACCCGCTTTTTTGACGATTTTTTCTCCCGGCCGGAGCCAAAGATGATAAGTATTGCCCAAAATAATTTCCGCACCAAGATCCCGAAGTTCTTCCGGACTCAAATTCTTCACCGCTCCTTTCGTGGCAATCGGCAAAAAAAACGGGGTTTTCACCGTTCCATGCATCAAATGAAGTTTTCTCCTCCGAGCTGATCGCTCCTTTTTGAAAACATCCGGCACAGCTTTCTTGCGCTAAATGTTATGCGGATTATTGATCGACTTTTCCCGAGCTGCCCACACTCAAGTCCTCCAAAAGATTGGTGTCCTTCTCGCCAAGCTTTGTCTCCAAATTTTGTCCAGTGAAAACGTCTTTTGCCGAAAAAACAGTGCTTATGAGAAGTTTGGGGTATTGACCGACCATATTTACCGACGGGTTTAGGCCAACCTGGAAAACAATTTCTTTCGGGTCAGTAATAGTTCCCACGCCTGCTGGGAGAGATCCAATGTTCCAGACTGCCACGCCCGTCCGGTTATTATATTCAACATCCGCGTCTTTTGGCAAAAAATTTTCTTTCCAGGAAACATTGGGGGCCAATGTCACGATAATTTTCCCGTCAGTGACATCGTTGGAAATATTTTCCGCTTTGAGGTGGATTGAAAAAGTTGTCTCTTCACCCACCTTGGGAGGAATTGGACCGGTATTTGCGATCTCCGAATCATTATAATAGCCTTCTTGCCTGATAATCAGCTTCGAATTGAGCTTTACCGCGATTCCATTTCCTGAGATAGTTTTGTTTTCTCCCTCGGGAGTGGGAATATCGGGACTGTCGATCCGGCAGAGGGCCGTGAAAGAAAAATTTTTATCCTTCGTGCTTGAAACTGGTATAATATCTTTCAATTTTACCGAAAATTCAAGTTCTCCTTCTTCTCCCGGATTCAGCACTCCCAATTTTTTAAGTCCCGGTGCTTTCCAGGCGACAGTCCCCTTGTTTGAATCCAGCGTTCCTCGAGCCTCTCCGAATTCCCGATAGGAGGCATAGTCTATTATTGGGCTTGATATTTCCTCCGTCAGAATAAGATCTCTGAGCGCCGTATCGCTTACGTTTTTGAATTTGACCCTGAAAGACAAAGTGTCGCCGGAGTTCACAAATAGGGCGTCCTTTTTCTCGTTTATTGTCTGCAGAATCGTAATGGCCGCGCCGATGACTTTGACACTTTTTGAGACATCGTTGTAGGCGACAAAGGCATCGTTGTTGCCAATCTCTCCGAGAGAAAATTTGAATTTTTTTTCTTCCTGCAGCCGGCCGGAAAGCACGCCCGAAATTTTTATTTCCCCGCTTTCTCCTCCTCCCAAATCTCCAATATACCAGATATCACCGCCGCCCGATGCCGGAAGAGGTTCCGAGGTAGTCACAGAAAAATCAGCCGGCAGATCGGCTTTCATTTTGAGATCTCGAATAACTTGCTGGCCTGAATTTTTATATTTCACAAAAAAAGTGGCTGCTCCTCCGGAAGAAACCTGCTGCGGCCCATTTACTTCAACTTCAAGCGGACTTGAGGAAATCAAAATACCATGTTTTGCCTCGGTTGTGAATTGGGAGCTGAAATTCGACGAGCTGTATTCAAGCTTGACATTGACATAAGTCAGGAGCCCTTTCGTTCCGAAAAATTTTCCGCGAAGCTCAATTTTCCCTTCTGATTTTCCTCCGATTGTCCCGATATTATAACGGCTTGAGTTTGGTCCTTCCGGCTCCAGGTTGAGATTATCAAGCGGTTTGAAATTTTCGGAATAGATAATATGGACCACGGCATTTCTGAGGCTGGACCGGTTTTCATTTTTATAATCAATCTCAAGAAGCACTACGTCCCCGCTCTGGATTTCTCCTGGCCCGGAAACAGAAATTGCCACCATATCCTCCACAAAGGAACTTTTTCTCACGTACAAAGCACCCCAGACTGCTCCGGAAAGCAAAATCAGGGCTGAAAGCGACACCATGACAATTCTCAATGCCTTTTTTTTCTTGGCTTTCTTTTCTTCCTCTTCCTTTATCCAGATACTGTCTTTTTTTCCTTCCTCGGCTTTGAAAAAAGTCGGCGCGAACGGGTTTTCTGTTTTTTCAGCCGGATTGGAATGGCCCAAAGAGCCGTACTTTCCTTCCGGATCATCCTCTCCCCGTTTATAAATTTTCCTTTCGATTTCCTTGAGAGACATTGCTTATATTTTACAATAAAAAGGACAAAGGCGCAAAAATATTTCAGACGAAATGGTATCTGGCATAAATCTCCCTTATTTTAGCAAGTTTTGCCAGTTCAGCCCCGCTCACTTTCACTTTCGCTGTTTTTTCAAGCGAATTTCCCCAGAAAATACGCAAAAGTTTGATTTGATTGTCGCTGATCGAAATCAGCTCCTTGAAATTTGGACCGCAACCGGAGCAGATTATTCCTCCTTTCTCAATGCTGAAAAATTTTTTTGATTTTTCAGCGAGTTTTTCTTTGCATGCGACGCACTTCATCACTTCAGGCCGGTTTCCCAATATGTCAAAAAGCTTCCACCAGAAGGATTCGACTATTATCCGCAAGCACTCGGCGCTTGCAAAATTCAATGTTCCCAAAAAATCATGCAATAAATCAAAAACTTTCTTGTCCCCTACTCCTTCGCTGAAATTTTTCAAGAAAAAAAGAAAGATTTTCAGAGCTTCGGTCAGTTTTTCAAAATCTTTTTTGATGTTTTCAAAATTTTCAAGCGTAATGGCGCCAGTAATCTGCCCCATTCCCCGCGAGCGGGCGACATAAATTTCAGTCAGCGTTCCCGGTTCGAGATGGCCGGCGAGCTTAGCGGCTGGCTTTCGCACGCCTTTGGCCACCGCTTTCACGAGGCCTTGCTCGAGCGTGTATATTATGTATAGCCGATTCACTTCGTTCGCGTCGCGCGAAGCCAAAATAATCGCCGTATATTTTTGCATGGCTTGATTATATCAGAATTCGGAAAAAATTAAACCGCTGGTCGGAGCATATACCGTCCAGCGGTTTCGGATAATCGAAGGAGTATGAAGAAGGCTAGATATCCTTCGAAAAGTATTGCGAGGACATTGGCCTCAACCTTCTGAAAAACCTCTTGCAATCGGGACAAAAAAAATGCACCCAGAAAAAAACGCTGTTCAGAGAAGTTATTCCCACCGGCTTGTATTCGCGGCTCCCGCAATCACAGCTGTCGGAGAAGATGTTCAGGATTTTTTCGTCCCAACCTCGCCGATGGGCAGCGTCAAAGAGGATCCACAACATGACGATTCCCAATGCCGCCGCAAGCGCTCCGATTTGATAATCGCCATAGTGGTATTCACTGGCGAAAATTCCGCCTATGGCAATCGCCAGCGCCAGAACAGCAAAAAGCCAATCCGAAATTTTCAATCTTTCCATTGTCCCTCTCCTCCTCATCGACAATGTCAGCGGTTAAACAACTTATGGAAAACCATAGCGGCTTTCCAATTTTTCTTTTGGCCCCGAACAGCGCCGGCACCAAAAAAAGATAGTTATTTTCTTCTGATATTTCCACGTTGCCCCGAAAAACGCCATAAACACGACCAGTGAAGATTTCATACAGCTTTGATAATCCAATGAATATCTTTTGAGAAATTCAAAGGTGAAAACTTCCCGCAGAAAAACGATCAAAGATAAGCCAAGAATGACGGCCACCACTGGAAAAACAAAACAGTATAAATTGTGCAGTTTGTCTTCGCATCGAGGATCGCATTCTTCCCCGAAAGGCAAAGGCCACAAAAACCATTTTTTCGAAGACATGGCTCTTATTTCTCCTTTTTTTAAAGAATCTTTCCGCGCTGCGGAGGAATTATACAAAAAAATAACTTCCAAATCTTTTATCTCTTATATCTCGTTTCTTATATTCTTTTCAGCCAGATTTTTACCGGCGCCGTCTCAAGTTCAAAAAATTCCTCAATGTCAAAGTCAGTCCCCTCGCTTTCAATGGCTCCGGTAGCCAGCGTCTCGCGGGCAATCATATCCCCGAATTTCTCGAATATCTTCGACCCCCCTTGATAGCAGATCATAATCCGGTTGTCAACTTCATAACCAGCTTTTTTCCGAAGTTCCTGGATGCGCCGGACCAGTTCACGGGCCTCACCTTCAAGGCGCAAATCATCAGAAATTACGATGTTGAGGCCTGCCATCGAATTTCCCTCTTCTTCAATGAATATGCCTGGATTTTTTTCAATCGAGCCATAAAAACCGATCTTTTTCACGTTTACCTCTTCTTTCAAAAGTTCCAGCAGTTTGTCGTCAATGATTTCATTGACCATCAGCTCCGAAAGCGGCTGGCGGACTTTGATGCCGGCTTTCGCCCTCGCGGCAAGTCCCATTTTCACAAACCGCCGCACCATTTGCATTTGTTTGTTGAGATCATCGTCAATCAATTTTTTATTTGCCTTTGGAAAATCGGAAAGATGCACGGATTCCTCTCCGGTTATATTTTTGTATATCTCCTCACTCACAAAAGGCGAGAACGGCGCCATCAACTTTGCCAGCTCAGCCAGCACAAAATATAAAGTCTCGTAGGCCCTTCTTTTGTCCTCGTCATTTTCAGATTTCCAAAACCTTTTCCTCGACCGGCGGATATACCAATTGGAAAGATTGTCAATAAAATCCGGAAACAGCCGCGCAGTCCTTGAAATTTCATATGCTTCCATGTGATTATTCACGTTCTTTATCAAAGAATTAAGCTCGGATACGATCCACTTGTCGAGCAGGTTCGTTCCGGGTTCCGGGTTCCGGGTTCCGGGTTCAAACTTATCGATATTCGCGTATAAAACAAAAAACGAATAGCTGTTCCAAAGCATGCGAAACATGCCCTTGAAAATATCCTTGAGTTCTTCATCGTTGAAATTCAGATTCTCCCCCTCCATCAGGGGCGACTGCATGAGATAAAAACGGAAAGCGTCGGCCCCGTAACGGTTGATGAGAATATTGGGGTCGGTGAAATTTCCGAGGGACTTCGAAAGTTTTTTGCCGTCCGCTCCGGTGATTGTCCCTGTTGTCACCGCGTTCAAGAAGCCCGGCTTTCCAAAAAGTCCGACGGAAAGTACGTGAAGGGTATAGAACCATCCACGTGTCTGGGCGATATATTCAGAAATGAACTGGGCCGGAAATCTTTCCTCAAATTCCTCCTTGTTTTCAAATGGATAATGGAATTCGGCGAAAGGCATCGACCCCGACTCCACCCAGCAGTCGAAAACATCGGGAATTCTTTTCATCCCGCCGCCGCATTTATCGCACTTAAACGTGATTTCATCAATCATCGGCCGGTGATAATCCTCCAGTTTCTTCCCAGACAATTCCTCGAGCTCCCCAAACGACCCGATAATTTTCAAATTATCACATTCCTTCTCTTTTCTATCTTCTTTCTTATTTCTTATTTTCCCTCCGCATTCCCAGATCGGCATCGGGTTTCCCCAATATCTTGACCGGGAAACATTCCAGTCAGGCGCAGTCTCGAGGCCATGGCCGAACCGCCCTTTTTGGAGATGCTTCGGATGCCAGCAGATTTTTTCGTTCTCCGCGAGCAATTTTTCTTTGAGCTCTGAAACTTTGATAAACCAGGCCGGCTGGGACATATAGATGAGCTTCGTATCGCAGCGGTGGCAGAACGGATAAGCATGGCTCACATTTTCTTTTTTGTAGACGAAACCTTTTTCGGATATTTCTTTCAAAATCTTGAAATTGGCTTCCCAGACATTTTCGCCCGTCCAGTCTCCTTTGGTGAATCTTCCTTCGTCGTCCACGTTTTCGATTATGGGAAGATTGTTTTCCTTCCTGGTCCGAAAATCGTCTTCTCCGAAAGCCGGCGCGATGTGGACAATCCCCGTTCCATCATCGAGACTCACGAAATCACCGGCTACGACCCGGTATCCGTTTTTTATTTCGTGGGAAAAAACAGGCTCATATTCGATTCCCAGCAATTCCTTCCCATCCATTTCCTTTTCAACCTCGTATTCTTCCCCAAGCGTTTTGAGGCGATCTTTGGCCAAGATATATTTTTCTTTCCCCTGCCTCGCAATCACGTATTTTGCATTCGGATTCACGGCGATGGCGACATTCGCCAGAAGCGTCCAGGGCGTTGTCGTCCAAACAAGGAAAAAAATATCCGCGAAATCCTGGCCCTTCGCTTTCAATTTGAAAAAAACCGACGCGTCTTTCACCTCTTTATAGCTCGAATCCATGGCCACCTCGAAATTGGAAAGCGGCGTCGAACAGCGCGGGCAAAAAAGGGATATTCTTGAATCCTTGTAAACCAGCCCATTTTTGTGAAGCTCCGAAAACCCCCACCAGACAGACTCCATGAAAGAGCTGTCCATCGTTTTGTAGGAATTGTCGAAATCCACCCAGCGGCCAATCCGGCGCACCGTTTTTTTCCACTCGTCCGCGAACTGCAAGACGGTTTTTTTGGCTTCTTCATTGAACTTTCCGATGTTTTTTTCGATATCCCGCTTTCCTTTGTAGCTGAATTTTTTTTCGACAATGTTCTCGATGGGAAGCCCATGGGTGTCCCATCCCCACCGGCGCGGAACATGAAAACCTTTCATGGTGAAAAACCGCGGAACTACGTCCTTTGAGGTCGAGGCCAGGAGATGACCGTGATGGGGCAGGCCGGTCGCAAACGGCGGACCGTCATAAAAAGAATAAAGCTTTGCATCTTTGCGAAGCTCTAAAGATTTTTCGAATATTTTTTCCTTCTCCCAAAATTCGAGGATTTTTTCCTCCATTTCGGGAAGAGATTGTTTCGGATTAACTGGCTTAAACATTTTCATATACCTCCAAAGTTTCCCGGGCGCATTTTTCCCAGCTGAATTTTTTGGCTTGCTCTTTGCCTTTTTTGACAAGTTCATCGCGCAAATTTTTGTCTCCGGCCAGCTTCTCCATTGCGTTCCCGATGCCTTCCGTGTCATGCGGATTGACATAGAGCGCCGCATCGCCCGCGATTTCAGGAATAGAAGCCACGCGTGAAACCAGGCATGGCGTCCCGCAGGCCATCGCTTCAACGATCGTCTGGCCAAAGCCTTCATAGAGGGACGGCATCACGAAAAATTCCGCGTGTGAATAGAGCGGCTTCAAATCATCCCCGCCAACATAACCGGTGAAGATAACGTCGTTATTGATCCCAAGGTCTTCCGCCTGCTGGAAATATTCCTTGAACAGCCAGCCGCGTTTTCCCGCGACGACCAATTGGTGGTCGAATTGCCCTCGAAAAGAGTTTTTGAACCGGGAAAATCCCTCGAGAACCCGCGTAAGATTTTTTCTCGGCTCGAGAGTTCCCAGAAAAAGAATATATTTGCCGCTTATCCCGTAATCTTTTCTTATTTTCTCCGCAGGAATGGAGCAAGCTTCAAAAAATCTTTTGTCAATGCCGTTATAAACCACGCTAATATTTTTTTCCGGAAAACCAAGAATCTCTTTCGCGTCTTTTTTGGTCGATTCGGAAACGGCAATGATTCGATCCGACTTTTTAGCCATGAACTTATAAAGCGCTTTGATCCTGGCGGTGGAAATTTTGGGAAAAAGTTCGGAAACGCGATAAGGCGCGAAGTCGTAGAAAGTCGTTATGATTTTCCCGCGGTAGGTTGCTGGAACCCGATAGAGCGGCGACGTGACGTGCAATACGTCCAATTTTTCCCGCGCATAAGTCGCAAGTCCCAGAATTTCCGAATAGGCTCCAGGCATATATTTTTTGTAGTCGGAAAATGGGAAAAACTTGATTTTCACATTCGGCCGCGCGAATTTCTTGACGTCTTTGTCCCGGACTTTGAAATCAAAAAAAAGAACATACTGGTTTTCACTGTCTATTTCGAGAATATTCTTCACGAGATGCCAAACATAATGAGCCACCCCGCTTGGGGCGGACTTTTCAGGATTCAGGATTGCTCTTGCGTCAATTCCAATGCGCATATATATTGTATTACTGCTGAATCCAATATACTATTTCCTTGCCATAAAATCAACTTTCTTGTAATTTGCCTCAGCGTCATATAAAATATACTCAATGCCAAGAAAAAACTTTTCAAAAAAATTATTGTTCCTGTTCGCTGCTGTTCTTTTTTTTGCGGGGCAGGTTTCTTTTGCTCCCGCTTACGTTTCGGCCATAGCAATGGAGAAAAAAAGCATCGTCCCGGAAAAAAATAATCATTGGAATTTTGCAGAATATGAAGCCGTCGTGAAAATTGCCTGCGCCGGCTGCCTTGATTCTATTGAGGAAAAATATGATGTCTCTCTTTCGCCTCTTGGCGGCGAAGGCAACGAGAATTTTTATCTCGCCGAAAGCCTTTCGCAGAAATCAACTCGGAAATTGGTAAAGTCTCTTGAAAAAGACCGGGATATCGAACTGGTCCAGCCGAATTTCAGATATAAGCCGCTCGCACGCGTGGCAAATGATGCTTATTATTCTGAAGAGTGGTGGCTTTTCAACTCTGCCGAAAATGCCGGCGGAGTAAACACGGCTTCAGCTTGGGATCTTGAATCAAAGAACCAGCGCAACGTGGCAGTGGCCGTCATCGACAGCGGAGCCAACCACAAGCACAAAGACCTCAAAAATAATTTGACCAAAGGTTCGGCTAAAGGAAAAAATTTTGAACACCCGAAGAGAAAGCCGACTGATGACGACGGGCACGGGAGTTTTCTGGCCGGAATAATCGCCGCGAAAACGAACAACCGCCGCGGCGTGTCCGGAGCGAGTTTTTATGAAAATCTGAAAGTGATGCCGCTCCGTTTTGACTTCACCACGTCCCAGGCGATTGAAGCCCTGAATTACGCCAAATCAAAAAATGTGATGGTCGTGAACGCCAGCTGGGGAAGCTATGGCGAGGAAGGATTGGATCTCGCTCTCAAAGACGCTATTTCGCAGTATTCCGGCGTTTTCGTCACCGCTTCCGGAAACGAAAGCTACAATCACGAAAGCGGAAACGCGGATCAAAAAATGTATCCTTGCGATTTTGAGCTTGCGAACATCCTCTGCGTCGGCGCAACGGGCCATGATGGAAATTTGGCCGATTATTCCGATTATGGCGCGACTTTTGTCGATGTGGCCGCTCCCGGCGGGAGTGACGGGCATCCCCTGATCGGCCTCTCCGGTTCGAAAAGCGGATACGACGAGGCGGAAGGCAGCTCGCTCTCGACCGCGTTCGTGAGCGCCGAAGCCGGACTCCTTTTTTCGAAATTCCCGAATCTCTCCGGCGCGCAAGTGATCGAAATCATCAAAAATTCCGTCGACACGAACGCCAGCCTTGCCGGAAAAGTGTCGAGCGGCGGAAAAGTGAATTTCTTGAAAGCTGTGCAAACAGCAGCGGGTTACTAAAAAAATTCACTACAATTAGTTGTAGTGAAAAGCTTTAGTAATCTAATATACTGAAGTGTTTTTATAATTTATAAATTAGTCAAAAATATGCATATGCATAAAAATGACTAATTTGATAGAAATAAAAATATCCGGCACAAGCCGGATACTAAATACAATATACTAATTACCAGATACCAGATACTAAATCAATACGCTCCTTCAATCTTCACCCCCGTATAATAATACTTCAAAACCCATTCATAAGATTTTCCATCTTTCACCCATCCCCGCGCGCCATTAGCGGAAAGGCCATACATATGGTTCCCGTTTTCTCCCGGATCAAGGCCGGCTTTTTTTCCGTCCGGGTGGTCTTTCACTGATTTGAGGTATTGATAGCCGTTCATGTCCCGTGTTTTTCCGTCCGTCCAAGAACAATACGGCGTGAGTGCAGTTTTGCCTTTGTAGGTGACTGTTTTCCCGCGCGTTTCTTGAGTCGCCTTTTTCATGTCCGGAATACGCTCTTCAATGACATAGCCTTTGTATATCTGGTCAGAGGAGGTGTCAGTAAGAAAAAAATTCTCTCCTTTGTGCTTGGTGCGTTTTTCTGAATGATAAAAGGCATAAGTCCGGAAAATAACCGAAAAAAGTTTCAGATAATCGTTGTCGAGACCGTTTCCGATTTCCCCCGTCCCCCAGGTATATTGCTCCATCGGAAGAACACTGATTGCCCAAGGCACGCCGTCTTCATTGAAAGAGAGTTCCAGTTTTCCACGGAATTTATTGTATTCAACAGAACCAGAGGCGTAGCATCCGTTCGGATCGCTTTTCTTTTCGTTTGAGTCCTGATGCTTACAGTCCACAATTTCGATCACGCCTCCCCCGAGAGCCTCGATGGTGAGAAAGTTTCCTGAATCAACGTATGTATCGGGATCGCCTTCAATTCTTCCTTTTATACTGAAATCGCGATTTGCCCAGTCCGCCTTGATTCTATTCTTCACGTTCGGCGCGACTGACTTGAGAACCGTCCCGCTTTTATCTTTTATTTCAAGTCCGCTTTCCGACCGCACTTCTATTCTTTTGCTGTTTCCTTCCGAAAGTTTGAAAAGTCCAACCTTCATCTCCGGCCCCAGCGAGCCGCTGGATATCTGCCCCAATTTTTTGAGGGCTTTCTTCACTTTTTTGTATTCTCCCCGGCTCACTTTCGGCTTGTATTTTGCCCAAAGAGATTCCGGCACCCCGTTTTTTTCAAGAAGCTTCTGCCATTTGGTCGCTTTGGATTTTTTGGCTGCCTGAGAAACAGTTTTCTTTGTCACCATCAGGTATTCGCCTCTTGTCACCTTCGGCTTGTATTTCTCCCAGAGCTCTTCCGGAATTTTATTCTTTTCGAGAAGTTTTTGCCATTTGGTTTTCGCGGCCGCTTCGGCCCGGGGAACGCTTGAAGAAAAATAAAAGCCTCCTCCTGACAGAAATACTGCCGAAATCAGAAGAGGCAAAAGGATTGTTTTTAGTCTGATTTTTATATTCATTTATACCCGGAAATCAGCTTTTTACGAGTATATAACAGTTTAGCATATTTTCCGGAGAAAGTCCAATCTTGCCAAATAGGGAAATTTGAAATATAATCTCAACGTGGTTCTTTGGAAATACAATATTCCCGGGTACCCGCCCGCCGTGCAAGACTTGCTTGCAAGGCGTTGCGGGCGGGGCTCAATAAAAAATGTATTATACATACGTAATAAAAAGTGAAAGAGACAAGAATCTTTATGTTGGTTTCACGAAAGATTTGAAAAAAAGATTCGAGGAGCACAACTCGGGATTAGTCGATGCAACGAAAGACAGAACACCGTTCTTATTGGTCTATTATGAAGCTTGTCGGGATCGCAAAAAAGCGATACGGCGAGAAAAATATTTTAAGACCGGATTTGGACGAAGGTTCCTAAAAAATAGAATATAATATTCCCGGGTAGCTCAATGGTAGAGCAGTTGACTGTTAATCAATTGGTTACAGGTTCGAATCCTGTCCCGGGAGCAGTAAGGGATCATGAGCGTGCTCAAGGATCGTATTGAAGGGAGATTTTAGCTCAAATAAAAGGTTTTTGCCTGAAAGACGGCAGTTCTGAAGTAGGAAACTCAAGAGCTGCCGTTTTTCGTTGGCTTCAGAACTTTCAAAGATTTTCAATGCCCGGTTAGTCAAAGAAAATACCATAGATGCGGCAATATGGAAGTTTTCATCGGCCTTTGTATAATCCTCAAGCCGGATGTTTATGTCGTACTGCTTTTCTTTGTATTCTTTCAGCTTTGTGTCATATATATCCCGAGTAATACTGCTTTCGACGAGGAGATCCAAAAGTCTGTCGGTATTTTGCTGGATCTTGTCATACTCTGCCCTAAGCTGTTTTATGGCTAGCTCGTGAAACTGGTTTTTGTTTTCGTTTATCTTTTTCAATCGCGCGACGACTTTATCAACCTTTTCCTGCGGCATTTGAATATCTCGGAGCATTTTTTTGATCGGAGCAAGCAACTTTTCCTCGCGAATCCATGTGCGCTCGCAATTTCCCTTGAAGTTCGAACAACTGTAATAGACGTAGCGGCCCTTTTTGAGTTCCGGGGTGATCGTGCATCCGCATTTTTCGCAATGCACCAGTCCGCGCAAGGCAAAGGGCTTGGCGGCGTATTTTATCGTTTTCTTGTTATAGCTGGCTAGAATGTCCTGAACGTCCTCAAAAAGCCGTTTAGGAACGATTGTGGCGTATTTGTGGGGGTATTCTCGGCCCTTCGAGGTCATAATGCCTATATAGAATTTATCCTTGAGAGCCGTGTGAATCATGCTCGGGCTGATTAACTTTCCGTTTCGGCTTCTAAGGCCCAACTTGTATATTTCCGTCGCTAGCGTCTTTACGGAGTAGTTTTTCGTCGCGTATAGCTCAAACATCTTGCGGACGAGCTCGGCTCGCTGTGGATCAAGCACATAGTCCGTTTTGCCGTCTTCGACGACGCGAAGATAGCCGAGGCGTTCCTGCCCGATCCATTCCCCGTTTCGAAGTTTCTGCTCCAGCGCGCGCCTTGTGTTGTCGCTCACTGCATCCGAATAGTATTTTGCCAAATTCAAGCCTATGCCAAACATAAACTTTTCGTTGGCTGAAATGCCGGAATTCACGACAAGGCTATCGGATGCGAAATGAAGCTCGATTTTGTCCTGCATGGCGAGCTCGTATAGCATGGGGACGCGCTTGTCAAAAACATTACGGCTGAACCGATCCACTTTGTCGAAACATACGGCGCATTGCTCCTTGCTTCCCTTGATAAATTCAAGGGCTTGATCGAACTCGTCGCGCTTTTGCTTATACGCGCTTTCGTCAAAGCTGAATTTTTTGGCAACGGCAAAACCTTTTCGCTTGCAGTATTCTTCAAGGCGATGAATTTGAGCGGGCAATGAATTGCCAGCCTCTTTTTGTTCTTCAGTTGAAACTCTTGCGAGGATTATTGCTTTCATTTTTTATCCAACTCAATATTTTATTTAGGGTTATCATAGTATTTTTTTCAAGCTGACATTCCCAAATTGTCATAACTGACCATTTTTTTTGCTTCAAACATTTTATGCTCTTTTTATCCCTTAATTTATTTGATTTTATTTTTCTTTTCCAAAAATCTGTATTGGTTTTAGGAATTTTAGAATTTTTGCAGGAATGGCCGTGCCAGAAACAACCGTTAATAAATATTGCTTTCCTTTTCTTCACAAAGACAATATCCGGTTTGCCCTGTATCGGGTAGTGGATTCTGTATCTTAATCCTTTTTTGAACAGAAAATTTCTTACTGTCATTTCCGGGGAAGTATCCACTGATCTGATCCGGGACATATTATGACTTCTTTTTTCTTTTGACACTATGTCCATAGACGTTTACAGTCTTTAGCACCTGTTTTGCGAGAGCTTCGATAACGGGAACAACAACGGCATTGCCAAATTGTCTGTAGGCCTGTGTATCCGATACCGGTATATAAAAATCGTCGTTGAATCCCATAAGTCGCGCACATTCTCTAGGTGTAAGTCTGCGGGGGTTTTTACCATCCTGCTTTATAAGTATTTCTGATCCATCCTTATGATATCTCGCACTCAATGTGCGCGTAGTAAGGTCCTTGTCTGGATCAATCAGCCCGTATCCGAATCCATTACCTTTCTCTCTGTGTTTTTGTGCGTATTTTTGCAAGTAATCCCAAAGTTTATCCGAAAGGGTATATTTCTTATCCACCTTTTTTTCCAGTATGCCTTTTAATTCCCATTTTCTTTTCTCGGGTTTTTCGGGAAATGTAAAATCTATGTCTGAATATTCGTCAACCCGGAAGCCAATAATAAAAATACGCTCTCTGTGCTGCGGCACGTAATATCTTGCATCTATAACCTGTGAAAATATTTTATAGCCCAAGTCAGTCAGTGTCTTCTCAATGACTTTGTAGGTGTTTCCCTTATCGTGAGACTTGAGATTTTTGACATTTTCCAAAAATAAAATTTTGGGCTTTCTTTTTTTTATGATTCTGGCAATGTCAAAAAACAAGTTTCCTTGCTTCTTATCATCGAATCCGTGTGCTCTTCCCAAACTTATTTTTTTCGATACTCCGGCCAAAGAAAAAGGTTGGCAAGGAAAGCCAGCAAGCAATACATCGTGCCTCGGAATTATTTCCTCGCTGATATTCTTGATATCTCCGGAAGCGGATTCCCCATGATTCAATCTGTATGTCATCTGACAGTATTTATCATATTCTGATGTGAAAACACACTCACCTCCCATACTCTGGAATGGGATTCTTATCCCTCCGATGCCAGCAAACAAATCGATAAATTTAAATTTTGATTTTTTCATTTTATTCAATAAATTTCTCTTCTATTTTTTCACTAAATTCTTGAGCTGTCTTTTTTATTTCTTCCGGCATATTGCCAATAATTTTAAGATTGTCTTCAGAGATAGTATCTTCGGTAAAATCCCTAAAGCGGTCATAATGCAGCTTTACTGTTTGAGTGTTTTGCCCTCCCATTCCTCGACCACCGGCCTGTAAGTTCCAGCCAGAAGCCATAATAATGTCGCTTAAGGTGATATATTTCCATCCTTGAAAAACTCCTGCCTCATTAAGTTCTCTTATGAGATATATGGCATTTGCGTCATTTGGCAAACACAATCGAAGCATCATCATAATCCTACCCGCATCAATGCCGAAGAATTTACTTGAAGAATTTTCTGTTGCAGCAAATTTTTCTTTAATCTCCATCGGAAATATATGCTTTTGAGACAAGCTTATGGCAAACTGATCAACATCGTAGGGATCATTAACGGGTTTTTTGAGCAGTGCTTTCAAAAACCCTGTGTAAAAGAGCTCATTCAGTAATGCCGTCTTCAAAATTTCCTGATCCAGATTGTTGATGCCTTCCTTTATGTTTTCTTCCCAATCCATTCTTCCGTACGAAGGGCGACCTCTGTTTCCCGGCCACTTATCAAAAAAATTATTGATGTTTTTTTCTTCAAATTGTCCATTTTCCAGAACAAACAAACGCCAAGAGAGATTTTCATAATTATCTTCCCCCAATTCTTCTACGGGCAATTCCCCAGTCGGAGTGTGAGCAACCGCGTATGCAACTCCCAATCCTGCATTATTCATAAACTCTGATATAGCGTGAAGCGGTCTGAAAAAATCTCCCAGTAATGATCTTGGATTACAGGCTAGCGAAGTTTTGACAGCTTCCGGATGAATAAAAAAGGCAAAGCGAAATTTATAATAATCTGGATTCTTGGGTGATAATAGCCAGCATCCCGGGAATATTTTTTCGTTAGCTGAAGAACCAAACTTATTACGTTTTATTTCGTCAGCTAGGATTATTTGAGCTAGCAATCCCTTAGCTTTATTTTTGGGCCAGTAGTGCTGCAACAGATTAACGAGTTTTTCTCTATTTGCCATAATTTTTTGCCTTCGATTTATTAAGAAATTTAACAAATTCCGATCTTTCAATCCGAAATTCTTTTCCTATTTTGTAGGCTTTCAATTTTCCAGCGTCAATATAACGATAAATCGTCATTATGTTAAGCCGCAGTTTATCGGCTAATTCTCGCGCCGTGTAAAATTCTTTCTCGCTTTCAGTCATAAAGATTTTTATAATTATTTTTTTCAAGTTTTTCTTCGTGCATAGCAAATAAAATCTTATCTACTTCTCGCGGGGTAATTTTATTTTCTTTGGCAATTTTCCTAATTGCTTTCAGAAATTCATACCAGCCCTCTTTTGATATGGTTTTATTGATAGACTTTAATCCAATTGCGCGAATCATATCAATACACCTTATATCTATGATAGCGTATTTATCTGGATAAACTGCTGTTAGGATTGCAGATGCCGTTGGGATGCCAACGCCTTCAAGACGAAGAAGCCAATCAATTTTTGATTTTTCATTTACTTGCTTGAAAGCAAATTTTGTAATACGTTCAACATCAAGTTTCTTATTTTTTAAGTATCTGTTTTTTTGCCTTCTTGATTTCCACATGCAAATGGTGTAGAGGTCATTAAAGTCTAGATAGCCTCTATCTCTCGTTCTTTTTCCGATAATGTCAAATATATATTTTTCTTTATCGTAAAGATCTAAGTATTTGTTAATATGTTTAATTTTCATATTTCTATTATACTTTACTTTTATTTACATAGCAAGTCGTCAATTTTCAGGGGTTGAAAGCTCTCCATTTGCTCCCGAATTTGCTTGATCCAGCCGTGGCAATGAGCCGGGTTTTGAATAGCGTTGAGCTTTTTCATATCTTTTGCGATTCTATACCAAGTCCGGCGCGTGGCCTGTTTTTCAAGCATTCCGCGAAGTTCCCTTATGCCGTCCCCGTCTTTGCATAGCTGGTCAAGCCCGACGAGATAGGCGGCTTCTTTAGGCTTTATGACCGGATAGCTTTTTGTAAGATTTTTCATTGTTTGCTTCGGGCCGGGAGAAAGGCCGAAAAGAAAAAGGTTTTCCTTGACGACCATTTCATCCCAATAGCTCTCGACTATCTTTTTGCATACGCTTTCCTTGAATATATCCTCGAATGTCGGATTTTTGCAAAACCCGTTTTTTTCAAGGACGGCGTTCATTTTTCTTTTGTTGGCCAGCCTTGCCTCAATTCTCAAGACTTCCGGCAGGCGACCTTGTTTTTTGAATTGCTGAAACAATGATAACTGCATCGGCGTTTTGTCTTTGTCCTCGGCCCGGCCTTTCGGCTTGGTCAGATCGGGTATTTTGTCATATACGACAAGCTCGTGGGAATTGGCGTGAAGATGAAGGGAATGGCCATCGTTCTTGAAGCTGTCCCGGGTCAAGTCCATTTTCTGCGTAAGGTTTATTTTTTTCAATTCTTTGATAACGCCGCTTGCCGTGTAGCTGTCCGTCAGCAAAATATTTTTCGAAGGATGAAAAACCGAAACGCTGGCTTTTCTTAGAATAGGCTCGAACAACCAAATTCCAAGATCGCGCAATCGTGCCTGAAGTGTTTGCAGGACAATGTCAAAATCTTTTTCACAAACTTCATCAACATTGTTGCCGAATATCAGTTTTGGAATGGAAAATTCAAGCTGAAGCAGGCCCGTTCCTTCCCGGTTCGCAAATCGCGGCCGGGGCCGGTATATACCGTCCTGTTTTTGTCGCGCCGACTGATTTTTCACATATTTTCTATATCCGCGGCTGGTATTTTGAAGATCCCAGCCCGCGCCGAAAAGTTCGCTTTCGGAAACATATTTTTGCGGCTGAATAGAGAGAACGACAGTATCAACCATTTTTTTGCTGCTTATAATTATCCGGGTTTACTCGCATATCTATTTTTAAAAGCAAATCATAAAAGCCGACAAGATTATCCAAATCCCGCTCTTCATTTTCTTTTCCTGTTTGTAATATTTCTTCTTTTTCCAACATAAAAACGGCTATTGATAGCCGTCTTTTGAAATAATTTTTTGTGTGCAGAATTGGTAATCACCCTACAATAAATGAAGCAATTGCAAAAAGCAAAAAACTCACATTTCTTTTCCACTGTAGAGTTTAAGATAAGCCTAAAAAGGCGTCTATCAAAATTACCAATTCCACGCATTCATTCGCCCCGTATCCCTGTTTCGTGCCTTCTCCGCGGACTTGCAGCCGCTTGGCGCACTCGACATGTTTCCAAATGTTTGATGATTACCTAGAGCCATTATAGAGATAGGATTAAATGCATTAATTGGATTTCCTTCTAGGGTTCTGTTCGTCAGCTCCTGACCGAATAACTGTTTGGGTAATCGCCTACTCGACTTTCGCCTAAAAGGTTTGACGATTTTTAAATTACTGATGTTATTTTAAATCAATGTCAAGAAAAGTCAAGAGATATAGGGAAAGAAAAAGAACGCGAGGGGATCAAAAAAACTCAATTCATATAACTGGCAGGAATGTTTTTATTGACCCTCTGACAACCCGCCGTTGTTGCGACATTTCTTTTTTTCTAAAGTTTTTGCCTCCAAGCTTTCGGCTCAAAATTTGAAAAAAATGAAACATCGCAAAACGGGTTGTTGTCAGACATTCTTTTTCCCGCTATTTATACAACCCCCTGCCCCCTTTGAAGGGGGAAAGCCTTTCTTTCGCATCGAGCGTGCAGAAAGGCGTTATACGGGCGCGCTCGCTTCGCTACGCCTTGAGCTTCACTCAAGCCCCGCTATCGCGGGGACGCCCGGGAGTTTTGCGAATTTTCGATCCCCGGAAAATGGATTATTAATTGAAATGAAATATAAGCCTTGTTTAAAGCATATTATAGATAAAGAGCTTTTGCAGGCTCTGTAATTGGTATTTGGAAATTTATGACAATGATATTTCTCAAAGAACCAACTCAATGCCACCTTTGGAAAGAAGAAAATATGCCATCAAATGATAAGGAAATGGCGGATAATTTTGATGATGTTCGCGCCTTTGAAGATCTTGATGAACCGGATGTTGATCGGCTTGTTTGCAAATGCAACCAATGCGGCCAGACTTATTTTTATGAAATTCTTAATATGTGGAATGGCTCTGTCTATGTCAATATTATTCCCGTAGAAAATGAAAAGGAGGCCGAGAAAATGAAAAATCTTTCAAGATATGACATTTTAAAATATGTTCCGCGAATAGAAGATGGTGCTTCTGTGGGCGAGAAACGAACAGGATATCGCTGGCTTAAGCGTGAACATCGAACAGATGCTGAATGGGATGCGACGGCAGATGATATTGATAAGCGCATAAAAATTGTTAAAGGTCTTTATGTAAAAGCTAAAGCAGATTTCGAAGATCGAATTGCGGGGGAAAAACAGAGTACGAATCAATCAGCTTTTGCGAAATCAGATTTGAATTGCTAAATTATTTTGAAAAAGCATAAATTGCTGCTTTATTCTTCCCCAATCCAAAGTTCCAAGTTTGTCAGCTAGGGGGAGCCTACAAATATAGCCCTTATTTACAGGGTTATTTTTATACCAGAATGGGACGTTAGAACTTTTTGTGATAAAATTAGAGAAAAGAAGTTTATGATTTGGATGTATCAAATAGCTATCTGACCGATGGATTATACTTCTAACTTTGTCCACTTTGTAAGACAATATCATTTTAAGGCTTTTTTAAGCCTTATTTTTTTGTGCTTATAATCTTGACAAATCAGTATATTTAGGATAAACTGTAGTGAAACTAGATCGGCTAGTTTCAGATATTGCTGACAATCAATCTTTAAAATCAAGGAGACGCAGCTATGAAATTAGGGAGTAGTGCGTTTTACACGGATCCGGCGGCTAATTTTTTGTATGCCGTCGAAAAAAGATGGGAGCGCCAGCCGGACAAAATTGAGTTATGTTTCGCCGCTGCCCGCATCTACCAGCCCCAGAGCCAGTATCAATTCCTTACCTGGCTAAAAGAGCTTCTGCCTCATTATCGGCTGGTTTCAAACGGGCAGAAAAGCCCCATCCAGGCAAAAATCAATGGGGTGAGTATTCCTTGGCCGTTTACGGCCGAGGTAGTTCTCCCGGCTGCGACACCAATAGAGCTGGAGGAAGACACGACCCGGCTCCAGAAAGACTTCAATGACGCTCTCCAGGGCGTTACCAATCATCGTCTTCTGGCAGAAGTACTTTATATCATGGCGTATAGGCACATGCTCAAAGGAGACAAACATTATTGGCAAAAATGGGCTATGGCTTGTCAGGACCAGATGCGGGAATGCACTTTTAAAACGTATGAAGACTGCGTCCCCATTCACGGCCCGATGGCTTACGGCGTACCCCTGCCCAACTGGTTTACCCCCGAAACGGCCCTGCCCCGTCTGGGACTCTCACCCGCACCTTCGGCGTAATACGCCTCAAACGCAACCGCAACACGCATGCTGATCAGAAGCCCTTGGCACCACGCCCAGGGCTTCGACTTTTTTTAGGAAGAATTGACAAATTACCGGATTAGTGATAATATCAATTGCTTTCAAATTTGCGAGCTTAAAGGAGGAGGACTTGGAAACCCAAGAAACCTTAGTTTTAATCAAACCCGATGCGTTTGCGAAAGGGATATGGCATAAAATTGCTCTAGACTTCAGAAAACATCATCTGAAGATCATAGGGGCAAAATTCATCCAACCCAATCGCCAATTAATGGATAAGTTGTACCAAGAGCATCGGGAAAAACCGTTCTTTGGCGGATTAATTGACTTTATGACTAGCGGACTCATTCTGGCGCTCTGCCTACAAGGCGGAAGTGCTGTGAAAAGAGTGCGCGAAATCAACGAAGCGACTCGAAAAGTCCACGCCTCTCACGATCATCTGTCGGCGAACGTGGTCCATGGTTCGGACTCACAGGAGAGCGCCGCGAGGGAAATCGAGATTTTTTTCGGCGCCAACCACAACTAGGAGCTTATAGCCAAACATTTGCTACATTGCAAATCGGCTATGAGCTCTTTTATTTATAATATAATTCCAAATTATTTAATAGTAAAGATAATTTGCTAACTGATTTTTCCCATTAAATCACTATACACTTTTGAAAAATAACTAATTTTTGCCTGATCAGTCCCAATCCAAAGTTCCAAGTTTGTCAGCTAGGGAGAGCCATTTTATTTTAAGGCATTTACAAGCCTTTTTAGTTTATTTAAATTTGACAAAACCTATGTGATAATTTATCTTGAAATGTCTCTGAATTGAATGAAAAAATCCTTGAGGAGGAACCATAAAGATGGATTGGCAAGAATTTTCGTTGCAGTATGTCGTTGAGCCGAAGGAGGAAGAATGTTTCCACCTTGGGGTTCACATAAGTTCTTTATATCTTCCCGATATTACCTCGGGACTGTTCAAGGGTGCGCCTCACATTAGGTGGATTTCCAACAGGTTTGGGATTTCTCATCCCGCTGGAATTTACTGCCCCAAGGATGTCATTGAAGTTTTCATCTGCCAAAAAGGGTGGGCTCAAATTGAAATGCATTCCAAGGAGCGTTGCGGGGTGGTTGTGCTCAACGCCGAGGAAAACAAGGGGCTCATCGTGAATTGGGAAATCCATCGTTCCTTGACGATTTCCAACGGCGGCACGCTGATGATTTTGTCCTCGGACAATTTTGACTACAACATCCGGGAAGCCGTTAAGATGTCCTTCAAATGTCATTGTAGCGAATCTGGCCCGGATGGATTGATGAGTCCCGAAAAAGTGGCTATCATTTTGAAACCGCTTCATCAGGCCATTTTGAAATGCCGCAGCTCCCGGGATTTAGAAAATTGGGTACACAAACTGGATATTCCCGGCGTTGCCATTCCGCAAACCTGGCGGGAGCGTTGGAGTTCATACCTATGGTCTGCAGGTATGGCAGTTGCCCAATTTCCGGACCAAAACGCGTATTATCCCGAGGGCGATCGGCTTGAAATCCTCAAAGAAATCGAGCAGTTCCTACTTACTGGGATAATCCCCACGGAAGGATTGCAGCTCGATGGTAGCTGGTATGCCATCGGCGACAAGGCCGCGGGCTAAAAGCAAGTATAATCATAACCCTACCAAACAGAGGCGGCCATCCGGTCGCCTTTCAAATTTTATGAGATATATGTTGGCTAATAGACAAAGTCTTTTGAAAAATAGCCAATTCTTGCCCTATAGCATCCCAATCTAGAGTTCTAAATATGTTCTTAATCGGGAGCCACGTTTTTCAGGCTTATAAAAAGCCTGATTTTTGTTAACCATTGACTCATTGGTTAACATAGATTATTTTCCGAAAGAAAAAAATTTTAAAAGGGATAGCCTGGAACTCTTTCCGGGTTATCCCTTTTAAGTTAAGTCGCCTGACGTCAAGGTTGATATCCAACAACCTCGATGACAAATTTTCTCTTTTGCAGGTCATTGATCTTTTCGGCAATTTCTCGCCCTTGATCTCCTAAACCGGCAAAAATGTCGATGTGCCGTCCTTTCACGGCGCTTCCGGTATCATGGACCGTGAAAATTATTCTATTCGCCGGACGGGGAGAATCGATTCCTAAAGCAATGCCCAAATCCGGAATCCGAATTCTTGTTTTCTTGGGAAGGACACGTCAATCGGCGGCGATTGTCCCGATACCCGGTGCGTCGCCAGAGCGAGTAATCTTACCCGACCCGTTCATCCGGACATCCTTTTATAACTTCCGAGAACATATTTTCTCTGTCCGGAACGAGGACCGTAATAGGCTGTTACGCGCACCTCCATTTCTTTAAGAACAATTGCCTTTTTATCCCCGCGATCCGATTCTGAACCAGATGGGCAATCGGGCAAACGGTCCTCGACAAAAATTATTCCACAAAAGTCAGCGCTTTGCCTTTTTTGGTCCCCCGTCCGGTGCGGCCGATGCGGTGGATATAATCGTCATAAGTCGCGGGAAGGTCATAGTTGATGACATGAGAAACGCTGTCAATATCGAGACCCCGGGCCGCCACGTCAGTCGCGACCAGCACCTGGGACTGATTTTCTTTGAAGCGCTTGAGCGCGCGCTGGCGCTGGCCGTGGGACTTGTTTCCGTGAATTGATTCGGCCTTGAACCCCCGGCTCAAGAGTTTTTTGGAAAGTTTTTCGACTCCGTGCTTGGTCCGGCCGAAAACAAGAACTTTTTTGAACTCGGGATCGTTCAAAATATTGTGGAGCATTTCCACCTTGTCGAGGCCGCGGACTTTGACGATGTCCTGTTCGACATTTTTTGAAGTGTCCTGGGTTTTCACAGAAATCGTGATTGGATTGTTGAGAAAATTTTGGATGAGGCCCTCGATGGTCCGCGACATTGTTGCCGCAAAGCAAAGCGTGTGCCTTTCCTTCGGAACATGCGTCATAATGAGGCGGATGTCGTTGATGAATCCCATGTCGAGCATCTGGTCGGCTTCATCGAGAACCACAGTGGCTATTTCACCAAGACGCAAACATTTCCGATTGATAAGGTCGATCGTTCTTCCCGGCGTGCCGATAATGAGATTATTGAAATATCGAAGTTCCCGAATTTGGGTGTTGATATTGGCTCCGCCGACGCAGACAACGGAATAGAGGCCGAGACCCCTTGAAAAAATTCGGAATTCCTGGTCGATTTGAAGCGCCAACTCGCGAGTCGGAGTCAAAATAAGCGCTTGTTTATCCTTGGCCGCGACAAATCTTTGGATCAATGGCAAGAGAAAAGCGGCCGTTTTTCCGGTTCCGGTGTTGGCAAGACCCACCACATCCCGGCCATTCAGAATGTGCGGAATTATTTTGTCCTGAATCGGGGTCGGCTGCTGATATCCATTTTTTTCGAGGGTGCGAATGATTCTGGCATCGATTTTGAAATCGGAAAACTGGTGTTCCGGGACAAAATGCTCCACTTTTTCCGTGATGATTGCGGCTTTGTTGATGAAAGAAGATATATCGAGCGGAGATAATTTCGGCCCGCCTCTTCCTTGATATCGGCTCCTGCCGCCCGGCCGTCCGCCTCCCCCGCTATTTCTCCGGCGGCCCGGTGAAAAATTCCGGCGCGAATAGTGTTTTGAATTATTTTTTCTCATGCAATAAAGCAATAATAAATGTTATTTTGATAGTTTGTTGATTATATACCAATTATTTATTCTTGTAAAGGTTACGCCGGGGAGGACTCAATGAGGAATATGCAAAAAAAGGAGTCAAAGCATTTGATGGTCTAGCGCTTGAATGACCCCGAACTTTTCACTTTCCAGGTGTATTTTTTTCCGCGGCTGAAGCGGGTGGTGAATTTGTTTCTGGAAAGATTGGCTGTGATGCTCACAGACGTGTGCTTTTTCTTTATCTTGATCCTCACTCTTTTCGTCACCGCCACTTCGCTTCCCCGCACTCTGGCAAGAGTGATATAGGCTTTTTTTGAAATCAGGCCGACAGCGATAATTTCGTGCCAGTCATCGGAAAAATAATTGAGGTCGGTGTGCTGGACGGTTGTCATTTCATCGGGGAAAATATCATAATCATTCCCGTTTATATAGAATGACCGGCTGCCCTCAGAAATATCAGCCGGATCGCTTGCGTTCGAAACATAACCCCCGGGCGCTGAAAAGGAACAGGCTTGTGTCGTTGTGTTTGCGTCTCCCAACTCGTCCTTATCAATGTCACGGTAATAGGTTTGATTTTGGGAAATCGAGCTGTCGGCATCGTTGCAATCACTTCCCGAAGGCGAGCCGTCATTATCATAGTCATTATCATTTTGGTCGCTAGCGTTCGTCACATATCCCGCCGGCGGGGTGAGCAAGCAAAAAGAAGTTGCAACGTTTGTGCCAAACCCATCTCCATCGGCATCGCGGTAATAGTTTTGATTGGCTGAAATTGAAGGGTCATAATCGTTGCAGTCCGAATTATAATTCACGCCGTCCGAGTCAGCGTCAAGGCAAGTGATTGGATAATTTTCATATTTCACAATTGGCCCTGGAGATCCGCCGTTGTCGATCGCAAGATATAAGTCTGCCGAACGGGACATGCAATTCGTTTTAATGGCGATGCCTTCTTGCTGGGCAGAGTCCGGAAGAGAATAACACTCGACTATTTCATTAGCCGCGTTCAACTCTATTAGCGCGTTATCCGAGTCAAAGATCGCATACGTGATTCCGGTGTTTGAGCTATAGTCTATTCCGGAAATATCATCATCATAAATTGCATACGGCGTTAATGTTTCAATATGCTCAACATCTCCGCTAGAATTCAGATTCACGTCAAAAACATAAATTTTTCCGTCTTCCTGCAAGCCAGCGAGAAAATGTCCGTTCCGGTAGGCCAGACCCTCAAGTCCCTGGTTAGGGTCCGCACTCGACATCCAAGGCGTGAGATCCCATGATTTTCCGGTCAATTCCCCCGACCCGGATTGAAGGTCGAATTCCACTATGCTGTCCGGATTCTCAATACCGATGTATAAATACCGGTCATTTTCGGCAAGCGTGATTCCCTCGAAATCTCCGGCCAATGGCCAAGTATTCAGCGTCGCTCCCAGAGTGCTGATTTCCTTGAGTGTCCCGCCATCCTCAACGACAAAAAGTGTCTGCCTCCCCTCATGCCAAACTATCCCGCTGGGTTCGGATAAAGCCGCAATCATCGTCCCTTCTCCTCCCGGCCAGGCATCAATAGCAAAACAGCCGAAGGTAAAGGCGGCAAAAAAGCCAAAAGAAAAAAGGATTGTAAAAAAAAATTTCATTATCGAAGATGGTCTATTGCATGCTTGGATTGCTTTCCTCCGGAGACGGGAACTCATTTTGCAGGTCTTCCGGATTGGGCATGCTTTTGCGGAAATCCTCTGATTTCTTTTCCCATTCTTCCGCTTCCTTGTTCCATTTGTCAGCGTTCTCTTTCATCTGCTCCAAATTCGGCGTATATTTTTCGAGTTCTTTCTTCGCTTTTCTGGCTCCCCAAAATCCCAAAGCAGCCATCGCAACAACACCGATGATCACAATTCCGAGACATCCTCCCAAAATCCATGCCCAGGTATAATTTTTTTTCTTCGGAGGTCCGGCTTCCTCCGATGCTGTCTGCGCCGGGGAAGGCGCTGGTGCAACTGACTGAACGGGAGGCGGGGTTTGGGCTTGAGATTGATTTTGCGTCTCTATGGGTTGATCCATATTCCTCTTCATGGTTAATGATTACTCTTATAGTAATTATACCACGCTTGCTGATATATGCTAAGAAAAAAATTTTTTTGACAGTATCACGCTCAAAAAGCTTTTTTTGTTGACAAATTCTGCGAAAATGCTATAATAGTAAACGTTATGGAGCGAGCAATTGTAGCGTAGTCGAACTTATCTTTTTGCATCGCGACCAATTTAAATAATCTCTACACACCAAAATGGCACAAGGAACTATCAAGCGGCTCACAGACCGCGGATTCGGATTCATCGCCCAAGAAGGCAGTGATAAGGATCTTTTCTTCCACTCCAACGAACTCCAAGGTGTTGAGTTCAATGATCTGAAAGAAGGAGACAAAGTTGAATTTGAAGTCAGCGAAAGCCCCAAAGGGCCGAACGCGACTCAAGTGAAACGAGTCTAGTCAAATTGACCCCGCCCTCCTCTGAGGGCGGGGTTTTTTTGACAAAACATCTCTTTTCGTGTATAGAAGGATATACAATAATATTTTGAAGTGGATAAATATTTCTGCTCGCGAAGCAGATTTTGTTTTTATGGAAATTCGAAACATCGCCATCATTGCCCATGTCGACCACGGCAAAACGACCATCACCGACGCCATCATGCGCCAGACCGGAATGGAAAAAGATGAAGCCGCGACTATGGACAGCAACGCTCTTGAAAAAGAGCGCGGCATCACAATTTATTCCAAGAACACTTCTGTGTTCTATAAAGATACAAAAATCAACATTGTGGACACCCCAGGCCACGCTGATTTTGGTTCGGAAGTGGAACGGGTTTTGCGCTCGATTGACAGCGTTCTTCTGGTCGTTGACGCGCAGGAAGGTCCGATGCCCCAGACAAGATTCGTGCTCAAAAAATCCCTTGAGCTGGGCCTGAAGCCGATTGTCGTGATCAACAAAATAGACAAGCCCGCCGCCGACCCGGAGATGGCGCAGGAAAAAGTTTTTGAACTTTTTTTGGATCTTGGCGCGACTGACGAACAGCTTGATTTTGAAACCGTGTATGCGATTGGCCGCGATGGCATCGCTAAAATCCATTTGGACGACGATTCAAAGGACCTTTCGCCGCTGCTTGATATAATTCTCAAAAAAGTCCCGCCCGCCTCCCGAAATACCAGTGCCCCTTTCCGCTTCCAGCCTTTCAGTCTTGGTTATGATAATTTTCTCGGAAGGCTCGCCATCGGCCGAGTGCATGAAGGAACCATCAGGAACGGCGAAGTTTTTGTGAGAAAACCCGACGGAGAAACCCGCAAGGGAAAAATCATCAAAATGTTCACTTTCGAAGGGCTCGAAAAAACAGAAGTGGGTGAAGCTTTGGCCGGCGATATTGTGATGGTCGCGGGCCTGCCGGACATTGACATCGGAGAGACTATTTGCGAGAAGGAAAGCCAGGAACCGCTTCCGGCCATCAAAATTGACGAACCGACTATTTCGCTAAATTTTCTGGTCAATGACTCTCCCTTTGCCGGTCGCGAGGGAAAATTCGTGACGACAAAACAAATTCGCGAGCGCCTTGAGAAAGAACTGGAAGTGAATGTCGGGCTCAAAATTGATTTTAATCCGCCGGCCGGCGGACCGGAACACTGGAAAGTATTCGGACGGGGAGAGCTTCATATCGCCATTCTTCTTGAAAATATGCGCCGTGAAGGATATGAGCTCCAGGTTTCTCAGCCGCAGGTGATCGTGAAAGAAGAGAATGGAAAGAAACTCGAGCCGTTTGAAGAAGTGACGATTGACGTTCCGGAAAAATCTTCGGGTGTCGTGATTGAAACTTTGGGAAAAAGAAAAGGAGTTATGTCCCAAATGGAGCAGCGCGGAAATCAAGTCAGGATGATTTTTGAAGTGCCGACTCGAGGCATCCTGGGATACCGGGGACAATTTTTGATAGACACCCGCGGGGAAGGGATATTTTCCAGCCGCTTTCTTGAGTTTCGGCCTTTCACGGGTGAAATTTCAAAGCGCGATACAGGATCGATGGTCTCGATGGCCACGGGAAAAGCGCTTGGTTTTTCACTGGCTAACCTGCAGGAGCGCGGGTCCTTGTATATCGAGCCGACCACCGAAGTTTATGAGGGAATGGTCATTGGAAATGTCTCCAAAGGCCACGATATGGCAGTGAACCCGATCAAAGGAAAACAGCTCACCAATATGCGCGCCTCCGGAGCGGACGAAGCCATCAGCCTTACTCCTCCGCTGAAACTCACCATCGAACGGGGACTCGAAATTATGGGCGAGGATGAATATCTGGAGATAACCCCCGAAAGCGTGAGACTGCGCAAGCAATTCCTCACCGAAAATGAAAGAATCCAAGCCGGACGGAAAAAGAAATAATTCTTTCCTAAGATCCGATCTTAGGAAAGCTGCGGCTATCTCGATATCCGTCGAGGCAGTTTTTTTTTGAGGCGGAGGTAAGTATTTAAATACGTATTTAAACAAGATATATCTCCATTTTGCGTTTTCTTGCCAACATCTCGGATTACTTGTAAAGTAAGATGGTATTTGACCCAGATATATAAACTTTAACAAAAAAACAAATGGCAATGTTTCGGAAAATTTTTCAAAAGAGATGGTTCAAATTTTTGGCGGCGGCGGTTTTGATAGTTGTCGCGGTGGGAGGATATTTCGCCTGGAAGACCGGCTACACGCTAAATAAGATCTCCGGATCGGAAAATTCTGCCTTAGGAAGTCTCTTGGGAAGCGGCGCGACCCCCGATGAGCAAGACGGGCGGATCAATGTCCTTCTGCTCGGGATGCGGGGCGCAAATATGCCCGGCGGAGGACTCCTTGCCGATTCGATCATGGTCGCTTCCCTCGACACAAAGAATAACAGGGTCGGCCTGATTTCTGTCCCGCGCGATCTTTGGGTTCAGATTCCCGGCACAAACGAACGCGGCAAAATCAACTCGGTCTATTCTCACTGGGAAAGCGGCGGACGCGGCCAAGGTATCGAAAAAATGAAAGAAATGATGGGGACAATCACGGGCCTCAAGATCAACAAGGCGGTGGCCATCAATTTTGAAGGATTCCGGCAGCTTATCGACGCTGTTGGAGGTATTGACGTCAGATTGCCGAAAGGTTTTTCCGAACCGCTGCAATTCGTGGAGGGCAATGAATGCGGAGGAGTGTTCACTCTGCCTGCCGGCACGAACCATCTCAACGGTGAGAAAGCCCTTTGTTATGCCCGTTCTCGCGTCACTACCAACGATTTCGACCGCTCCAAGCGCCAGCAGATCATTCTTCAGGCGTTGAAGGATAAGATGATTTCTCTCGGAACACTCGCTGATTTCACAAAAATCAACAAAATTCTCGATATAGCCGGAGCGAACGTCAAAACTGATCTCACGCCGGAAGAAATGAAAGGCTTTTATGACCAATACGGACAAATGAAAGAAGCCGATATCGTCCAGCTCTTCTTCGAAAATTCCGAAAAGGGGCTACTCAGAGTTCCCGAAGCAGGCACGGGCCTCGGCTATGTCCTCGTTCCGATTGCAGGGCAGGACAACTATACCCAGCTTCAGGACGCCAGCCGGAATGTATTCAGCAGTGAAACGCAGAAATAGGATTTTTTATCAAAAAAACTTTAGACGAAAACCGCCTCATGAGGGCGGTTTTCTTTTTTTCCTTGGAGAGGAATCAGCAGATCGGCTTGCTTTTCTGCGTCAGATTCTCAAGGCAACTTCCGGATCAGCAATCCGACTCGGTTTCTTGCCCTATCTGATCCTGACCGCGTTTTCCCGAGCAGCATCCCCCACTCCGTCAATCGAAATCGTCAAGGGATAATATCCAGTTTGTGAAAAATCACTCATATTGAAAGTGCAGGTTGCTTTTTTCCCATTTCTGGAAACTTTTACTTTTATTGCTTCGTAGAATCCCAAAGTGCAAGTGGTAGGAGCGCTGGAACTTCTGAAACCGGTCCCTTTCGCTTTGATCTTGAAAGTGCGCTTCCGCGCCTTGTATTTCACTTTTCGGTTGTTGTTCCATTTTATCCTCATTGCGCTCACGCTGCTTCCTCTTCCAACCGCCCGGAACGAGCTGAAATGCTGCGCATTGAAAATGAGCGTTCCAGCGGCTGCATCATAAACAGCCCCCAGGTCGGAAGAGTCGGCTAGCACTCCATCCACGTATATGTCCGGTGTCGCGTCAAAATCCAGATTATACATCGTCAGCACCGCCCCGTAATTCGCGAGTTCCGGCACCATTTCCGCATTGAGGCTGATATAGCCATTCTGGAAAGTGAGAAGATTCGGCAAATTCTGCATGAAAACCTGGAACCGATAGGACATAAAATCCAGCGTCCGGTCGAAATATATTTTTCCTTCACCCGCGCTCTGGAAATAAAGATTGTTCACATTGTGCCAGTCATCCATATCCCAGATATTCGAAGTTTTGCCGTATTGCTCCATGCTCGTTCGCATTATTTCGAAGCCTTCGTCAAAGTTCTCGCATGTGTTGTAGTATCCCGAAGTCAGAGACGCCACCTGGGCCGGATCTCCGCTCCAAACTTCTCCGGAAACATCCTGCCCCGCTTCTCTTCTTTTTTCCACATCGTAAGTCCATAGTTCCCCGGTCGCGGCGAGCTCATCAATTTTCGCTTTGCAGCCGTCAACATCGTTTGGATTGTCCATCGCGGCGAGTGTATCCCAAAAAATATCGTCCTCGTCCGGATTGTCAAAGGCCAGCGCATTTCCCGCAAAACCAAGCGCCAGAAAAAAAACCAGCGCTCCCACAATTTTTGCTTTCATTTTTTTGTTTTTTTAAATTTTTAATTTTTAAGATAAAAGGGTTGCCTCTAGACTAATTAAAATTAAAAATGATTATATTGTCAAGTCAACCTTTTTCAGGCAATTCGCGCCAGAAAATAAAACGACCCAACATTCAAGGCCAGGGGCAATGTTGGAGATCTTTTACTCGAAATCCACAGCCTTTCCTGAAAAAATTTGATCGTCCTTTGCGAGGCCATGCCAGAGTTTTTTCTGATATTATGATCATCTCCCGCGTACTCAAAAAGTTTGACGGATTTGCCCGATTTTTTCAGTTCTTCATCGAGACGCCGGGATAGTTCGACCCATTGGCGAGAGCCTCTTCAATCGTGAAATCCCTCCCGGCTATCCGATTCCGGCCGACTAAGTGATAATATCGCGATTGCCAATCCGATAACGGAAAAAATGGAACGACAATTTTGGCAGTTCTGTTCATATCCCAAAATTTATCATGAATTATATTTTTGAGAAATAATCCGAGCTGGTCAAGTGTATAAAAAAACGAGTGGAACCTGAATCAAATCTCATGAATCCTCCGGAACAACAAGAAAAATCCGCCGCCAGTTGCTGCGATTATCCGGTTTTTGGCATCTATTCATGGCTCATCGGCCTTGCCGTGTTGCTGGTGATCGTGGGAGGCTATATCGCTTTGCGAAATGGCAGTCCTGCTTCCGAGCAAACGGCGCCGGATGTTGCCAAAGAGGATGGCGCGGCGGGTGAAGCGAGGATTTTGAGTTTTGAAAATCCAAAAAAATCAGCGCACTACGAAAGCAACACGCCCGGTCACGGCACGACACTTGCCGGGGTCCCGATCAACATTACTATTGATTTCAATTTTGATCTCGCGCCGCCTTCCGACATATCCGTAAAAATGGACGGGAAAGAATATGGCGCCGGAAACACTCTGATTGACGCAAACAAACTGGCTATGAGAAGAAATATGGAGCCCGGCTCTCCCGACGGATTTTATGATGTTTTTTATAACGCTTGCTGGCCGGACGGGTCGTGCCACGACGGCAAGTTCCAGTTTGCGGTCAACCGAACACTGGCGGAAAATTTCACCGACCGGCGAAATCAACCTGAAGTGACAGTCAAAATGAAGGATATCGCTTTTGATCCCAAAGAAATTCGCGTGAGCCGGGGCGCCAGGATTACCTGGATCCAGGAAGACAGCGCCGAACATTTCGTGAATACGGAAACTCATCCGGCCCACACCTATTTTCCGCCGCAAAATTCCCGGGGACTGAAATTGGGAGACACTTTCTCAGTTGTTTTCGACCGGCCTGGAATATATCCTTATCACTGCAGCGCCCACGCGAGCGTGATGACGGGAGCAATTTTGGTGGAGTAGGCAGTCAAAATTTTAATATATTTCATTTATCTCTCAAATAGAAAACGCCTTCCGGTGGCGGTTTTTCTCCTTTGCCCTCCCACGTTTTTTTGGCCTGGCGGTTATTTGGATAAATATCTGAATAAACTTCCTTACATAAACATAACATCTGATAGGATAGGTCAAAAAATCCAGGAAAGAGTGAAGAGCATCCAAATATTCAATGTTGGGATCGTATACTGTGATATGCTATAATTTTAGAAGATATTGAAACAAACTAATTGATTTAAACACAAATGAATGGCCTGTAATCGCAAACTTCAAAAGCGGCTTTGCGGCAAGCCACTCATTTTGAAAATTTTATGCTAGAGTATTCCGATCCAAATTTCAGAATTAGCCATCCAAAACGATACCCCCCGAAAGATGTAACTAAAGAAAATCCGCTGGAAGAATCGACGGCGGTATTGGATGATATTAAGAAGTTGGGCGCGCAGTTGCGCGAGACAAAGATAAATTTGAACGGACTCTTGGAAAAGCAAAAAGAATTTTGTGTGCGATTTGGGGAAGATATGAGCGAAGAAGAGTTTGCGAGACTCGCCAGCGCGATAAACGAAATACGCGGAAACATTTCCTGCCTGAGGCAAATGCACAAAGATATAATAATCGCCATGGAGACTGTGCTGTATGTGGATCAAATATATAAAGAAAACCTGGATAATTTTGAGGGAAAAACAGAAAATTAAGATACAAAAAGTGTTACAAAGTTTTTGAATTTCGCAAAGGCTAATCACTCCTAAAGCTCAACTTTCGGAGTAAAAAATATCAATTTATGAAATTAATAAAAACCGTTGACACGTATACCGCCGCCGCGCCAAAAGATGCGTAAATTCTAGACCACCTCTCCCACAAACATCGGAATGGCCAGGCGCTTGCGTTTTGTTTCTCCTCTCGCGAGGAGATTTTTTCTTTGCGGAGCGTCTCCCCTGTCTCCAAGATGCTGGGAAAACTTGTTGGCCGCGAAACTGGAACCCAGATATATCGTATGCTTTCCGAATTTGTCGTTCACTTCATCCACGCCTTTGAAAAGCCGCTTCATCTCTTCGGATCTCACGGCTTCGCCAAACAGATCAAGCTGTTTGTTTTTGTCCTCTTCGAGCTTCGAAAGCGTCACGCCGGTGGCGCGATAGAGCGTTCTGGAATTATACATCTCGTCAAAGTGAATTCTCGCGATGTTCACAATATCATTCGGCACCGAGGTAAGGCGGGAAAATTTCACTTCAATTCCCGAATAGCGGAAATTTTGGAGTTTCAGGAAAAACGAGCCGCTTTTGGCCGAAAGACTGTACCGCCGCAATTTAATGCAGGCATTCTCGATATTTTTTGAAAGCTGGGAAAAGATGAAGCCGCGGTCCCGCGAGGGCGGGGTGAAAGTCCTCACTTTCTGGATGGAGGCGTAACTTTCTTTCGATTCCGTTTCAAGCTCGAACACAAATTGGCCGTTGAGCTCCCGCCAGGTCTCCTGAATGGGTTTGGTGAATTTTTCCCTGACCCATTCTTCGTTTTTGCGCGCGAGTTCCAGAGCCGTATTGACTTTTTCTTTCTTGAGATAGGCGCTCGTCTGCGGTCCAATCCCCCAAATATCTTCGGTGTATTTTTTGGCGAGATAGCGGTGGATGGAATAGCCCGGAATGATGGTGAGACCGGAGGGTTTTTTCCATTTTGAGCCGACTTTGGCGATGGTCTTGTTGGGGCCAAGCCCGGCTGAAAAAGTGAAGCCAAGCTCCGCGTCTAAATCCGCTTTTATCTTCCCGGCGATCCTGGAATAATTCATCCGGAGGGGCCTCCGGAGTCCCGTAATGTCAGCGAAACATTCGTCGATGGAATATTCCTCGACATCGGACGTGTAGCGCCGCACGATTTCATAAAATCTTTTGGAAAGAAGACTGTAGGTTTCATAATCCGAAGGGAGAAAAACCGCGTCCGGGCAGATTTTTTTGATATCCGAAAGACGCATGGCGCGCGTGACCCCCCGGGCTTTGGCTTCATAACTCATGGAAGCCGCGATGCCCCTTTCTTTTCCCGTGATGACGGGCTTGCCTTTGAGACGCGGATCGCGGGACTGCTCGCAGGAAGCAAAAAAGGCGTCTCCGTCAATGTGCAGGATGGCTCGAGGAAAAGAATTGATGGAAAGCGGCTGGTCTTGCATAACTACAAAAAGAATTTATTTTTTATCTTTTTTCTGTTTTATTAGTATTTTCTCACGACCGCCGTCACGACGGCAGCGATATTGAGTTCATCTTCGGGAACAATCGGTTTGAATTTTTTGTTGCCGGGCGCCAGCGTTATCTGTCTGCCGGACTTGCGGAGATATTTCATTGTCCAGTTCCCATCCACTTCCGCGATCACGATATCTCCGTTTTTGGGAGGCTTGTTTCGCTCCACCAGCACGATGTCGCCGGGTTTTATTCCGGCGTCAATCATCGAGTCTCCGCTGACTTTCAGCATATAAGTGGCTTCTTTGTTTTTGATGAGATATTCATCGAGCGTGATCGTATCGATGAGCTCTTCCTCGGCGGGAGAAGGAAAGCCGGCTTCCACCGTTCCCAAAACCCTGGTTTCGCCGAAAATCCTTTTCGGGATAATTTTTCCGCTTGAGTCCTTGGCGACCAAGCCCGCTTCCACCATCTTGACCACCAGCTTGTAGGCCGCATTCTTGGACTTGAATCCCAGGAGCCGGGCAATTTCACCGTAACTTGGCATCCTTTTAGCTTTGCGATAAAAAGCGATAATTTTGGCGTGGTATTTTTTCATAACACTTGTAGCATTAGCAGTTTGGCAATATCATTATAGGTGAACCATCGTTCACTTGTCAACCCCGGATGGAAGTACGGGCGTAAAACAATTTTCTTGAAAAAAAATTCGCTGGCGATTGTATGAATATAAAGGAATGCATAAATAATTAGGAGTTAGTCTAGAACACGATTAGAGCTACTTAACAATTTCCTGATAATTAAGCCTAAATTCTGCTGTCTGTAATTGAAACGAAATTCCATCTCC
>LBYD01000006.1 GCA_000995965.1 Candidatus Moranbacteria bacterium GW2011_GWC2_40_12
ACACCGGCTACAATCTCGGCATCGGCACCACCGCTCCCGGAAACAAACTTTCCATCTCCGGCGGAGTGGGAATCGGCACCACTGCTCCCGGCTCGCTTTTCCTCTCCACCGCCGCTCCGGATGGGGGAATGATCATCGAAGGGAATGTGGGGATTGGCACGACGAGCCCGGTGGCGGCGCTTGCTATAGGTTCTGGTCAAATAGCTATGCCGAATGGCACAGCCTCTGCACCCTCATACTCGTTTGGCGCGGAGTTGGGAAGCGGGATGTACCGCGTAGGGACCAATACGCTTGGCTTTGCTACTACCGGAACGCAGAGAGTCACCATAGATGCAAATGGAACACTCAACACTTCTGATATAGTGGCTGTCAGAAACTCTGCCGAGGACATTAAAATTATCACTTTACAAAACAATTCAGGAGATGTGGCTGCGGGCTTAAATATTGATTTTCGCTTGCGACAAAATTTTGGCTCTTACGTTATACTGGACTCTGCTTATGTGGATGTGGGGCATGAACAGGATTGGATATCGGCCGGTACAACGAACAGCTATTTGAGATTTGGCACAATTTTAGCAGGAGTGTTGGGAGAAAAAATGCGAATCACGAGTGGCGGCAACGTCGGCATCGGCACCACCGCTCCCGGCTACAAGCTTGAAGTCTACACCGGTTCGGCTTCCGGATGGGTCGTCACCGCGGACGGGACCTGGCGAACCGATGGGATCGGCTCTCGACCAGGTAATGGCGCTCAATCCGGTGACGTTCAACATGAAAGGGGAATCAAACTCCGATCCGGCGCATATGGGATTCATCGCTCAAGATGTTGAGAAAATCGTCCCTGAATTGGTTACCGCCGGACCCAACGGCTACAAGGGGCTAAGCTACGCCCTTTTCACCCCCCTTCTCACCAAAGCGGTGCAGGAGCAGCAAACCGAAATTTCAAATGTCCAAATCCAAATGTCAAATCAAATCCAAAATCTAAATGACCAAAAATTACAAATTACAAAACAAGCCGGCGATGTCACTGAACTCCAAACCGCCGTCAACGACAAACTGAATATCATCAGCCAAAGTTTGGCTCTGGGCGAAGCCAATAGCCAAACTTTAGGTGAGAGAACTGAGGAGCTCGAAACAAAAATCACCGCCGCCCAAACCCGCCTCGCCGAAGCCGAAAACAACCTTGCCGCCTTCGAGGCTTCAACCACCGACCTTTTGGCCTCCATGATGGAAACCGAAAATATGATCACGGAAAGAATACTGAGCCACGAAGAGCGGATCAAAGCCCTTTGTCACTCTTGATGAAACAGGCAGCGCGGAAATCGCCGGAATCTTCAAAGCCAAAGAAGTGGAAACCGGGAAAGTGGCGGCGGACGGGGTTGTGGCCGGAAGCTACGCCGTGAGAAACGAGGAAGACGCGCCGACAACCGGGGACGGGACAATCATTTCCGTGAAAACGGACGCGGATTCTGACGGCTGGGACGATGAAACCAAAGTGGACGGCAAAAGCGCCCGTGTGCAAACAAAAGCCGTCTCCGAATCAGCCAAAATCTTCGTGACCTTTGAAGGCGATCCGGGCGGCCGCTGGTGGGTCGAAAAAATCACCGACGCCGAAATCGGCAAATTGACTGACACTTTCTCGGTGAACGTCTCCGAAGCGGTGAAGAAAGACGTGAAATTTTCGTGGTGGATCGTGGAAAGTAAGTAAATTTTCAATGTTAAACTTTTCCAAGACTAAGTCTTGGAAATAAAAAAATGAGAAAAACACAATTTGCGGAGGGACAATTTTATCACATATATAACCGCGGGACAGATAAACGGAAAATTTTTCTTGACGATGCTGATTTTCAGCGATTTCTGCTCTCAATGGAACTGATGAATGACGAGCAAAACGACCTCATGTCCCAATGGAAAGACTTCAAAACAGCCAACCCGAACGCCGACCTAAACTCTTTTCCAAGACTAAGTCTTGGAAAAAGAAAACCATTGGTTAAATTGGTGTGTTTTTCCTTGTTGCCAAATCATTATCATTTTATCTTGGAGCAAGCAGCTGAAAAGGGCATCGAAAGGTTTATGCACAGAATTGGCGTGGGTTATTCAATGTATTTCAATAAAAAATATGATCGAAGCGGAGCGCTCTTTCAAGGAACATTCAAGGCGGCTGAAATCAAGCCGAACAAGCTGCTCTATCTTTCCGCCTACGTGAACTGCAACGCGGAAATTCACGGAATCGCGCGCTCGGACGCGTACCGCTGGTCGAGCTTTCCGGAATACATCGGGAAAAGAAAAAAGGGTTTGTGCGATGAAGGAAAAAAAGCCATCCTCGGCAATTTCCGGGGCGCGGAAGATTATAAAAAGTTTGCCAAAGAAAATGCCAGGCATATGCGCGAAAAAAAACTTGACGAAAAAATGATGTTGGAGTGATGATTCCCAAGACTAAGTCTTGGGAAAGAAACTTTAGGAAAAATTATGAAAACTAAACTCAAAGAAATTAAAATTATAGTTAAATACCTCTTCCGCCATCCGGTACGTTTTTTCTGCGCGCTTGGGGAAACGACGATACCGAGACTAAGTCTTGGGGCGCCCCCAAGACTTAGTCTCGGTATTGGTATTGGAAAAATTCTTCGCTGGTGCTGGGCGACTCTTCCGCGCCGCGTCGTTTCGACTCTTGTCATTGTCGCGCTCGTCATCGCGCCGGTCTACACAATCTTCTTCGCAGAGAAAGCCCAAGCCGCCTGGTGGAACGACTCCTGGATGTATCGCCAAAAAATCCAGCTCACGAACTCCACCGGCGCCGACCTCACGGATTTTCAGGTTTCGACAGTTGTGGACACCGCCGCTCTCATCACCGCCGGGAAAATGATCACCTCCACTTGCGCTGATATGCGCTTCACCGATTCCAAAGGCCAGCCGCTCGACTACTGGATCGAAGAAAACAACCCGGGCTGCAACAGCGCCACGACCAAAGTTTGGCTGAAAGCCCCCAAAGTCTATTCCGGTACCAACGCCACCTCTATATATATGTATTACGGAAACCCGAGTGCCATCGCTACCCAATCCGGCGACAAGACTTTCGAGTTTTTTGATGATTTCAACGATGGGACAATCAGCGACAAGAAATGGACACAGCACATTCAGGGAGTGGGCGGAACTATCGTGGAGAGTGGAGGGGAGGCGGTACTAGCGCCGACAAATGCGACAATTTCCTCGGCGAATTTAAAATCAACGCAAACCTTCACCAATAATGTCGTTATTGAAGTGAGGAGAAAGCAGGCAACTGACAACTATTATATGGACCTTTCACTGGGTGTCGGATCCATTGAAGATTTTGATGGTGGTGCGCAAACACAATGGTGGCATACTACATTAGCAAGTGGATATGTGTATGCTTACCAGCAGGCTACAAACAGTGGAAATGGACTTTATCGAATGCCGAGTTCGGGTGGTAAAGTTGCCATTAGTACAAACACATTAGCGCTTAATACGTCAACTTATAAGGTTCACCGATTTGAGTATAACTCGTCGGGAGGCTTGCGATGGTTAATAGATGGAACTCAATATTTTACTGGAACGGATAGCAATTTTCTCTCTGACAATAAGAAAATTTTGGTTAGCCAGGGCGAAATTACCGGTGGCAACGGCGACGCTCAATCCGTCGACTATATCTATGTCCGCAAATACGCCTCCGCCGACCCGACCACTTCCGCGAGCGCCGAAGAAGTGGGCCCCGGGCCCATTGCCTATTGGAAATTCGACGAAGGGCAGGGGGGAACGGCGTATGATTCAACCGTGAACCACAACAACGGAAATCTCGGGGTGGGGTCATCCGCTCCGACTTGGCAACCCGAAAGCAATTGCGTGAGCGGGAAGTGTTTGAGTTTCGATGGAAACGGCGATTTCATTTCTGTTTCTGACTCAGGCACCAGCGTCCTTGATCAAACTTCGCAAGTTTCGGTTAGCTTCTGGTTCAAGGGAAATGGTGCTTCATGGCCGGATTCTTGGCAGGGTCTCATTGCGAAAAGAAATAGCCCCGATTATGGAAACTACGGCGTAAATATCAGAGGCGGCGCGACCAATGTCCTGCAGTATTATTTTTATGATGGGTCTTGGCAAGCTGTTGATATTCCAGCCTCCAATATTTCAACAAATACTTGGCATCATTTTACCGGAACTTTCTCTGATACAGGAGATATTGAAGGCAAAATATATATTGATGGAAAACTAATCAAGACAGAGAGTTTTGCAGCGAAAAATCTTATTGCGAATAATGATTCTTTATTTATAGGCGAGTCTTATACAAACTCGGAATTTTTCAACGGCTCCATCGACGAACCAAAAATATATCCCTACGCCCGCACGGCCTCGCAAATCGCGCAGGACTACAATGCGGGCAAAGCTGGCAACGCGAGCCCCGAAGGCGCGAACGTCACTGTCGGTGAATCGCCCAAATGGATGACCGACGGGCTCGTGGGACACTGGAAAATGGATGAATCTTCGGGAACAGTTGTGGCGGACGCGTCCGGAAACGGAAACACTGGCACGCTCACGAATGCGCAGGAAACGGGAACTGCCGAAGCCGCGAGTACGACGACCGCGGTCTATGACGCGGACAATGCCGCGCTTTCAACGACGAACGACGCCTACAACAATATGATCCTGCGCATTTCCCCGGTTTGCGGATCCATTCCGGACGGAACCGAACGCACCATCACCGACTATGACGGCGCGGGGAAATTCTTCACCGTCGCCGCTCTCCCCGCCGAAGCCGACTCTTGCGCCTTCGAAGTTCGCCACCAGACGGGAGGGAAGTTTGGGAATGGACTGAAGCTGGGAGGAGACAATGATTATGTTAATGTTGGACAAATTTCGCAGATAACTTCGCCTGCAATGACAATTAGTTTGTGGGCGAAGGGCACATATGGAGGCGACTGGTGGGGGGGAAATGATACAATATTTTCCATTACTCAAACTTGGACTCGAACAATGATTTATTCTACTGGTGGCTCACCGAGAGTGCGTCTTGGCATGTCAAATAACAATAGCTATGGATCGTCAAATTTTTCAAACTATAAAGACAATGTCTGGTATAATTATGTAATAGTTGTTCCTGCAGGAACCGATCAACCAGCGTATTGGTACATAAATGGAAATTTGCAAGAAAAAATGCAGCCGGACAGCGGGGCGGGATGGTTCTATGATTCGACGCAGCAGTTTCAGATCAGTAATGGCAATTCGTTTAATGGAAATCTAGATGACGTCCGCATCTACAACCGCGCGCTTTCGCCCGACGAAGTGAAACAGCTTTCCGAATACGGCCCGGGTCCGGTGGGGTGGTGGAAGATGGATGAGGCTTCTGGTGGAACTGCCTATGATACGAGCGGGAATGGAAACAACGGAACCTGGAATGGAACCGGAGGAACGCATTGGGCAAATGGCAAATATGGAAATGCCGCGAATCTGAACGGAGCCGATGATTTTTTGAATGTGTCGGATTCTCAAATACTTCGTGTTACAAATAATGTTTCACTTTCAGCCTGGGTCAAAACAACGACTTCTGGCACCTGTGCAAGCGGTTCGGTCGGGGCGAAATGGTATGATACAAGATGTCTCAAGGGCATTGTTTCGAGGCAGGCAAGTCCCCAAGAAAATCTCCAGACAATTGGCATAAGCGGAAATGGCCAAGCTGCATTTGAAATAAGCACTGGCTATTACTGCGGAGATTCTTGCATGTATACTTTGAGATCCGCATCCGCTATTAATGATAATAAATTTCATCACATAGAAGGAACGCTTACTGGAAACAGCATGAAGCTTTTTGTTGACGGTGTTGTCGTTGGTGAGGCAACGATAGGCTTTGGTATTCCGACGTGCAATTATCCAACACGCATCGGAGCAGGCGGATTTTATACTGTTTATTATGGTTTTGTGGCTGGTTTAATTGACGATGCAAAAATCTACAATTACGCCCGCACTTCGAAACAAGTTGTCGAAGACATGAACGCCGGGCATCCGATTGGCGGGAGTCCGGTCGGATCTCCGATGATATATTACAAGTTTGACGTGGGAGTCGGGGGGACAGCTCCGAATTCCGGAAACGGCGGGTCGGCGCAAAACGGCACGATGACTCCGCAAGGCGGCGGACAGACGCAAACATATCAAATGTGGGACAACGGCGGGAAATGGAGCCGCGCGGCCGACCTCGACGGGACGGACGATTATGTGAGCATCCCGGATTTTTCGTATTGAGTTTGGGAATTTTGGAAATTTCGGGAGTTTGGGGGTTGGGGAATTTGGTTTTTGAAAAAATCATGAAAGATCAATATCAACAATTGAATCAAGATCAACCATCGAGGCCCGGTTACGAATACCTGATTGTTTTTATGCTGGGAAAAATCATTCAGGATTTGACTGTCCAGTTTTGCAATCGCTGGATCGAAAAACGCAGCCGCACGCACGACCAAATGGTCCAGGCGGCGCGGAGCAATTCGCAAAACATCGCCGAAGGTTCCACGGGCGAATCTCTCAAAAGCTACATCAAATTGGTGGGAGTGGCGCATGGGTCAAACGAAGAACTGGCGAAAGATTTTCAGGATTTTTTGCGCCAGCGCAATTTGCCGATCTGGCCGAAGGACCATCCGAAAGTCGCCGAATTTCGGAAGTTTCGGGCATTTTGGGTCGGTCCAACTTCCCTAAATACCCCAAATCTCCCCAACGATCCGACCGAAGCCGCGAATTTTTTGTTGACTCTTTGCAGTCTGGAAAGTTTTTTGCTTTCGCGGCATGTCGCGTCGCTCAAGAAAAAACACGAAGAAGAAGGCGGCTTCACGGAAAATCTCTATCGAAAAAGGGTTGCGTTTCGGAAAAAAATTGGGGGTTGGGGAAATTCGGGAGGTTGGGGAGTTTGGGGGATTGTTTTTTTGGGATTTTTGGGAATCATTTTTGGTGCTTTTCCCGTCCGCGGCACGAACCAGTCCATCTTCACCGTCTCCGTCTGGGTGAAGCCGTCGGGTTCGGCCGTTTCAAAAGCGATTTTGGGAAAAGCCGAGGAATTGCGAGTGGCGACGAACGCTTCGAGCCAGCCGGTGTGCCAGATCAAATCCGGAGCGGCTTGGCAAACGGCGGCGACGTCTTCGGTGGCGATTTCGGTCGACAGCTGGTCGCATGTTTCCTGCACTTATGACCTCGCTTATGTCCGAATATATGTCAACGGCGTCGAAAAAGGATCGCAGGCTTTGGCGGTGGCGGCGGACGACACGGCGGCGGTCTGGAAAATCGGCCGGGACGACAGCGCGAGCACGCCCTACGGATATTTCGCGGGACAAATCGACGAATACAAATTCTACAACTCCGCTTTGACGGCTGACCAGATCGCGCTCGATATGAATCAGGGCAAAGAAATGCAGCTCGGCGGACAAATTTCCGCGACAGGCGCGACCGGCCAAGCGGCGGAGTACTGCGTTCCGGGAGACACGACCAGTTGCGCGGGGCCGGTGATGGATTGGAGCCTGGACGAAAAAACAGGCCAATACGCCTATGACCGGAACGGGGGAAATAACAACGTGACACTCGGCTCCGGATCAGGCGCTGACGACTATGATCCCGTCTGGCAGGGTTCCTCGCAATGCAAAACAGGCAGCTGCCTGCGCTTTGACGGAAGCAATGACTATTCGTCTTTCAGCACGACCGGCATGAGCGTGAGCGCCGGAACTGTTTCGCTTTGGGTGAATTATTCAAGGGAAAGCGGATGGCAGCAGTTTTTTTGCCATCGCTATTCCGAGAGCCGTATCTATGTCGGCGTTCGGGGCACTACAAATCTGCTCTGGACCAGGCTTGGCACGAGCGCTGACGAATTCAGCGTGGAGTTGACGGAAAATGTTTGGCATCAGGTTTTTTTGACCTGGAACGGCGGAAGCTTCGCCACATATCTTGACGGGACACAGGTTGATTCGGGTTCCTACTCGGGACTGGCTTTCTTGGGCAGTTGCGCCGGATTGGGAGATTACAACATCGATTGCGCGTCATTTAACACATTGGATCAAAATTTGAACGGCAATCTGGATAATGTCAAAGTATACAACTACGCCCGCACGCCCGCCCAAATCGCCTGGGACTATAACCGCGGGAAGCCCGTCGGGCATTGGAAACTGGACGAAGGCGAAGGCGACAAGGCCTACGATTCCTCCGGCAACGGGAACATTGGAACCCTCACCACCATGGACCCGCCGAACGATTGGGTGGATGGAAAATTTGGGAAGGCGTTGGATTTTGACGGGGAGAGTGATTATGTTATTCTCTCCGATCCAACAGGGTTGACGGATAAAGTGACTGTTTCGGCTTGGATAAAAATGGGCGTGGCCGACCCAGGAGCTTCTCACGCAGTCAGTTATCATCCCGGCTTTTATATTTCCGGAAATGATACGACTGATAACATGAGATTTTGCATCAATCAAACGAATTGCGCTAATTTCGACTCTTTCTCCAGTTTGGGAACGGGATCATGGCATCATTATGTCGGGGTTTATGACGGGAGCCAAGTCAGGACATACTTAGACGGTCAATATAAGAATTTTGTAAACACAAGCGGAAATATTGATACAACTGGAGACTTTCGGTTTGGGAAATATTGGAATGGAAGTTATTATTGGACCGGCCAGATCGACGACGTCCGCGTCTACAACTACGCCCTCACTGCCGAGCAAATTAAGCAAGTTATGAATGAAGGCAGCGCGATAAGATTTGGCGACTAACTTGACGAGAGCTCAACTCTCGTCATAGAATAGAAGCATGAGAAAAACGCAATTTTCTTCCAATAATTTTTATCATATCTACAATCGCGGCGTGGACAAACGCAATGTTTTTTCAGACGAAGCTGATTTCTTCCGTTTTTACGTCTCGATGTGGCTATTGAATGATTCGCGCGACGGAATTATGGATGTGTGGAAGAATTATAAAAGAGACAATACCCACCCCGCCTTCGGCGATTTCTTGCGACGAGAGTTGAGCTCTCGTCAACCAATTGTTAATATTATTAGTTATTGCCTAAATCCAAATCACTATCATTTTATCCTTGAGCAGGTCGTGGATGGCGGAATTGAAAAATTTATGCATAAAATTGGAACCAGTTATACAAATTATTTCAATAAAAAAAACAAACGAAGCGGATCTTTGTTTCAAGGACGCTTCAAGTCAGCTCAAATAAAACCAAACGCTCTCCTTTATATCTCCTCTTATGTGAATTGCAACAGCGAAATTCACGGAGTCGCGAAAGCCGAAAATTATCGCTGGTGCAGCTTCCCGGATTATATTGGAAAAAGAAAGGATAAATTATGCTTCAAAAGAGTGATACTTTCTGATTTCAAGAGCGGGAAAGACTATTTCGAGTTTGCAAAAGAAAATATGAAAGCGCAGAAACAAAAAAAGGAAGATGAAAAACTTCTTTTGGAATCCGACGAGAGTTGAGCTCTCGTCAAAGCTCTCGTCAAAGCAAATACATGGGAAAACCAGACAAACAATTTTCCGCTTTGGGCCTTGCCTGGAATCTCGGCTATACCATCGCCGTGCCGATCGTCTTTTTCGCGCTTCTTGGACGTTTTTTGGACAAAAAAATGGGCACTTCGCCCTGGATCTTGCTTTTTGGCATTCTGCTTTCTATTGGTGTGACAAGCTGGCTTGTCTACAAAAAAACGCTGGACATAATCGGAAAATGAATGTACAATTCAAAGAGAACGGCCGATGCCGAAAGTTCTCGGCGTTTTTTATTGAAGCGGTTTCCCAAGAATCTTAAGCAGCTTAAGAAACTCATGAACATCTCCATCTCCCCCGAAGCCATCTTCCATATAGGGTCGTTTCCCGTGACGAACACCATCGTCGTGACGCTTTTCATCAGCTTGATCATAATCATCGTGTCCGCTATATTGAAATCGAGAGTTCGTTTGGTTCCCAAGGGCTTCCAGAATATCGTTGAGTACGTCCTAGAGGCCCTTTTGAATTTGGCAGACAGTGTGACACAGGACCGAAGGCAGAGCAAAAAATTCTTTCCGATCGTCGCGACTATTTTCATCTTTGTCATCCTCACCAACTGGGTGGAAGTGGTGCCGGGACTCGGGACGATCGGTATTTTTGAAGTGCATCATGGCGAGCAGGTCCTTATCCCTTTCATCCGGAGCGGAGCGGCTGACCTCAATTTGACGCTGGCTCTTGCGCTCGTTTCCGTAATCAGCGCGCAATTTCTGGGAATCGCGGCTATCGGGGTGGGAAAATACGCGAAAAAATTCTTCGTGAGTCCTTTTGATAGGCCGTATTTTGTCGGGACGTTCGTGGGAATTCTGGAGCTTGTTTCAGAGGTGGCTAAGCTCATTTCATTTTCCTTCCGGCTTTTCGGCAATATTTTCGCCGGCGAAGTTCTGCTCACCGTGATGCTGTTTCTGGTTCCGTATTTCGTGCCTTTGCCGTTTCTCATGCTTGAACTCTTCGTCGGATTCGTCCAGGCTTTGGTGTTCGCGATGCTGACTCTGGTGTTTTTCAAAATGGCGGTGACGGAAGCGGCGCACTAGAATTCACCTAATTGTTTAATTAGAAATTTAATCAAATTCTCTCATCAACTCATCCGACTCTAAAAATACATTCCAGTCGATTTGAGGGGACGAAGAGAAAGAATATCATGGAAGAAACAAACCAGGTCATCCAGAGCTTCTTCGGAAGCGATGTGGCGGCCAAATCAATCGCGGCGGCAATCGCGATTGGCGTAGGAGCCATTGGTCCGGCGCTCGGAATCGGAAAACTGGCCTCAAAAGCAATGGAAGCCATCGGCCGAAATCCGGAAGCGGCTCCAAAAATCCAGACGGCAATGATTCTCGCCATCGCTTTCACCGAAGCCATCGCGATCTATGCATTGGTTGTAGCGCTGATTATCAAATTTGTGTAGGTTTTTTAGGAGAATTTGCCAAAGTTCTCCTAACATTCAATGTTGGGAGCGTCCCAACATTGAATGTTAGGATAAATCAAATTTATGCAAGAATTATTGTCAAAACTAGGAATAGATTGGAAATTATTGATCGCCCAGATCGTCAACTTTTTGGTTTTGCTTTTTGTGCTGTGGAAATTCGCTTACGGACCGGTTCTCGCTATGCTTGAAAAACGCCAGAAAAAGATCGAAAAGGGGCTCAAAGACGCGGATGAAGCGCACAAAAAACTTGAGGAAAGCGAAGAAAAGCAAAAAAATATTCTTCGAAAAGCCCGGGAGGAAGCGAAAGATATCGTTGAAAAAGCCCGCAAGCAAGCGGAAAAATCGAAATCGGAAATCGCAGCAGAAGCCAAAACGCAAGCGGAGAAAATTCTTGCCGGGGCAAAATCTGAAATCGAACAGGAAAAAGCGAAAACAATTGCCGAGATAAAATCAGAAATTGGCGGACTAGTCGTGGCGGCGACGGAGAAGGTGATCGAGGAGAAGATGAGTTCTGAAAAAGATAAGAAATTAATAGAAGAAAGTTTGAAATCGTGAATTCAACATTCAATGTTGGGAGCGTCCCAACATTCAATGTTGGGACAGTTGAGCAATGCGCATTACCTTCAAACAATACGCCCAGACTTTGTACGAGATAACCGACGGAAAATCCAAGCCGGAAACCGAAAAATCCGTTGCTGATTTCGCGCGATATATATACAGGAAAAGGAAACTGAAGATTGCGGGAAAAGTCATTGAGCAATTTGCTGCGATATATAACGAAAAAAAGGGAATTGTCGAAGCAGATGCCGTGACGGCCGAAAAACTTTCCGCGGGAGCCGAAAAAAAAGTGAAAGAATATATCGAGAAAAAATACGGAGCCAAAGAAGTGGTTTTGAAAAATACGGTTGATGAAAAGATAAAAGGAGGAATTGTTTTGAAAGTTGGGGATGAGGTGGTGGATGGGAGCTTGGAGGGAAGATTGGAAGAGTTGAGAAAAATATTGACATAAGAAACTTAAGTCGCTTAAGAAACTTACGATGCAAAAAGATTTTATCATCGAGACTCTCAAAAAACAAATTGACGGCTTCAAGGCCGAAACGAAGTCCGAAAAAGTCGGGCGCGTCATTGAAGTGGGGGACGGAATCGCCCGGGTTTCGGGCCTTTCGGACGCGATGGCGAGCGAAATGCTGGAATTCCTGCCCGCCGAGGCCTCAGTGAAGGCGGGTGCCTCCTCGGTTTTCGGAGTCGCTCTCAACCTTGAAGAAGATCAGGTCGGAGCGATGATTTTGGGGGAATATGAAAAAATCAAAGAAGGGGACACGGTGAAATCGACCGGAAAAATTCTGTCGGTGCCGGTCGGGGAAATGATGATTGGACGGGTGATAAGCCCGCTGGGAGAGGCGATTGACGGCAAAGGCATTATACTCGCGAATGAGGAGCGAATGACAGCGAATAAGAGCGAATTGAAATTCTACCCCATTGAAAAAATCGCTCCGGGCGTCATCGAACGCGAATCAGTGAAACAGCCGCTCCAGACCGGAATCAAAGCGATTGATTCGGTGATCCCGATCGGGCGGGGACAAAGAGAACTCATCATCGGCGACCGGCAGACGGGGAAAACGGCCGTCGCGGTTGACGCGATCATCAATCAAAAAGACGAAGACGTGATCTGCATATATGTCGCGATCGGCCAGAAAGAATCCAAAGTCGCCCGCATCGTGGCGGAGCTGGAAAAAAATGACGCAATGAATCACACGATTGTGGTTGTGGCGGGGGCCTCGGATCCGGCCGCCCTTTCTTTCATCGCACCCTATGCCGGATGTGCCATCGGAGAATTTTTCATGGATCAGGGGAAAGACGTGCTGGTGATATATGACGATCTTTCCAAGCACGCTTGGGCCTATCGCCAGGTATCCCTTCTTCTCAAGCGCCCGCCGGGACGCGAAGCTTATCCGGGAGACATATTTTATCTTCATTCGCGTCTTTTGGAACGGAGCGCGAAACTATCCAAGGATTTTGGCGGCGGATCACTGACCGCGCTTCCAATCATTGAAACGCAGGCCGGGGATGTGAGCGCCTACATCCCGACCAATGTCATTTCCATCACGGACGGACAAATTTATTTGGAGTCGGATCTTTTTTACAAAGGGATTCGGCCGGCCCTGAATGTCGGGCTTTCAGTATCGCGCGTGGGATCGGCGGCGCAAATCAAGGCAATGAAAAAAGTGGCCGGAAAACTGCGGCTGGATCTTGCCCAATTCCGCGAGCTCGAAGCTTTTGCCCAGTTTGGATCGGACCTTGATGAAGCGACCAGAAAACAAATCGAACGCGGCCAGCGGACGGTTGAAATTTTGAAGCAGGACCAGTATGTGCCGATGCCGGTTGAGAACCAAGTGGCAATTCTTTTTGCGCTAACGAACGGATATTTGGACGATGTTTCCGTCGAAAAAGTTCAAAAATGGGAAGAAGATTTTCATAAATATATGAAGGATATGAAGAGCGATGTGCTGGCGATGATAAAAGAAAAAAAAGAATTGACAGAGGAAGTGGAGAGCGCGCTCAAAAAAGCGATTGAAGAATACAAAGAAGTTTATGGAAATAATGGAGTTTCCTAAAGTTAAACTTTAGGAGCTCCTAAAGTTTAACTTTAGGAAAAAATGGCATCAGGAACAAGAGAAATACGCCGCCGGATCAAGTCGGTGAACAATACGAAAAAGATCACCCGCGCCATGGAAATGGTTGCGGCTTCGAAGATGCGCCGGGCCGTTGCGGCAACGCTCGCCATCCGTCCCTACGCCCACAGCGCTTGGGCGGTGCTTACAAATCTCGCGCAGGCTTTTGAAAAATATCAGACGGGGCTTCTTGCCGTGCGGGAGGTGAAAAGGATTTGCGTCATCGTAGTTTCATCCAATCGCGGCCTTTGCGGAGGCTTCAACTTCCAGATCATGAGAAAGGTGGTTGAACAGGTGAAAAATCCGGCTCTTCTCAAGATAAACCGTATCGGCGCAAAAAGAATCGAATCAAAAATTCCCGACGAACAGCTTGAAATGGATTTCATCACGGTTGGAAAAAGAGGGGCGAATGTCCTTCGCAAAATGAAAAAAAATATCGTAGCGACGTTTGATGATCTCACCTATCTCCCTAAAATCGAAGACGTGCGGGCGCTCGTGAAATTGGTTACGGATGATTATACGGCTGAAAAATATGACAAAGTGGTCATTGCCTACACAGACTATGTTTCCGCAGTGGTGCAGCAGCCCAAACTCAGGCAGATCCTTCCCATTTCAAAAACGGATATTGAAAAGCAGCTGGCAGAAATGGATACTCACGCTGACAAAATCGGTCTTGAAAAAGCTGAAGTATTCTATAAAGTCGAACCCACTCCGGGAATCGTGATCACCGAAATTCTTCCGCGGCTCGTCGAAATGCAGGTTTTCCACGCCATTCTGGAATCGAATGCTTCGAAAGAATCAGCCCGGATGGTGGCGATGAGGAACGCGACTGACGCGGCAACGGATATGGCGGACAATCTGACGCTCATATTCAACCAGATCCGCCAAGCCGGCATCACGCAGGAAATCGCGGAAATTTCCGCGGGACGGGCCGCTTTGGAGCAATGATACTTCATTAAAATACATACATGAATTGTTATAAAGTATTAATAATAGCATTGATATTAGGAAAAAATAATTCCGAGATTCTTTTATCAAAGAGAAACCGAGATCCCGAGCTAGGAAAGTGGTCTTTGCCCGGCGGAGCCGAGGCATTGAATTCAGAAAAAGACCCGAGTAAGGCAATATCGAAAGAGGTATTTTCAGAATTTTCTGTTAAGTTTGAAAATCATAAATTATTGAATGTTATCTATGATGTCCAAAATGAAATTTTAAGGATGTACTATGTTGGAAATATATTGGGAGATGTAAGGATCACTCAACCTGAAATTACTGGAGAAACAAAGTGGTTTTCTTTTGGTGAAGCATTGGAGTTAGACTTGGCCTTTGGGGATTTTGACAAAGAAGCAATAAAATATTTTAGAAATAATTTCAAATTTTAGTTTAAATTTTTTTGAACAAAATACTCATATGAGAAACAAAGGCAAAATATCCCAAGTCATCGGACCGGTTGTGGACGTGGAATTTGAGAAAGATCTTCCCGAAATTTATTCGGCGCTGGAAGTAAAATTGGAAGAAAATAATAAACTGGTTCTTGAAACCCACCAGCATCTCGGCGGGAGCAAGGTCCGCGCGGTGGCCATGGGTTCGACAGACGGACTCAAGCGCCGCATGGAAGTCACTGACACCGGCGCGCCGATCAGTGTTCCGGTCGGGACGGAAACCCTCGGGCGGATGTTCAATCTTCTGGGCGAGCCGATTGACGGAATGCCGGCCGTGAAGACAAAAAACAGATTTTCGATTCATCGCCCGACTCCTGATTTCAAAGACCAATCCACAGAAGCGGAAATTCTGGAAACCGGAATCAAAGTCATCGACCTCATTTGCCCGTTTTTGAAAGGCGGAAAAATCGGGCTTTTTGGCGGCGCGGGCGTGGGGAAAACGGTGGTCATCCAGGAACTTATTCGCAACATCGCCACCGAACACGGCGGATATTCGATGTTCGCGGGCGTGGGAGAAAGAACTCGTGAGGGGAATGACCTCTATCACGAGATGAAAGAATCTGGCGTTTTGGAAAAAACCGCGCTTGTTTTCGGACAAATGAATGAACCGCCGGGAGCGCGCCAGCGCGTGGCGCTTTCCGCGCTTTCGATGGCGGAATATTTCCGCGACGAGGAAGGAAAGGACGTTTTGTTTTTCATTGACAATATTTTCCGCTTCACGCAGGCGGGTTCGGAAGTTTCAGCCCTTTTGGGGCGTATCCCTTCGGCGGTGGGATATCAGCCGACTCTGGCGGAAGATATGGGGCGTTTGCAAGAGCGAATTACTTCCACAAAAAAGGGATCTGTCACATCCGTGCAAGCGGTATACGTTCCGGCCGACGACCTCACTGATCCGGCTCCGGCGACCACTTTCGGGCATCTGGACTCGACGGTGGTACTGTCCCGCCAACTTTCCGAGCTCGGAATTTATCCGGCGGTTGATCCGCTTGATTCGTCTTCGACGATTCTTGATCCGAAAATTATAGGTGAAGAGCACTATCAAGTGGCGCGCGGCGTGCAGAAAGTTTTGCAGAGATACAAAGATTTGCAGGATATCATCGCCATTCTCGGCGTTGAGGAACTCTCGGATGAAGACAAGCTGGCAGTGAATCGGGCGCGCAAGATCCAGAAATTCTTGTCCCAGCCGTTTTTCGTGGCGGAACAATTCACCGGGACATCCGGAAAATATGTGAAACTTGCCGATACCATCCGCGGTTTCAAGGAAATTCTGGAAGGCAAGCACGACGACAAAGGCGAGCAGATGTTTTATATGAAAGGAAGCATTGAGGAAGTTAAATGAGAAATAAGATATAAAAAAGAAGAAATAAATATAAAAAATAAAAAAACTATCGTTATTTCTGATTTCTGCTTTTTATTTCTTCTATCTCATTTCTTATATCTAATATCTTATGGCTGCTGAAAATAAGATAAAATTTAAGATCGTCACGCCCGAGCGCACCGTCTATGAAGCCGAGATAGACCAAGTCACCCTTCCCACCCAGGACGGCGAGATTACCGTGCTGGCGCATCATATCCCCCTCATTTCAGTTCTTCAGGCAGGGGAATTGGTTGCGAAAAAAGATGGCGAGGAAATCGCGATGGCCGTTTCAGGCGGGATGGTTGAAGTCCGGAAAAACGAGCTGACGATTTTGGCGGACACAGCCGAACGGGCGGAAGAAATAGACGTGAAACGGGCCGAAGAGGCTCGCGCTCGGGCAGAGAAGTTGAAAGAAGAGAAAATCCGTGCCGATGAAACCGGCTATGCCACAGCCGCGGCAATTCTCGAAAAGAACCTCGCGCGGATAAAAGTGGCGAGAAAACATTTGTCGAGAAGGGGAATAAAGATAGAATAAATTGTAATCCGTAATTGGTTATTCGGATAATAAAATCCAAATTACAGCGAGCGCAGCGGGCGAAGCTGCCAATTACCAATTGCATTAAACATGAAAATTCACTTTAAATTCAAAAATCTGCACAGTTGCGAGGCCGTCGTCCTCGCCTGCATCGACTTTCGCTTTTGGAAAGAGACGATGAAATTTGTCGAGGAAGAATTGGGGATCAAGTCATACGATTTTCCCAAACTTCCGGGCGCGGCCAAATCCATCAATGACTGCCTTTCGGAAGTGGACATTGCCATGAAATGCATCGGTGTGCCGTGCGACCTGCATCACGTCAAAAAGATCGTGATCGTGAATCACGCCGACTGCGGAGCCTATGGCGGCAGCGTCCAATTCAAGGGCGACGACGAAGCAGAACAAAAATTTCACGAAGGCGAGCTCCGAAAAGCGAAAGAAAAAATCATCGCCCAGTATCCCGGAAAAGAAGTCATCCTTGCCTATGCAAAATTGGTGGACGGGGGAGAGTTTGTGGAATTTTTGAGGGTTGACTAGAAACGAAAATTTTGCTATAAAAAAAGCGGTTCCCTAGAGCCGTTTTTGTTTTGGTTCAAACGGGAATAGATAAAAATAGCACATTCTTTAGAAAATATGCTTGAAAAAAAAGGAGGATTTGCTTTGGCTGAACTATTCATGGATGCGGCAAATGAGGATCTGCTTCGCAGACTGGAAAAGGAAAAAATAATCGAGTCCTTTACGATAAAGTGGCTCCTCGAACAGATCGCCGGCGGCTATTTGCCGATTATCTGCTCCGACGGCTCGATCGATGCCCGCCAGTTCTATCGCCGTGCCGACCCCGCTGCGTGTTTTATTCAGCTTTTTGGCGGGCCGGTAATATTCAGTTCCTCTTACCGGGATTATAATGAAGAGGGAGTGCGGTTTCTTTTTCAAAACATGGAAAAAAGCCGCAAGTTTGCCGGGATTGATACGACTGCTCCGCACTACCACTGGCCCTGCAAAGACCTCATAGCCTTGAGTTATGTCATGGAGGACATCTTTTCGTTCCTTGGAAAAAGCTCGAGCGAGGCTTTGCACAGCGCCGGGTGGAAAACTCTTAATTTTTTCCATGCCAAACTTTTTCGTAACGGCGGGAAGCTTCAGAAAACTTACCTTTACCATCCAAGCAGGTGGTAGGCGAGAACCATTTGGGGTCAAGGTCTGCGGACCTTGTCCCCTTTTATTTTTCTTGAAAAAAAAATTCAAATAAGCTAAAGTAAAATTGTAGTTTTTGCGCCAAATATGGAGAAATATAATCCTCAAGAAATCGAGAAAAAATGGCAAAAATACTGGGCGGACTATCCCGAACTTTTCGAAGCGGATGAGAAGCCGGAAAAGGCCAAATTCTATTGCCTCGATATGTTTCCCTATCCGTCCGGAGACGGGCTTCATGTCGGGCACGTGGAAGGTTATACCGCTTCGGACATTTATTCGCGTTATCAGCGGATGAATGGGAAGAATATTTTGCACCCGATAGGCTGGGATGCTTTCGGTCTGCCGGCGGAAAATTTTGCCATCAAGTCCGGAGTTCAACCGGCTGAGTCAACCCAAAAAAATATCAAAACTTTTACGGAGCAGATCAAGAGCCTCGGGCTTTCCTATGACTGGTCGCGCGAGATCGACACATCAAGTCCGGAATACTACAAGTGGACCCAGTGGTTCTTTTTATTTTTGCATGAAAACGGCCTGGCGTACCGGAAATATGCCAAAGTGAACTGGTGCGAATCGTGCAAAACAGTTCTCGCGAATGAGCAAGTTGAAGACGGAGTTTGCGAACGCTGCAAAAATGAAGTGATCCAGAAAGATATGGAGCAGTGGTTTTTCAAGATTACGGATTTTGCGGAAGATTTGATAAAGGATCTCGACAAATTGGACTGGCCGGAATCGACTAAGACGGCGCAGAAAAACTGGATCGGCAAAAGCGAGGGAGCGGTGATCAAGTTCAAAGTTCAAAGTGAAAAGTTGAAAGTTGTGGGAGATTACTTTTTGGAAACTTTTACCACGAGATTGGATACTATTTATGGCTGCACCTATTGCGTTGTGGCGCCGGAACACAAAGTCTTGGAAGAAACAAGAAATGAGATAGAAAATATTGAGGAAATTGATAAATATATAAATCAGGCCAAAAAGAAAACCGATCTTCAGCGGACGGATCTTCAGAAGGAAAAAACGGGAGTGGAAATAAAAGGCATGAAAGCCGTCAATCCCTTCACGAAAGAAGAAGTCCCGATTTTCGTGGCTGATTACGTGCTTTCTACCTATGGAACCGGCGCGGTGATGGCTGTCCCGGCGCATGACGAACGGGACTTTGAGTTCGCGAAAAAGTACAATTTGCCGATAAAAAATGTGATTCTTCCAAAAAAATTATTAGAGATACCAAGAAACATGGAAGATATAGCAGCCGGCGCCAAAACAGAACTGCGAGTCGAATCCGAATGCTTTACGTGTGATGGAGAATTGATTAATTCCGGTAAATATTCCAATCTCGCATCCGAAAAAGCCCGCGAGGAGATGGCGAAGTGGCTTGAGAAAAATAATTTGGGCGGGAAAAAGATAACCTACAAATTGCGGGACTGGCTGATTTCGCGGCAAAGATATTGGGGCGCGCCAATACCCGTCATTTATTGCAAAAATTGTTCTACCCTAGAGCTGAGCTCTAGGGTCGTTCCTATTCCGGAAAATGATTTGCCGGTTTTGCTTCCGGAAGTGAAAGATTATCGCCCGAAAGGAACGTCGCCGCTGGAGACGAATCCCTCATTTGTGAACGTGAAATGCCCGAAGTGCGGCGGGAGTGCGAAACGCGAAACAGACACAATGGACACGTTCGTTTGTTCAAGCTGGTATTTTTTCCGGTTCGCGGATCCGGGGAACAAAAAAGAATTCGCCGCGAAAGAGAAAATCAAAAAATGGCTGCCAGTTGATCTTTATATCGGCGGCAAAGAGCACACGGTTCTTCATTTGCTGTATTCCCGATTTTTCACGAAGGCTTTGCATAAATTCGGCTATATCGATTTTGACGAGCCGTTCACGAAGTTGCGCCATCAGGGAATCGTCCTTGCTGAAGACGGACGGAAAATGTCGAAGTCTCTGGGGAACGTCATCAATCCCGATGAAATAGTGGAAAAATACGGCGCGGATGTTTTGCGGCTGTATGAAATGTTCATGGGCCCGCTGGAGGACTCAAAAGCGTGGAATACGAAAAGCATAATCGGGCTAAAAAGATTTTTGGAAAGAGTATGGCGCTTAAAATCCCAAATCCCCGCTGACGCCAAAGCTTTGGCGGGCAAGCAAAATCCGAAACTTAATTCTTTTTTACACAAAACTATCAAAAAAGTCACCGAAGATATTGAAAATTTGCGCTTCAATACCGCGATTTCCGCAATGATGATGCTGGTTAATGAAATGGAAAAAGAAAATAATATTCCAATTACCAATTACCAATTACTAATTACTATTCTCGCTCCCTTTGCTCCCCACATTGCCGAAGAAATCTGGTCGAGTCTCGGCCACAAAAACTCTGTTTTCCTCGAAAAATGGCCGGAGCATGATATAGAGTTGATAAAAGATGAGGAAATCACAATCATTGTCCAAATCAACGGAAAAATGCGGGACCAGCTGAAGCTGGCGGCGGGCGCGGGCGAGGAGGATGTGAAAAAAATGGCGCTCGAAAGCGGGAAAGTGAAGAAATATGTTGAAGGGAAAAATATCCGGAAAATTATATTCGTGAAAGACAGACTGATTAATTTCGTAATCTGATTTACGAATTACGAATCCGCTTCGCTCTACGAATATACAAATTACGAATTTTATGCATTCGTATATTCGTACAGATTCGTAATTCGTATAGAAATCATGCAAGCTGTTATCATGGCCGCCGGTGAAGGAACGAGAATGCGGCCGCTAACCAATAAGACTCCAAAACCGATGCTGCGCGTGAAAGGCAAGCCTATTTTGGAGTGGACGATCAGTTTTCTCCCGGAAAAAGTTGATGAGGTGATCATCATCGTCAATTATCTCGCAGACCAGATCCGAAATTATTTCGGAGAAGAATGGAAAGGAAGAAAAATAAAATACGTTTTTCAAAAAGAACTCAATGGCACGGGCGGAGCAATTCACGCCTGCAAGGACATTCTTCGAAACAAGTTCCTGGTCATCAACGGGGACGATCTGTTTTTCAAAAAAGATCTTGAAAAACTTTGCCGGGAAGAACTGGCGGCGATGGCTTTCGAGGTCGAAGACCCTTCTAAATTCGGCGTGTTTAAGATGGATAAAGACGGCAACTTGCTGGATATCATTGAGAAGCCTCAAGAAAAAGATAACAAGCTGGCGAATATCGGGGCGTATGTGCTCAACAGAAATTTTTTCGATTATGCTTTGGTCCGGATCACAGAAAAAGAGTTCGGCCTTCCGCAAACGATGGCCAAGATGACTGACAAGTATAAAGTGAAGGTTTTTCCGACGGCGCATTGGTTTCCCATCGGCAATCCTGATGACCTCGCGAGAGCCCAGACGGAAATTGAAAAATTCGTGTAGTCTTTACGAATTACTAATCGATTACGAATATACGAATAAACAGTTTTTCATTTCCCAAGATTCGATCTTAGGATGAAAGGATTAATTTTTTAAAGTAAGATATTTGGTTGTGCTTGAACATCTGAAACAAAAAAAACACCAAATATTTCCCGGAGCGGCTCTTGCGGTTTTTCTTCTTTTTTTCGGGATTCCGGCAAGCGGGGACCTTTATGATTTCTATGTAGACGCAAGCAGCAGCGCGGCGAAGGAAAATGGGAGCGAGGCATATCCTTTCAAAACTATCGGAGCGGCAATCCGGCACATCGAAAGCGAAAGTTTTGACAATAAAAATATTTTCGTGAAAAAAGGGACATATGCGGAACAAGTCGAGCTCACCAGCGACTCAAATCTCATCGGAGAAAACCGGAGCGAAACCATAATCGACGCGACAGGACGGGCTTACGGAATATATTTCCGCTCGACCAACAGCCAATTGAGCAATCTGACGGTGAAAAAAGCGGTTACCAACATAAGAGTAAACAAAAGATCGCGGGCTGTCATTGCCAATTGCACGATCAAAGAATCAATGTCAGACGGAATTATAGTTGACCGGTCCGGCAACTCAAAAAAATACAAATTTACGTTCAAATACGGAAGCGTTGAAGACAGCGGAAAAAGGGGAATGTATATTTTCAAAAGACAAGTTGAAATCAGAAACAGCCTGATCAGGGGAAGCGGAGAGGAAGGAGTGGATCTTCACGCAAGTTTGCGCGGAATCATCAGGGACAACGAAATCAAAAGCAACGGCGAATCGGGAATTGAAATGATCCTCGCGGGAACGAAGATAACGATAAAGGGAAACAGTCTTTCCAGCAACGGGGCGCAAGGAATCGCGATTCAGGTTTATAACTCCAAACGCGGAACCGTGAAACTCACCTCAAACAGCATCCGGAATAACGGCGCGTATGGCGTCCGCTACGCGCGATATGATCGCGGAAAACTGAAAATGAAATTCAAAGATTTCATCGCGAAATGCGTGAAACGCAGAAAAAATTCAATCGGCGCGAACTCGGGAGGGGATTATGGCTATCAGTGATTTCTTTACGAATTACGAATCCGTTTCGCTCTGCGAATATACGAATAAATTTGTTTGTAAGAGTGATGCTGAATTATATAATAAAACTTGCTCAATTCGCCAATTCGTATATTCGTACAGATTCGTAATTCGTAAAATATATGAAACTATTCGGAACAGACGGCATTCGAGGAGTTGCCGGCGGAGAAAAAATGAATCCGGAAGTTGTTGCGGCGTTCGGAAGATCGATTGTTTCTTTTTGCCGGAAAAGAAATCTTCCGGAAAAAATAATTGTCGGAAGAGACACGCGTGAGTCAGGTTTGATGTTTGAAGAGGCGCTTGTCGCGGGAATATCTTCAGCCGGTGGCGAAGCGGCTGTCGCGGGAATTTTGCCGACCCCGGCTCTGGCCTTCCTCATCAAAGAGCAAAGGGCGGGGGCGGGGATCGTGATTTCAGCCTCGCACAATCCCTTTCAGGACAACGGCCTAAAGCCTTTCAAAAATGACGGCACAAAGCTTTCGGAAGAGGAAGAAAAAGAACTTGAAGGATATATATTGAAAAAAATATCATCAGGCACAAATGACAACATTTCAGGAAAGAGTTCTGTAGTGCAGGAAGCCAAAGAAAAGTATATAAAGTTTTTTTTGGATAAAACCAGTTATTTTTTTACCCTAGAGCTCAGCTCTAGGGTAAAAAAGCGACTAGTTCTTGACTGCGCGAACGGCGCCACTTTTGAAGTTGCTCCGGCGATATTTGAAAAAATTGCCAAAGAGACAGGGTTGATCAACGCAAATCCTGACGGAACAAATATCAACAAAAATTGCGGTTCCCAGCATCCGGAAAGTTTGAAAAGAGAAGTTCTCGCGAAAAAAGCGGATTTGGGCCTTGCTTTTGACGGTGACGGGGACCGGGTCATTGCGGTCGATGAAAAAGGAAACGCGCTGACAGGCGACCAGATGATGTATGTCATTGCAAAATTTTTGAAGGAAAAAGGGAAACTCAAAAATAATTTGGTTGTGACGACTGTCATGAGCAATCTCGGATTCGTTGGCGCGCTAAGCAAATTGGGGATCGGACATATCGCCACGGGGGTGGGGGACCGGCAGGTATTTTTTGAAATGAAAAATAAAGGCGCGATTTTGGGGGGCGAAGAATCCGGCCATATCATTTTTTTTGATTTTTGTCCGACTGGTGACGGGATCATCGGGGGTTTGATGCTACTCGCGGCCATGAGCCATTTCAAAAAACCGCTTTCGGAGCTGGCGGAAGAGGTCGCTCTTTTCCCCAAGTTATTGGTCAATGTGGAAGTAAAAAGCAAGCCGGATATTGGCTCAATTTCGGAAATTCAGGATATAATAAAGAAAGTGGAAAAAAAGCTTGGAAAAGAAGGACGCGTTCTTGTCCGCTATTCCGGAACGGAAAATTTGTGCAGGGTGATGGTGGAGGGGAGGGATGAGGGCGAGATTCGCGCTTTTGCCGATGCTATAGCAAAAAAAATTAAAAAACATTTGGGCTAAAAATTAAGCAGAATTGTGAATTTAGAATTGGGAATTGAGAATGGAATAAAGAATATTGGATTCAGAATTCCATATTCCATTCAAAATTCAAAATTCGCAATTCAAAATTCTAATTTTATGTGCGGTATTGTGGGATATATTGGAAAAAGAGAGGCATTACCCATCCTCATGGACGGGCTGAAGCGCCTAGAGTATCGCGGTTATGACTCGGCTGGCATTTCCGTTTTTTCAGGCGGCAAGGTTGTCACCGAGAGAGCAGTCGGAAAAGTGGCGGAACTGGAAAACAAAATAAACGGCAAAAAAATATCGGGATGCATCGGAATCGCCCACACCCGATGGGCGACTCACGGAAAACCAACGGAAAAAAACGCCCATCCGCACTGCGATTGCCAGAAAAATATTTTTCTTGTCCACAATGGGATCATAGAAAACTACAAAGAGCTCAAAGAGGACCTCGAAAAAGCGGGGCACAAGTTTTCTTCCGAGACTGATACGGAAATCGTGGCTCATCTCATCGAAGAATATGAAAAGCAGGTGCCGCTTAAAGAAGCCGTCTGGAGGACGCTGGCCCATATTAGTGGAACTTATGGCCTGGCAATTGTTGATCAAAAAAATCCGGGAAAAATAATCATTGCCCGAAACGGCAGTCCGCTGGTTCTGGGAGTCATGGAAGACGGATACATCATTGCCTCTGATATCGCTCCGATTGTCTGCTATACCGACCGGGTTATATATCTCGATGACGGGGAGATGGCCGAATTGACCGACGAGAGCCACAAAATCACGAATTTCAAACGCAAGAAGGTCGAAAAAGAAATTTCGAAAATAGACTGGTCAGTTGAAGAAGCAGAAAAAAAAGGCTATCCCCATTTCATGCTCAAAGAAATCACGGAGCAGCCGGAAGCAGTGGAAAATTCCATCCGCGGGAGACTGGTGGCTCCGGAAGGCATCGCGAAGCTTGGCGGGCTGCGCGATGTGGCCGAAAAGACGCGCCATCTCAAGAGAATTGTGGTCGTTTCCTGCGGAACCTCATATTACGCGGGACTGGTCGGAAAATATATGCTCGAGGAATACGCGGGAATCCGGACGGATGTGGAGCATGCTTCGGAATTTCGCTATCGGAAGCCGCTGCTTGATGAAAATACGGCGGTTGTCGCGATTTCCCAATCGGGCGAGACGGCTGACACCCTGGCGGCGATTCGGGAAGCGAAAAATAAAGGGGCTCTGACGCTCGGAATCGTGAACGTGGTGGGATCTACTATCGCCCGGGAGACCGACGCCGGCGTATACAACCACGCTGGGCCCGAAATCGGCGTCGCTTCAACCAAAGCCTTCACCTCCCAACTTTCGATTTTGGCGCTTCTCACTCTTTTTCTGGGCCGGCAGAGGGAAATGTCCCTAGTAACGGGAAAAAGAATCGCCGAAGAATTGGCTGAAATTCCTCATCTCATGAGGAGGATTTTGAAAAAGGCAAATGATATAAAAATGATTGCCGAAAAGTATTCCGAATATTCAAATTTTCTGTATCTTGGGAGGAAATACAATTATCCGATTGCCATGGAAGGAGCGCTGAAAATCAAAGAAATTTCCTATGTCCATGCCGAAGGGTATCCTTTTGGTGAGATGAAGCACGGGCCGATCGCGCTTATCGACAAGAATTTTCCAACCATGGCGATCGCAACAAGTGACAGCGTCTATGAAAAGACCCTTTCCGGAATCCAAGAAGTGAAAGCCCGCAGCGGGAAGGTGATTGCCATTGCCACAAAAGGGGACAGAGAAATCCAAAAAATGGTCGACGATGTGATTTATATTCCCAAGACGCTTGAAATGCTCACTCCGCTTCTCTCCGTCATTCCATTGCAGCTTTTCGCCTACTACTGCGCGGTGAGCAAAGGATTGGATGTTGACAAGCCGCGCAATCTTGCCAAAAGCGTAACCGTGGAATAAGACAGTCTACCCTAGAGCTGAGCTCTAGGGTAGGTTTTAGCTCTAGGGTAGGTTTTAGGGAAAATAAAAATGAGGAAAATACAATTTGCAAACGGGGAATATTACCATTTATATAATAGAGGAGTAGATAAGAGGAGAATCTTTCAAGACAGTCGTGATTTTGAAAGATTTCTGTTGTCAATGGATTTGCTTAGTGACCAAAATGACGGGCTGATGATTGCCTGGAGAGATTATAAGGAAAATAATCCCGAAGCTGAACTTCCGGACTTTCCCTTACTCAAGAAAAAAAGAAAAAAATTAGTTGAATTTGTATGTTATTGCCTGAATCCGAATCATTATCATCTCGTCGTCAAACAATTAGATGAAAGAGGAATAGAAAGATTCATGCATAAACTAGGGACAAGTCACACTAATTATTTCAACACGAAGAATAAACGAACCGGTGCTCTATTTCAAGGAAGATTCAAAGCAATCCGCATAAAATCCAACTCCAAGCTATTGTATCTTTCGGCTTATGTGAATATGAATCATTTCATACACGGATTTAGGCAAAAGGAATGGAAATACTCAAGCCTTTTAGAATATCTCGGAAAGCGAAAGAGTGGTCTGTGCAACAAAAAGATCATCATGGGACAATTTGAAGATATTGCCGATTATAAAAAATTTCTTGACGAAAACGCTATATATATGAAAGAAAAAAAAGAAGATGAAAAATACTTACTCGAATAATCTTACCCTAGAGCTGAGCTCTAGGGTAAAGAAAGGAAAACTTCATACACTTTCCGAGTTTCGGCGCGAGGTTGGAATTCCCCTTATACTTGCCAAAAAAATGGTTATTTGGGGTGAAGTAAAAGCCACAAAATTGGTTGATGGAACGATCCAAGTCACTGAAGAAGAAGTCGTCAAGATAAAAAATCTTCTCGCGAACCGCTGGACACGGGCCCGGTATTTTCTGCGCGCGCTTGGTCCGGGGCTGATCACCGGAGCGTCGGATGATGATCCGTCCGGGATCGGAACATATTCATCAGTCGGGGCGATGTTCGGATACGCGATTCTCTGGACGGCGGCCTGGCTGCTGCCGATGATGCTGGCGGTGCAGGAAGCCTCTGCGCGGATTGGAATCGTGACAAACAGGGGTCTCGCGGGAGTTTTGCAAAAACATTACCGAAAAAAAATTGTGGCGGGAATTGTTTTGCTGCTCATCATCGCCAACGTAGCCAACATCGGAGCCAATCTCGGGGCGATGGCGGCTTCGCTCAAGATGCTGACGGGCGTGAACCTTTATCTCGCGGCGATTATCTTCGCGCTCGCCATCATTTCAATGGAAATATTTTTTCAATATCATATTTATGCGCGGGTTCTGAAATGGCTCACGATTTCGGTTTTGGCCTATATCTTTGCCGGCTTTATGGCGCATCCCGACTGGCGTGAAGTTTTTCGATACGCGTTCATTCCAAATATCGAGTTGAATCGAAATTATATGTTCGCCCTAATTGCCATTTTCGGGACAACCATCACGCCCTATCTTTTTTTCTGGCAGGCTTCCGAGGAAGTTGAGGAAAATAAGCTGATAAAATCAAAGCCGGCTGGAAAGTCGTTTCTGCATCTGCGGATCAGGCATATGAGGACGGACGTCGGGACGGGAATGATTTTGGCGAACGCCGTTTTCTTCTTCATCATAATCGCGACGGCGCAGGTTTTTTTCAAAAATGGCATCACGGAAATCGGTTCGGCAGAACAGGCGGCCCTGGCCCTAAGGCCTCTTTCCGGTGAAGCGGCTTATCTTCTTTTCGCTCTCGGGATCATTGGGACGGGACTGCTTGCCGTTCCGATTCTGGCCGGGTCGGGCGCATATGCGCTTTGCGAAGTAATGAAGTGGCACGAGGGCCTTGAACTCCGTTTTTCGCGAGCGCGCGGCTTTTATCTGATCATAATATTTTCAATTCTGGTGGGGCTGGGACTCAATTTCATCGGAGTGAATCCGATCAAGGCCCTCTATTACTCCGCATACTTAAACGGCATTATCGCCCTTCCGCTTCTCGCGACAATCATGGTTGTTGGAAACGACAAGCGCATCATGGGCGTTGAAACGCATCCGGGCTGGGTCAAGATATTTGGCTGGGCGAGTGTCGCATTTATGGTTGCGGCAATTTTCATCTCCATAATCCTCATATTTTGATGACTATTTTTCATTCTCTGATTCTCGGAATAATTCAAGGAGCGGCAGAATTTTTGCCGGTTTCAAGTTCAGCGCATTTGATTTTGGCGCCGTGGCTCTTCCATTTTCCCGATCCGGGACTTTCATTTGATGTGGCGCTTCATTTCGGGACGCTCATCGCCGTCGTTTTGTATTTTTGGAAAGATTGGGTGGAGATTTTCAAAGTTACCGTTGTTCCTAAAGTTAAACTTTCGGAACAATTCCTAAAGTTTAACTTTAGGAAAGAGATGCTGTGGCTTTTGATTCTCTCCACTATTCCCGGGATTCTCGCCGGATATTTTCTGGAAAGCTTTGCCGAGACAACTTTTCGCTCGCCGATTCTGGTCGCGTTCACTTTGAGCGCGGTGGGCCTGATTTTATACCTCGTCGACAAATATCACCGGCATCGGAAAAAGCTGAACCAAATAACTTGGACGGACAGCCTGCTCATCGGCCTCTCGCAGGCACTCGCGATTGTTCCGGGCGTGTCCCGGTCCGGCGCGACAATCACAACCGGTTTGGCATTGGGACTGAACCGGGAATCAGCGGCGCGGTTTTCATTTCTTCTCTCGACTCCCATCATTTTCGGCGCGGCGGCGTTCAACTTTCCAGGCCTGCTCGAATCCGGCTTTGACGCGAATATAATTTTGGGAATGCTTTCCGCGGCCGCGAGCGGATACCTCGCCATAAAATATCTTTTGAAATTTGTCGAGCGAAAAGGCTACGCCATTTTTTTCTGGTACCGGCTGGCATTGGCCGCGGCGATTCTATCCGCCATATATTTTCAGGGATAAGAAAATATTTGAAAATTATTTTCGGCTGATTGAAAAAAGAGGCGGAAAAAAATTTTTGAAGCTTGACAAAATAAATGGCACAAAATATTTTTCGCGAAAATTTCAGGAAAAAAATATTGTCCGGCGTCATTATTGAAAAAATTGCGCTCCAAAGCTAAATAAGACACTGTTTCAGCCAAATATCGGAATAAGGATTATACATAAGTATTAGATACAATCTCGGCTTTTAAAGCCGATTTTTATTTTATAAAAGATAATTTTCGTAAATTATGCATTGAAGAACGATATTCGTGAAAATAAACCCTCCATATCGCTCAAATTCATATTCCAAATAACCTCACAAAAAAAGTCGGGCAAAACAGAGAAGAAGCGCTTGAAGAGCTTTGGAAAAAATAAGAAAATTAAATAAGATTTATGCCTTGGAATTATGCAGCGGGCGCGGATAAAGCGATACAGTATCCGATACCGTATCGATTCATCATAAGCAAAGCAAATATGGCCGAAATTCAAAAAAATTTGTTGTCTCTCAATGAAGCCAGCCGTTTGACTCCATACAGCTCTGATTATTTGGGACTTTTGATCCGAAAAGGAAGGCTCGCCGGCTGGAAGGAAAAAGGCAGGTGGTGGACTACCAGGGAAGCGGTGGAAAGCTATATGCGCAAAGTCGCCGAGGCGAGCTACGCCCATCAGGAAAACCTGAATGTCGATGTGCCGGCGGAAAAAATAAAAATGGCTTCCGTCAATCTCAGATGGACTCTTATTTTGGCGGGAGTGATTTTCACCGGATCGGTTTTGTTCGGAGCATACGCCTACGTGAAGTCAAAACAAGACAGCGCCTGCCTCCGCTACAAAGTCCGAAAAGACGAGAACAACAATATTTTTGTCGAAGTGGCAAAAGACGAAACGGTAGGACGAGTGATCATGGTGCAGGGAGAATGAATCACGCAATACGCGGCGCATAACAAAAAAAATGCATAGAAGAAAAAAACAAAACAATTCAAATAATAGAATATCGCTCGGCAGGATTTTTCTCGCCGCGGCGATTCATTGTATTTTTCTTCAGGGAAATTGCCAGGCGGCAATGACGAGCTCGAATTATAAGATTGACGCGGACGTGATCGGCGGAGCGGGCAACACGAGCACTTCCGCCAATTATCGTTTGGGCGACACCCTGGGAGAGCCGGTCATCGGCGAGGGCGCGAGCGCCAGTTATAAGACCGGTGCCGGATTCTGGTATATGGTTGCTTTGGAAACGGAACCGTTGAGCCTCGATTGCGAAGCGGAAGATGTGTATATGACCGACTATACTTTGGGGAGCGCTGACAATTTCAACACCTATCTTTTTTCTGCTGACCAGGAGTGCGTCGCGACTGACAACACGGCTGCCAGCTGGAGCGTTTCGATGCAGTCCACCGACATGACGAGCGCAAGCAACACTATTCCCGATGAGAACGTCAATTTGAGCACCAACGGCGTGATCGGAACCAGTCCCACCATCACCTCGCCCGCCCTGAATGTCACCGAAACGGCTGACGGAGATCATCCGCTGAGCAGTCCGCAAGACATAGTGAGCGGCAGCGCTTCCGCTTCCGGCGACTACAACGTCCGGCCCAGCATAAAATTGGTTGAGCTCAATTCGCTCCACAATGAAAGCACCTCCGGCACCCTAACCATCACTATCCAATGAAAAATATTTTCTCAAAAATCGTTTTCTTTCTTCTCATCTCATTTTCTGTTTTCGGCATGGCGCCGGAAACAAGGGCGGCCAGTGCCGGGAAGCTGGGCATCCTGCCGGCTTTTCCCGATCCGGAGCGAGAGCTGACGAAGAGCTGGTTTTTATACGGGGTCGGCCGGGGCGAAGGGAAAAAAGACGCGGTGAAAATCATCAACAGCGGAGACGCGACGAAAATCGTCAAAGTCTATGCGGTGGACGCGGTGAATACCCGAGAAGGATCTTTCGCGCTGCTCGACGAATCGTCGCCAAGGAACGGGATCGGGAAATGGGTCAAATTGGCCTCCGAGACGCTCGAAGTTCCGGCGAAATCAGCGAAACTTGACCCTTTCGAAATCAACGTTCCTGAAAACGCCGAAGCCGGGGACCATCTCGGCGGAATTGTGGTTGAGGAGGTTGATCCCAAGAACAATTTGTCCGGAACGGGCGTCAATATCGTGAGCCGGGTGGGAGTTAGGATATATGAGACAGTTCCGGGAGAGATCAAAAAAGATTTCACAATTGACAATTTCAGCCGGAGACAAGGACCCAAAGAAGGCAGAAATTGGCTGAGGGATATTTTGGGATTCGGAAAGAGGTCTGTTTTTGAAGCCGATATCACCAACACGGGAAACGTGAGGCTCTCTCCGGAAGCAAAAATCGAGGTGAAAAATATTTTTGGCCGGAAGATCGCGGATCTCAAAGACGAAAAACACGGAGTTGTTTTTCCGAAAAGTTCGGAAACGGAGATCATGTTTTGGGAAAAAATGCCGCTCGCGGGCCGCTGTCAAGCAATTCTCACAATTTCGGCATTGGCTCCGGACGGATCGCGCCTCGACCCAAAGACAAAAGAAATTTCATTCTGGATTTTTCCCTGGCAATTCATTCTGGTGATTTTGGCTTTCGCGCTTGTTTCGGCCGCTCTCTTTTTCCTCCGGAAGTATCTGCAAAAGATTCTCTGGAGAAATCTTCCGATTCGCACGGTTTCCGGAAGTGAGAGCCTCCGGGAAATCGGGAAAGAATTTGCGGTTAGCTGGCAGAAGATAGCGGCGATAAACAATCTGAAAAAACCCTACAGCCTGAAAAAAGGAGATAAATTGCGCATTCCCATTTTTCCGAAAGGCAGCAGCAGAATTCACATGTCTCCGGAGGGCTGGCAGAAGCTCAAAAAAGCAATTCTCGCGAGGAGAATGATTGTCGCGGCACTGGTTTTGGCTGTTTGCGCCGGCGCGGTCATTTTCTGGCAGGCCTCAAAAAAAATTGGCGCCGGACCGCCCCGCCAAAAAAATCGAGTTTCAGAAAATAGCGAAGCGGCGAAAGGAGAATCAGACCAGCTCACAAAAACCGGAGCCCCCAAAAGATCGGCGGTATCAGTCAGCGTTCTGGCTCCCTCGGGCTCCGATCCGGTTTCGAGCCAAAGGCTGGTGAGAAAATTGGAGCTCGTGGGATACAAGCTGGAACCGGTTTTAGCCCGAAGGAGCGAATACACGCTGACGACGATTGAATACGGAGCGGGCGGAAAGGAAATGGCGGAAATGCTCAAAGCCGATCTCGGCGTGTCCGATCCGGTCAATCTGGTCGAAAAAGAGAATCTTGAAAAAGACGCCGTCATTTGGAATTTTCTCCCCAAAAACGCGTTTCTTGAAATATAACGTTCACAATCGAGATGCTGATAAATAAAAACAAAAAAATATCCTTGATCCTTCCGGCAATTCTCGCAATCGTGATTTTTGTTTTTTCTGCGACCTTGTCGCGCGCTTCGGTTTTGAAGCAGTTCAACTACCAGGGCCGGCTGACGGATACCTTGGACGTGGCGGTGACGGACGGCCTTTATGATTTTGAATTCAAAATATATACCGTGGCGGGAGGCGGTTCGGCGGACTGGACGGAGACCTGGAGCGCCGCGACTTTGTGGACGGAAACGGGAGCGACGACCATCAGCGACGGAAACGGCGGCAACGGATGCGCGACCGGAACAAAAAAAATAGCCTATGCTGCTGACACGAACGAAAATTCCCTGAAAGCCGGACAGCAGATTTGGAACACGACCCTTGCCAGCCCCGAAAGCACCGTCATCGAATCGGTGGACACCGGAGGAAACGTGATTTGCGCCTATCCGCCGGCCCAGACCTGGAACGACAATGACGACCTCACCAACCGCATTTATGTGAAGAGCGGAATTTTCAACGTCCAGCTGGGATCCGTCACCGACCTTTCGGTTGATTTCACCGGGGGAGCGTATTATCTCGGCGTCAAAATCGGAGCGGACAGCGAAATGATTCCCCGGAAAAAAATCGGTTCCACGCCGGAGGCGATAAATTCAAACAATCTTTCCGGCGACGGGATAGTCGATCTTGACAACACTTCAACCGCACAGGACGCGGCGAACATCAATTATAACCCGGCGAGCGGAACGCATGACGCGCTCGACGTCACTTACGGGTCCGGCGGGGGAACCGGAACCGCTCTCAAAGTGACGCAGTCCGGGACGGGAGACATCCTGAATTTATTCGATGGCGCGGACGAAGTCTTCACGGTGTTGAACGGCGGCAACGTTGGCATCAATACGACCGCTCCCGGCAACAAGCTCACCGTCTCCGGCGGAGTGGGGATTGGAACCACTGCTCCGGGTTCAGTCTTCCTCTCCACCGCCGCTCCGGACGGAGGAATGATCATTGAGGGAAATGTGGGAATCGGCACGACGAATCCGGGGGTAAAACTGGATGTGGAAGGTAGTGCATTTTTTGGCGATACTGATGAAATTCAGCTACTTGACGAAGGAGGATATGGCAAATTAAGTCTAACGAGCGGTGTTATAGCAAGTACAAGTTCACTTACAGTGTCTTCGGAAAACGGAGATTCAACATATTTATCAAAGTATGGAAATATTTTAATATCAGCTCAGGGAAGAAACACGGCTAATAAAGGAAATATTTATTTCGCCGCCTCGCCGTCTGCCTATGACAACAGTAATATTGTAGTGACCTTTGAATCTTCCGGCAACGTCGGCATCGGCAACTCCGCGCCCGCCGGAATTTTCCATGTCGGCATCGGAAACACCACCCCGCTGTTTGTTTCAACAGTCGGCAATGTGGGAATCGGCACGACGAATCCGGGGGCGGCTTTGGAAGTTGCATCTGGTTCTTTGATTGTTAAAAACGGCCAGGCTACCGGTTTAACTTTGAGTCACTATCAAATAACTGGCGGTGGTTCGGGAGTATCCTTGGTAAAAGGTAGTGCTTCGGTAGGAATTAACGCAACTGATAATATTACTCTTCATTCGCACGCTTCCAAGTTGATGACGTTTGAAGTTAATCAATACAACGGAGCAATTACAGATCAGGCTTTTACCTTTAAAACATCCCAAGATACGACAAGCTGGAACACCATGTTGGATAGAATGACGATGCTTGCGAACGGCAACGTCGGCATCGGGACGACCGCGCCCGCCGGAATTTTCCATGTCGGCATCGGAAACACCACGCCGCTGTTTGTTTCCTCGACGGGAAATGTGGGAATCGGGACGACGAATCCAACAGAACATCTCGTCATCGGTTCGACCAGTTCATCTGCCAATGAAATACTGAAAATAACTGGAAAAGCGGACGTGGCTATCCAACTTATCGCCGATACGGACAATGACACGGAAACCCACAATCCATATATAGAGTTCAGTCAGGACGGAGATCTCGTCAACGCTGTTTTCGGCCTTACCGGAAGCGCAGGTTATGATCCCAAAGGAAACTCATATTCTCACGCAATTGCCAACGCCCTGCTCATTGGCGGAGTCACGCTTGACCCTGCCATACAGTTCGGAACACATGGAGACGTTCGTATGACCATAGACAGCGATGGCAACGTCGGTATCGGAACGACCAGTCCGATTGACAACTTTCATGTCCGCGAGGGCTATTCGAGCGAGGGGCTGGTCACGCCCGAAACCCAAAGCGTCGCACTTTTTCAAAGGAACTCCACCAGCGGATACAATTCATATATAACCATTGCCTCCGGATCACAGGCATACGCGGGAATCCATTTTGGAGATTATGCCGATGTTGATGCCGGTCGGATAATCTATGACAATTCGGGCAATAGTTTGAACTTCTTTACCAATGCCACGCAACAAGTCACAATCAATTCTTCCGGCTACGTCGGAATCGGCACCACCAATCCCGCCCGGCTTCTCAATGTCGCCGGAGCGATGAGACTCGATTCAGTTTCCACCCCGGGCTCGCCGGCTCTGGGCGAT
>LBYD01000007.1 GCA_000995965.1 Candidatus Moranbacteria bacterium GW2011_GWC2_40_12
CCGCCTTCGCCAAGGCTACGGCGGACCGCCGAAGCTTCAGCGGAGGCCGGTTCGGACCCGGCGTCCGATCGATGATCGAGCTTCGCGGCGTTTCCAAGACGGTTGAAAGTGGCGGCCGTCCGCTGACGATTCTTCACCCGCCACAATTCCTCCCATTGTTTCTTCCTCGGAGCGGACTATTTTTTCTTTTTCTTCCTCTGATCCGCGAATTGAAAGTCCGGTTGTTTTTTCATATTGGTCAACTTTTTTTCTGCTGATGACGGCATTCGCAATTGAATATATTTTGTCCGTCCCGGCCTTTAGCGCGTGGATGCCGTCAGCCAGCTGCTTGTCCGCATCCAAAAAATTATCGGTCACTTTTTCAACAGTCGAATCATAAGCAGAAAGAATTTTCCTTGCCGCCTCGTCTCTCCAATTGGCGACATTGGCATTCGCGAGACTGGCCAGCGCCAGAAGCACAACCATCATGCCCAGCGCCGCCAGCGGCCGCATTCGCAGAATGCTGTTGTTTGAATATTTCAGGTTTATCCCGGGAAGCAAAATATTTTTCTTTTCCTTTCCCAGCTTCTGCGAAAGGTCCTGCCTTATTATTTTCTTTTTCTCTTCCGCCTCATCGCTGAATTCATTCAGCCATTTCTTTGTTGTTTTCCATTCCCCGCCTATTTTCTCGGCTTTTAGTTTTTTCTTCCGGACCAGATATCCCAGATACTCTCTTGAATAAACTGACTCCTTGGCAATTTCCGAAAGGGTTATCAATTCTTCAGCGAGAGGCTCATCTGTTTTCAACCCCGGTGCTTTTGCCAAAATATTTGTTTTGACTTCCGGTTTCATTTCCGGCATCGTGTTTTTTTTCTCCTCAATTTCCCTTTTATCTGCTGGATAAAGTTTGTTGCTCTTTATACTCATTGCGTCTCTCCTATGTCCCGTTTTATCCTTTTCAAATAGGAAAAAACGCCTCAGGAACCATCCCCGTGCCGCTCTTTTCTTTTCCTTATGGCTACTTTTGTTTTTAGTCACGTTATTTCCCTTATATGTAAGAATAAACGTTATCTTATCCCTATTTGAATTATATTTTTTTTGACAATAAAAAAAAGCCCCCTTCTGAAAAAATAGGCGACTTTTTTTGAGCAGAAAATATTTTGATAATTTGCTTTGGTATCTTCTATACTTTAGCTCGGAATTCTCGAAATATTTTGTTTTTTTATATACTTCTCAATACTTTTTTTTAATTATTAATTATGACCGAAATTTAAAAAATATCGGATTCATAATTTTTCATATTTTTTGGATATCGGATATAAAAACGCGCCTTAACGGGCGGAATTTATAATTTATCATGGCACAAGATACTACCTGAGTCTCGTCGCACTTTGTCAAGTCGCTTCCAAAAAAACATCAGACTTTTTTATTTCACGGCCCAGCTGAACGCGCTCTTGAACGCACCGGCCAGAAGATCAAGGAATGAAACCTCCGGCGCTCCGGTATAAACCGCGTATTTGTCCGACACTGTTTCCCCACCCAATTTATCTTTGGCAGAAACAGTATAAAAATAGGTAGTGGCGCTGTCCAGTTTTTCCAGGACAGCGCTATGCTCGATCGCAAAATATTCTTCCTGCACTGTTTTCATTGCGCCGCCGCTCTTTCCGTATGAGACAAGACAAACCGTCGGACGTTCAGTTTTCCATTTGATGACAAGCTGAAGTTCCTTCTTGTCCTTGGTCTTCACGATCTCGCTCTGAACATTCCCGATTTCGAGCGGTCCGAGCGGCTCGCCAAGCCCCGGATAAAAAGCGGTCAGCCCCCCGCCAAATCCAAGCTGGGGTACCCGGTATTTTCCGCTCTTGAATTCGTTCGGATATGTATCCCCCTCTTCCCCAAGCACCTGGCCATCGGGAGTTGTTATCTTCGCCGCAATTTCATTTCCGCTTCGTTCCCTTTCGGAAACATAAAATTTGTAAATCAGAAAAGAACAACCTGCCAGAAAAAAAAGGAGAAGAAAGAAAATCAATTTTTTGTTCGAAATTTTCCTAAGCATCTTTAGCGTCCTAAATTTCTTAAGTCTCCTATTTCGATCTCAATGCATCCAACGGGTCAATCACGCTGGCTCGCCGCGCCGGAACGAGTCCGGTGAGAAAACCGATGAGAATCGAAAAGCCGATGATAAAAAGCAAAAACCAGGCGGGGAAATAAAACAGGGAAAGAGCTTGGCCTCCCATTTTGCGGGCCACAGTATTCAAAATAAGATTGGCCGATTTGCCGAAAAAAATGCCCAGAACGATTCCGCTAAGTCCTCCCAGAAAACCCATTATGGTAGATTCGATAAGAAATATGAAAAGAATGTCTTTGTCGGATGCGCCTATCGATTTCATGATGCCGATTTCTTTTGTCCGCTCGAGAAGCGAAACGGTCATTGTGTTGAACATTCCAATGGCGCTCACCAGAAGCGCTACCAGGCCGAAAAGAGCCAGAATGATCTTCACCACGCGAAACATTTTATTTACTTCCTTCACCGTGTCAGAAAGGGAAGAAACCAAAAAATTATTCCCGATCAGCTTCTCTTTCACCCCGTCAAGAACATCGCTTGAGCGGCACTTCACCTTGAGGCGCGAGTATTCTATTTTGGAAAATAAATGCTCCAGTCCCGCGCCCGAAACATAAAATGAGAGCTCTTCGTTTTCGATCACTCCCCCAATTTTATACGCCGAGTCTACTGTCTTTCGCTCAAGTTTCTCACTGGCGGCTTCGCCGGTGTTTTCCCCGCTTGGCAGAAAAAGACTGAAATTGACTGATTTTCCTTTGAGATCTTCCGGAGGAAGATTCAAAAGATTGGAGAAGGCTGATGAAATCACAATCTCATTGGGATTTTCTTCGAAATTATCGCTTCCGGCTATTATTTTTTTTCCTTCCAGCTTGAGGAGCGCGGGCTTTGAAACCACCGCCGCTCCATCCGCGGAAATGTCCTCGATTTTTATCTGGACCTGGACATCATGGATGGGAACAATATCCGCCACTCCATCCTGGCTTTCGATATTTCTGACGGCCTCGCTGTTGAGTTTTGACCCTTTTTCCTTGTCGGCCGAAACATCCAGCGCGAGAAGGGAGTCGGATGTCGTAATTGTTTTCAGGAGCACTTCCTGAAGTCCGTATCCCAGCCCTACCAGAAATAAGATGGCCCCGATTCCGATTCCCATGCCCAAAATCGTGAGCACCGTCCGGCCGGTTCTCGCCTTGAACATGCGGGTGGAAAGTTTTAGTAAATCTCTCTTTTGCATAGGCTAGGTCGCAAATTTTGCCAGCATCAGTATTTCAACTTCTCTGGCTATCTTGTTTGCCGTTCTTTTGTCGAGTCCCATGCCCTTATCCAAAATAGGACGGTCCAGAGCGTTTCTTAGCTCAATGATTGAAAGCTTATTTTCTATTCTGAGGCTGATGATATTCGATAATTTGATCACCTGATACTCTGTCAACTGAAGCTTGAGCAGGTCAACAATATATCTGGCAATTATCATTGCCGTGTTCTCCGGTTGCGCGGTGTCCATTTTTTTTACAATTTCCAATATGCCGTTCAAACGGCCAATGATTCGCTTCACTATTCTCCGATCCCAATTGAGTCCTCCTTTTTTTTCTTCCTGGTCCAGCAAATTTTCAAATTGTTCAACAGTCACCCGTCCGCTAATAACTTCCTGCAGTTTGTTTCGAGCGATTATAATTTGCTCTTCCGGAACATTGAAAAGGATATGCGACAAAAATTCCTGAGCCTTGAAAGGAAACAAAAGCATGCCCAATTGCGAGGGAGAAAAATTTCGAAATGAACGCATAAGCATCTGGACTTCTGGAGCCATTATCTCTTTTTTGACCAGCACTTCCTCTTCGCCTTTCAAGACCATCTCTTTCCTTTCCGTGACCTCTTCGATTTTCACTATCCTGCCGTCACTCATGTGGACGACTTTGTTTCCAAAGGACAGGTGGCTTGGATCATGGGTAACCAAGATTATTGTTTTTTTGTCCCTTTCGTTGAGCTCGCGAAGAATCGACATGACATTGAAGGAGGCTTTGGAGTCAAGGTTGCCAACCGGTTCATCGGCAATGATTATGTCCGGATTGTTCATCAAAGCTCGAGCAATTGCCACTCTCTGTTTCTGCCCGCCTGAAAGCTCGGACGGATATTTTTCGGCGTGCTCGATTATTCCGAACCTTTGCAGAACTTCTTTTCCTCTTTTTTCCCGCTCTTCATTTCCTTCGCTTATAAACACTTTTGGCAGGCAGATATTGTCCATTATTCTGAGAGTGGGTATGAGAAAAAATGACTGAAAAACCATTCCGATCCTGCGGCGGTGAAATTCCACTCTGTCTTTTTTTCCGAACAGGTTTATGTCCTGTCCGCTAACCACAATTTCTCCGCTGGTCGGCTTTTGAAAACCGGCCAAAGCGTAAAGCAGGGTGGATTTCCCGCAGCCTGAAGGTCCGAAGATAATCACGTATTCGCGGGAATAAATATCGAGGCTTATGTCTTCCAAAGCCTTTGATTCGTTGGGCTTGCCTTGGTTATAAACCATATTGAGCCCTCTTACTTGTATGATAGGTTTTGTGGGTTCCATGTCCATAGCTTTATTATATATCAAAAGTCCGTCTTTGAGGAATTCTAAAAAAGTTCGGCCTTGCGGATCCCCGCCGCTTACAGCGGCAAAAGAAGGCCAAACCTTGAACAAAAAGCTAATTTACCAAATTTTTCAAATTTTCCCCAATACGAAAGAATCTTATTGCGTTTTCGTCTGTTATTGTTTCAACTTCTTTTTCGCTGATTTTTTTTATTTCAGCGATCTTTTTTACTATGTATTTAATGAATATCGGCTCGTTTCTTTTGCCCCTCATGGCTTGAGGCGCTAGAAAAGGACTATCCGAATCCAGCATAATCCTGTCAAGCGGAATTTCCCGCACCGCATCTGACAGTTTCTCCGCCCTTTCTGCCGGCTTCGGATAAGTTATGTTTCCGGAAAAAGAGAAATGGACATTCGGCAGTTTCAAAAATTTCTCCGTATCCTTTCTTTCTCCGGAGTAGCAATGAAGCACGAATTTCAAAAAGCTCAACTCTGGGGAATCTTCCGACGAATAGTCGGGAGAGGAAAGAGTTGAGCTTTGATAAAATTTGGAAATAATTTCATACAAATCCTCCCACGCCTCCCGGCAATGCACAATCACCGGGAGATCCAGTTCACGCGCTATTTTTATCTGTTCGATAAATCCCGCCTTCTGATTTTCCCTAATTTTCTCCAGCTCTTTTTGTGTTTTATGTTGTATGCTGTATCTTATGCGGCAATAATCCAATCCCGTTTCGCCAATCGCCACGACTTTTTCGTGTTTTGCAATTTTTTTCAACTCTAAAAAAAGGTTTGGCCTTGAGAAACCCGCCAATGAGGCAGAGGGAAAGGTCAAGCCTTGAGAAAAAAAGTCCGGATGAATTCCGGCTGACGAAAAAATATTCTTATGCTCCTTTGCTATCTCAATCGACTTTCGGCTCCGCGCCAAGTCTACTCCGACATTTATTATCGCTTTGCCTCCACTTTCAAAAAACCGCGAAATCACTTCCTCGCGGTCTTCGTCAAGCTCGGGAAAATCAAGATGGGAATGCGTATCTATCATATTCTATGGAACGGCAATTTTGATCTGCTTTGTCGTCACGGTAGTTTTTTTCCTGGCTTTGACAACCATCCGGTAAGAATATGTCGTTCCCGGGACGACCGCTTCATCGCGGTATGAATTCTGGATATCCGAGGAGACAACAGAAACCGTTGAGAATTTTTTCGCCTTGCCCGCTTTTCTCTGCAAAATCACGCTGAAATCTTTCGTATAGACCGGAGCCCAGGACAAACTTACTTTTCCTTCCACGATTCCAGCTTCAAGGCGGGGCTTGAATATTTTTTTCTTCTTCATTGTTTTCACCTGTTTTCCCTCGGTACAGCTTTTTTCGCCTGATCCGCTCTCCTGGCAAATCCGATAAGCGAATAGTTTTCCCGGTTTTGCTGTCCGGTCAACAAAAATCCTATCCGCGCTCTCCGTTTCGGCAATCTTTGAAAAATCAGCTTTCCCTGTTTTTCTTTCTATCAGGTATTTGCCGCTGTCGCTTGATCCGGCTGTCCAGCTTATTCTGACAATCGTGTCGCAAAGACCCGATATCGCGTCTATCGAAGATTCGGCTGCCGGTGCCGGTGCCGGAGATGGTCCCGCGATACTCGGAATATTATTAGCTATTCTTTGAAGCACGTTGGTCCCCTGGCCGTCGTCCAGAATGGCCGCGCTGTCAGAAACAGCAGCGACTGAGTCAAATTTGAGCGCAACAGCCGGTTCGCTTACATCCGAGATTGCCCGAAAATTCAAGGCGACTACTTTCACGGCCGCCCCCCTCACACCCGGCGTCGGTTTTCCAAGATCCACATAGCCTTGCCCAAGGCCTGTGTCAACTGAATTTTTTATTTCATAATTGAAGCCCGAATCAGAAACGTCAGCGCTTTTGAACTCGAGGGCATTCTTGTCATAATTGAAAACGACCTGCACCGCCACTATGTCGCGGCCGGCCGTGTCAAGATAAATCGGCACCGAGAAATCTTCTCCGCTTTTGTGCGATGCGGCAGCCGGCGACGTAAATATTGTAACCTGTTCCGTTTCGCCCGCCCTCGAAGACTGGTACACTGACATGTATGTGCCCCATATAAGCGCCGCGGAAAAACCGGCCACAAATGTTACGACAACGTAGGCTTTCCAGGCATTTATCTCCTTGCTTGGAATCACCCTGTACCTCGACTTCATCGATTTCACCGCTTTTTCAACCGAGAAGTCGATATTTCTTTCCCTGCTTAGTTCATTTCCCATTTTTCTAAAGAAGCTCATTTTTTTAAGAAACTTAAACATTTATTTATTTTAATTTTTATTTTATTGTTGAACGAAGCGAGCGAAATGGCAATTTATTCCCATTTCCGGGCGAGTGAAGACATCAAAGCGGATAATACCGATTTATTCCTGCGCCTATTATTCCTTTTCCAAAAAATCTATTTCCGCCTCCCGAAAACGGCCGATAAGTTTCATGATGTCAGCCAAACTGATTATTCCAGCGATATTATTGTCCTGATCGACAACCGGGACAGGATTGACATGTTTTTCTTGAAATAACTTAATAAGCTCCGTAATTTCTGATTCCGGCCTGATTGATACAAAGTCGGGATTCATGATCGATTTTGCGTCGGCTTTGAAAATGGATTGGAAATCATCCTTGTTTTTTCCTGAGGCATATTTTTCCAATTTGAATTCTTGAAAAAATTTTATAAGTGACGGAATATGAAAAGAAGTCTTCCCATGAGAAATCAGATCGGCTTCAGTGATCATTCCTAAAACTTTTCCATTTTCGACAACAGGCACTCCATTGAGGCCTTTTTGATGAAGCAGTTCGGCCACATCAATCACCTTCGCATCCGGCTGCACGCTGACGACCTCCTTTGTCATCATTTCCGATACTTTCATATTGCTCTCATTTTACACTATTTATTGTATCAAATGCAATACCTTTCTTGCTTTTGAAAAAAATTACCCGCCGCGCTTTTTCACTTTTTTTTCAGGCATCCATCTTTTGAAACCGCGGAATTTGCCCCAAAGCTCGGTAAGAAGGCTGATCCCTACTAAGGCTCCCCGCTAAGACTAAGCCTTAGAAAAACCGAGAGCTTAGTTTTTGTAAAATCATCGCCAGTTGCTCATCATGATCCCCACGTCCTTGATGGTCGCTTGTCCGTCACCGTCGATGTCGGAGCGGAGTTGGCGATATTATTTCTCAAGCAGCCATTTCCACACAGGAACGATATGAATCCGTTTGTTCCCTATTCTTCTTTCTTCCTCCTGATTTTCAGTCAAGATAAACCCTGTTTTGAGTTTGTATTTTTCCATCGCTTCCAGCAAACCGCCAAGCTCCCTCTTTTCATTTGTGAGAGCGAGCTCTTTTGTCACCTGGATAGCTTCGATGATTTTTGTTTTTTCTTTCACCAGAAAATCGCATTCGAACTTTTCCCGATGATAAAATATTTCCTTCCCTTTCGCGAGAAGGGCGATGAAAACAGAATTTTCCAAAAATCTCCCGAAGTTTTCACTGAAAGAAAAAGAAACAACATTAATGAATCCGTTGTCCGCCGAATAGCTTCTCTTGGGATAATTCTCCTGCTTCTTGATTGAATACTGGTAATTTGAAACTTCAAACAGAAGAAAAGACTTTTCGAAAAAACTTATATATTCTTTCACGGTTTTGTCTTGGATTTTCAGATATTTTCCCAGTGAGTTATAGCTGTAGTCCTGCCCGATGTTCGAAAAAAGATAAAGCAGCAAATTTTCAATCTCGCGCATTTTTTTGACTTCAAAGCGCGGAACTATATCTTGATAAAGAATATTTTTATAGTAATTTGTCAGAATTTCCTTTCCCAACTCTTTGGATTTTTCCAGCACCACCTCGGGGAAACCCCCGGTTTTGAGATAATTCCTGAAGAAGCGAACAACCTTGGCTTCATTTGCCGCCGCGTCCATTTTTCTTTCGACGTTCAGTCCTTTCACTTTCAGAACTTCACGAAAACTGAAAGGAGAAATATTCTTTGTTATCGACCTCCCGGAAAGAATCGTGGCCATTTCCGACGACAAGAGCCTCGAGTTTGATCCCGTGACAAAAAACTTGACGCCGCCTTTTTCATAGAGGCTCTTGACAAAAACCTGCCAATCGCTGAAAAATTGAACTTCGTCCAAAAAAACATAAGTTTTCCCTCCGGGGTTGAGCGCCGCTAAATATTCTTCATAAATCCTTTGCAGGTTGGCCGGATCGGTTTTGTAGCGCGCTAGAAGCGGCGATTCCAGATTAAGAAAAAGGATATTTTCGGGCTTCACCTTTTTGTCGTGTAGGAGATGGTTGATAATTTGCTTGGCAACCGTGGATTTTCCGCATCTTCGGATACCAACGAGAGCCACTATTTGCCGGGCAGACATGAATTTCTTGAGCTCCGTTGTCACTTCCCTGAGATAACCGGCCTCCAACGGGACATTTCGCCAATGTGGATTTTGCTCGGCAATGAATTTTTCAAACATGCGAATTTATTTTATAATACGAATTATATACTTATTATTCGTATCATATTACGAAATATTATAATTGTCAAGTTTACCCCGGCTGTTCCACTATCTTTCACCTCCACCCGCTCATCATGATCCCCACGTCTTTCACGGTCGCTTGTCCGTCACCGTCGATGTCGGATTTGGGATTGGTGAGACTTGCGGCGAGCTTTTGAAAATCGAG
>LBYD01000008.1 GCA_000995965.1 Candidatus Moranbacteria bacterium GW2011_GWC2_40_12
ATCAGCCCTAATAGATAGGGGTTGCATAAATGCTATAATGGAAAAAACTATTGAGCTCAAGTTCTCGGGCGGTGAATATAAACCCCATCCGATCGATTTATCTAGGGCAGTTTCATTAATAAGACGAACTGGCTATGAGATGGGCGACAGATTGAAAGAAATTATATTAAACAATAGGGGAGATGTCATTAGTGCTATATTGAAGAAGTCAGAAAGAAATCATTATACCGAAGAGAAGAAACAAGAACTAATTTCGATTGTCGAAGAAATAAACCCCAACAACCCGCAGCATTTGCAAAAGGATCAGTATTAACTGGTCCTTTTGATTAATCAAGCATAGACAAGATCAATTGATGCCTAATAAACAAACGACCCCATACGAGAGGTCGTTCTTGCGACATCGTATGGGGCTCTGATGATCGATTGATCATTGAAGGCGCCGAAGGGGATAGTAGAGCTTGTGACCCGTATCGCCGCTCCAGCCTGACTCCTGAAGTTGATCAAATGCCTTCTGGGCGATGCGGTACGCTTCTTCTTGATTCCGCATCTTCAGCAGGGCTTCGATCGCATAGCTGTTGAAGAGGACGCCACGTGTTGGGGTGTACATGAGACCATCAATCGGTGTGCGATAGAGGGTCATGCCAGTGATGTTGCACCGGCCGTAGCCCAGGAAATCGCCCACGAGGTTCTTGAAAGCAGCAGTAATGACTCTTTCGCCAATGTACACTCTCTCTGAGCCGATCGAGGCCGTCGCTGGCTGGATCGCGTATACGATCAAGACCAGCAAGACCAGGTAGATCACTGCCAACGCTGCCCTGATTCTATTTCGCATGTAGTCTCCTTCTTCGAATAACGGTAGGATAACCGTATTTACATTATAGCACGGGGTAGGCCAACTGTCAATATTACTTGCGATCTACAGGCCGCTGACACGAAGAAATATGGCCTCGGACGTTCTCGCCAATCTGGCGCTAGTCGTGAGTCGTCAACTGACAAGTCAGGTCACGCTCTACAGCGGTCCCAACTTGACGATTCCGATTGGCCATCGAGATAGGGGGTTCTTTACTCCAACCAAGATGCAAGTGAATGGCATTGTCGGGGGATACATCTCTTTCGGCAAGTCTGGCATTTACATCGAAGGTAACTTTGGCCACATGATGGCCCTCGGGATCGGTATGGCCTACACCTTCTGAGACGAATAGGACTGAGCGGACTTACTGTTTCGGCTCAGGTTGTGCAAACGACCTGAGCCGCTTTTAATTCCTAAACATAGCGAGTAAAATATAATTCAGAAGCTAAGATTCGATACATAAATAGTCATCATAATTTCTGTCAATCCGAGCTCTAATAGCCCCAACAACCTGCAGCAAGCGACCGAAGGGAAGCGCAGTGCCCAGCGCTAGTAAGCGGCGGGTGCTAAGTCGAGATAGGTTATTTCGTTCGAGACACGCAGGATATAATAAAAATCACATGTTAATGATTAAAACATCAGTCAAACCGAGCAGTCTAGAAGGTCTTGGTTTATTTGCTGATGAAAAAATTAAGAAAGGTGCCAGTGTGTGGAAGTTTGATCCAAGGTTCGATATCATTTTCGATCCACAAGAGTTTGAGAAAATTGAACCTTTGCAAAAAGCATTGATAGATCGGTATGCTTACCTTTCAATAGAAACAAAGAAATATATCTACTGCATTGATGATGCTAGATTTATGAATCACTCATCTGTAAACAATAATCTCAATGTTGTCTTGTTCCCAGGAGAACCGGAGACCCGTTGCGTGGCGAACAGAGATATCGAAATTGGCGAAGAATTGCTCATTAATTATCGCACTTTTGATATTGCAGATGCGAAAAGTAAGGAACCGTATTTAGACAATTAACCTTCTGACTAGGATGGACGGGTTTAATAATTAGAGCAATAATGGATTTAAAGAAAATTTTTTATGAAAAGAATTTACTACAATAAACTTATACGCGACAAGATACCAGAAAAGATTAAGCGGAATGGCGGAGATTACGAAATAAAAAAGCTTAGCAAAAAGCTTTTCGAGGCAGAGCTCTTAAAGAAAGTCGGCGAGGAGGCAAGCGGTCTCATGTCTTCTAAAACCAGAGATGAATTAGCGTCTGAACTGGCTGATATTATTGCCGTGATAGAGGAAATAAAGAAATTAAAACGTATTACATCAAAACAAATTTTAAAAACATTGAAAGAAAACTTTGCTAAAAAAGGAGGATTCAATAAGAAATTATTTCTAGTATGGTCTTCCGATACCGGATATAAGACTAACGAGAGGAGGAATAAATAAGAAATATTTTGACCGATTTAAATCTAAAAACAAAATCTATATTCTATGGCTAAATATCAAAATTAGCCTGATTCATCTCTCTGTAGTTAAGATGGGGGCATCTAAGATGCCTTAATATTAATCCTCACAACATAAAACCGCCGAAGGGCGGTTTTATGTTGTCCACTTGCATTATACCCCCCAGGGGGTATAATGCACTTATGAAATACATGGATGACAAAAACAAGAATATCGTTATTCGTCGACTCAAGCTCATAGAGGGCCAAGTTCGAGGCCTCCAGAAAATGGTAGAAAACGATACTTACTGCATCGATATCATTACTCAGACCTCTGCCGTGAAGCAGGGGCTGTCAAATGTTGAGGATCTGCTTCTTGAGAATCATTTGGGCCACTGCGTTCATCATCAAATGAAATCTGGCCAAGTAGCTAGGGCCAGGGAGGAGATCGTTAAAGTATATAAACTTAAGAGAAAATAATATGCACACAGAAACATATATAATAAAAGGAATGCATTGCGCTTCGTGTTCATCTCTTATTGAGAGAACGCTTAAAAAAGTCGAAGGAGTCCAGTCGGTTGAAGTTAATTATGGTACGGAAAAAACAAAAGTTTCTTTTGATCCTTCAAAAACAAGTCCCCAGATTTTTTCTCGACAAATTGAATCTTTGGGCTATTCTCTCATAATCTCTCAAACAGCCGAAGAAATGGGAATGTCAACTGATGAACATGCTATGCATTTGGGTCTTAGCCAATCCAAAAAAGAAAAGCTTGACGAAATTAACGATATGAAGATGAAAGTTATTTCGGCCATCCCGCTTGCATTAATCAGCGTTTTTATTATGGGCTGGGATATTCTTTCACAATTTAAAATTGTTTCCGAAGTGCCTTTGGTCTGGGGGGAATTTTTTCATCATCTCTTGCCGATTATGGCCACCTATACGTTATTTGTAGTCGGTAAGCCGTATCTTTTGGGTTTTTATCGTTTCCTCCGTTATGGCAAGGCAAACATGGATACGCTTATCGGCTTAGGTACATCAGTCGCTTTTATATATAGCTTTATTGTCAGTGCATTTGAAGAAACATTACTCAAGTCTTTTCCAAATGTTTCAAATACATACTTTGACGTAACGATAGTCGTTATTACTTTTATTGCACTTGGAAAATATCTTGAAGCTCGCTCAAAAATAAAGACCGGCGATGCTATTGAAAAACTCATTAATCTTCAAGCAAAAACCGCACTAGTCGTTCGTGAAGGAAAAGAATTGGAGATATCGGTGAGTGAAGTGAAGCATGGGGACCTCATAATAGTGAAACCAGGAACGAAAATACCCGTTGACGGCGTAATAACCGAAGGCTCGTCCTATATCAATGAATCCATGGTGACCGGAGAACCTATGCCTGCCCAAAAGAAGATCGGCGATGGCGTGGTTGCGGGTACAATAAATACAAGTGGGTCTTTCGTATTCAAGGCTACAAAAGTAGGATCAGAAACACTTCTCGCTCAGATCATAAAGATGGTTGAAGAGGCTCAGGGAAGTAAGGCACCCATTCAGGCACTCGCAGACAAAATTTCGTCAGTCTTTGTGCCTATCGTTCTGGTGATAGCATTCCTCACTCTCGGCATATGGCTTATCGTTGGCTCACAGTACCTCGGATTCTCACAGGCTCTATCATTTGGCCTCGTATCATTTGTCGGCATTCTTGTTATTGCCTGTCCCTGTGCCCTTGGTCTTGCAACGCCTACGGCTATTATCGTGGGAGTCGGGAAGGGTGCAAAAGAAGGAATCCTGATTAAAGATGCGGCAACTCTCGAAAAACTTCACAAAGTAGATACGGTTATTGTAGATAAGACAGGCACGATTACTATTGGAAGGCCGACACTTGTTGATATTCATAATCTATCCAACTTCAGGGATGACGAACTTATATCAATTCTAGCCTCTCTTGAGAAGAGATCAGAGCATCCGATTGCCCATGCGATTGTAAACTACGCACAGGATAAAAATATACAAACAGAAAATATCTCAGACTTTACGGGTATTCAGGGTAAGGGCCTAAAAGGACTGATTAAAGGTGTTGAGTATTATGTAGGTAACGTGAAACTTATTAAAGATCTTGGTTTAGAATTTGATACTTCAAAAATTGAACAATTCACGGCTCAAGGGAAAACTCCCGTTATCCTTGCCACGAAAGAAATGGTACTCGGATTTGTCATGGTGGCGGATGAAATAAAGCCTGAATCAAAACAAGCCGTTGCCGATCTTCATAAGCTAGGAATCAAAGTAGTTATGCTTACCGGCGATGACGAGAAAGCCGCAGGGCATATGGCTTCTCTCGTTGGGATAGATGACGTCATCGCACACGTATTACCAGAAGATAAATTAGAAAAAATAAAATCACTTCAATCACAGGGTCGGATTGTTGCAATGGCGGGAGATGGCGTAAATGATGCTCCGGCACTTGCTCAGGCGGACGTGGGTATTGCAATGGGTACGGGCACTGACGTTGCCATTGAATCAGCTGGGATCACGCTTCTCGGCGGAGACATCTCAAAGCTTGTGAAGGCAATTAAACTTTCTAAAATGACCATGCGGGGCATTAAGCAAAATCTTTTTTGGGCATTTATTTATAACATTATCGGTATTCCTCTTGCCGGGGGTCTTTTCTATCCGATCTTCGGTTGGCTCCTTTCGCCGGTATTTGCAGGATTTGCCATGGCAATGTCGAGTGTATCAGTCGTGTCTAATTCATTACGAATTAAAGGTAAGAAATTATAAATATGAGAACATATATATTTCACGTTTCAGGCACTCACTGCGCGTCATGTAAGATTCTCATTGAAGACGTTCTCGGTGAGCAAGATTTTGTAAAAAATATCAGGGTTAATTTAAAAAAAGAAATCGTTGAGATTGAAATCGATAGTGATCAACATCCAGACGAACTGGCCCGAATACTTACGGATAAAATAAGATCTAATGGATATATCCTTTCAACAGAGAAAGTAATTCAAGAAAAGAAAAGGGATGATGCTATTTGGAAGGCTATACCGATCGGACTAGCATTCCTAGTGATTTTTTTCATGTTCCAAAAATCGGGTATTTTAAACCTTGGTATTGGCGGGAGGATAACACCGGTAACCAGCTTTATTATTGGTCTCATTGCTTCAGTTTCAAGTTGTCTTGCGATTGTGGGAGGCTTAGTGCTATCACTTTCTGCGAAGGTATCTCAGGACAATGTCAGTGATAAAAAGAATTTCGTACTTTTTCATTCAGGAAGACTTCTTAGTTTTGCAATCTTGGGTGGCATACTAGGAGCAATCGGTGATGCTATTGGTATAAACTTTACTTTTACGGCAATCCTGGGACTTTTGGCCTCGCTGGTTATGCTATTGCTCGGCTTAAATCTGATCGGAGTATTTGTCAAAAATAAAGTTGCGTTGCCATCAGGGATTTTTAATTTCTTTAGAAAGATAGAACACAAGACTCTTACGCCACTTATTATCGGCTTTGGCACTTTTTTTCTTCCGTGTGGTTTTACACAATCAATGCAAGTTTCTGCATTGGGGAGTGGATCGTTTATGTCTGGGCTTCTGTTAATGCTTGCATTTGCTCTTGGAACGTTGCCAATGCTCCTGTTTCTTTCATTTGGATCGGCATCGTTTGCCCACTCAAAATATGCCCCTCTATTTTTCAAATCCGTGGGAGTAGTCGTGGTAGGACTTGGAATATTTGCCCTACTTGCCGGACTTGCAGGGCTTGGTATCATTAACCCCCTATTTAACATATAATTGTCTTATGAATAAAACAGTTTCAATCGTAGTCACAGTGGTCCTTGTTGTGAGTATTGGTATTGTTTTTCTTGGTGCTTCAAAATCAAAAAATTATACAGCGACAGATGGTGTAGCCAAGAATGTCGAAATAAAAGACGGCATCCAGTATATTACTATAAACGCAAAAGCTGGATACTCGCCAAGAATGTCTACGGCAAAAGCTGGGATACCTACAAAACTCATAGTTAGAACAAATGGAACATATGATTGTTCGGCATCGCTTGTAATTCGCTCGCTTGGTTTTCAAAAAATCTTAGCTCAAACAGGCGAAGAGGTTATTGACCTAGGCACACCGCAAGTAGGACAACCGCTCCAAGGACTTTGTGGTATGGGGATGTATAATTTTAGAGTTAATTTTGAAAGCTAATAATAAACTCCATTAAGATTAGGCGGTATATTGGCCTAGTTGACTTTAGGTGTTTCTGGGAGTATAATTAGATAATTGACAAGTAAATATTGATTCAAACGCATTATTAACGAAGGATTAGTAAGTTATATAATCTAAGGTAAAAGCGAGCCTGGGGTAGTGAAAGCCAGGACCTGAAAAGTAGCTGAACACGTCTTCGGAGCGGTTAGTGAGAATGCCAAAATTGGCACAAACTAAACGGTAGTCGCTCTATCGTGAACTG
>LBYD01000009.1 GCA_000995965.1 Candidatus Moranbacteria bacterium GW2011_GWC2_40_12
CCGATAGTTATTTATCCCAGCCGATAAATACTATCTGCATGCTCGGTGTTTTGTTAAGCCCCCGCCAACGGCGGGGGCTTAAGCCTTCTTTATCATGCCTATCGGCATTAAATGACTTGCCAAAACACCTGCGCAAGCTCTGAAGAGATAGTTTCTTGCGCTTGTCATCATTTATCCTATAGTTGAAACGTATTTTATTTTACCAGAGTCGGTGATGGACTGGGGATGACTGGTCTGATTTGGATTGTCTGGGCCGTTATACTGCCGTCGGTATTTGTCTTTCCGGTAATGGTAACTGTCTTATTTATTTCGAGATCGTTTGTGTTACCGCTAATGAATTTACTAATTTCGACAGTGCCAGGTAATAGAACGATCTTTGATCCGCCATCTCTTAGTTTGATGGTTAAGCTCGTAGAGTCTTTAGATATTATATCTCCACTGACAAGGCCCATATCATTTGCTCCACGAATGCTGCCCATCATACTATTGCCAAACTGACCTCTTTGTTGGCCCTGTCCAATTACGAGCCCAGAATTTTTTGACTGACCATATCTCATACCGCCGAAAAATCCTACTCCTAGTCCCACAACTGCTATCACTGCAAGTACGATGTATTTGTTTCTCATATCATTTTGTTAATTATTTTTATTCATAACGCAAAGCCTCAATTGAATTTAATTTAGATGCTCTTCTTGCTGGGTAGTAACCGAATGCAATGCCTATGCCGGCCGAAACCCCAAAGGCTAATAGAATTGAATTGATGGAAACCGATGTAGCAATTCCGGCAAAATATGATACAGCATAACTAACGAGCCAACCAACAATTATACCTATCACACCGCCAGAGAATGTTAATACAATAGCCTCAGAAATAAATTGAAGATTAATATCTTTACTTTTTGCTCCGATGGCCTTACGTAAACCAATTTCTCGAGTGCGTTCGGTTACGGTAGTGAGCATCATATTCATAATACCAATACCGCCGACTATTAATGATATGCTAGCAACTGCGCCAAGCAATAAAGATAGGGTATCTGTTACAGAAGATGCTGTAGCGATGATGTCTGATTGATTCAATATACTAAAATCAGCAAGGATTGGATCAGTAATATGGTGTCGTTCGAGGAGTAGAGATGTTATGTCGGCCTGAGTTTGAGTCATAGAATCTTGATCGTTAGCCTGTACGCTTATCGTGCTGACATACGTGTTACCAGCGAGAAAACGCTGGGCAGATGAAAGGGGAATAAATATCATATCGTCTGGATTGCTAAAACCGGATCCACCCCTTGATTTAGTCATGCCAATAATCTTAAAATCAATCTTTTTTATACGGATTGTTTGGCCAACTGGATCAACATCAATTCCGAATAAATCATCACGGACTGTCGGTCCAATGACTGCAACCTTGGAAAGGCTGGAATTATTCTGATCTGATATAAAAATGCCGCTATCAATTTCGATGTTCCTGACTGAAGGATAGGTACTAGTTGTGCCAACGACCTGAGTGTTGGTATTGGTGCCCTTGGCTGTAACCTGGTATCGACTCGACAACTCTGGTGCTACTGCCTTAATAGAAGCAATGTCTGTTTGAATGCTGTCGCTATCATCAACGGTTAGGGTTTGGCTACTTCCTCTGCCAGCACTTATTTGAATGCCCGCTCCTCGCTGTGCTCCGGGCATAATAATTATTAAATTTGATCCAAGCGATTGAATATTTGATTCAATCGTACCCTTGGAACCCTGACCTATAGCAACCATGGCAATAACTGAACCAATACCAATAATAATCCCGAGCATAGTTAAACCGGTCCTTGTTTTATTGGCCAGTAGGGCAGAATATGTCTCTTCGAATAGATCTGAAGCGGTCATATTAGTTTGAATATTTAATTTCTCTTTTTGATATGTTTATTTCGTCTTCAACGATCAGGCCATCACGTATGGTTATTATTCTATTGGCATGCTCAGCGACATAGCGTTCGTGGGTAATCAATATGATCGTACGTTTTTGTTTTCTATTTAATTCTTGGAATGTGTGCAAGACAATCTCTCCTGTCTTGGTATCTAAATTACCCGTTGGCTCATCTGCCAAGACAAGGCTTGGATTATTAACCAAGGCTCTAGCAATTGCTACTCTTTGCATTTGTCCACCAGAAAGCTGATTAGATCGATGATAAAAATGCGTTTCATCTAGCCCTGAATTTTTTAATGACGTGCGAGCTATAGCTTCACGTTTATCTTTAGGAATATCAGAATAGATTAATGGTAATGAGACGTTTCTTAATACTGTAGCACGTGGCAGTAGATTAAATGCCTGAAATACAAAACCCAATTTCTCTTTTCTTATATCGGCTAATTGGTCATCAGACATACTAGAGATGTCACGATTATCTAATAAAAATTTACCACTAGTCGGAGTGTCTAAACAACCAAGGATGTGCATCAGGGTTGATTTACCAGAACCGGAGGGTCCCATAATGGCCACAAATTCACCGTCTTTAATAGTGAATGATACGCCCCCAAGAGCTATTGTCTCGACGCCACCATTACTATAAATTTTAGTAATATTTCTACACTCAATCATAGTTTTAACGACCAGTTTGAATTGCTCGAAAGTTGGCATTCCCGCTCGTTGTTCCTCCGCCAGCTCCAGGTATCAGGCTGTTTATTGTTGTAGTTGTTGTTTTGGATGCCGTGCCAGTTATGGTTCTTGTAATAATTATGTCTCCTTCACTAAGGCCATTAATTATTTCTGTTGATGTATCATTTGTAATACCAACTTGAACGGCCCATTGCCTCGGTGGGGTATTTAATGTTGTCCCAGTGTTATTAGTTGTTCCAGCGATAATCTGCTTAGCCTCGTTGTTATCGGTAGGAATTTCAACATAACTACCGCTACTATTAGTTTTGATTGCTGAGGAGGGGATACTAATGACATCGGACTTAACATCAGTAATGATTGCCGCTGATACGCTCATGCCCGGCTTTACACGATCGTCTTGGGTATCAAATCCAATCTTTACAGTATAAGTGACAACGCCTTGGTTAACAGTTCCTAGGGCGTCAATGTCTAATACTTCTCCTGTTATTGTAAGGTTGCTAATGGCATCAAAGCTTAGAGTAACCCTTTGATCTAATTTAATATTGGCGATATCAATTTCATTAAGAGAGATCTCGGCAATCCTTTGCTTGGCAATATATGTAACTATCGAAGTACCAGAAGATATACTATCGCCTTTCTTAATATTTAACTTAGCGATAATACCATCGAACGGCGCTCGTATTAAATAATTGGCTAGATTATCTTTGGCATCTTGAAGAGTGGCCTCTTTTTGTTTGACCGCGTTCTCTTGGCTAGATAGGTCTAATGGATTTGATAATCGAGCATTACTTAGGCTTATATTCGCATTTTTCAATGTTTGCGCGTTTGTTTCCAGGGAGTTTCTGATGCTTGTTAGATTACTAATATGAGAATTTAGTTTGCCAATGTAGTTAGAGATATCATTTTGATATGTAGTAATTTGTGTTGATATTGATCGGCCAGGAGAATATACTTTAAGATCGGTAACTAAGATATCGAGCATATTTTGCTCACTCTTTGCTGCTTGTGCCAATGCCTGAACCGTTTCAAGAGTTTGGTTAATTAATGTATTAATTGTATCAGTGCTGGCACTCCTGCTGGTATTTCTATAGTTGCTAAAAGAAATATCATATGAAGCTTTGGCGGTATCATAATCTGTCTCTGAGCGTAACTGTAATGGTCTAAGATTATCACGGCCGTAGCTACTACTCATATTCATGTATGCATCTATGTTTGACGTCCAACTATCGCCAACTTTATTATCATAAAGAATTCCGCGAATACCGTCTGTAATCGATGGCAAATCTAAAAAAGCAGCCGAAATTTTGTTGTAGCCATCTTCATAGCCTTGTTTTATATTATTCTCTGCATTAGTTATCGCATCTTGTAGTTTGGGAATATCAGTTCGTTGACTAAGTTGAAGTTTCTGTAGAGTTATTTGAGAGTTTTCTAAGTTGATTTGAGCATCTCGAACGGCTCTTTGCGCGTCAGATGAATTTAATTGGGCAATAAAGCTACCCGACTTCATGGTTTGGCCATTCACAACGCCAACATAGAGGACATCGCCAGAAACTTTAGGTTTAATATCCACCTGATTAGAAACTGAAACCTGGCCGGTACCCGACATTGAACTGACAATCGTAGTTTTCATAGCTGTTGCAAGAACGTATTTTGTTTCGGCGGTTGTTCCGTTAAGTTTATTATAGGAGTAGTAGCCGGCTAATAGAAGAACGCAAAGAATAAATGCAGAAATTTTTTTTCTGTTGATGACGAGATGATAAATGTTGTTTATTAATTTAGGCATATTATTTTAGTAACCTAATTAGTCTAGCCATAATTTGACCCTGATCGTCTGATTCTCCTATTATAACGATATTATCACCGAGTTTTAGGTCCGTTCTTAATATTTTATCTTGCATATTTATAAATTGTGTTTTGCTGTCGGTGATGATGATTCTTTCTGTGTTATTTGACCCGCTTACTATAATGGCCGGATCGTCAATTCTAATAATAGTTCCGAAATTTCCGAAAGCACCCATAAATTGAGGAGTTCCTATGGGCATGCCCATTATGGCTCGACGCGGTCCGCCAAAATTTCTATCATAATGCTCACTCCAAGCATAAGAGACTTGAGCCTTTCTGAAGCCGATCATCATTCCAATTTGGAACGAACCGACCAATAAAGCCAGACAGAATATACCCATAATAATGCCAATAAATAGCCTCGATTTGATAAATTGTTTAGCGTTCATATTATTTATTAAATTTTAATAATTTATTTATTTTATTCTTGGTTTCTGTCAGTCTGTCATAATATATTACAATCATTCTGATTATTGAAAGAAGGATTCCTAGAAAGGTAAGAGATAATATTAAAGATAATCCCGGGATCGTTTCTAGGACAGAAAAACCTATATCACGGATGTACATAGAAAATAATGCCGGTTCGTGAAAAATAATTGACAGAAATAA
>LBYD01000010.1:0-7677 GCA_000995965.1 Candidatus Moranbacteria bacterium GW2011_GWC2_40_12
GAAAACCGTATTAAGGTGGCCAAATCTTCCACCGACGCCTGGAGGATTTTCTACAAGAAATTCTACAAAACCAAATACCCATTTTTTATCACAACGATTGTAATTGCCGGAATGACTTTAATTGGTAACTTTAGAGTCCTAAAACACAAACTTAGTAAATGAGAATAGGCATTGATGCTCGTATGTATGGTCTGGAACACGCCGGTGTGGGTCGCTATGTGATGAAGTTGGTAGAAACCGTCCTCAAGTTCGACAAGAAGAATGAATATGTCTTATTTTTGAGGAAAAATCATGTGGCGGATTTCAAAAACCGAAAAAAAGTAAAGGTGGTAGAAACCAACGTGTCCATATATAGTTTACCTGAGCAACTTCTCCTACCAATAATATTTTCCAGAGAAAAACTTGACCTACTCCACTTACCTCATTTCAACGCCCCCTTATTTTATCCAAGCAAGTACATCCTCACCGTCCACGACCTGATAAAGCATGATTCTAAAGGTCAGGAGACCACCACCAGACAACCGTGGTTGTACTTTGTTAAGAGACTAGGATATCTTTTTCTAACGAGTCTGATTACCAAAAGAGCCGCTCACATCATTGTTCCCAGTGAATATGTAAAAAACGATATTGTTAAGAGACTAAAAGTTAAGGAAAGCAAAATTACTGTCACCCATGAGGCTGTTTCTGGATCGCTCAAGGAGGTAGAGCTAACTCCTACAGAAAAGCGCCAAGTTCTAGCCAAGTTCGGTTTACATCAACCCTTTGTAGTCTACACCGGCAACGTCTATCCTCATAAAAATGTGGATCTTTTGATCAACGCCATTGCCATTCACAATCAAAATCGAGAAGTGGACTTGGAGCTGGCCCTCATTTGCTCACGGTCTGTCTTTTGGGAAAGACTAAATCAAAAAATTAAAGAAAAAAAACTTGGAAAATGGATAAAAATGCTAGGCTATCTTGAGGACAAGGATGTATCGGAGATTTATAGTTTGGCACTAGCTCTAGTTCATCCGAGCAAAATGGAGGGCTTCGGATTAACCGGCCTGGAAGCCATGTCACTTGGTCTGCCGGTTGTCTCCTCTAGAGCCAGCTGTCTACCTGAAGTCTATGGTGAGGCAGCTTTATTTTTTGACCCTGATATAGTCGAGGATCTGGTGGAAAAACTTGAACGAATCATCAAAGATGCTGATTTGCGAAACGATTTAATTTCTAAGGGTTACCACCAAGCCCGTAAGTACTCTTGGGACAAAATGGGCAAGGAGACAATCGCCGTATATCAACAGGTTTTGAAATGAAAATTGCCCTCGTATATGACCGTATAAATAAGTTTGGTGGTGCAGAGAGACTTCTGCTGGCTCTTCACCGGATCTATCCCGAAGCTCCAATTTTCACTTTGGTTCACGATCCCACAACCTCCAAATGGGCGGAGGGGATAAACATTATCCCTTCCTTTATAAACAAGGTTTCTCCGCTTAGACAAAAACATGAATGGTTAGCCCCACTCGCCCCACTGGCTTTTGAATCCCTTGACTTCTCTGGGTACGACGTAATTATTAGTATTACGAGTAGTGATGCCAAGTCGGTAATTACCAAGCCTGGCCAGTTACATATTTGTTACTGCTTAACACCCACAAGGTACTTCTGGAGCGGTGAAAAAGAATATTCGGCAGACCATAAATTGAAAATTATCCCATCGTTCATAAAAAACTATTTTAAGTCAGTAGATTTACTCACCTCTACCAGACCGGATGAATATATCTCAATTTCCTTTGAAGTTCAAGAAAGAGTAAAAAAATACTACAATAGAGAATCCATTGTCGTATATCCACCGATTGAGGATAAATTTTATGCGAATACTCCCATAGATATGGATAATAGAGAGTATTTTTTAGTCATAGGAAGAATGGTTCCCTATAAAAAATTTGACCTGGTAATCAAGGCTTTTAATATATTAAACAAACCCTTGGTGGTCATTGGCACCGGCAGTCAGTTGGAAAATCTCAAGAAAATGGCTGGACCCACAACTTCCTTTGTCGGTCATGTCGAGGATCATCGACTCGTCGAGTATTATCGTCGAGCCAGGGCAGTGATTTTTCCTCAGAAAGAAGATTTTGGCTTGGTACCACTAGAAGCGCAAGCCCTTGGTACTCCGGTTATCGCGTATTCCAAAGGCGGCGCTCTGGAAACCATAGCCGAGAATAAGACGGGAATCTTTTTTAGTGAACAGACCGAAGAATCTTTACTTGAAGCTGTTAAGCGTTTTGAAAAAATGAAATTTTCTATCAAGGACTGTACCGAGAATGCGTCCAAATTTAGTTTTTCGGTTTTCTCGGAGAAGTTTTCGAAACAAATTTCGGATCTCTGGTCAGACCACCTCTCCAACTTTCCCGCTTAGATCCTTTTTACAGACCAGAATCCCATCTTTTCCTTCTATAACGATGACATTATCAAATCCAATAATGGCGATCTTTTTGTTACTTTCACTTAAACAAAAATTGCCCTTAGAATAAATTTCGGATACTCCTCCGTTACTAGGAGAAATATCGTTTTCCTTATAAAATTTTTCGAGCGATTCCCATGTCCCGAAGTCAGTCCATTTAAAGGGGTGCTCGATAACAATAGATTCGCCTTTTTTATGAAGCTTCACGGTTATTTGTTCCAGTGTACCTTTCGGGATAAGCGGAAATTCTTTATTAACATCTTTGCCTTTTGCTATGTTATTTAAATGCTCCCACCAATCTGGTTCATATTTTTTTATTAAAGCCATGAGATTATTTGGGGTCATGGTGGTATGGTTTGTGTGTAGCAGAAGTTTGCCTGAATTAAGATACTTGGCAATTTTTGCCTCATCATTTCTGTCAATATAGTCAGCCACTTCATAGACTTTTGCTCCATTGGCTTCCTTTATAAATTTTCCCTTGAGAAGATAATCCACACCGCCGACGATACGATCCGGCGCAAAACCTCCGGTTATATACTTCCCGGTGGCTCTACCGATTTCTTCAGCCATATCCATGGTGTCAAAAACCGCCTGAGTAGGCGTCCTGACGTCATCTACCTGAACCAGAAAAAACAGTTCCTCTCCAACGCCTTGTTTCTGGAGCATGGCGGCGATCAACCCCGTGGCCGGTCCCTGGTTCCTCGACTCAGGCTCGATAAAAACGTTTCTTTCCACGATTTCCGGCACCAGATCAAGCGCGATTTTCGCTTGTTCGCTATTGGTTTGCAGAAATATTTCTTCGGGCTGATATCTTTGCCTAAGCATCTCCCAGTTGATCTCGAAGAGTGACTTACCGTGTATTAAAGGCAGAAATTGTTTTGGCATCCGGGGAGAACTAAGAGGCCACATTTTTGTGCCTACACCTCCGCAAAGTATTACTGGTATCATTCTTGAATTCTATCAAATCAGGCTTATTTATACCCATTGCAGACAATAATGGGTTAAAATACTCTTACCCTTTATGTTCTATGACCTTGTCAAACGCCTCATTGATATCGCCGGAGCTGCCATTCTAAGTGTTCTGTTCCTCCCTATTTGGGTAATCATCCCTATACTCCTAAAGATCGATTCCAAGGGCCCAATTTTCTATAAGCCGGATAGGGTTGGTAAAAACGGCCAGGTGTTTGGTATGTACAAATTCCGTTCCATGAAAATGTTTGAGATCAATGGAAAAGTGGTCCATGCAGTCGAATTTTGGAAACACAATCCAGAGCTTTACGAAAAGTACAAAAAAGCAGGCTGGAAGTTGGAACTCGATGAGGATCCCAGAATCACCAAGCTTGGCAAGATCCTTCGTCAAACCAGTATCGATGAAACGCCACAGGTAATTAATGTCTTAAAGGGTGAAATGAGTCTAGTTGGCCCCAGGGCATACGTCGAGCCGGAGCTGGAAGACGCCAAAAAAAGGTATGGAAGCAAAATAACAAAACTTATCAAGGAAAGTCTCTCAGCCAAACCTGGCATTACCGGACCTTGGCAGGTATCCGGCCGCAACGAAATTCCCTGGAACCAGCGCGTGGCCATCGATGCAGATTACGCAAAAAGACGTTCCATCCTTTATGATATCTACATCATCCTCAAGACGCCTTTTGCTATGATTAGTAAGTGGTAAATCATTTTTTTATGAAAAAGAAACTTATATACATCCTTCTTCCCATAGTTTTTATACTCGCCATTCTTGGTTCTGCGGTCGCCTATGGCTATGTAACCTATTGTCAGCTGCCTTTCAGTCACAGGACTTGGTTGCCGCCAAGACGGAGTCTCAGCTTCTCAGGGATCAAATGGACGACCTAGACGCCAAGTACCAGAAGGTTAATTGGACTCAAGCGATTCCTTTTTTAGGAAACTACACTAAAGACGGTCAGCGGGGTATCAATGCCGGAAAGTCTCTCGCCAAGTCCATTGATACTTTGATTGTCTCTGTCACCCCATATGCCGACTTGCTCGGTTTTCAAACTGGCCAAGCCACACCTTCGGGACAGCCCAAGCCGCAATCCATTGAAGATCGCATCGTTTTTATGGCGCAAACTCTAGACAAAATCAGCCCTGACTTGGAAAAAGTCGAGCTGGATATCACCAACGCTCAAAAAGAGCTCGATCAAATTGACCCGAACAGATACCCCCAAACTCTAGCCGGTAAAAATATACGTAGCAAAATAATCGAAGTTCGATCGGCTATCAATGAATCAGCCCAGCTTCTCTCCCAAGCAAAACCTCTAATCAAGTTATTCCCTGATCTACTGGGAAATCCAAATGCCAAAACCTATATGGTGCTTTTTCAAAATGATGCAGAACTACGTCCCACCGGAGGTTTTATGACGGCATATGCCTTTTTAAGAGTTACCAAGGGGAAGATTGAACCACTTTCCTCTTTTGATATTTATGATCTCGACGCCAGATTCAACAAAAAAGTTCCTGCGCACGAAGCCATCAAGAAATATTTGAACGAAACCTATTTAAATTTACGCAATTCAAATATGTCTCCTGACTATAAAGTTTCCATGGATCTTTTTTATAAATATTATCGGGACATCCCTGGTTTCCCCAAGCCCGACGGCATTATTGCCATCGATACCCGTTTTCCGGTGGAAATTCTAAAAGTAATTGGTCCCATTGGAGTTGGTGGCTGGGGGAACTTTGGCCCCCAGAACGACCCGGCTTGTGATTGCCCCCAGGTAGTGTATGCCCTAGAGCAAATAGCTGACCGACCCATTGCCGGCTATAGAACCGGAAGGAAAGCTGTCCTGGGGCCTCTAATGCACTCCATGATGGCCAATGCCATGGGGAGCCCCAAACACCTCTGGCCCAAATTAGTTAACGTTGTTCTGGACTCCATAAAACAGAAGCACCTCTTATTCTATTTCTTGGAAGACAAAACCCAGAAAGTGGCCGAAGACTTCAATGCGGCCGGTCGCATCCGTCCGTATGCTTACGATTATCTTCACATCAACGATGCCAACCTTGGTGGAGCCAAATCGGATATGTATATTACCCGGCAAGTGGAACAAGAAATCGAAACGGGCAATGGTACCGTGACCAAAACAGTCTCCATTAGCTACCACAATCCTCGCAAGGGTAGCAACTGCAATCTGGAGGCCGGTCAGCTTTGTCTCAATGGTGTTTATCGTGATTACGTGCGGCTCTTAGTCCCCAAGGGTTCCAAGCTTCTTTCAGTGGTCGGCTCAGAAGTCAAAGAACAAGTCTCCGAAGATCTAGACAAAACCGTCTTCGAAGCCTTCTTTACTATGCGGCCAGAGTCTCAAAGCAAAATAGTTTTCAAGTACGAGCTTCCCCCGTTGGATTTATCTACCTACAAACTCCTCATCCAAAAACAGCCCGGTCTACCTATCGTCAAACACACTATCACGCTAAACGGTAATCAAATCGAAGTTGATGTCAACGAAGATAAGGAACTGATTCTAAATTAAATTCATGAGGCAGTCATATACTGACACCGGCATCGTGATTCGCTCTGTGGACTCTGGCGAAGCCGATAAATTTGTTTCTATTGTTTCCGAAAATCATGGCTTAGGAAATTTTGTGGCCAAAGGTGCCAGAAGACTTTCTTCCAAGAAAGCTCCTCATCTAGACATGCTCAATGTCGTCAAATATAGTGTCGGCAGAGGTGAGAGCCCTCGTTTTCTAAATCAAGTTGAATCAGTTTCTTATTTTCCAGGAATAAAAAAAGATTTTTCCAAAATAGGCTTATCGCTTACTATATCTGAAATTCTATCCAACACCTTACCTCAAGATGTAGAAGACAGGGAAATATATCTTTCCTTCAAATCTTTTCTGGAAGCCTTGGAATACACTAAGACAAAAAAAGAAACTAATAGTTTGGGGCGGCGTTTTGGGCTTTTTCTGATGAGGCATTTGGGCTACCCTCCACCAAAATTTCCGGATACCGATAATTTATCCGGCTATTTTGAAACTCTCATGAGTCGAAAAATAATCAGCACCGACCTCCATTAATCTACGGCACAAACGGCTTGTAGAATCTCGTGTATATCTTCATCGGTTTGGGTGCATTGTTGTATATATCTGTTCTGTAAGCAAACTTCTCCGAAGGCGCCAAGTTGTTTAGTGCCCCCCTGTTCCTCCCCAAGGGGATTCCACTCCAGCCGATAAACGATCCATTCCCCAAGAACTGACTATCTGTCTTATCACACCCATTACTATCAGCATCGAGACATGGCACCGCGATATTGGCCCCCACGTACCATCCATCCGCGCGGGTCACGAACAGTAATATTTCCCGTTATGCGGATATCTCCGTTCACATGGAAGATGGTCTTTTGGGTTCCGGTCGGATTGAAGCCAAAAGAGGTAATCGAGCCGGCACTCTTAAAGATTTGATACCCGGCACCCGCATCATCATAATTTATGGCTTGTCCGTCCGTCCAAACTGTTTTCGCAAAAAGATTAAAACGTTTATCATAGAAACTCCAGTCGTATACTTGTCCTCCATACTTACTTTCTTTTTCCCAGAGTTTGTAACTTACTTGAGCACTAGGGTTTGATCCCAGCATATCTGCCGGACGGGGGACACCGTAAGCCAAGAACCCCACCCTGTTTCCTATCGTTGTGTCTGGTAATATGAGGGACATCTCGGTTGGCAAACCGGAAGGAATCTCACTCCTTATCCCATCGTCCCCGTAGACACTTCCTCCCACCGCTTGCCACCAGCCGCTATATATTCTCCAAAAGCCAAAACTCATGTTGTTTACCACGCTACATGGTTGGGTGAGACAAGTTATCGGGTTGCTGGGTACCACCGCGACAGATGTATTGCACGTCAGCTTTGGTCCTCCGGCTACTTCATAGATGTCACTGAGAGCACTAAAGTCATAGCCGTAGTTAGCCGGAGCATACACCCTTATGGCATAGTTGCCATTGGAATCGGTCGTAGTTGCCGACAGAGGCGACCAGGGGTGAGGAGCCACACTGCTTTGGTCACTAAAGCCAAAGCTTCTGTTGGCCAGTCCTATTCCCGCCGGTAGTCCTGTTAGATATCCGGTGGCCGGATCAAAAGCCGGACAAGACGAGTAGTCGGAAGCATTAAAGATGGTTCCCCTTACTTCACCGAGACAATCTTCTGTCAGAGGGATGCCGGCACAATCATCAGTACCACAGTCTTCCCTGCAGGTTCTCGCGTGCTCATGGTTTGCGTCACAAGC
>LBYD01000010.1:7685-8136 GCA_000995965.1 Candidatus Moranbacteria bacterium GW2011_GWC2_40_12
CAAAAACTTCTAATTTCTGATGAAGGCGAAACTGTTCCACTTTTATTCGTAGCTTTTACATTCCAATACTTGGTACCCACCGAAACCGTTGCTGTGTAATTCGTCAGAGGAGCAGTACCGTCTGATGTGTTGTAAGCACTCCCTCCCGTACAAGGATTGGTGGCATTTGTCCCTACACACAAGTTGTAGCTCCTAGTTGTTCCCGTACATTCATTCCCCCAAGCCGCAGTCGCATTCCAAGAAAAAGGTACACTCGTCGTTGTCACCTCACCATTACCTGGAGTATTTAATGTCACTCCACTGGGAGCCGTCGAAGTACATGGTGAAACACAGGAGCCATACTCCACCCGCTGATCAATACACACCGGGCCACAATCCTGTACATACTTATTTTTCCAAGGATCAAAGTAAGGGTCACTACACTCCTCAACTTCATTACAACAGCCGGCAC